>JAEEQP010000064.1 GCA_016285355.1 Bacteroidales bacterium
ACAGGTTGCCAATACTTTTTGTACCCCACGCAACTCACGCGAAGCACATAAGAACCAGTCACAACGTCTTTGAAACAAAACTCACCTTTGTCATCGCTCGTCGCACCATAGGCGAACACACTATCGGTCGCATGGAGCAACACACAATTGGTATAGGGCATCATCGAACCATCATTGGCATCTTTCAGGCTGCCTTTCAGGGTACTAGTTCCCGTTTGTGCTTCAAGAATGCCTGTCGCAAACAGCGACAGGACAATCAACAGATTTTTAATTCGCATTGTTTTATCACTTTTTGAACTTAAACATAGTATGAATACAAACTAAAAACTTCATTTTCTCTTTCTTTCTGTTGGTGAATCAAAAAAATCAAGTATTTTCGATATACAAAACTCTACAGCAAAAAGTATAATAGTTACATACAAAAGAATGAAATTTTTCCAGTCTTTTATTGTTTCTTTAATCTTTGTCATCTATTATTCATGGTTTTAATAGTTATTTAACTCTGAATTTTATATTTGTCTGGAATCTCATCCGGTCGCTTCGGTCGTATCTGGTTCAAACCTTTCACAATACTGTGCGAGGGTACATCTTTGGTGACTATGGCACCAGCTCCGATGGTGACATCATCACCGATTTCATAAAGGCGTCGCATCTTCCAGAACTTGCGTTCTACCATTCTGTCGAAGTTGCTGATGCCAAGAATGTCTGCCAACCAGATTTCGATGTCTTTTGCGATATTCATTTTTTTCTTTTTGTTTCACTTTCTTGCTTAGTGATTACGTTTCGGGATGCAAAAATAGACCAATTGTTTGCCCAAAAAACCTCAATCTGAAAGTCTTGCAAATCCTGAAATGATTCTTGCAAATACAGGGAGTTTTACAAATACTAAAACGCTTTTTGCTTATTCTGAAAGACAAATCCGTCTTTACACTATCATGGCATTGGTAAAAAAGGTTTCAACTGCTCGAAAAACAATGCGGTAAAAACATGCGCGCCATCGTCGTTCAGATGATTGACATCGTAGAAAAGTTCAGGATGGTCGTTGAAATAGGGAGTGTCGTATAAATCGATGAAGGGAATGCCATATTTGTCGCATAGTGCAGCCAAGCGTCTGTTGTCGTCGGTTGGGCGAAATTTTGGAGAACTGACGATAACCAAAGGAACTTTTGCCGATGAATATTTTTTCAGGACATTCTCGAAGTTGTTTAAGGTATAACTGTCGAGTTCCTTTGTCGGCATTGAAGCCATTGCCTTCTCCTTAGCTTTCGTAGTGTCTATGTTCGTTCCATACTTTGGCTCATATCCATCATCAACGACAATAGTAGTCAAAAAGGTGGAAGCGATTCGGAACATTTTACCATTATAGCGGTAGATGCTTGATTTCATCAGTATGCGTTCCTTTAATCCAAGATTGTCAAGATACCGATGTACGATAGTGTCTTTCCAATAGAAAGGAGCAGAGAACTCAATATCTGTCACTTGGCCGGCGCAAAGTTGGTCTTCCGAAATGTCATAAATGACGAGTTGGGGACGATACCTTGCAACAATAGCCTCCGCTGCACAGGAGTTGCTGTTGGCAAACTTAGCGCTAATGGCAGCATTGTAAATGGATAAGTGCTTGCCGGAATAGGCATCTATGCTGTCGCCGAGTTGTTGGGAAACATAATGATTATTCCCACGTGAAGAGCCAAGGATAACCACATCTGTTTCCAAATAGTGAAGACGATAGTTGTCTTTGGCAAAATCGCCGCAGATGTCAGGCATTATGTCCATCAGCTTGTCGAAGACCACCCCGACAGTAATATCAACCGCAACAAACATTGCGATAATAATGAGTATGATTCTCCAAAAGCGGGCAGATTCTTTTTTCATAACGATTAGAATTGAAAATAGATGAATTGACCATTAGCATAAGAGCCGAACAAAAGAACATATACAATTAGTGCAACAGTGGATATATAGCGTACCACAGTGTGTTTGGAGTGCATGAAATGAATATTCCAGTTAAAGTTGTCTTTGGTCTCCTTGAATATAAGAATGAATAACGCGATGAGACCGTAAACAAAAACCGATTTGTCCACAAAGGGCGCACCATGATCCGTGAGTATCTTTCCGATAATTGCGAATGCGTCAGTCACATTGTTCGCTCGGAAAAATATCCAGGCAAAGGATACCAACACGAAACAGAAAGCAGTACCAAACATTCGGGAGAAAACGTTTTTGTATTCGGGCTTATGGACATATTTGCGCCATAGATTACCAATGACTTGATACGTGCCGTGCAACCCTCCCCAAATAACAAATGTCCAGTTGGCTCCGTGCCACAAACCACTGACAAGGAAAGTTATCATCAGATTGAGCAGGTGACGAGGGTATTTTACCCGATTGCCTCCAAGTGGGATATAGACATAGTCCATAAACCACGATGAGAGCGAAATATGCCACTTCTTCCAGAACTCCTTTATATTAAGGGAATAATAGGGTCGATGGAAGTTCTCCATAAGTCGGAACCCCATCACTTTGGCGGCACCGATGGCGATATTGCTGTAGCCTCCAAAATCGCAATATATCTGGAAAGTAAAGAATAGGGTGGCAACAATCATGCTGGTGCCACTATGACGCTCCACATGGTTGAAGACCGCATTCACATATTCGCTTATCATGTCTGCCACGCAAAGTTTCATAAAGAAGCCCCACAGCATCTGTTTCAAGCCTTCTATTGCTTCATAAGAATTGAAATAGTGTTCCTCATGAAACTGTGGAAGCAGGTTTTTGGCGCGTTCGATAGGTCCTGCAACCAACTGCGGGAAGAAACTGACGAAGAGTGCGTATGTAAAGAAATTCCGTTCCGCCTTGATGGTGCCTCGGTACACATCAATAGAATATCCTACCGCTTGGAAGGTGTAGAACGAGATGCCTACGGGTAACAGCACATCAAGGTTAGGCACCGTCCATCGTATTCCTGCCATTCCCAACAGGCGGAATACCGATTCATTAATAAAATTGAAATACTTGAAGGCAAACAGGATGGCGAAATTGATCACCAGACTAATCACCAGAAACGCTTTCTGCTTTGGTTTGTCGTCAGCATATCGTTCCACAAGCAGACCACATAAATAAGTCAATACCGTGGAAGTCATGATGAGCATCGCATAAACGGGCTTCCAGTTCATGTAGAAATAGTAACTGGCGATGAGGAGGAAAGGTATGCGCCAGCGGTTGCCCTTCAATAGATAGTACACAATGCATACTGTCGGGAAGAAGATGAGAAACTCAAACGAATTGAATAACATAATTTGTAAGTTGAATTTGTTGAACAATGGTGATATACAGACTGCTTTTACAGCTGTTTTCGGTTGCAAAAGTAGCTTAGATAGTTACCGAAAATACCTCAATTTGAAAGTCTTGTATTTTCTGAAACGATTCTTGCATATTCTGTAAGTTTTGCACATTCTGAAATGCTTTTTGTATATTCTGAAAGTCTCAGGACGATACAAATCAGCCCGAACTCACCGTTTTATGGAGTTCGGGCCGATAGTTTCAATGTTTTATTGGGTTACATCTGTTGCGATGTGCTATTCTTTTTCAGCCGAGTCACGCATCCAGGAGGTCACGGTTTGCCCCATGCGCTGCTTGAAGGCGGCACTGAAGGTGCTATAGCTTCTGAAGCCGCTCTCGTTTGCCAACTGTTGGGCAGTGAAAGGATGCTGATTGGCGATGGCTTCATGGTAGAGATTGATGAAATGTTGGATGCGCAGGCCGTTGATATAGGCGTTGTAGTTCATGCCCTGTTGTGCAAAATGCTGGCTAAGATAAGTGTGGTTGGTGCCCACAGCTTCAGAAAGCTGAAGAAGGGTAAGGTCGTGACGCAGGTAAAGCTGGGTGGCCTCACAATGCTGCTCTAACAATTTTCCGATATTGGAGGAGATGGTCGATGGCGCAGCAGCTGGTGCCGTCGGCTCTTCTACTAAGTTCCACTTCTGTGTGGAAGGGGCATCCAACTGCTGAAGCGTCTCCACTCGCCAAATCAAGAGGCCGATAAACACAAATTCGCTCACCTCTACAAAATACATTACAGTCGAATTGCCGTTGTCGTTCTCATAGACAACGAACATCACTAACATGACCGCCAACGCCACAAAGCTCAGCCACATCTCCTTGTGTTCCAAGTCGGCATAGTTGTCGTGCAGCCATCGCCAGTACTGTTTCGTTGCAAATATCATATATATTATAAAGCACACGTTCAGCGACAAGTCATAAACATGCAGCAGCGGGTCTAAGGCGTCACTACGGATGGCGATACACACTACCACTATGACCACGAAGGGCACCATCGCCACAGCAATAGGCCAAAACGGTCGCCGTCGGTCTTGCAACATGGCAAACAGCATAGCCATCATCGTAGAGTTCAGCATCACACTGTCGAACCCGGTAGCTATGGCATAGCTTAAAAAATGGTCGTCAATTAAGACGAAATTGCTTACTAGTATCCATAACACATGGCTCAGTACCACTGCAGCAATATAGGCAGCCGCACAACGACGCAGACGAACTGGCGACGTGATATTGGGCGCAAATGCATTGCCCCGACGGAACAGCAGATAGCAACACGCAATGATAGCCGACACAGTTACCGCACCGTAGAGCATGTCAAATATAAAGTCATTATGTACTGGTAGTTCGTTCATATAATTGCAGGCATAATACGGATTGTTTCTCAAATTGGACACTATTGAACGTAGAGTGCCATAATCATTTCATACTTCTCCTATTTACATTGTTTCTTTGTTTAGGCGCGACAAAATTACAAAAATCCATATATCCTTTATTTTATGCAGGTGATAATTATAAAGACCGACAACTTATCCTCCAATCTCATCCAACTCCAACCATCTCAATTCTTTCTCATCCAGTAAATCCTTAATCTCCTGCAAACGGTTACCCATTTGTTGTAATTTCAGGTAATCGGTTTCGCTATTCAAGGCTTCGGTCAAGGTTTGTTTTTCGGCTTCAAGGTCGGCCATTTCTTGGGTTAATGCCTCGTATTCACGCTGTTCTTTGAACGAACGCTTCACCTTTTCTCGTTGCTTTACTGGTTTTGGCTCTTCTTTCTTCTGCACCGATTTCTCCTTGCGTTCCTCCCTCAGTTTGGCATCAAGATAGTCTTTGTATTGCGAATAGTTGCCCATGAAGCCTTTGACGTTGCCTTCACCTTGAAACACAAAGAGTTGGTCCACTACCTCATCCATGAAGAAACGGTCGTGCGAGACCACCAAAAGACAGCCTTTATAGCCTTGCAAGAAGTCTTCAAGTTTTTGTAACGTCAACAAATCCAAGTCGTTAGTGGGCTCGTCAAGGATAAGGAAGTTGGGGTTCTGCACCAAGATGGTTAACAGGTAGAGTCGGCGTTTCTCGCCACCACTCAACAAAGCCACTGGCTGGTGGTGCATCTTGTAAGGGAAGTTGAAATGCGCCAACAACTGGTCAGCTGTGTAGACTTTGTCCTTGCCGTAGGTCATCACCTCGGCAATGTCGCGCACGGTACTCAGCACAGTCTTGCTCTCGTCGAATTGGATGCCTTCCTGTCGGTAATAGCCGTAGGTCACTGTTTCTCCAGTTTTTATGCGGCCTCGGTCGGGCAAAACGCTGCCTGTAATCAGGTTCAAGAAGGTGGACTTCCCCACCCCATTCTTGCCAATCAGGCCGATGCGCTCGCCACGCTTGAAGACATAGTCGAAATCCTTCAAAACGGCAAGGTCGCCGTAAGACTTCGACACATTGCTCATTTCCAGTATCTTGCCACCAAGTCGTTGCATCTGCAAACCGAACTCCAAGCGTTCGTCTTGTTCCTGATATTTGGAGCGTTCTTTCAGGTCGTAAAACGCCTCAATTCGACTCTTTGACTTGCTGGTACGAGCCTGTGGCGTGCTGCGCATCCATTCTAACTCGTATTTCAGCAACTGGCTATTGCGCTCTGCCGTGGCGCGTTTTACCTCCTCACGCTCGCGACTTTTTTGCACATAATAGTCGAAGTTGCCGTTGTGGGTGTACATCACGCCTTGGTAAAGCTCAAAAATCTTATTGCACACTCTATCAAGGAAATATCGGTCATGGGTCACCATCAGCAACGTCATGCTTGACTGGGTGAGAAACTTCTCTAACCATTCCACCATCTCCACATCCAAATGGTTGGTAGGCTCGTCAAGAATCAGGAAATCAGGTTCATGCAATAATACCAAGGCCAAAGCCAAACGCTTAACTTGTCCGCCTGAAAGCTCGTCCACCGACTGCTCCAAGTTGGTGATGGCAAAACGAGTCAAGTACTGCCTTGCTTTCAGGTGTTGTTCATCATTGAGGTCGGCCAACAGATCCGACACACGTGTCCCTGTCGGATACACAGGCAGTTGCTCCAAGTAGCCGATTTTGATGTCGTTGGCGTAGGTAATCGTCCCAGAATCAGGCGACTCCTGCCCTACCAAGATTTTCAGCATGGTAGACTTACCCGAGCCGTTGGTGGCAATCAATGCCGTCTTATCTCCCTTCTCAATTCCGAAGGTGACATTTTCAAACAGCGTCTTGATGCCATACGATTTGGATATCGCGTTGACCGACAGATAGTTCATTTCGCAAACCGCTTGACGTATTCGATGGGATACTGCGATTTCTCCGAGACCTTCTCCACCGTCAGGCCCTGTTCAAACAACCTCTTGATGACGGCATCCATCGGCTCACCGACTTCAATGATATGGAAATCAGGGTCATAGAAACGGACGATACGCTGTCCCCAAGGTGCTTCCTCGACAGGATGGACATACTGAATCTCAGGGAATTCCTTCAGGTATTCAAGGAATTTGTCAAAGTCTTTCTCCTCGAAATAAAGCTCGGCATCGTTTGACTTCGTATGAACCTGGTCTGTATGGATCATCGCCTTCCATTTCTTCATCTCTTGCAAGGCAAAACCGCCTTCGAATTGGACATTCTCGCCAAAGTCGAAGGCAACGCGGTCACCAATCACCTCTTCATAAAAAGTGATGGCTTTCTTCATGTCGGTAACCGCAAGTAGCGGACATTTGAATTTCAGCATAACATTAGGTTTTAGATGTTGCAAAAATAAAAAAAGCCTCGCATCCATTGACACAAGGCTTCATTTTTTGTCCTCAAAAGGGTTATTTCTTCTCCTTGGGCAACACCGCGAACTTATAGATGCAGAGTTGGTGGTACTCCTCGCCAGGTCTCAAAACCGGTGCAGGAGCCAAGACTTCATGGTTGATGGCATCGGGAAAGAACTGCGTTTCAAGTGCCAGACCTTCGCGGAAATTGAAAGGCTTGCAGCATTTGCCTATACCCTTGCCGTTGAAGAAGTTACCGCTATAGAACTGCATACCCACTTGGTCGCTCCACACCTGCATCTCACGACCGCTTTTAGGTTCAGTCAGCGTGGCGTTCCAAGTGTAGGATTTGACATCACTCTTATCGATAATCCAGTTGTGGTCGTAGCCCTTGGCATTCTTCAGTTGCTCATCATCGGCGGCAATGTTATCGCCAATGCAATGCTTTTCGCGGAAATCGAAAGGCGTGTTTTTCACACCGGAGAACTTGCCATTGGGAATCAAATGCTCGTCAATCGTGGTCATATAACGCGAGTTGATTTGCAGTTCGTGGTCGAGGATGGTGCCGTTGCCTTCGCCCTTCAGGTTGAAGAAGGAATGGTGCGAGAAGTTACACAGTGTCGGGGCATCAGTGGTGGCTGCATAACGTACTTGGAATTGGTTATCGTGTGTCAGCGTATAGCTCATCGTCACGTCAAGATTGCCAGGAAAACCGTCCAGACCATCAGCAAACAAAGCGTGCATCTTTATCACACTGTCGTTAGCCGAGACCACATCCCAAACCATCTTGTCGGCACCAATGAGTCCACCATGAAGTGTATTTTCTCCGTCATTCTTAGGCAGTTGATACTCAACACCATCAAGCGTAAAGGTAGCGTTGGAGATACGGTTGGCGCAACGACCCACCACGGCACCAAGATAACGTTCGCCGTTGTTGTTCAAGTACTTGTCGATTTGGTCATAGCCCAGAACGATGTCCTCATAGCTACCACGATTATCGGGCATCCAAAGAGCCACCACACGGCCACCGTAATTGGTCACCTGCATCGTCAGAAAACCATTGTGCAAGGTATAAAGCGAAACATTCTTGCCTTCCACCACCGTGTTGAAGTTTTCGGCAGGAATCAACTTGACTTCTTTCTTTTTTGGTCCGCAACTGACTAACAATAAGGCAATTGCAAAAATCGATAACGCTTTTTTCATCTTTTTCGATTTCAATCTTCAGAAATTTGGGCTGCAAAAGTACAAAAACTCTTTAATCCATGCAAACACATTTTTACTTTGTTCTAACGACTCCCTGATAATCAACTTCTTTATGTTTGCGCAAAAATTTGATGATCATTTCCTCCGAGGTCATGAATAGGCTCCGGCCTTCGTCGACACTCTCAATCTTGACCGTGGAAGCCATATAGCTATTGAAAATCACCTTATACACCTTTTTCGTGGAGAAATTCGCCCTATCCATGTTGACCCACACGCTTCTACCGTCGTCGCTCACCTTATATGTCATGCCCGAGACGAAGGAAGGATGACCGCCGTTTTTCCTATAGGAATCGAGGATAAATTTCTTCACCTGCTCGCCAGTCATCTGATACATAACCATATCGTTGTTGAATGGGTCAATGCTATAGACGTCCTTCACCGTGATGGGTCCTTTTTTCAAGCGGGGTATGCGCACACCGCCTGTGTTTTGAAAGGCAAAGTCAGCACCGCTCATCTCGCAGAAGGCATCTGTCATCATACAGCCCAACTCCTCGGGCGTCTCAAACTTGATTTTCGCTATGGCGATAGGCTCGTTCAGGGCTGGCGCGTCATTGAACTCGTTCACTAATTGTTTGATTTCAGGTTTTTCCTTACTTACTTTGTTGACATCCAACACAATGGCCTCCTTCTCAACAACTTTATGGTCTTTCACCTTCAACTTCACCAAAGTGGCATACTTCAAATGTGAGCCCGACTGGGTTATCAGCACGCCGTTGGTCTCAGAAGGATCCTCTATCAAAGTGTGAGTATGACCACCGATGATTGCATCAAGCCAAGGATTGTCCTGAGCCAATTCCATATCGTCCTCAAGGCCGCAATGCGAAAGCAAAATCACCACATCATTTTGGTTTCTAAGGTATTGATATTCAGGAAGCACTTCTTTTGCATTCTTGAAACATACCAGTTTCAGATTGTCAGGATGCGCACCAGGAATACCGTCGTGACGCACTTCAACCATGCCAACCACAGCCATCTTCACGCCTTGATGTTCCATAGTCATGTATGGCTTGATGTCAAGCTTGATTGTATCAGGAATGAAAACGTTTGCGCAAAGGAAAGGAAATTTAGCCCTTTCAATGTCCTTTTGCAGATTGACTATGTTACCGTCCCATTCGTGGTTGCCCACAGCGCAAAAGTCGAAGCCCACCTTATTCATTAGAATTATCATGGGATAATTGACTGGATCGTATTGGTCATTTATCGGATTGCCTGTACGGTTGTCGCCCGCCGAAAAAAGCAGCATATTGGGATAAATGGCTTTTAGGCTATCCACCATCATGGCAAATTTCGGGAACATGTCAATGTTGGCATGCATGTCGTTGACCGAAAGAATAACCAACTCAGTTTCATTGTTAACAATTTGACTTTCCGCTTGTTTTGTCTCAATTTCAGGTTGATAACGAAGGACAAGAAACAAGACTACCGCCACCAAGGCGAGCATCAATAACAACTTCTTTTTGTTCATAGGTCAAAGGTGATTGAATTTGCGGCAAAGATAAGGATTTATACCAATTCGGATACACCCTCAATCCATGCTTTCCCCACAAATGAGGATGATTTAGCGAAAAAAGTATTACTAATAAGGATTGGAGGGCAACGGAGTTCTTCCTATTTTTGCAAGTTCAAACAGAAGTAATCATGACCACCCTCGAAAAACTGAATATTGGACAATCCGCCCGCATCA
This sequence comes from Bacteroidales bacterium, assembly GCA_016285355.1. The sequence continues at coordinate 10,057 of JAEEQP010000064.1, forward strand.
AGGCCGTCAACGGAGAAGGCCAACGCCGACAACATTTTTTGGACATGGGACTCATCCCTGACGCCATCATCAAGCTCGTGAAATACGCCCCTCTTGGCGACCCCATGGAGGTGATGATTCACGGCTATGCCCTCACTCTCCGCAAAGCCGATGCCGCCTTAATTGAGGTGGAGCCATGCAGTCCCTCAGACGCAACCGAAGGCACTGAGCATCAGGACAATGAACAACTTTATATCATCTCCCTACCCGACCACAACGCCCACCCTGGTTTGGGTGAGGAAGGCATCTACCATGACAAAACCCACGAAAAGCCCCTGCCCAAAGGCACCCAACTGACTTTTGCCCTCGCCGGACAGCAGAACTGCGGCAAGACCACCCTTTTCAACCAACTCACAGGTTCCAACCAGCATGTGGGTAATTTCCCCGGTGTCACCGTTGACCGCAAAGACGGTGTCATCAAAGGGCATCCAGAGACCTCCGTCACTGATTTACCGGGCATTTATTCTCTGTCGCCTTACACCGCTGAGGAAATCGTTTCGCGTGAGTTCATCATGCAACAGAAACCCAAGGCCATCATCAACATCGTGGATGCCAACAACATTGAACGCAACCTCTATCTCACCATGCAACTGATGGAATTAGGCACACCTATGGTATTGGCCCTCAACATGATGGATGAGGTACGAAACAACGGCGGCAGCATCCTCGTCAACGAGATGGAACAGATTCTCGGTTTGCCTGTGGTGCCCATCTCCGCCGCGAAAAACGAAGGTATCAACGAGTTGGTCGACCATGCCATCCACATCGCAAAATATCAGGAAGCTCCTGTGCGACAAGACTTCTGCGACAAAGACGACCATGGTGGTGCCGTTCACCGTTGCCTGCATAGCATTATGCACCTTATTGAGGACCATGCCCAACGCGCCGACATTCCTGTACGATTTGCTGCCTCCAAACTTGTGGAAGGCGACACCATTGTCCTTGAGGCCTTGCAACTCTCACAAAACGAGAAGGAAACCTTAGAACATCTCATCGTGCAAATGGAAGAAGAACGCGGCCTTGACCGAGCCGCAGCCATGGCCGAGATGCGCTTTGCCTTCATCAAAAAACTTTGCAGCAAAACCGTTATTAAGCCCAAGGAAAGCAAAGAATACCAACGTAGCCGCAAGATTGACAAAATCCTCACCGGCAAGTGGACCGCCATCCCGATTTTCATCCTCGTGATGATGGGCATCATCTGGCTCAGCATCGATGCCCTCGGTGCGCCCCTGCAAGACCTCCTCGACCAAGGTATCTCGTGGCTTGCAGGTATTTGCGGCGATGCTTTGGCCCGCTGGAATGTCAGTCCGGCAGTGCAGTCGTTGGTGGTCGACGGCATCTTTGGCGGCGTGGGTAGCGTTTTGAGTTTTGTACCTATTATTATATTGCTGTTCTTTTTCCTCAGCCTGTTGGAAGATAGCGGCTATATGGCGCGTGTGGCTTTTGTCAGCGACAGTTTCTTGCGCAAGCTCGGCCTCACCGGTCACAGTATCGTACCCATGCTCATCGGTTTCGGTTGTACTGTGCCTGCCGTCATGTCGACCCGCACCCTGCACTCCACCCACGACCGTTGGCGTACTGTGCTCTTAACCCCTTTCATGAGCTGTTCGGCTAAAATCCCGATTTACGCCTTCTTCACAGCGGCATTCTTTCCTAAACACGGAGGTATAGTCCTGATTTGCCTGTATCTGTTAGGCATCATTGTCGGTATCATTACCGCCTTGTTTACCAAATGGTTCGGTGACAAAGGTGATGTTGCCCCCTTCGTGATGGAGTTGCCCAACTACCGTATGCCTGGCCTCAAAAACGTTGCCCACCTTTTATGGGACAAGACTAAGGACTTTTTGCAACGCGCCTTCACCGTCATCTTCATTGCTTCTTTGGTGATTTGGTTATTGCAAACCTTTGATTTCCAGTTCAACATGGTCGAGAATGGCGAAGGCAGTATGTTGGCCACCGTAGCTGGCTGGATTGCTCCAGTGTTCCGCCCTATCGGTTTGGGCGAGTGGCAAATCGTCACGGCCTTGGTAAGCGGTTTTATGGCCAAGGAGAGCGTCGTAGCCACTTTGGAAGTGCTCAACGCCATGCCTTTGTTCACCACAATCACCAGCATCTCGATGTTGGTTTTCTGCCTGCTCTACACACCTTGCGTGGCCGCTGTGGCCGCTATTCGTCGCGAATTAGGTACTAAATGGATGCTGTTCATTATCCTGTTCCAGTGTGTCGTCGCATGGGTTTGTGCCTGGTTCGCTTATCTCATCGCTAATGCCGTCATCGCATGAATCTGCCTACTATTATAGTTTTATTAGTCGTTGCGGCTCTCGTTGGATTGGCCGTCAAAGCTTTGAGAAGCGGCAAAGGCTCGTGCTCCTGTGAAGACAAGAAAAAGAGCGGTTGTGCTGGCTGCCCGGTGGATTGTCCGTTTCGGAGGTAAGGGGGATTCCCTATCGGGGAGACTTTTCCCAAAGCCATCAGCCTGAAATATAATGGCGAACTATAGCGTTTCCCCCAGCATTTGTTCTGATATTCAATTACATCACATTGAATATCATCATTTTAAAATCAACACAAATATCTTGTTCTCATATAATCAGATTGCAAATCTTTATATTCCACCTCGGCTTGATTGCAAATCCAGCCGAACGAGGAATTATTCTTGCGGAATGTCTTCGCCGGTGGCAGGGTTGGCTGCACCAGGGGTCGGGGCGGCCAACTTCCAGTCGTCGCCGTCAGGTGTGCGGGCATAAGATTTCGGAGTCGTACCCATGTCCTTACCATCGATATAAAGTTTGCAGAACTTAGGCGTGCTCTCCACCATGAGCGAGCCGTAAATGGGTGTTGGCATGGGCAAAGTGATGGTTTGGCCGGTCATGGCGGAGGTAATCTCCTTGGTAGTCAAGCTGGTTTCGTGGTTGGCCTGTTTGCATTCCATCTTGTATATGCCGTTGCCTAAGGGACCTGTCCATGTGCGGGTGCCTTTTTTCTCGTTGTTCACCCAGATTTCGGCATCAGCATCCACTTTCAGTGTAACCTCTGCGAAGTCGGCATTCAAATTTGGGGCGAGGCGGGTAGTCTCGTTGTCTCTAATAGTAACGGTTTCGCTGTAAGTGACGTACATCTTTTTCGCAATGCGCACCGTATGTGGCCCGCTTTTCAGTGCCTCGCTCTTGCAAGGCGCCTTCCCTATCAAGGCATTGTCAATGTACACACTTGCGCCTTGCAGGTTGCCAGTGCCTTCTACTTCTATCCAGCCAAAATTAGGCTGAAGCGTCACTGTAACGAATTGGGTGTTGTTCGGGTCCTCAACCACTTTGCGTCCTGCATCGGGATGATAGTTGGGTGCCTGTACGCGCCATTCGTAAGTACCGAAAGGTACATAATCCTGAGCATTGCCGTCGGCATCCAACTCCCATATCTCGTTGTTCACCTCAAGGGTTGCGTTGGCAGGTGAAATCTGAAACGCAAGATATTGCTGCCGTACCTCCTCCTTCACGACGGTCTCAATCTTGCCTGTGGTCAGGACCATCTCATAGGTGCGTTCAGACTCAATCTCAACAGGATAGCGATAGTCACGCAACACGCCCAATTGCTGGTGTTTGATGGTAATCTTACGCGAAGCACGTGGCACCCATACCCAAATCTCGCCATTGCGTTGCTGTGTGTCAACGATGCCTAATGTACCACCTTCAAAGGTGAATCCTGTCTGCGAGGTCACCACTTTGATAAGTGCCGCTACCTGTCCGTTTTGGTCGATACGCTTGCCTTCAAGGCTCGAAGCAGTCATGTCCATCGGCAGAGCTTTGAAGGATTTCACTGTGATGGTTTGGGCGAAAGCACCGAAAAAAGCAAACAAAAGGAATGTCAGTAGGGTAATCTTTTTCATAAATGCTCGATTACGTATTTTTTTTGTAATATCGATGCAAAAGTAGTGTTTTTTCCCTAATACAACAATTAAAAATCTCCCAATCCGTACAAACCAAAATTCGGGTCACGTTCGGGCTGCCAAGTCCTCACCTTGATGATGGGTTTGTCGGGGTCGTTCAGGTCAACGTAGAGGAACAGATAACCTGTGTCGCCATAGTTGGTGGAGTAATAGTCCTGCTTGATCTGAATGCCATACACTTCGCCGAATGTGTCATTGGCTTTCACGACGTCGTTGTTTGCAAAATGGATGTTGACGTACTCATTGCTCTTGAAACAACGCTGCAAATGTTTTATGTATTCGTTTTTCGAAAAGCGATTGTACTTGATAATGTTGTTGTCCAAAAAGCGCGTCCGTTCCTCCGGGTTCTGATAATCCGTCCTTTTCACCACTGTACCTGTGATAATCAAGGCATTATCGTCAAAAATGCTCTCAATATAGTCCAAACGCTTCAAGGCGAAGGCGGTCTTGTAGTTTTCGAGGAACTGAGTCAAGATGATACGAGCCCTTTCGCTGTAGTCGGTGCGTTTCAGTATGTCGGCTGCGGCCTCTTTGCCCAAACCAAAAGACACACAATTGATTTTTTTGTCGGCATTAAAAGTGAAGTTGACGTTTTCCACAAACTTGCGCGTGTTGTTCTTGAAACTGAAGCTCATCGGAATGCTTCGGCAAATCACCTCGTCACCTTTATTAATATAAGTCAATTGTGGCTCCTCTATGATTCTGGCATTGCCGTATTCCAACAGTTTGCTGAACATCTCACGGCCTTCCTCTGTAAAATAAGACCCCACCGAAGCGTAGTCCTTGTTACGTATGGCCTTGATAACGCGTTGCATAATAACCTCGTAGGATTCCGCCTCATTTTCCGTGACTGCCGACAATGGCATGGCCTCTACAATCTCCGCCCCCGCCTCTTCTATGACAGAAACCGGAAGCTGCGGAAGCTGAGCCATATCGTCGCCACTAACATTCAGATAGGCATTGCGGAAATTGCGGCCACGCATTACCCCCACCACAGCGGCAATCTCCTTATCCCTCTGAGATTCTCCAAGGTATTCGTACTCACACTTGATTTTCAGGTTGTCCGTCGAGTAACCTGGTTGCAATTCCATCACGCCTATACCATCGGTGGCACCATAAATATTGGTGTAGCCACGACCGTCAAAATAAGAATAGTCCAAACTGGCCACAGGTTGGTCTTTGTAGGTAATCCGTAAAGTAACAAAATCGCCCTCCACCTTCCGCTTCTGCACTTTCAGATTAGAGAATGCTTCATTCATTTTGTCGGGAATCCAAGACTTAAGCAACATGGTATTGTCCAATGTCTTTGGGTTCATTGTGTCAGGAAGGCTGGTCAGGAGGCAGTAACTCCAATAGTAATAACGCAACACGTCGTCTATCTTCAGTTTCTCCTCGGCTTTCTGTGCCAGATTGACAAAATCAACGGCTTTGTCTCTTCGGGCCTGGAAAATCTTGGCCACATCGTCAATTTTCACATAGCGGATCACATGGGCGTTGGGCTCTTGTGAAAGCGTCAGTACCTTCGTGTTCGTCAGAGTGGCTTGCGAATAAGTCTTCATCACCGCTTGCATGGCCATCTTCGTATCGGCGGTACCGTTCGACAGGGAGACATTCTCCATCACGTTGGAAAACGAGCTTTCCACATTGACCGAAATATTCTCCACCAAATGGCGCAAGGCCTCTCGGTCTGCCTCATTATAGCTTTCGGACATGCCTTCACCCCAAAGGTATTTTCCGCTGTTTTTTATTTCGGTCAGGCTTTCGTTTTGTGCCATCGTCAGGACTGGAATGAGTGCTACAAATGCTATGAGTAAAAGTTTTCTCATCATGTTTTTGAATTAGGATGCAAAGATATTGTTTTTAATTGAACCGTCAAAAGATTATTTTGCACCTTCAACAGACAAAGTTGGAGCATCAGCAAAGTACAAATAAGATAAAATCATTCGCCTTCAGGCTCCACGTGGATGGAGATGTGCGTTTCCTCGCCGTAGCGTTCCTTGAGCAGACGTTCCATCTCCGTGGTCTTGTCGTGGGCTTCTTTCAGAGGAATATTGCCGTCCATAAGGATATGCATCTCAATGGCGTAATGATTGCCAATGCGACGGGTGCAAAGCTCGTGCGGCTCGGTGACGCCTGGCACACGCTTCACGATGTCGAGAATCTCGTTCTCGACCTCTTCAGGCAGTGACTGTTCCATCAGTTCACCCATGCCGTTTTTGAACAAGTCAATAGCAACTTTAATGATAAGTGCACCCACAGCAATGGAAGCAATCGGGTCAAGCACAGCCCAACGCTCGCCTAAAAGGATGGCGCCGCCGATACCAATAGCCGTCCCAATAGACGATAAGGCATCGCTACGATGGTGCCATGCGTTGGCTTTCATGGCTTGTGAGTCCAACTGTTCGGCTTTACGTTTGGTGTATTGGAAAGTGAGTTCTTTCAACAAAATAGAAACCAATGCCGCCACAAGTGCCAACATCCCTGGTTGGGCCAAAGTGCCGCCCTTGGCCCAGAAAGCGATTTTCTTGGCTCCATCGACGAAAATACCCACAGCGACAGCAAAGAGTGCAATGCCAATGAGGGTAGTCGCCAAAGTCTCGAACTTGCCATGACCGTAGTCATGCGACTTATCCTTAGGCTTGTGGCTGATGCGCACGAAAGCCAAAACAATGAGGTCAGTGGCGAAGTCCGATACTGAATGTACCGCGTCGGCAATCATAGCGGAACTGTGACCGACAATGCCTGCCACAAACTTGAATATCACAAGCACCAAATTGACTGCACTGCCCCAAAGGGTTACTTTATAGACTTCCTTTTCTCTATTCATAGATTGATTTGACACGGGACTCGGGACTTCAGGACTCGGGACAAGCCTATTGTCTCGCGTCTCGCTGTCTCGTGTCTCACGTCCTTTACCATTTCTAATCATTTATCCGTTTTTTTCCGTTAGTATCATGAACAAAATCGCGAACAGAATCAACGCCACGCCGATGGCTACATTGAATGTGAAAGGTTCATTGAAGACCAGCGTCCCGATGAAAATGGCCGTCAAAGGTTCGAGGATGCCGAGGATAGAAGTCTTGGTGGCTCCAACGGCTTTGGTGGCCGCAGCAAGGGTGATAGTGGCGATGGCCGTAGGCAACACCGCCAAGCCTAACACATTCAGCCAACTGACCGCATCAGGGACAGCATTGAGTTTTATTCCGAAACCAGACAAAGCAAACAGCATCAACGAACCGATGAAAAAACAATAAAAGGTCAACGTGAGATTGGGCAAAGCCTTGATTTGCTTGCTTTGGTTCACTATTACGATAAATAAGGTGTAGCACAATCCAGAGGCCACCACAAGGGCAATGCCGCGCCAGTCGATGAACCCTCCTCCACCTTTAACGGAAAGTAGCACCGCACCTGCCACTCCAGCAAAGATGGAAACCCATGTCTGCCATGTTGGGAACTGCCCGAAAAACATCATAATCAGCGCGACCATAATGGGATAGATATACAGGATGCTTGTGGCGATTCCCGAAGGAATGTATTTGTAGGCTTCAAACAAGGTGATGCTACACCCTGTGAATAAAACGCCGAGAATGGCCATGAGCCCGAATTGTTTCCAAGTAATGCGAATCTGCTTTTTCGCCACCAACATGAACGCCAACATCAGCAGCGTGGCCACACCATAACGATAAAATAGCAACGAATTGACATCCAGTCCCTTATTGATGACTGGCACACCGAACAGCGGGTTCATTCCGTAGGTAATGCCAGAGATGATGCCAGCTATATAGCCCCAACGAAGTGTATTCTGTTTTTCCATTTTTATATATTTTCAAGCCGGCCCTTCGACAGGTTCAGGAACCTTACACTTTAAAAACGGCGGCAAAATTAGGCATTGTCGGGCGATTTACGAAAGGGAAAAAGAAAAATTTGTTCCGACCTGATTGCCAGTCCGATAAAAAGTTGTACTTTTGCAGCCGAAACCTCGGGTAGGTTTTAGTTAATTCATTAAAAATCAACTTAAAACATTAAATTATGCCTGCAAAAATTAGATTGCAAAGACATGGCAA
>JAEEQP010000065.1 GCA_016285355.1 Bacteroidales bacterium
GCTTCCCCAGTCTGGACATGTCAAAACCACACTTCTGCGCATGGATGAGGAACAGCAAGAACTGTATGACATCGTCACATACCGCCACAAAAGCTAAAAATCGGGTGTCCCATTGCGGAAAACAGGAAAAAGTCCGATGCTGAACTGCACCGGACTTTTTTCAAAGTCTAGACAAAGCATGTCATCCCTTACTGAGCTATGTGCGATTGGGATCTATGCTTTGCTCGTTTCAAGCTTGTTTCATAGCCTGTTCCACGGCCACGGCCACAGCGACAGTAGCACCCACCATCGGGTTGTTGCCCATACCGAGGAAGCCCATCATTTCGACATGTGCCGGAACGGATGAGGAACCCGCAAACTGGGCATCGCTGTGCATACGGCCCATGGTATCGGTCATGCCGTATGAAGCGGGACCAGCAGCCATGTTGTCGGGATGCAGGGTGCGGCCTGTGCCACCGCCAGAGGCGACGGAGAAGTAAGGCTTGCCTGCCAGCAAACGCTCTTTCTTATAGGTGCCTGCCACAGGGTGCTGGAAGCGGGTCGGGTTGGTCGAGTTGCCGGTGATGGAGACATCAACATTCTCCAACCACAGGATAGCCACGCCCTCGCGGACGTCATCGGCACCGTAGCAGTTCACATTGGAACGCAGACCAGTGGAGTAGGGGATGCGCTCCACTACGGTCACCTCACCAGTGAAGTAGTCGAACTCGGTGCGGCAGTAAGTGAAACCGTTGATGCGGCTGATGATCTTGGCAGCGTCTTTACCAAGGCCGTTGAGGATGACGCGCAGGGGCTTCTGGCGCACCTTGTTGGCCATCTCAGCAATCTTGATGGCTCCCTCAGCGGCAGCGAAGCTCTCGTGACCAGCCAAGAAAGCGAAGCACTCGGTTTCTTCGCGGAGCAAACGAGCGGCGAGGTTGCCGTGGCCGATGCCGACCTTACGGTCGTCAGCGACGGAACCTTCGATGCAGAACGACTGCAAGCCTTCACCGATGGCTTCGGCAGCTTCGGCAGCGGTTTGGCAGCCTTTCTTGATGGCGATGGCGGCACCGCAGACGTATGCCCACTTCACGTTCTCGAAGCAGATGGGTTGTGTCTGCTCAGCTATCGTATAAGGGTCGATGCCCTTGGCTTCGCAGATTTCGTCGGCTTCCTCAATGCTGTTGATACCATATTGGTTCAAAACTTTCAGGATATTGGCCATGCGGCGTTCCTGACTCTCAAATTGTACTCTTAATCTTGCCATGGTATATCCTCCTTATTCTTTACGTGGGTCAATGTATTTGGCTGCATCTGCGAAACGGCCGTAGGTGCCTTTTGCCTTTTCCAAAGCTTGATTGGCGTCGTCACCGTTCTTGATGGAGTCCATCATCTTGCCAAGGCTGATAAATTCGTAACCGATGATCTCGTTGTTTTCGTCGAGGGCGATGCGGGTGCAATAGCCTTCAGTCATTTCAAGGTAACGAGGTCCTTTTTCGAGGGTACCAAACATGGTGCCGACTTGGCTGCGCAAACCCTTGCCGAGGTCTTCAAGCGAGGCGCCGATGGAAAGGCCACCTTCGGAGAAAGCCGACTGCGAGCGACCGTAGACGATTTGCAGGAAAATCTCGCGCATGGCCGTGTTGATGGCGTCGCACACGAGGTCGGTGTTAAGGGCTTCCAGAATGGTCTTGCCTGGTAAAATCTCAGAAGCCATAGCAGCTGAGTGGGTCATGCCGGAACAACCGATGGTCTCCACCAAAGCCTCTTGGATGATACCGTCTTTCACGTTGAGGGTCAGTTTACAAGCACCCTGCTGAGGGGCACACCAGCCGATACCGTGTGTGAAACCGCTGATGTCTTTCACATCTTTGACGCGCACCCATTTGCCCTCCTCTGGAATCGGAGCACTAGGATGGTTGGCGCCTTTCTTCACGCAACATTGGAGTTGCACTTCATGTGTGTAAATCATTATTTGTCTATTTATTAGTGATATCCGATTAGGACTGCAAAAATACGGATAATTCTTTTATCGCGCAAAAAATTCAATTGCTGGGATAGAAGAATTGCCAGTCGACTTGGTAAACCCAGTTGTTGTTGGCGGTGCATACGGTGATTTTTTCGTTTCCGCCGATTTTCTTCAGTTTTGAAAGCAACTCTTGATGTTGCGTGAAATGTTGTTGGAATTTGCCGTTTTCGATGACGACATAGTCGAAATCCCAGGAATAGGCGGTACGAAGAAGGTCCTCATCGTCCGTCATGACGGAATAGCCTTTGCGTCCCATCTGGATGAAAGGTCCATTTTGGGCAAAGCCGTAAAGGCAGAGAATCTTGGCATCGCGGGGGATGTTCAATGAGTCGAGAAGCAAGTCGGAGCCTTCAAACCTCTGATAGGAAATGAGGCCTTCGTTCTCTTCAGTGCGTCGTTGTTTTTGCATATTTTCCGCACCGTTGATCATGATGCCACAGGCCACGGCAATTATACCGATGGCGGCGGAATGGGCATACGAGTGACTGAGGCTTACTTTGCTGAGCAAAAGTGCCAGCATCAACAGCAGGGGCAAGAAGAAAGTATCGATGAGGTAATAGTCGTGGAACGGCAGTTGTTGCATCATGGCGATGCTGAACAAGACACAACCAAACAGTTCAATTAGGGGCAGCCACCAAATGGATAAGGGTCTTTTCAAGGAATTGGCCGTTGCCTTGTCTTTGTTTTTGATGACTTGATGAATACTTATTCCAATTGATAATATGATGATTATCAAAAAGATAACATATTGAAACCTTTGAAAATAATGGAAAGTCCATTTATTATAGGTGTCGGCAATCAGTTCCTTGGCGTCTTGCCAGTCTTCTGGCGGCAACAGTTCATTCAGGAAGATGGTCCCGTAAAGGTCGCGTAAGTGTTTGTTCCATAGGAAATAAGCCAAAAACAATACGGCTGAGATAAGCACACTGGGTAGTTTGTCGAGGGCACTGCTTTCCTTGCGGAAGATGCGCAACAGTTCGAAACAGAGGATGGCGATAAGTTCGATGGCAAAGGTGGTGCGCATGAGCATGGCTAAGGTAAGGAAAGCAATGCTAAGGTGGAAATGTTTTCTTTGGCTGTTGTCGTAGTATCTCAGATAGAACCATAATCCAATGACACCCAGCGAAAAAGCAGGGATGCTGGGTAAGAAACCGTTCAGGAAATAGGCATAAACGGGCGAAGTCAAGGCGACGGCGGTGACCAAAACCGATTTCAATCCATTGTGGGTGAGATGGTAGGCAACTTTATATAGGAAAAACAGTCCGAGGAAGCCCCAAAGCAGGGTCCAAAGGCGGAACACCCAAGGAGAGGTGGTGCCGAAGAGTTTCATTAGTAGGGCAACGGTATACTCATGTATGGGGAAGTCGACCGAAGTGATGGTGTTGTCGGATGCCTCTTTCCACCAGCCAGGGAATTGCTTGTTGTAGATCATCGTCTCGGGGTGAAACAGGTCGAAACCGTTGTTGATGAACCCTAAGGCGAGGGCATAATGGTCTTGTTCAGCCCAAGCATGGATGTGTGTGGGGTATTCGTTCATGTAATCCCATTCGATAAACAGTCCCACCATTACGATGAAGAGTATGGCAAAGATGGAAGTTATAATGGGTTTGTGGCTTGAACGCATGGGTGTTTCGCGCAGTTAGAAATAGGTGGTCGTTGACACAAAAACAGCCTCCATAAACTGTGGAGGCTGCTGGAGTACCGAAGGCCGGGATCGAACCGGCACGAGTGTTACCTCATCGGTTTTTGAGACCGACGCGTCTACCGATTCCGCCACTTCGGCATGGGTTTATCGCGTCAAACGCGGCTGCAAAAATACGGATTTTTTCATTCCCTGCAATATTCTTGAGAAAAATTTCCATAATTATATTGTTCCCATCGATAAAATACCTAATTTTGCAGCCCGAATCGATAAGCATTAAACATAGTCATTTCAACTTCAACATCCATAAAAATGTCAGAAAGATTCGTTTCCATTTTTGCCGGTAGGGCTACTAAGGAGTTGGGCAGCAAAATTGCCGAAGCCTATGGTATTCCTTTGGGCAAGTCGTCAGTGGCTGTCTTTTCCGATGGCGAGTTTCAGCCTTCATACGATGAGAGTATCCGTGGTCGTCACGTGTATATCGTGCAGTCTACCATGCCCACTACCGACAACCTGATGGAATTATTGCTGATGATTGATGCTGCCAAGCGCGCCTCGGCACATAAGATCATTGCTGTTATGCCTTATTTCGGTTGGGCGCGTCAAGACCGCAAGGATCAGCCTCGCGTGAGCATTGGCGCCAAACTGGTGGCCAACCTTTTGACGGCTGCAGGAGTCAATCGCATCGTCACTCTTGACCTTCATGCCGACCAGATCCAAGGTTTCTTCGACATCCCGGTGGATGCCCTCTATGCCTCGACACTCTTTATCGACCATATCCAAAAGATGAATATCGAGGATTTGCTGATTGCCGCTCCCGACCTGGGTGCCTCAAAACGTGCCTCGGCATACGCCAAACGTTTGGGTTGCGACCTTGCCATTTGCCACAAACATCGTCCGCGGGCCAATGTGGTCGATAGCATGACCCTCATCGGCGACGTGAAAGATAAAAACGTCATCATTCTTGACGACATTATCGATACGGCTGGTACCATTGTTAAGGCAGGTCAAGTGATGATGGACAATGGAGCGAAGAGCGTTCGCGCCTTTGCCACCCATGCCGTGTGCAGTGGTCCCGCTATGGAGCGTTTGGATAACTCGGTGTTCAGCGAGGTAGTGGTCACCGACTCCATCCCGTTGCCTGCCAATGCTTCAAAGAAGATTAGAGTGGTGAGCACAGCTGAGATGTTCGCCGATGTCATCCACCGCGTGGAGTCGTACGAATCCATCAGTTCGTTATTCAAATAACGTAAAACTCCTGTAGAGACGCGATGAATCGCGTCTCCACAAACAACAATAAACATTAAACATCAATCAATTAAACAATCAAACACAATGAAAACTGTATCATTGAGCGGTTCTCTCCGCGAGAACGTAGGGAAAAAGGATACTAAGGCTTTGCGTAAGGCCGAGATGGTTCCGTGTGTCATGTACGGTGCTGGTGAAGAGCAAGTGCACTTCGCCACTTCAGCCAAGAATTTCGCCAAGATCCTCTTCACCCCTGAAACCTACATCATCGATTTCGAAGTCAATGGCAAGACTTACAAGACCATCCTTCAGGACATTCAGTATCATCCTGTGACTGACCAGGTGTTGCACGCCGACTTCCTCATCGTGAAGGAAGACAAGCCTGTCACTGTTGTGCTGCCTATCGCTTTGGAAGGCTCAGCTGCCGGTGTCATGCGTGGTGGTAAACCCAAGATGGGTATCAAGAAGGTGAAGGTTTGTGGTCTGATTAAGGATCTTCCGGACTATGTGAAGGTGAACATCAGCAATGTGAACATCAACGAAGCCATCAAGGTGAAGGATTTGAGTATTGAGAATGTGACTCCTATCACTCCTGGCTACACCGTTATTTATGCTGTGAATGCAGCTCGTGGTGCTGTCGTTACTGACGAAGCCGAAGAGTAAACATTTGTTCAAGTATATCAAAGGGCCGTCTTCGGGCGGCCTTTTTTTGATTTAGGATTGCTTCGCAAGAAATCCATCAAAATTGAAATAAAATCATAGATAATTCAGGATATGTGTTTTGATAGATTTTTAAAGAAAAGATTTTTGAAAGATTTCTTGTCCGCAGGACAATCCCCAAAAACAGAAAACAACATGAAATACCTGATAGCCTGTTTGGGAAACATCGGTGCCGAGTATGACAACACGCGCCACAACGTAGGTTTCAAGATTGCCGACCGTTTGGCGAAGGACCTCGAAGGCACCTTCACCACGAGCCGTTTGGCGCAGGTCTCGGAGATGAAATACAAGGGGAAGACGCTTGTGGTCATCAAGCCGACGACCTACATGAACCTCAGCGGCAAGGCGGTGAAGTACTGGCTTGGCTACGAGAAGATTCCGATAGAGAACCTGTTGGTCGTCAACGATGACATTGCCCTGCCCTTGGGCACATTGCGCCTCCGCAAACAGGGTGCCGACGGTGGCCACAACGGCCTTACCGACATCATCGAGAAATTAGGCACTAATGTGTTTTGTCGCCTGCGTTTCGGCTTGGGCGATGATTTCCCGCGCGGCCATCAGATTGATTTCGTCCTCGGTCAATGGAAACCCTCAGAGGAGCCCATCGTTGACCAAAAATGCGACGAGGCTGTCGAAATCATCAAGAGTTTTGTCACTCAGGGGCCGGATAGGACTATGAATCAGTATAATAAGCGTTAATCGTTCTCCTCTGCCTCCCGAGCCTTCTTATCCTTCAACGACCCTTCAAAAATATCAAACCTCACAAAACGACACTCCAAAGGCCCATTCCAAACAGGGATTTTGGCAGTAGGTTTCAGGCCGACGTGTTTCAAGGCCACAGCATCGTCGGTGATGAGCCAGCATTGGAAGCCCTGGAAGTTGTGCTTTAGTGTGCGGCCGATTTCCTCGTAGAGGGTGTCTATGTCGTCTTCCTCCAAGCGGTCGCCGTAAGGCGGGTTGATGACGAGGATGCCGCCACCTTCGGGTGGGGTGAGGTCGTGCATGTCCTTCTTCATCAGGTGGATGTCGTGCTGCAAGTGGGCGTAGTTGATGTTGCCCTCGGCGATGGCGACGGCCTTCGGCGAGCGGTCGGAGGCCCATATCTCGTAGTCGAAGTCACAAATTTTGGCATCGGCTTCCTCGCGGATGCGTTGCCAAAGCTCGGCATCGTAGTCGTCCCATTTCATGAAGCCCCACTGCTTGCGATAATAGCCCGGCGGAATCTTCATCGCATACATGGCTGCCTCGATGGGCAATGTGCCTGAGCCGCACATGCAGTCCAAGAAGTTACAGTCAGCCTTCCAGCCTGTGAGTTGGATGAGGCCTGCCGCCAAAACCTCATTCATCGGGGCCTTGTCGACTTGCTTGCGGTAGCCACGGTGGTGCAATGATTCGCCCGAGCTGTCGAAGAGGATGGTCACTTTGTCCTCGCGGATGTGCAAGTTGATGCGCAGGTCGGGGTTCAAGGTGTTGATATTTGGGCGGATACCGTACACATCGCGGAACTGGTCGACGATGGCGTCTTTCATGGTCAGGCCGGCATATTGCGAATGGGTGAAGAAACGCCCGCTCGTCACGGCATCGATGCAGAAGGTCTGGTCGGTGCGGAGCAGCTCGCACCAGTTGATTTCCTTCACCTTATTATATAGGTCATCGGGATTCTTGGCAAAGAAAGATTTGAAAGGTTTCAGCACCTTGAGGGCCGTGCGCACCTCATAATTAATGCGGTACATCAGTTCCTTGTTGCCTTCGCAAATGACGGCGCGGTGCATGGGACGCACATTCTTGGCTCCTAAGGCCTTGATTTCTGCGGCTAATACGTCTTCGAGTCCGGCGGCGGTTTTTGTGATGAGTTGATAATTGTCTTCCATCGGTTGAATTTTGCGGCAAAGATAATGTTTTTTTGTTTGGTAGGCTTTCGGAAAGCATGTCATTCCTACGTGGGTCGGTGCGTTGGCGGGAATCTATGCTTTCCGAGAGCAGCTCATCGGTTCTCCCGACCTCCAATAGATTCCCGCCCGCCCACTACCTTCGCTGGAATGACATCGAAGGTCGGGAGAACCTATAGAAAATTCAAAGTACATTCCCCAAAGTAACCATTTTTTCCCTATCTTTGCAAACTCAAAGCCTGTTGAGCTTTTTGGAAAAAATTGAATTACAATAATTTAAGTTAAAATCAATGAAAAAAGTATTAGGAATCATCGCGATGGCCATCATGGTTTCGGTGGGTCGCGTGTATGCCGATGAAGGCATGTGGCTCCCGATGTTTGTCGAGCGCCTGAACTATGTTGACATGCAGAAGATGGGGCTGCAACTGACCCCTGAAGAGCTTTACAGCATCAACCACAGCAGTCTGAAAGACGCTATCGTGGGCCTCGGCAGCGATGCCATGCCTCGTGGCTTCTTCTGCACAGGTGAAATCGTGAGCGAACACGGTTTGCTTTTCACCAACCACCACTGCGGCTACGGTGCCATCCAAAAGCTCAGCTCCGACCAACACGACTACCTCCGCGACGGCTTCTGGGCCAAGAACTACGGCGAGGAACTGCCCGCTCCCGAAATGACCGCCAGCTTCCTCATCCGCATGGAAGACGTGACCAAGGACATCCTCGGTGTGGTGACCGACGACATGGATTATCAAGACCAACAAGCTGCCATCCGCAAGAAAATCAAGGAATTGGAAACTGCTGCTTCAGAAGACGGCAAGTACAATCCCGTCATCAAGGGCTTCTTTGAAGGCAACGAGTACTACATGTTTGTCTATCAGGTGTTCCCCGATGTGCGTCTCGTCGGCGTGGCCAACTCTTCGATCGGTAAGTTCGGTGGCGACACCGACAACTGGATGTGGCCCCGTCACACAGGCGACTTCTCGATCTTCCGCGTCTATGCTGGCAAGGACGGTCAACCTGCTGCTTACAGCAAGGACAATGTGCCGTTGACTCCCAAGCACCACCTGCCCATCAGCCTCGATGGCGTGCAGAAGGACGACTTCACCATGATTTGGGGCTTCCCCGGCAGCACCGAGCGTTACATGTCGAGCTACGGCATCGACTATAATGTGGACACCTTCTATCCCACCATCATCGACATCTTCGGCAAGCAACTCGAAGTGATGGAAGAATACATGAAGGTCGATGAGCACATTAACCTGATGTATGCCGACAATCACGCTGGCTTGGCCAACACCTGGAAGAACTTCATCGGTCAGTGCAAGATGCTCCGCAAGAACAAGGTCAGTGAGGCCAAGGTCGGTTTGGAGCGCGACTTCACCAAGTGGGTGAACGCCAACAACAAGACCGAATACAAGCAAGCCCTCCCGAACCTGAAGGCTGCTTACAAGACCATGAACGAAGTGGCCAAGTACATCTATTATCCGGCCCAGATTGCCAATGTCGGTATTGCTGGCATTGCTGAGCAGTTTGCCGCTTATTACGATGCCTATCAGGAGAATGACAAGGACGGCCAAGAATTGGCGTTGGCGCTACTCCAACAGATGAATGTCGACGACCTCTTCGCTGAAACCGATCCGCAAGTGGAGAAGAAGACCTTCGCCGAGATGCTGAAGACCTACAAGAACGCTTTCAAGGCCGACGAGCTGCCCGAAATCTATAGCATCATCGACAAGAAGTTCAAGGGCAACATCGACGCTTTCACCGATGATGTATATGCCAACTCCATTTTTGCCACGCCTGAGAGCATCAAGGCCTTCTTGGACAAACCCAACCCGAAGAAAATCGGTAAGGACTATGCCTTCATCACATTCTACTCGATGTATGAAGTTCTCTTAGACAAAATGCCCGAGTATCGTCAGGCTATGCAAACCATCAGCGAGAACGACCATATCTTCGTGAAAGGCCTGCGTGAATATTACGCTGCCACCCAACCCGGCAAGAGCCTCTATCCCGATGCCAACTCGACCCTGCGCATGAGCTATGGCTCGGTGCAAGACTACATGCCCGCCGACGCCGTGCATTACGACTACATCTGCACCGCCAACGGCATCCTTGAGAAGTACATCCCTGGTGACTATGAATTTGACGCACCCAAGCGCCTCATCGAACTCATCCAGAAGAAGGATTTCGGTGCCTACGCTGACGACAATGGCGAACTCGTGGTTTGCTTCCTGTCGACCAACGACATCACGGGTGGTAACTCTGGTAGCCCCATCATGAACGGCAAGGGCGAACTCATCGGTCTGGCCTTCGACGGCAACTGGGAAGCCATGAGCGGCGACGTCAACTTTGAGCCCAAGCTGCAACGCACCATCAACGTGGATGTGCGTTACGTGCTCTTCATCATCGACAAGTATGCTGGTGCCACCAACCTCATCGACGAGCTCGACATCCGCAAGGGTGAACCGAAGCCGCTGCGCGTGGAAGAGGAAGAGAAAATCTAACATAGGTCTATTATTTGTGGAAAGGCGGGGGCTTTGCGGCCTCTGCCTTTCTTTTTTTTGCGAAGATGATAGACAAGGCCAGTAAACACTGTATTGTAATAATTTGATTTTTAACACTTTGCTATTTTGAATGGATAGACAAAGCCTTTTTTTCGTTTTGAGTTGTTTTTTTATTGTATATCTTTGCAGAATAATAAAATGAAAATGAAAAGACGTTTGTGGCTCATAGGATTTGTTTTATTTACTGCGTTTTTTGCGAACGCACAAAACGATACGGTAGTCTTTTCTGTTTCAGGCGGATTCTATGAAGATGTCTTACAGTTGGAATTATATAATATCAAACCGCAAAACCACATCCGCTATACCACCAACGGTAACCGACCAACGGCACAGTCGCCTTTGTATGAAGAGGCTTTGCAGTTGGATGAAAACTTGTATTCGAAATCGGATATTTACACCATTATTAATTGCCCCAAGCAAGATTTTTATCTCCCCGATTCGGTGCAACATTGCATCGTGATTCGCGCTGCGGTATTCGACGAAAACGATAGTTGCATCAGTGGGGTGAAGACCAATAGTTATTTTATCCGTGCTTTGGGTTGCGATACGCATGGCTTGCCTGCCGTTTCGCTTTGCGCCGACTCGCTGGATTTGTTTGACTATGAGACGGGTATCTTTGTGCCAGGCATCTTTTTTGACTCACTGAATCCCTATTTCACGGGCAATTATTTCATGAAAGGTCGCGAATGGGAACGCTTGAGCAACTTCGAGTTTTATGAGTTCGACAACAGCGGTGTAAACCAACAAGTTGGCCTGAGGACACATGGGGATCAATCACGGTGGCGTAGCCAAAAGGGAATGAAAATCTACGCTCGTGAGGAGTATGGAAAAAAGCGGTTAAAGCATAAGTTTTTCGAGACCTTGCCTTTAAACAATTTCAAGCATCTATGCCTGAAACCATACGGCGCTGCATGGAATGGATCTGGTTGCAAAGATTACATTTGCAGCCGTATGGCCCAGGACATCAACTTGGAGTTTCAGGCCTCCAGACCTATAGTGTTGTTCCTTAATGGTGAGTATTGGGGCATTTATTACATTGCCGAAAAAACTGATGAACGTTTTTTGGAGGATCATTTTGGCATTGACCCTGAAGAAGTGACCATTATTGGCAATTGGTGTGAACTTGAATGTGGCGATGCCTGTAATTACAACTTCTTTTTTGCCTGGATGCAGCAAGCTGACCTCTCTGATGAAGAACAATATACTTACGCCGAAGCACATATTGATATCTCCAATTTCATAGACTATTATGTGCTTGAGCTTTTTGCCGCCAATCTTGATTGGCCAGCTAACAATACGAGGATGTGGCAACAGGACCATAGCAAGTGGCGGTGGATTTTCTTTGATGGCGATGCTTGTCTTGAAGTGCTTACGTTTGATGTTTTTGCTAATGCCACATACGATGGCGAAGCTACCTATCCTTCCAGCCAAAGGGCAACTTTGTTTTTTAGAAAGTTGTTGGAGAACGAACATTTTAAAGAACAATTTGCAAGTAGATTCAATCAACTGGCTGCCACAACGTTTGCTTACCAGAACACAAAGTCTTATTTTGATTATATCTATGAGACGTTGAGAGATGAAGTCCCCAGTCAGATTGAGCGCTTCAATAATCCTGCAAATTATCTCACATGGGAGTATTATTGTATGGCGGTGATTGACCGTTTTTTGAGAGAAAGGCCTGGTGGCATCATTGATGAATTGAATGCCTTAATGTCTGTTGATGGGTCAGAATTGGTTGGTTTCCAATGTTATCCTAATCCTTTTTCAGATGAAATTCACATCATCGTTAATGCTGAGCGTTTTGCCACCACCGAAATTGTCGCTTACGATATGATGGGCAGGAAAGTCTTTGTTATGCCTTGCCTGCTTACCACTGGAGAAAACAGGATAACGATCCATCCAAGTTTGTCGAAAGGCGTCTACTTGTTGAAGGTTGGTGGCCATACCCAAAGAATCTATGTATTGTAGTTTCATTCTGAACAGTAACTTATGAGAAAGTTTTTTTGGTTTACATGTTTTGTTTTTCTTGTCGCTGTGTCTGCGAAAGCACAAAACGACTCGGTCATCTTTTCTGCCCCAGGCGGATTCTATGAAGATGTCTTACAGTTGGAATTATATAATACCAAACCACAAAACCACATCCGCTATACCACTAACGGCAACCGGCCAACGGCACAGTCTCCGCTATATGAAGAGGCTTTGCAGTTGGATGAAAACTTGTATTCGAAATCAGATATTTACACCATTTTGAATTGTCCTGAATCAGATTTTTTCCTTGCTGATTCCATACAACATTGCATCGTGATTCGTGCGGCGGTATTCGACGAAAACGACAACTGCATCAGTGGGGTGAAGACCAATAGTTACTTCATTCGTGCTTTGGGCTGCGACACACATGGTTTGCCTGTGGTATCGCTTTGCGCTGACTCGCTTGACCTGTTTGACTATGAGTTGGGTATCTTTGTACCAGGCATCCATTACGACACGCTAAACCCCAATTGGTCTGGTAATTATTTTCAAGAGGGGAGGGAATGGGAAAGATTGACGAACGTTGAGTTTTACGAGTTGGACAACACTGGCATCAATCAACAGGCCGGTCTGAGAACCCATGGTGGCAATGGGCGTCGTATTCAACAGAAAAACATGAAAATCTATGCCCGTGAAGAATATGGAAAGAAACGCTTTAAGCACAAGTTCTTTGATTACATTCCTAATAATAGTTTTAAACATCTCCTACTGAGGCCTTTTTCTTCTTCTGGTCTTGTTTCAGGCACAAACGACCACCTCAGTACACGAATTGCCGAAGAATTGAATGTCGAGACATTGGCTTCACGACCTATTTTGCTGTATATCAATGGCGAGTATTGGGGCATTTATTACATACACGAGCGTCCCGATGAGCGTTTTTTGGAAGATCATTTTGATGTTGACATCAATGTTGTCAATTTAATCAGTGGTTGGAATGGAGTGCTCGACCATGGTACGTCTACTCATTTTGATTCCTTGTTCCAATGGGTAGAAACAGCCGATTTGACGAATGAGGAAGACTATGCCTATTTCAAGACTCGGATTGATTTGGATTGCTTTATTGATTATTATATTCTCGAACTCTTTATCGAAAACAACGACTGGCCAGCCAACAATATGCGAATGTGGCAAGTTCAAGATGGTCCGTGGCGTTGGATTTTTTATGATGGCGACGCTTGCATTCGATGGATGACATTTGATGCTTTTGAGCAAGCGGTTTATGTGGGAGATGCCACTTGGCCGTCCTCCACAAATTCGACCTTGTTTTTTAGGAAACTCTTGGAAAACGAGGAATTCGAACAACAGTTTAATGACCGTTTTCACGAGTTGTTGAACACGGTTTTCGGCTATTCCTTTACAGGTGTGTTGTATGACCAAATCAAGATGGCTCTTGAACCTGAAATACCGTTCCAGGTGGTGCGTTTCGGTATACCTGAAAGTGTTGGTGCATGGAATGGAAGTATGGAAATGGTGAAATCCTTCTTGATGAACAGGGTGGCTGAAATCCAATATGTATTGGATGATTTTCTATGGGATTTACCTGAATATCAGCATGAATCATTTTTGTGTTACCCCAATCCTTCCTCAGGCGAGATTCACCTTAGTTTCAATGATGATACTATTGGCTCGACCGAAATCGCCATCTACGACCTGATGGGTAGAAAGGTTTTTGCTGCGCCTTGCCTGCTTACGGAAGGCAGGGATGAAGTTACCATCAATCCTAAGCTTTCTCCGGGCGTTTATCTGCTGAAAGTCGGCAATTATTCTCAGAAAATCGTGAGATTCTGACCGTTATTGTTTCAGATTCAAATCCCAAACCTCTTCCAAGTCAATGTCCCATCCGGCTTTGAGGTCTAAAGGACTTTTGTATTCAAGGATGGTTTCGGGCAAGAGGTGATGATGATAGTTACCTGTGCTCCATTTGCCGTTACCATCGGCATCCATGGCAGCACCAATAATGAAAGCTCTGTGCCAGGTCGCGGCAGCGAGGGATGCATCCGTTTGCGCGATGACGACTTGATTCAATTGAAAGAAAACTATGCCTTCGTCGGGATGCGGGTGGTCATCCTGCCTGATGAGGAATGACGACTTATTTAACAGGGCAGAAGAACTGCCAGTCTTCGAGATAGGTCCAGTTGTTGGTAGGAGTGCAGACGCTGAATTGCTGGTTGCCTCCTATCTTTTTCAGGCGTGAGAGTAACTCTCGGTTTTTGTCGAGATGCGCCGAGAACTTACCGTTCTCGATGACGATATAGTCATAGTCCCAACCGAGGGCGTTCTCAAGCCAGCCTTCTTCGTCCCACATCATCGTATAGCCTTTGCGTCCCATCTGGATGAAGGGGCCGTTTTGTGCATAGCCGTAGAGGCAGAGGATCTTGGCATCGCGTGAGATGCCGAGCGAGTCAAGTATCTTGTTGGCGTGTTGGAAACGCTCGTATGAATAGACCCCGTCATACTCCATGGTACGCCGTTTTTCCTGCATGGTCATGGCGCCTCGAACCCAGAAGACGCATAAGACAACGGCGGTCAAGGCAGCAAATGCCTTTGTCGATAGCAGCCTGAAATGGAATTGCCTCAACAGCAACGCCACGGCAAAAACGAAAGGCAGGAAGAAGGTGTCCAAGAGATAATAGTCATGGAAGGGCATTTGTTGCATCATGGCCACGGAAAACAGCAGGCAGCCGAAGACCTCAATGAGCGGCAACCACCAAAGGGATAGTGGAGCGTGACTGTTGCTTGAAGACGGCTGCGCGTGCTTGAGGGCTCTCTTCCGTATGATGGCAATCACCACAGCGGCTATAGCCAAGGCAGCGAGGGCAAGGTATTGAAGCCGTTGGAAATAATGGAATGTCCATTTGTGATAGGTGTCGGCAACGAGTTCCTTGAAGTCTTGCCAATCGTCGGGCGGCACCAGTTGGTTGAGGAAAATCGTACCGTGGAGGTTGCGCAGGTGTCGGTTCCAAAGGAAATAGGCCAAAAACAAGGCTGCCGAGATCAAGATGCTGGGTAGTTTGTCGGGCAGCGTGCTCTCTTTGCGGATGACACGCAACAACTCAAAACAGAGGACGGCGATGAGTTCGATGGCGAAAGTGGTGCGCATCAGCATGGCTATCGTGAGGAAGGCGATGCCAAGATGGAAATGCCGTCGTTTTTGGTCTTTGTAGTATCTCAAATAAAACCAGAGTCCGATGATACCCATCGAGAGGGCGGGGATGCTGGGGAGAAATCCGTTGCTGTAGTAGACGAAGACGGGTGAACACAAGGCTACGAAGGTGACAAACAGCGACTTGGTGAATTTCTTTGTCACCAGAAACGCGATTCTGTAAACAAACAACAAGCCGATGACAGCCCAAAGGAGCGTCCAAAGCCGGAACACCCACGGTGAGGTGGTGCCGAACAGTTTCATCAAGAGGGCAACGATGTACTCGTGAATGGGGAAGTCGGCCGAGGTGATGGTGGTAGCGGAGGGTTCTTGCCACCATCCGGGAAACTGTTTGTTGTAGATCATCGTCTCGGGATGGAATAGGTCGAAGCCGTTGTTGATGAAGCCCAAGGCAAGGGCATAATGGTCTTGTTCGGCCCAGGCATGGATGTGCGTGGGGTATTCGTCCATGTAGTTGCGCTGAAGGAAAAACATAACCAACCCGATGACAAGCAGTGGAATAGGAAGTAGAATCCGTAAGCGTTTCATGGTGGCAAGGTTTAGAGTTCCCAAGGATCGGCAAGATCGATGTCCCAGCCTGCCTTGAGGTCGAGGGCATCTTTGTATTCGATGACGGTTTCGGGTAGGGTGTGGCGATGATAGTTACCTGTGCTCCATTTGCCGTTGCCATCGGTGTCCAACAGGGCGCGGAGCTTGTATTTGGCGGGCATGAGATAGTCGAACATCACCTCCTGTTTCTTCGCGATGATTTCTTCTTTCAGTATTTTTCCACGTTCGTCGGTGAGCTGCACCACGACTTGTTTGATGCCTTCGGGCGGCACAACAGTGATGTAAATATTGCCGTACTCGTCATCACTCAGGACGTGAAAGTCGACCTTGACGGGATCGTGGGTGCGGCCCCGGATACCCCAAAAGACCGAGTCGGGAATCTCGAAGCTGTAGCTTGAGTCGGATGTGAAAGGTGTGGTCAGGCGGTATTTCAAGCCGTTTTCATCGGCAGGCTCGAAGGCGAGTTTGCCGTAATACGCCATGGTGTCGCAACTGAAGATGGCAGAGTCGCTCATTTGATAACTGGCGATGGGCTCAGAGAACTTCAAAATGAGGTCATTGTTGGGAATCAAGCAGGCTTTATTGAGCAGATTATTGCTGATACTCAGTTTTTTGGACTCATTCCTGCGTCTTCTGTTGCCGCCAGACTCCTTGAATTTCAAGCTGTAGCGGGACGAATCATTAATTAAGGTGTCGTATTTCACCTGTATCCAAAGGCTGTCTTTCACATTGGGCGTGAAATACCACCACACCGTGTCGTATTCCGCTGAGTGCAAAGTCACGAGGTTGAAAGTGTCGGGTAGCATCTCGGGCGTCATGATCACGGCCTCTTTGGCAGGATGGCGAAACACGAAACGCAGCAGCCCTTCCTCGATGAGTTTTTTCTCAAGCAGTACTTGCGTGGAGTCCACCTCAGTGAACATGTAAAGGGTTAGATTCAAGGCATTTTGGTCAAATTTTTTCGATGTTTTTGCCTCGAAAGCGACAGAATCCAACTGCATTGCAAGGGTGTCCATAGCGATAGAATCCACCTGCATCGTCAGGCTATCCATCTTCGTCGAATCCAAAGGTTGTGGTTTTGGGGCAGTATACGGATAGGAGGCATGCACTAATGTGTCCAAAAAAGCCACCTCTTCGTTGGGCAAGTCGAAATAAAGGTTGGAGTTGGCGTCTTTGAGGGCGAAGACGAGATAGTTTTTGTCGGCCAAACCATCAAGGCGGAAGTTGCCCTCCTTGTCGGTTTTGGTGATATAGTTGGGAATCGTACTCAATGGCAGCGAATCCAGGTTGTCGCGGTCGGCGTCATACAAGCTGACGTAAACGTTTTCAACGGGCTTCTTGTCTTCGGCATTGAGCAGTTTTCCTGCGATTCTGAGGGTGTCGATGTGGTCGCCAGTCGAGAAACTGTACACATAATCCGTGAAAGGATTGCCTTCGTGCAAATCCTTGATGGACGAGCCGAAATTGATGGTATAGGTGGTGTTGGGTGCCAAACTCTCCTTGAATTTTACGATCACGGTTTTGTTCTTCAGTTTGATGTCGGGTTTCTCGCTCAGTGGTGGTGAAATCATCACATTCTGGTTGGCGTTTTCAAGGGTGATGTATTCGTCGAAAGTGATTTCAATCTTCTTTCCCATGAAATTGATACTATGGTTTTCGGGCACGGCTTCAACGACCACGGGAGGCCGTTCATCCTTCGGGCCGCCCGTGGGTGCCACAGCATTGGCGCACCGCTGGGCGAGGAAGGCCGTCAGCAGCAGCGCGAGGCAGAAAAACAGGTATTTCACTTTCCGAATCACGGGGCAAAGGTAGTGATTATTTCGTTTATCTAACCACGGCTTTTGTCGCCGCACCATTCACCTTCACCACATAAACACCTGACGTGAGGAGGAATTCGCCACGCGTAGCTTGTCGTTTTTGTGCCACGATGCGCCCCAGCATATCGTACACCTCAATGTTAGCAGGCTCATTGCTTTCCACGGCCAAGCCGCCTTCGATGTTGAAAACGTTGGGACTGTTGATTACGGGCGTTTCGGGAAGGCCGACATGATAATCGGAATAATAGAGCACCACATTGG
>JAEEQP010000022.1 GCA_016285355.1 Bacteroidales bacterium
CCGGAATACTATCAGCGAACGAAGCAGGTGCCAAATGGTAAGTGCCGACAATATAACTAGGTGCTTCAAGGCCATTGCCAGAAATGCGATACAGGATTTGTGCATGAGTCTTGAAGGCAACGCCAACAACAAGTGCCAAAACAATAATAATAGCTTTTTTCATAGTTGATGATTTGTAGAGTTTTTATACTATGCATGACTTTGTATTTTATATTTACTGCTTTATCAATTGCTCGCAGAAGGCCTCCACTTCTTCTTTCGACCAATTGGGATTGGCGTTGATAAAGAAAGCACTTGAAACAGCATTAGCGATGCGCCAATCTTGATAAACCAAGCCGTCAATAACGACTGCTATATTGACAGGTTGAGGCTGTAGTAGCGCCTCTTCGGTCATTCGTTTGAACAAAATCGTGGCTTCAGGCATCAACTCGAGAATGATGGCGGTGAAGGTTCCTTCTTTATAGGGTCCAGTTTCCAGTCGTTTGACCAAAGGTTTCCCTCCCAGTACTGCCGAACTGATGGCGGGACCAGCTTCCGTGGTCTTTTTCAAGGTATAAAGCACCAACTCGGTGGTGTCGGCCGACCAACGATACGCTAAAGAATCGTTGTCTTCCACCACGGTTGTTTCAAGGAAGCGTGCCTTGTCCGACACCGTAGTCCGGTTATAAACTTCCCAGATTTCAAGGCTGCCTTTGGTGGTTAGATCGCCCTCCGCCCTTTCGTATTTAAGGGTATCTCCCACCAATTTAAAATGCTTGGCGATCAAATAGCCGCCCCAGATGTCGAAGCCCAAGAACACGGCTATCAAGGCAATGCAGCACCACCGTTGCTTTCGATCCCATCTGGGTTTTTTGTCGCGAGGGGTCTCTGCGGTTTCTATCTGACGGATGATCTCGTCGCAAGGCTTGGTCTTATAGCGGATTTCAGCAATTCCAACAAGAACAAAGAATACCATCGCGATGCAAAAAACAACCATGACCGCACCCAAGTTTGGCACTCCATTTCCTATCCAACCCAAAAGCAAACCTAAAAACAAAACTAACCCAGTGGAATAGTTGAGAATCGTAAAGATGGCGAAGAGTTTCTTAAAACCTCTGGCTCGATTCGACAGGGTCAGCAAATCATCGTTTTCCAACGTCTTGGCTTGCAGCTTGCTGGTCAACAGCAACTCGATCACCAGACAAACCAGGCAATACACCAACCAGAACACCTTAGCCGAGAGATGGTTGCCCAGATCCCATTTGATGATCAGTAACCCGAAGAATGCCACTATCGGGTATAAAAAGATTTGCACCCAACGATATCGTTTGTAAAAACCAACGCTATGGTCAATAGACGATTTCATCAACCTATCGTTGACAATTTCCTGCTGGTCGAGTTGCTCTTTCAGCGTCTCGTATTGGGCTTTCAGTTGTTCGAGTTCGTTCAGATTATTGTTTTCGTTGTTTTCCATGATGAATCCCTTTCATTGTTTTTTGGACATTTGAACCAGTTTTTCCTTGATGCGCGCCAGCCTCACCCCCACATTATTGGGCGTAATGCCGATGATGGCCCCGATTTCGTCATAGGGGATGCCTTCGAGCCAAAGTAAGATGAGGCTTCGTTCAATAAGGTCGAGGCGTGAGATGCGGTCGTAGAGTTCGCGGATTTGTTGCGTCTTGGGGTCGTCGGCCTCGTAGGGGTCGATGTCCACTGTCAGCGGGACGGTCTCGATGCGCCGGCGCTCTTTCTTATCTTGGTTGATGGCCGTGTTAAGTGCCACACGATAGATCCAAGTCTGCGCGGTGCTTCTACCCTCGTAATGGTCGAAGCCGTTCCAAAGCCTGATGAGAATTTCCTGAAACAGGTCGTCGATTTCGGCCTTGTTGCGCGAGAACATATAGCACACCGTGTAGATGGTCCGCTTGTGCTGCCGCACCAAAAGTTCAAACTGATGTTCCTTGTCGTTGTTCATAATGCGTTTTTCGTTGCAACGTTCATCATGTTAGACAACAAAGGTAAAGATTTATTACAAGGGGAGTGCGATAATCTGATACATTTTTGTAATAAAAACACTATTTTTTTGAACAGCATGCCAAATGTAGCAACGAAAAAGAAAAAAATGTATTTTTGTGGGTCTGGTTGATGGTTCTCAGATTGAAATTGGAATTTGCCAACAGATTAACACATTATAGAACAACGTTTTACAACTAACCATTAAAAGTTGTGCCCGACACGGACAAGGGTTTAAGCCATGGAAGAAATGACTACACAAATTGAACAGAAAACAAGAGAACCAAAGCTTTTCAAGTGGGCTTTATGGTGGGGCATTTGCATCGTTGTGGTCTGCCTAACTTTTTTGATAATTAAAGGTGAGAGCTTGGAGGATTTTGGCTCTCCGATAATGAATGCTTTATATAATATGATCTATCAGTTTGGCATTCTACCTGTCATTCTGTATGTTGGATTAGTGGGTCCTATTATGGAGGAACTTGTTTTCAGGCTATGGGGAAACGGGAAATTGTGGACTGGCATAACATCCATAATACTGATGGCTTTGTTTACTTTATCGGTTGGTTGGTGGTTGTCTTTGATAACTTTAGTTTGCGGCGCCATTATACTCATCTGTTTTAGTGAAGACAGAAAAAAGAAGTTGTTCTGTCTGATGTTGCTCTCATCAATACTCTTCGCAGTAGCTCATGCAGGCAATTACAATGGTGAGGGACAGTGTTTTATGTTGTTCGTTTCTGTTTTGGAAAAGTTCGGTTTTGCTTTAGTAGCCTCATACTTTGTTATCAACTATAGTCTTTTCTGGTCGATAGTGTTCCATGTGCTGAACAATTCACTAATCACAATACCCTTCTTCCTTGGTGTCAATGCCATAAATGATGAAGTGAAGGTAATCGAAAACGAGGATTTCCGCCTTGAAATGCGCACGGTGTTGATTGAAGATAAGCAGCTGGACATGTCGAACAAATTTTATACGAATACTGTCGAGAACACTTATTTCGGGAATGCGGCTGGCTTTGCTAACCAAGCCATGTATTATGATGTTTGGAGTCAAGGCACGGATCTCAATTATGACACGGTAATGATTGCTAATGTAGACTTCGGCGAATTCCCGAAATGTCATTTCAACCTGTCGTTTAAGCAGGAACCCAAAAACTATCATAGGCTTCTCAACACCCTTGTAGAAGAAGGTTTGATAGAAATCGACACCACAGTGACGCAAGCGTATAGGATGTACATCACCGACACGTCGAAGCTTGTTCAGGAACAACAGGGAGGTTTGATAAGCTATAAGATGTTGATTGGTCTGGTTCGACAGGATATCGGATTACCTATTTATGCAGAGATTCCAAATGAGACAAAAGGAAGCGGTAGTAATGCATATACAGAAAACAGCTTGTATGATAGCTTATATGTGAAGGATATAAGTTATACGGATCATAAGAGTGATTACACCATTGATGATTTGAGGACGATTCTTGAGCCGCAAGGCATCGCCCTTGAGCCTACGGATAGGAAAATGACCGTTATTGCCATTAAAAACAAGTACAATCCATTGGAGGAATTGGAATAAAACTTTTTCTTACCTTTGCAGCCTGAAATAAAGACTCGAGACATGAGACGCGAGACTTTGTAGGTTCCTTAGTCTCGCGTCCCGCAGTCCCGAGTCAAAATAACAACTTTATTATTATTAATATGATCACTGCTGACCAACTTAAAGACTTATGTAAGAGGATTGATGCCTTGAGGAGGTATCTTTGACGTGGACCGTCGCACCATCGAAGCCCAGGAATTAGACGAAAAGACACAGGACCCAGCTTTCTGGAACGACCCGAAGGCCGCCGAGGTCACCATGAAGAAAGTACGTGAGGTGAAAGGCTGGCTCAACGGCTACAAGGAAGCCGAAGACGCCTACAACGACCTCGCCGTACTCTTTGACTTTGCCAAGGAAGGCGAAGCCACCGAAGAAGAAGTGGACGAGCAATACAACACCGCCATCCAGATTGTGGAAGCCTTGGAATTCAAGAACATGTTACGCGAGGAAGCTGACCCGATGAGTGCCGTGCTGAAAATCAACGCGGGCGCAGGCGGCACCGAGGCCCAAGACTGGGCACAGATGCTCATGCGCATGTATATGCGTTATGCGGAAAACCACAAATACAAGCTCACTATTTCCAACCTTTTGGAAGCCGAAGATGCTGGCATCAAGCAAGTAACGATGAAGCTTGAAGGAGAATATGCTTACGGTTACCTGAAAGGAGAAAATGGCGTGCATCGCTTAGTGCGCGTCAGTCCTTACAACGCCCAAGGCAAGCGTATGACTTCGTTCGCCTCAGTGTTTGTCACGCCGCTCATCGACGATACGATTGAAATTGTTGTCGAGCAATCGCGCCTGTCGTGGGACACCTTCCGCAGTGGCGGTGCTGGCGGCCAGAACGTGAACAAGGTGGAGTCGGGCGTGCGTCTGCGTTACCAGTACAAAGACCCCTATACTGGCGAGGAAGAGGAAATCCTCATCGAAAACACCGAAACCCGCGACCAGCCCAAGAACAAGGAGAACGCTTTGCGTCTATTGAAGTCGCAACTCTACGACCGCGAGATGCGCCACCGCATGGAAGAACAGAACAAAATCGAGGCGGGCAAGATGAAGATTGAATGGGGTAGCCAAATCCGCAGCTATGTCTTCGACGACCGCCGCGTGAAAGACCATCGCACCAACTACCAGACCTCTGATGTTCAAAGCGTTATGGACGGAAATATTGACGCGTTCTTGAAGGCCTACTTGATGGAATTTGGCGGGAAGAAGGAATAAACCTAAGGCCTTAGGCATGATTTTTGCAACTGATAGACAGAATAATCGATAACCCTAAATCAACTAAAAGAATGAAAAAATTAAGCATCATTACAGCTTTCGTCGCCATCCTTTGCTTCGGCATGACCACGGCAATGGCGCAAAACAACAACAGCAATCCGGAAATCACCAAGTTCGTTCAGCAATATTTCCCGAAGGCCAACGTCCTCATGGTGAACGAAGAATGGGACGAATACGAGGTGAGACTGAGCGATGGCACGCAAATCGAATTCACGCGCAAGCCCGAATGGAAAAAAATTGACTGCGAGCATTCCACTATCTATCCTAACGTGCCCGCCAAACTCGTTCCTGAACAAATCACCAACTACCTGAATAGCAACTTCCCCAACCAAAGCATCGTCAAGATTGAGAAAAAACGGAGAGGCTGGGAGATTGAGTTGAACAACGAACTTGAAATTGGGTTCAACAAGAACTTCGTTGTGACCAAATTCGACGACTAAAGTCTAACCGCACAAAGCTATGACCACATTTTTCATTGCCTTGGCCGTCCTCGTCCTCGGCTACCTCATTTACGGAAAATTCGTTGAGAAAGTCTTCGGCATCGACCCGCAACGTGCCACACCTGCCACCACCATGGCTGATGGTGTCGACTATGTGCCGATGAAGCCTTGGCGTATTTTCCTCATTCAGTTTTTGAACATTGCAGGTGTTGGGCCTATCATCGGAGCCATTATGGGGGCACAGTTCGGCACGGCTTCCTTCCTGTGGATTGTGTTGGGCAGCATCTTCGCCGGTGCCGTCCACGACTATCTGGCTGGCATGATTTCCTTGCGCGACAAAGGCGCGAGCCTGCCCGAAATCCACGGCACTTATTTGGGCAACGGAGCCAAACAGGTGATGCGCGCCTTCACCATCATCCTGATGATTTTGGTCGGTGTGGTGTTCGTCAACACGCCCGCCACATTGTTGAACGCACACTTCACCCAAAGCTGGAATCCTTACATCTGGATTGGCATCATTTTAGCTTACTACCTGATTGCCACCTTGTTACCTATTGACAAAGTCATCGGAAAAATCTATCCCATCTTCGGCATCCTGTTGTTAGGTATGGCAGTGGCCATCTTCATCGCATTCATCCTTTACAAACCCGAAATTCCTGAGTTGTGGAGTGGTATGCAGAACCGTCACCCCGATGCGGCCAACAATCCCATCTTCCCGATGATGTTCATTTCGATTGCCTGCGGTGCCATTTCCGGTTTCCATGCCACACAATCGCCGCTGATGGCGCGTTGCATGGTCAATGAGAAGCAAGGCCGTCCGATTTTCTACGGTGCCATGATTACCGAAGGCATTGTCGCCTTGATTTGGGCTGCTGCCGCCGCCTATTTCTTCGGCCCCAATAGTGTCGTTGATGTCACTGGCAAGAGCGGTGCTGCCATCGTGGGCATCATCGCCAACACGTGGTTTACGCCGGTTATCGCCACCATCACCATTTTGGGGGTCATCAGTGCGGCGGTCACCTCAGGCGACACGGCTTTGCGCTCGGCACGACTCATCATCGCCGACTTCATGCACTACGACCAGAAGCCCATCAAGAACCGCCTGATTGTGGCCGTCCCGATGTTTGTCGTCACCGCCATCATTTTGGTTTACAGCATTTCCGATGCCAAAGGCTTCCAAGTCATCTGGCGTTACTTCGCTTGGGCCAATCAAGTGCTGGCTACGGTTACGCTTTGGGCTATTTCAGTGTATTTGGCTAAAAACAAAGGCAAAATGTGGTACCTCATCACCCTCATCCCTGCCCTCTTCATGACCATGGTGACTGGATGTTTCCTCTTCGTTGCCAAAGCTGCCGATGGTGGTTTGGGTTCTGTTTTGCCAAGGCCTGTAGGTTATGGCATTGGAGCGGCTATTACTGTATTGGGATTGGTGCTGTTTGTACTGTTTTTAAAGAGAAACAAGAAAGCCTAATCGGTTAGTCCTCCCCTATTCCAACCTCAAAGGCTCCACGACCAAGGTCATAATAGGGCAAATGCCATTCGTTGGCTTGTGCTATCCATTTCTCAGCCAAATAGCGCGGCATTGAACCGTCAATGAGAAGTAATTTTGCGTTATAAGACTTTACAACAGACTGCACATCAGGAGTTTGTCTTCTACAAACCAGCAAATAATCCACTGGAAGCCGGTAGGAAAGGCTATCCGTTACCTGCTCTTCATCCCAAAGTGCCAACAGCTTTCCGTCGAAAGAAACGAGATTCGACTTTTTGCACAGATAATCGCTAGCAAAATCCTCGTTCAGGTCAACCGTTTCGGGATGCGACGAAAGGTGACGCTTGGTCCATGCACCTCTAAGGCTGTAATCCACAGCGGATTCGTCGGACATCAGCGTAGAGTCCGCCAAAAGCACATGCTCGCCTCCCCTAACGAAATCAACCGCAGTGTGATTACGAAGGCTGAAAAAAGTCATTCCCTTCTGATGATCAGATTGATACAAACGAACCGTCACTGAAACCATCATCAATAGTAAGGCCGACAACACGCCAATGAACATCCGGCGTTTCTTCAAAGCGACACACAATAACAACAGAATGAAAATAAGCAGCAGCATCACAAACTCAAACTCACTGACATACAATCCTTTGACAATCGAAAAAGGCAAGCGTTCTATCCATGAAACGATGGTATTCATTACATACACTGCGCCCCAAACTAAATAGCCGACCAGCACATTAACGTAAGGTATCCACGACACTAACAACAGCACCATGCCGCTGATGATGACAATGAACGAAATCGGGGTCATGAACAAGTTGCTTAGCCAAAAGTACGTCGTGAACTGGTTGAAATAGAACAAAGTAAACGGAATAGTACCCAACTGCGCGGCAAGTGCAACGGCGGTAATCTCCCAAGCCTTATCCAATACCTTGTTTTTCACATACATGAGGTTGTAAATCGGTTTTTGCAGCACCACGATGCCGATGACCGCCGAAAAAGACAACAGGAACCCGATTTCAAATAGATTATACGGATTGACACAAAGCAGAATAAACGCCGAAGCCGCTATCGAATTGATTATAAATCCCTTGCGATGAATCATCTCACCGATGATAACCAATGAAATCATCAAGGCGGAGCGCAAAATGGACGGCGACAGTCCTGCAATGAAGGCATACAACCAAATCAAGGTGAGCAACAGAATCTGTTTCAAAGTCTTTTGCCATTTCTTTCGGTTGAGAAAGCCTAACAGGAAACTCGCCAGCAAATAAATGATGCCGACATGCATACCCGAGACACAGAGAATGTGCATGGAGCCTGCCGCCACATAGTTTTTGCGCACTTCATCGGCCAATTTGTCGTCGTATCCCAAAAGGATAGCAGCCGCTACACCAAATTCATCGTTCTTTACGCCACACCGTTGCAACGATGCCAACAGCACATCTCGGAAACGATATGAGAAAGTATACAAAGGATTGCCATTATTTACCTGTAAATCAATCCAATCCTCATCTCTCAGATACGCCTGACCTGTGATGCCCTTCCGCATGAGATACGCCCGATAATCGAACTCCTCGGGATTCAAAGGCGGTGCCAGCTCGCGAATTGGGGCAGGAATTGCAATCAAGTCGCCATAGCGCAAGGCAAATGCCGAATCTGTTTTGGAGAAATAGGCCATCACCTTACCAGTGATAGGTCGTGAAGGTAGGCTATCGCCAAACTGGTACTCCAAACTCAGCACGACACGGATGGAATTGGAACGCTCAGTTGGAGCATCATAAACCCGGGCAACATAATAACTGGCATCGGTTTCAAAGTTCCGGAAATAATCCTTCTGCACCTCTGACTCATGGACACGTGTCAAAGCATAACCCGCCAAAGCCAAATAACAGCCCATGACCGCACCGAAAACCCAATTGTTTCGGTAGCTTTTCAAGACAAAAGCCGTCACTAAAGCCAAGGCGAAAAGCCCCAAAGCGATGATAACCGTGGTCGATGGCGACAAACGCAATGCAGGCAAACAGACGCAACACCAAATACCCAATGCAAAGGGTATTAGCATTCTGACAAACGGATATTTGGCGTAGTCGGTCATGGCTCAAGCTTTATTTGCCTTTCTTTGTCTTCTGTTCAAACGCACAGGCATCCTTCAGGAACTTCCTCAATGGCACCAACAAAGTCAGGCGAGCCTCAACATTTTGCAGGTATCTCAGGCCCAAGGTCTCATGCTCGATGTCGCCCCAACCTTGGAATGTAACATCCTCATTCACTTCATGTTGCGAGAAATTGCTCAACACGCTTATGCCGTAAGAGACATCGAGTTTCACAAAAAACTGCGTCCTTTTTACCATCACTCGACTGCAAAGCCCCACGCCCGCCACTGCGCTGACATCAAACGGCATGATGGTGGCATTGGTCAACTCGGTTTCGTACACCACAGGCTGGTAGCTGTTATCGTCGTAGGTACGTTCCCATTTGGCATTGCCATTCAGCCAAAGATCAAAGCGCGGTGCCACAAACAGATAGGGTCGCAGATTCTCGCCGTAACCCAAATAATAGGTAATAGGAATTCGAACCTCAACCCCATTCATAGCCATGGTATAGTGTACGCGGGCGAAAGTCGTCGAGGAATAATTAGTGAGAAACTCGGTAGCAAAGACTTCATGAGTGCCACGCATGGCGTATGAGGCATCCAAACCTACCGAAACGCGGCGCATTGTATTCCATTCTGCCGCTAAACCAAATGTCGGGACAAGATAAGGTGTCAGTTTCGACTTGCTGACCGCTGAATAAATCATATCATTAGCGGCAAAACTCCCTGTAATACCGAAACTTAGCGAACCTGTATTGCGGCAGATGTAATTCCTGCTTTTCAGAGGCTTGGCAAATTGTGCCTGCAAAGAAACCACCGAAAAAAGGCCGAAAATCAAGATAATAATGCGTTTTTTCATGGCTTTATCGGTTTTGAGGGTTGACCAAAGAATCGTTGTACCAATGGCAGGCCTCAGCCATTCCATCGGAGTCTTTGAAGACAAAGATGGAGTTAGCGGGATAGACCGTTTGAGGCACAATGGAATCATTGTATTTCAGTATCTTATATCCATAACGTAGATTCCTCACCCCGCTATGGGTCAAGGTGCCAGACAACAAGACCGCATGTTCGGGATGGCCATCCGTTTGCGGTGCTTCGTGATAATAGACTGTGAAATCGTTGCCTCGTCCAGTCAAATAAACCGGCGAAATCACCTTGCAATAGGTCTCTTCCGAGGTCATGCTGATGTAGTCCGCAATCTGAAGATACTGCTGGTTGATTTTGTGGTAATGTGTAATGGGTGAAAGCTGTCCTGCCTGCGGCGCAAACGGAGGCTGCAAGTTGGTGGCCACATACTGGTGCATTGATTTGAACTCCATATCGACTTTGGGTGGCTGGTCGCCAAAAAACACATTTTCCTCGCCAAACATATTCAGCAAATCCTCAGGCAGGTATTCGGTAATGAAAGGAATGTCCTGTGGGTCGTTGACCAGAATTGTCTTGTCGCTTTCCTTGAGGCAGGAAGTCATGGCTAAACAAAACAACAAAGCGTTGAAAATCAATACTATTCTGTGTATAAAGTTGCGTTTCATAATCTAATCCTTTCGAAAGTTAGCGGAAAAGCATGACCTTTTGCGTCAACGTTTTTCCCTTGTTGTTTATCACAAAATAGTACAATCCGTTCTTAAAGTCGGACATAGAATAAGGCGTTTCATGATTCAGCCCTTCCTCCACGACAAAAGCATCCATTTTCTGCCCAAGGCTATTGAAAACCTGAACCTCAACCCTTCCTTGCAGGTCGCCGAAATGCAGGGTCAAGTTGCCATTAGTCGGATTCGGAGCAATCACAAAATCAGAGTCTTGCTCATTTTCTTCCATACCATAATACGAGGTCTGGATGAAGAAGGTCTCACGCACCGTGTCGCAACGGTTGACAGCCCAGGCATGAAGCGTAACGGGTTCAAGGAGATAGGTGAAAATATACAAGGTGCATTCCTTACCCTTGCTGCCGTGCGGCTCGACATACCAATTAGGACAGTCGATTTGCCAAAGCACCGTATCCACCTCCGTGCGCGTCTCCAAAGGCCGAATGCCATACTCATTCACACTGATGTGCGTCTCGCTGCCACCAATCGGCCAATGGCTACCTTGAATTTCAAAATAGGGTGTGAAGTCCAAGTCGAGATTCAGGATATAGGTGCTATCACAGCCATAGATACTGGTTCCAATCCGCTCATAATGACCAGAATGCGTATAATCGACACCAAAATAATCGAAAGCATCCAAATCACATACGGCGGTATCGAGCACGTGATGAGCAGGCCCACCTACATGGATGGCCACCGACAAAGTATCATAGACCGATTCCGTAGAAAACTCGTTGGTGCCGTTGATGTAAGCCGTCGCTACAAAATCACCAGTCGACGCATATTGATGCGTCACTTCAATGCCATGACCTGTCTGGCCGTCACCGTAAGTCCAACTTACGCCGTTGATGTGATAATTGGTCTCAACGGACAAGTCGGCACTTTCGTCGATGCACATGTACAAGCCATCTTGATAAAGCTCGCTCCACACACCGTTGACCAACAGTTTCTGCTTCAGACTGATCACGTTAGCACCCACGCAATAAGCATAGCCTCGGGCCTGACCGAAACCATAAACATGGGCAATCAAACCTGTTTCACAAGACAGATGGTGCGTGCCGTGACTGATGTTTTTCCTTACGAAACTGTAGTCAGAAGTTCCTCTAACTGGTTGGAAACTACCAGGATTAATCAACGCGCCATCAAAATACACATGGTCGACATCATCACTCTCAACCACAATGTTGACATAATGGACATCGATAGAAGCAAACTCATAATCGCTGTTGAAGGTGCAGAAGGTGATTTCGTCAATCCTTTGCTCAACAGGTGGAATCCAGGCCATGGATGGGTCGCCATTGTTCGAGCCATACGGCTCCATGGGCTCCTCCCCTGTCGTGTTGTAGAGATAAACCACGCTCGGCTTGGTCGTTTCAATGAAGCATGATCCCTCAGATGAGTAAAGGTCGAACACGAAAGACTCGCCTCGACTAAGTGTAGCTATTATCTGACCGTTACGTTTCACCATGTTGTTGTCGCCCGACGAAGTGACTTTCACAAAATCGCGGACCCGACCTTGTGAGGTAGTCACGGCGAACTGTTGTCCCCACGAGTCGACAGGCAAGGCCTGTTCAAAAATGTGGTCGCGGCCATTTCCGACATTGGTAGGGATACAGGTAGTCGTATTTCCATTGAACACAGCCACTTTCTTTCCGTCATGCACCATAATCAGCGAACCCGACAAGTCGCGCCAATTTTCAAGGTAGGTCGACCTGACAAAATAAGTCTCGCCCGCGTTCAGGAGCACCGTAGTTGGCTGATTTGGAAAAACGTTGTTCTCCGTTTCTATGCTGGGCGTTATGTCGACCAAGGTGCTATCCTCAACCGCGACAATCAGGAAAGCACTCGTAAAAATGTTTTCATCGAGTGTACCTGTATACCCGACCTCCTGGTCAAAACATTGGATGAAATATTCCGACCCCAAGCTTTCGACCGGCAGCACAAAAGAAGCATCGAACGAATAGGTGGCGATATTGCTGATGAAAACCGACACTGTGTCTGTAGCCCTAAGCACCAGCGACTTATGGCCGACCACTTCCGAGTTGTTTTCATTGTAAGCGTAGGCTTCGGGAATGGTGATATAAGTGATGCCGTTGGCCTCCACCGTAAATGGGATGGCAGGCAACGTTCCGTCAGGTTTAGCGATAGTTCCCGAACAGGCTCGTTTCGCACTAATCATCACCGTATTATCGACCCAATCACCAGCATTATATTTGTAACCGTTCTCCATATAGGAAAACCAGAATTCCATGCCCTGGGTCGAATTCTGGGCAAAAAGCGAAACGCCGATGAAAAGCAAAACCAACAATAGTGTAAATCTCTTTTTCATACCCAAATGTTTTTGATTACGCTGCAAATATAGAAAAATTTCCAATTTGCAAATAAAATGATAAAAAAATAAGATGAAAAAGAAATTTTTCGTCTGAAATGAATTACTTTCTCATCTTCATCGCATCAATGATGACCTCAGCGGCCTTCTCTGAAGCACCTGCATTGCCCAAACGGCCCTTCAATTCCTCATAATCCTCCAGCAACTGACGCTGGCGTTTGCCGTTGTGAAGCAGCAGCTCCAACTCGTTGACGATGTTCTCTTCCGTCAAATCGCCCTGAATCAGTTCCTTGACTACCTCCTTGTCCATCACAAGGTTGACCAACGAAATGTATTTCACCTTAATCATCCATTTGGCGAGGAAGTAAGAGAGCGTCGTCGCCTTGTAGCACACCACTTCCGGCACGGTGAACAAAGCCGTCTCAAGCGTCGCCGTGCCCGAAGTCACGATTGCCGCACTGGAGTTTTGCAGCAACTCATAGGTCTGATTCTCAATCAGAAAGACATCAGAATTACCCAAAATCTTCTTATACAACGACTTGTCTAACGATGAAACGCCAGCCACGACAAACTGGTAGTCAGGGAAATGCGAGGCCGCTTTCAGCATGACCGGAAGCACACGCTTCACTTCCTGCTTGCGGCTGCCAGGCAACAGGGCGATGATTTCGCGCTTCTCTCCTAAGCTGTTACGACGCAAGAAAATCGAACGGTTGGCTGTGCCGAACTTCGCCAACTCGTCCAAAAGCGGATTGCCCACGTAGGTCACATTCACCCCATACTCCTTGTAGAACTCCTCTTCGAAAGGCAAGATTACCAACATCGTATCCACCGAGCGTTTGACTTTCTTCACGCGGCGGCGTTTCCATGCCCAGACCTGAGGCGAGATGTAATAAAACACCTTGAAACCTTTCTCATGAGCAAAGTCGGCAATGCGGAAGTTGAAGCCAGGATAATCTACTAATATGATAGCATCAGGCTGATAGTCAAGAATATCCTTTTTGCATTGGGCGATATTACCCAACACCTTCCGCAGGTTGACCGCCACCTCAACGAAACCCATGTAGGCCATCGTGCGGTAATGCTTCAGCAAGTCGACTCCTTGCGCTCTCATCAAGTCGCCGCCGCAACCCCGAAACTCCGCCTTCTTGTCCTTCTTCTTGATTTCGGCCACAAGGTTGGAGGCGTGCAAGTCGCCCGAAGCCTCACCTGCTATGATATAGTATTTCATTGGTTTACAATTTATTAAATAAGAAAGAACACCAACAGCATTCCTACAATCGTAACTGCCAACACTCCGCGTCCCATCTTGTCGAGGTTCCACTTCACCAACATCATCCTAAACAAGACAACACCAGGAATGAAAGCCAAAAGGTAAGGCGCACGGACGGAAAACCGACCCAAACTCTCCCAAGGAATCAGGCTAAACAAAAGAAAAAACAGCCCAAAAGAAGCCGCGCCAATCAACAATCCAAGCCAAAAGTTATCCTTGATTTTCATGATTCTTATTATTTGACATGGGACACGGGACTGCGGGACACGGGACTTTCCAAAGTCTCGCGTCTCGTGTCTCGAAGTCTCGCGTCAATAATTATATTTTCGAACGTTTTCATTGGTTCTATATAACGGTGTGCCGTCCAGTCGAAGCAGGTTGGTACCACCGAAACGTAATTGTTTTGCAAAGCCCAAAGGTCGGTGTCTGGCATGATGTCATCGCTCTCGAAGGTGCCTTCCAAGTTGTAGAATGGTATTCCGAATTCGTCATACTGTTCCTTGAAATACTCTATCCATCGGCAGGCCGCCTGACGACAGACCTTGATTCCTTTCAAAGGCTCCTCACTACGTTTGGGGAAGTTCACATTTAGGCAAACACCCTTGGGCAGACCTTCTTTCAGCACCTTCTTCGTGATTTCAAGGATAGCTGTATCAAGATGATCAAAATCGGCGTCGGGGTCGAGACTGAAGAGACTGTAGCCAATGGCCGGCAAGCCATTCATGCAGGCCTCAATAACGGCACCGATGGTACCAGAATAAACCACCGTCGTGGCAGCGTTCATTCCGTGATTGATGCCCGAAACCACCAAATCGGGCGGTGTGGACATCAATTTTTGATAGCCCAATTTCACACAGTCAACAGGTGTACCGTTGCAGCGATATTCCTTGAAGCCATCCTCCTCGTGCACGAGGCCCACATAAATCCTTTCGCGGATGGAGCAGGAATGGCTCTTGGCCGACATTACCTCATCCGTAGAAATCAGCACCACATCACCAAGCGTTCGCATCAGCGTGACTAACTTGCGCAGACCTTTGGCGGCATTGCCGTCATCGTTGGTTATCAATATTAAGGGACGTTGAGAAGACATTTACCAATTATGCAAATACTTATTTAATTGACTGCAAATTTAGTAAAAATCTTTGTTTGCTTTTAATATGACTGAAAAAAAGCACCTAGCAAAAAAACACTAACCTGCAACAACCATTTTTTCAACACGAATTACCATAAATGAATCATAAATTATCCAAAAATAATTAAATGGAAAATTCGTGACAAATTACTGATAATTCATGTTTTATAAAACCAAATCAAAATCCTTTCAAGCATTGATATAACTTTCGCGTCGGCAGGCCCATGACATTGTAGAACGAGCCTTCCAAGCCGCTGATGCCGACATAGCCAATCCATTCTTGGATGCCGTATGCGCCCGCCTTATCGAAGGGTTTGCAATGCTCAATATAATAGTTGATTTCCTCATCATCCAGTTGGGCAAAAGTCACATTGGAGCGCACCGCAAACGACTCCGTTTTCTCCGCCGAGCGCACCGTGACACCTGTCACCACATGATGCGTCTTGCCTGAAAGAAGACTCAACATTCGGGCAGCATCTTCCCTATCTTTTGGCTTGCCCAAAATCTCGCCTTCGCAAATGACGACTGTGTCGGATGTAATCAGCAGATAATCAGCAGGCAATTCTTCGTCACTAAAGGCTAAAGACTTTTGCAGGCTCAAAAACTTAGGCACTTCATCCAAGAGCATATCAGATGGGAAACTCTCATCGGTTTCCTTGGTCTGAATCTCAAACTCCACGCCCATGCCGCGCAGCAATTCCTGTCGGCGGGGGGACTTGGAGGCCAGGATGATATGGTATTTTTTCAGATTAGAAAGCATATATAATAAGGTGTTATTCCAGAATACATAATTGTGAATCAAATCAGCCCTTTAAACTTCAACCACAGGGCAAAAAACTGGTCATATACCGAATAGACATTTTTGTCCTCAGTGATAAAATCTTTATCCAGCAAGCCTTTCAACGCAGAACTCACACTGCTGGCCGAATTAAGTTTATTCCTTTTGATAAACGCCCCACTTGTGACCTCTGAGGCTTTCCCTTCTCTTGCAATAGCCAAGAAAAGGAAACGTTGTTTTTCAGGCATTTGATAATACA
The DNA here is from genome assembly GCA_016285355.1 of Bacteroidales bacterium. Next base: position 16,243 of record JAEEQP010000022.1, read on the forward strand.
AAGATTCGTATGTGTCGGAAGAAAGCCTAATGATGAACTCCACGGCCTCGTCCACCATCGAAACATCACAAGTTGCACCCTTATCCGTTCTAGAAAAAAGCACATTCATCACACGGTGCATATAACTTGTCACCGCCTCAAAACGCTCATAAAGCAATGCAACAACCTCTGCATCAATGTGTTTTCCTGCTTCCTCAAACTTAGCCACACAAAAATCTGTATACACTGCCAAATCCAGCGGCTGAAGGTTGATGATGGTAACCGCCTGATAAAACGGACGGGAAGGTGACGTGAACATCCCATTCATCATGTGGCGTTGGGAACCTGAAAAAATGAAATGGGCATTGGTACAACGCTGCACGTATGTTCTGATAGTCGCTTCGATGGTTTCGTCACCGTATCGGGTAATCTGCTGAAATTCATCAATGGCTACCAGACAGGGTTTATCAGCTTTCTCCAAATAAGTGAAAATCTCATCCAAAGTAACGGTAGGATTATTAATTGAGCTAAGCCCCACGCCCCAGACAGGCATTCCACTTATATCAAACGAAATTTCACTGCGCAACGATGCTACCATAGTCACAAACTTTTCCCAAGCCTTCCTGCCTTTGGGACGAAGCTCGTCGACTATCGCTTTGCCCAACATATTCACAAAATCACCCAAATTCTTGGTGGCATAGATGTCGACCACAAAACAATGGTAGTTCTTTTGAATCTCGGGATCATCGAACACGTGCCAAATGAGATCTGTCTTTCCTATACGTCGGGGAGAAATCAATGCTATATTGTTCTCGTTCAGAAGGAGTTCACGCAAAATATCGGTCTCCTGCGCCCGGTCGCAAAAATACTCGGCACCAGCATAGCCATTGGTAACAAAGGGATTCTTCATAGGATGAATTTATTTCACCCGCAAAAATACAAAAATTTTGATTACTATAAAATGATTACCATAAAATAGTAATCATAAAATGGGAATCTGAATGGGTTTTGCTGAAACCAGCCATAAAAAACGAATAGCGGAGATGTTTGGGCTCCGCTATTCGTTAATATACCTCTTTCCCATTTGTGGTTTATTGTCTTTTGGTAAAATCAACGCCGTCTAATAACAAATGATCTCCCGATACCGATCCTGAAAAACTTTCTCCATCAATAAACAATGTGACAATGGGATCATTGTAGGTGTAGTTACCCGTCATTGTAGCAAAGTAGCCATCCGAATCCCTTCTATCCAATGTGTAAGTGGATTCAAAAAACGACAAAGTGAAGTTTGTTGTCCACTCACTGGTAACTTGAGTGCCAATCCAAGTGGTTCCTTTAAGAGATTTTTCCTTGGTGCATGAAGCTGTTGTAAAACAAATTCCCATCAGTAAAACCATTGCAAAAATAATTTTCTTCATTTCTATTTTAGCAGTATTTATCCTGTCGCCCGCAGTGTTATTGATAACTCTGTTTTCCCTACTCTATTATGGCTTTTCGGGTGTCTTCGCCCGTGCCCTAAGCATGGAAGACATACACACAAAAAAAGCGTGGCACTATTTCGCCTTCATCGGAATTTCTGAGGTCTTGGACTACCTATTCCTCCCAATTACAACTATACAGCCCACGCCATTTGGCGGGAGCGTCGTTGCTCTATTCTGGGAGGAATTTTGAAAGTGTCCAAGTTTCAGAAATTCCCGAATAAAACTACTTCGCTTTTTCCTATTCTATGATGTGCATATCGCTTGAAGCGTTATCTCATAGGCCAATGTTTTAGTTTACAATTCTTTATCATAATCATCTACAAGACGATCAATTATCGGCTTCAGCTCAGGGATGTCGGTTTGAACCGTTTCCCATAGTTGGTCGGGACGGATTTTATAGTAACCATGAACCAACACATGGCGCATCCGTTCTATATCATCCCAATTGACCTCATCGTGGGAATTTCTATACTCCTTTGTCAGCATATAAACAGCCTCTCCGATAATCTCAATATGCTTCACATAACCATAAAAGATGATGGGGTCGGACACCACTTCTTCCAACGTATGAGTGTCTTTGCGCGTCATCAGCACATCTATCGCGTTCTGAATATGAAGCAATCGTTCCTTATCTCTAATTGTCTCTCTCATAGATTAGTATCTTATCGCGATTGGCAGTTTCTTCTGCAAAGGGGAGCAAACATCCCTCCTCCACAAGATCTACTTTTCGATGAAGTAACTTTTCAAGCACACCTATCAAGTGTGATATGTAGAGCAGCGAGATTTTGGCATTGTCATCATATCTGACAAGGATATCGACATCGCTCTCCTCGGTGGCTTCGTCGCGAGAGTAAGAGCCAAACAACCACGCCTTTTCAACAGGTACAGTCCTGAAGAATTCCGCTGTCTTTTTTGCTATTTGATTGGTGTTCATATCATATGTAATAGGTGTGCCTGATTTTATCACAGCAACTTCTTCTTCAAAGTCTCAATCATATCGACCGTCATCTTGTCGAGGTCGTACTTGGGATTCCAGCCCCATTCCTTACGGGCGCAGCTGTCGTCCATCTTGTTCGGCCAGCTGTCGGCAATGGCCTGACGAATCGGGTCGAACTTGTACTCCATCTCGAAGTTCGGATAGTACTTCTTGATGGCATTGTAGATAATCTCTGGGTCAAAGCTCATGGCCGTCACATTGAACGAGTTGCGGTGCACCAGCTTGGTCGGGTCGGCTTCCATGATGTCGACCATAGCATCCAAAGCGTCGGGCATGTACATCATGTCCATGTAGGTGCCTTTGCTGATGGGGCAGTAGAACTTCTCGCCCTTCACGGCAGCGTAGTAAATCTCCACAGCATAGTCAGTAGTGCCACCACCAGGCAGGGTCAAGTTGGAAATCAAACCCGGGAAACGGACGCTACGGGTGTCCACACCAAAGCGGGTGAAGTAATAGTCGCTCAGCAGCTCACCGGTCACCTTGGTTACACCATAGATAGTGTTCGGGCGCTGGATGGTGTCTTGAGGCGTATTGTCATGGGGTGTAGAAGCACCAAAAGCACCGATGGATGAAGGCGTGAAGACAGCGCAGTTGAAGATGCGGGCCGTCTCAAGGCAGTTTACCAACGAGCCAATGCCGACGTTCCAACCCAGCATGGGGTTCTTCTCAGCTGTAGCCGAAAGGATGGCAGCGAGGTTATAGATGGTGTCGATGTTGTAACGCTTCACCACCTCAACGATTTGCATAATCTGTGTCGAGTCGATTCTCTCAAAAGGACCGGTCTCGGCAATCTCACCAGTCAAAGGGCGAAGATCGCTCGCAACCACGTTTTCGTTTCCGTAAGTGCGGCGAAGCTTCTTCACCAATTCTGTTCCGATCTGTCCGCCGGAACCAATGATTAATATCTTTTTCATTGTATTATCAGTTTTATTGACGCGGGACTTCGGGACGCGGGACGCGAGACTTTGTTCGTCCCGTGTCTCGCAGTCTCGCGTCTGGAGTCAATTACTTCAAAATTCCAAGTTCCTTTCCAATCTTCACGAAGGCGGCGATGCACTTGTCGAGGTGTTCACGCTCGTGAGCGGCACTCACCTGAACACGGATACGAGCTTGTCCCTTCGGCACCACAGGATAGTAGAATCCAGTGACGAAGATGCCTTCTTCCTGCAATTTGGCAGCGAACTTCTGCGACAGCGGGGCATCGTAAAGCATCACGGCGCAGATGGCGGATTGTGAAGGCTTGCAGTCGAAGCCAGCCTCAGTCATCTTCTTGATGAAGTAGGCGGTGTTCTCATGCAGCTTGTCCTGCAAAGCGTTGGTTTCGCTCATCATCTCGAACATACGGATGCCAGCGGCCACGAGGCCCGGAGCCATCGAGTTGGAGAACAGATACGGACGGCTGCGCTGACGCAGCATGTCGATGATTTCCTTACGACCTGTAGTAAAGCCACCCATAGCACCACCAAAGGCCTTGCCAAGGGTACCAGTCAAAATTTCAATCTTACCACGGAGGTTGTAGTGTTCGGTGACACCACGACCTGTACGACCAACGACACCAGCGGAGTGGCTCTCGTCGACCATCACCATGGCGTTGTATTTCTGAGCCAGCTCATAAATCTTGTCAAGCGGGCAGACATTGCCGTCCATGGAGAACACACCGTCGGTGACGATGAGGCGGAAGCGGCACTTCTGAGCGTCTTGCAGTTGCTTCTCAAGGTCAGCCATGTCGGCATTGGCATAGCGGAAACGCTGGGCCTTGCAGAGGCGCACACCGTCGATGATGGAAGCATGGTTCAAAGCATCGGAGATGATGGCATCATCTTGGCCGAGCAGTGGTTCAAACACACCACCGTTGGCATCGAAGCAAGCAGCGTAGAGAATGGTGTCTTCCGTGCCGAAGAACTCAGCAATCTTGGCTTCCAACTTCTTGTGGAGGTCTTGGCAACCGCAGATGAAACGAACGGAGGCCATACCATATCCACGGGCGTCCATGCCGTCCTTGGCGGCTTGGATCAGTTCGGGATTGTCGGCGAGGCCGAGATAGTTGTTTGCGCAGAAGTTGAGACACACCTTGCCACCAACCATGATTTCAGCGCCCTGGGCACTTTCGATGATGCGTTCACGCTTATAAAGGCCATCGGCTTCAATCTGAGCCAATTCCTTTTTCAGATACTCTTGAAAATTAGCGTACATTTGATTTAAATTTAAAGGTTGTTTTTCTCTTTGGCCGCAAAGGTACGAAAAGGATTGATAAGTTGGAACGATTTTCTTGCAAAAAACAACATCAAAGGCGACCCGAAAACAATCAGGTCGCCTTTGATACTCTAAATGGTCGTTCTTTCCAATTACACCATCAATGCACCGACAAGGCCCAAGATAGCATAGAACTCGGGAAGAGCGGCATAAATCAAGGTGTTGGTGAACACATCGTGACCCTGGCTCACGCCAACGATACCGTTGGCGCAAACTTGGCCCTGACGCATGGCCGAAATCATGCAGACCAAACCTACGCAGAGGCCCACACCGAAGATGACGAGACCTTGCGACGGATCAGCCTGCATCTTGCTCAGGAGCATGAAGAAGGCCACGAAGCCATAGATACCTTGCGTGGCCGGCAGTGCCGACAGCACCATGAAATTGCCCGATGCCTCGGGACGTTTCTTGAGGCCGCCCTCAGCAGCGTTGCCCGCTGTCGAAGTGCCGATTGAACTTCCGATACCTGCCAAGGCCAACACGAGGCCTAAACCGAGATAACCTAAAATTGTTGCTAACATATTATTTAAGATTTAAAATTTAAGATTCAAGATTCAAAATTTAAGATTGTAAAGGGTTGTATTTACGGCCTGCGCCTTCATAACCAGAGTTCTTGAAGAACTCAAGGAAGTTGAGTCGCAGGGGATGCACGAAGGCACCCAAGATACACATGGCGATGTTCAAGACATGACCAATGACCACGATGAGGATAAAGAATATCCAATTGATACCGCCGTCGCCCAAGGCCTGCACACCGATAGCATTGAAGGCCTCGCCGAGCTTGGCACCAGCCAAACCCAAGGCATACAGACGCAGGTAACTCAACACATCGCCGAGCAAACCAGTGACCGTGTTGTAGGTCTCCCACAAACCCGAGCCCACATTGAGCAAGGGATTGCGGTGCAGGTCGTTGAGGAAGAAGATGCCCAAAGCCGACACACAGCCGAGGGCAATGACAATCCACTTCGTCAGCGTGTTGTCGATGACACCCATCAGGGCAAGACCACCCACGATGACACCGCCGACGATGAGCAAAGTCCAGCCCCAAGTGCCTAAAGAATTGGCGAAGCCATTTACCTTGGTGGTCTGGTAGGTCTTCACAATCAAGGCGAGACAAATGTGGACGATACCGACGAGTAACGCCAGCACCATCGTGCCATCATAACCCGCAATTTGCGAGGGTAGCATGATGCTTTTCAAGCCTTCGGGGAGCCAGCTCCATTGGAGCATATCCATCGAGAAGAATGTGTGGAACAAGAATCCCACCACCGTTGTGGCGATGCCTAAGGTGACACCCAAGGGGGCGATGTTTCCCAACACTTTCTTCAAAGCAAGGCTGGCACCGATGAGCACCAGGCCATAGCCCATGTCGCCCATACAGAAAGCAAAGAACAGCATGAAGAAGATGGAGATAAACACCGTTGGGTCGAACTCGTTGTATTTGGGCCGGCCGTACATGTCGGTCAGCAACTCGAACATCGACACAAACTTGTTGTTCTTCAGCTTAATGGGCGGATTGTCGTCCACTTTGGCTTTGTCCACTAAATAGAGGACACTCTCCTTTTCCAGCATATCGTGCAAGGCAGGCTCGTTTTCGACAGGAGCAAAGCCTTCGAAAACCGTAATATAGTCCTCAGCAGCCTTCTCGCCCGAAGCATGCGCTAAATGCAGGTCAAGTTTCGACAGGGTCTTGTCCAACTCGGCTTGAATCACTGGTTCGTGCCACTTCAACTGCGCCAAGCGGTGCTCTTTCTCCTTCACCTGACCCTCCAATTCGGCAATCTGCTTCTCGATGGCGGCATAATCGCGGTCGGGAGCGGGCAGTTCCTTCATGGGGAAGTCGTAGTCGTCAGAATCGGAAACCACCACGAAATAGCTGTAGCCGCCGACGTTGGAAATCTCGCTCAGCGCGTATTGTTCCTTCCAAACGGGGTCAATGGCTTTTGCCTTGTAGAAGTGGAGTTTCAGTCCATTTTCCATGAGACGGTCGAAGCTCTTGGCATCGAACTGCCCCCAAGGCACCAACTCGTCGGCATCCTTGCGGAGTTGCGGCAGCTGAGCCTCGATAGTTTCCTTCTCGCGCACCGTTTCCATCACCTCCACGGCAAAGTCGGTAGGCTTTTGACCTGGGTCGTCGGCCTTCTCAACTGCCTTGAGCGATGACAAAGCCTTGCGATAAACCTCAGCGCGCGCCGACAACTTCTCCGACTTGTCGTCGATAGGCTTCGTCGAGCGCGTGATGTCTACCACGCCCACCGATTGCAACTTCTCCAAGAAGGCATCGGCGTCGCCACTCATGAGGATGAAATCATATTTCGTCATTTCAGTTACCATGTTCTGCCTCCTCTTCTTCCATGTGTTTGTTTTTCACGATTTTCTGAGATGCTTTGTCAAGGTTCTCCGCATCTTCCATGTATCGCTTAATCTTACGTATGGCTTCGTTATAGCCAGGAATTTGCACCTTCTCGTAAAGGTTGACTTTCTGTGTGGTCTTTTTCCGTTGGTAATCCAAAACGCGGCTCACCTCGGTATAAACCTCCGACTCGATGCCCAACTGTGCCAGATTTTTCAAGATTTGCACGCCGTCGGCATACCAAATCGGTTTGGTGAAAAGGTTGATGTCCTTCACGTCGAAGAGCACCTCCTCCAAAGCCGGCGTAGGCACACCCGCAATCTTGACGGTCTTCAGTTTCACATCGGTCACGGAAATCAGTCCTGGCTCAAATTCATTCCAAAGCCGGGCCATGTACTCATACGATTTGAGTTCGGCCTCTAACTGTGCGACAAGGCTCTCCGAATGCTGCTTGGCTTTCTTCACCTCAAGACGCAGGGCACTCTCCTTGCTCTTCAGCGTGGGCAGGGCGCGGGTACGCGTCTTGAGCTGCTTGTTCAGCTCGTTCAGCGAAGTCTTGTTATATTGAAATTTGATGGCCATGATTATTCTTTAGAAGTTATAACGCCTATTATACTTGATTTGAGTTCCTCAGATTCTTTTTTTCGTTCCTCAAGTCTTTTACTTTTTTTCTTCTATCTTTTTCTTCTTTTTGGAATTCTTAGATGATCCCAATGCAAGACCTAACGATATCCCACTTAGAACCCCGATTATATAATACAACAAAGCACTCATTGTTTCCAGTATTTCTGAATCAGACTTTCCTTCAGACCTGTCTCTGCCTTAGTGAAATACTTGCCAAACAACTCCCAAGCGGTGTCAAGCATCTCTGTAATCGGGATGTTGACATCGATGGCCAGCAATCTTGTGGCGTATTCCTTGGCATAATCGAGACAGCGCAAATCGTAGTCGCTCAGGTCGAAGCCGTTTTCCAACTTAGTCTTAGCATTGGAAGCGTCAGCGTACAAACGAACTGAGGTATTCATCACGGCGCTATGGTCCTCGCGGGTCTTCTTATTCTGCACATGTTGTTTCAGACGTGACAACGATCGGAACGGGTCCACAATGACCTTGCCCGAATCGGGGTCGGCACGGAGGAACAGCTGTCCCTCGGTGATGTAACCTGTATTGTCAGGAATGGCGTGCGTGATGTCGCCGTCGTTCAAGGTCGTCACTGCAATGATGGTAATGGAACCGCCCGAAGGAAGTTGCACGGCCTTCTCGTAAATCTTGGCCAAGTCTGAGTAAAGCGAGCCAGGCATGGAGTCCTTGGAAGGAATCTGGTCCATACGGTTACTCACGATACTCAGAGCGTCAGCGTACAAAGTCATGTCAGTGAGCAGCACCAGCACCTTCTCATTCTTATCGACAGCGAAATATTCCGCCGCAGTCAGAGCCATGTCGGGAACCAACAGACGCTCGACAGGCGGTTGGTCGGTGGTGTTCACGAAACTCACAATCTTATGCAAGGCACCTGCACTCTCAAACTCGTTCTTGAAGAACAAGTAGTCGTCGTTGGTCAAACCCATGCCGCCAAGGATAATCTTATCCACATCGGCGCGGAGAGCCACCATGCTCATCACCTTATTATAAGGCTGGTCGGGGTCGGCGAAGAAAGGAATCTTCTGGCCTGAGACCAACGTGTTGTTCAAGTCGATGCCAGCGATACCTGTTGGAATCAGCTCTGAAGGCATACGACGTTTGTAAGGGTTCACCGAAGGACCACCGATTTGGCGTTTCTCGCCCTCCACAGCCGGACCGCCGTCGATAGGCTCGCCGTAAGCGTTGAAGAAACGGCCGGCGAGATCGTCGCTCACATTCAAAGTGGGCGGTTCACCGAAGAAGGTCACTTCAGCATTGGTCGGGATGTTCTCTGTGCCACCAAACACCTGCAAGGTGACGCTGTTGTCCTTGATTTTCACCACCTGCGCCAAACGACCAGCCACAAAGGCCAGTTCATCGTTGGTCACGCCTTGTGCCTCAAGGGTCACGGTGGCCTTGGTGATGGCACTCAGCTTCGTATAGATGCGTTGAAAGGCTTTCTCACTCATGTTTCAGTTCCTCCTTAAGCTGGTTCAAATATTTGTTGAATTGTCCCGACTCGTATTCCGAGTAGTTCATCTGGCGGCAGATGTTGATCAGGCCCTTGAAATAGGTCATGCACTCCTCGAAGTTGTCGAACTTAAAGCTGCGGTCGCAAATCTCAAGCATCAAGTCGAGCATGAACTTCTGGCGTTCGAGCGGAGAGCAACCGTCGATATTGTCGAAAGCGTCTTGCTGGAGTATCACATAGTCAATGAGTTCCGACTTCCAGTATTGCTCGTGGTACGACATCGGCACGCCGTCGTCGCCCAAGATGTTGATTTGCTCGTAAGCATCCTTACCTTTTCTAATAATGTATTTCGTCTTCGTCACCTTATCGACCCAACCTTTTTCAATCTTCTCATCTAAATACTCGATGATTTCAGGATATTCGAGGTATTTCGAGTAGGAATCCACAGGGTCGACGGCAGGGTAACGTTTCTTGTCAGCGCGGTTCTGCGAGAGGCCATAGAAGCAACGTGCGGCTTTCTTGGTGCTCTCGGTGACAGGCTCCTTCAGATTACCACCAGCAGGCGACACCGTTCCAATGAAGGTGATGGAGCCCGACTGGCCGTTGTTGAGTTTCACATAACCCGCACGCGCATAGAAATTGGAGATGATGGCCGAGAGGTCCATGGGGAAACCATCCTGACCGGGCAACTCTTCCAAACGGTTACTCATCTCACGCAAGGCTTGCGCCCAACGTGAAGTGGAGTCGGCAAGCAACAAGACCTTCATGCCCATAGCGCGGTAGTACTCACCGAGGGTCATGGCAGTGTAGACGGAAGCCTCACGAGCCGCGACCGGCATGTTGGAGGTGTTGCAGATGATGATGGTACGCTCCATCAGGCTACGACCGGTGTGTTTGTCCTTCAGTTCGGGGAACTCGGTGAAGATTTCCACGACCTCGTTGGCACGCTCACCGCAGGCCGCCATGATGATGATATCGGCGTCGGCTTGCTCGGCGAGGGCATGTTGCAGCACGGTCTTACCGCAACCGAAAGGTCCTGGGATAAAGCCTGTGCCGCCTTCCGCGATGGGATTCAAAGTGTCAATGGTGCGCACACCAGTTTCCATCACTTTGAAAGGACGAGGTTTTTCGGCATAGCCGCCCACAGCCACCTTCACAGGCCATTTCTGGGTCATCGTCACCTTCACTTCCTCGCCATCAGCGTTGGTCAATGTGGCGATGGTGTCCGTAATTTTGTATTGTCCAGCGGCAGCGACATTCTTCACGGTGTACGTCCCTTTGAAATTGAACGGCACCATGATTTTGTGGGGCAGCCAGCCTTCCTTGACTTCGCCTAACCAGTCGGCAGCAACAACCTGTTGTCCAGCCTTGGCGATAGGCGTGAAGTCCCAAAGTTTTTCTTCATCGAGGGCCTTGGTGTATTCACCACGTTTCAGAAACACCCCTGTCATGGTGGCGAGGTTGTTCTGCAGGCCGTCGAAGTTGCTCGAAAGCAGACCAGGTCCCAAGGTCACCTCAAGCATGTAGCCTTGGAATTCGACCTTGTCGCCGATTTGGAGGCCGCGAGTGCTCTCAAACACCTGCACGGAGGCCTTGTTCCCATTCACCTTGATGACCTCTGCCATCAGCTTGGTACCAGCCAAATCGATGAAGCAGATTTCATTCTGTGCCACAGGGCCGTCCACCTCCACGGTGACCAGGTTTGCAATAATTCCTGTAACTTTTCCTGTTGTATTCATAATTTAAAATTCAATATTCAAAATTCAAAGATTTGATATTTAAGATTTTATGATTCAATTGATTATATTTGATTCTATCAACAATTTCACGACAACTCCCAACAAAATGGCAATGCCAAAACTCAACAACGTACCCACCAACACATATTCAGACTTCACCGTATCGGTCTCCTTAAACCTCAACAAAGACTTGGCGGCCAAAAGGAAGCCAATGGCTTCGTATTGTTCCAGCATGACAAAGACCAGCGTAAGCATCCTTTCCACATTGCCGATGACATGACCTGCATTGGGCAGACTTTGATTTTCATCACCCCCATTCGGGACGGAAATTTGAGCATCCTTGAAAATGGCTTGGATGAAAAAATTGGCCGGACGAAGGCAAAATACGAACGCCACAATCCACAACAACACCTGTGTTTCGGGCAACCATGATGAGCACGAGGCTTCACCTATATTATTAAAGGCGATAACCACTCCAACGATAACCGCTAAATGCAGCAACTGGTCATAGAAAAACACACCTCTTTTGTGCTTGAAAACCGACTTCAAGCCATCAATCACAAGATGCAGCCCCGCGATAAGCAACGCTGCCCACCAATAGCCCACATTCAAGGAAAACAGCCACGCACAAGCAAAGGTAATCAACGCATGAATGTACAAATACCTCGACTTGAACGCATTGTCAGCCTTGTTCTTGCAGGAAGTTTCCGTCTGCAAGTAGAAGTCGCTGAGCAAATGCGCCAAAAGTTGCAATATGAGGAGTTTGGCTATCATGGTTCGAAATTCAGTTTCTCGAAATAGTTTACGGCTGATTCTATGGAAGGCCAACTAAATGAATTACTCTGTTGATTTACAGCAGATTGTTTTATGGATAATTTCGATGCTATTTCTTCTTCATTAGCACCCAACAATTTATAATACAAAATCTCACTTTGACGAGTCGTCATTTCTTTCAAAATAGCATCCAACAACCCTAGTATCACATCCATTTGTGCATTTAATACAGCATCATTGGAACCAAAAAACAAACTTCTCTTAATAGAAGGTTTATCCTTCGTTGTTTTTTGCTGACCTTCCAACAATCTTCCTGAATTGTAGATGGCCTTTCCATCCAAAATATCATTTTTTTGGTCAGCAATACGCATTTCTCCGATACCAATGGCTAACCTGATACCGTATTTTCTAAACAAGATTCTCTTTGCATTTTTATTTGATTTAAGCGAAACAGGTGCTTTCTTCACCAAAGCTTTTAATAATAATGCAATTCTAAGAGCCTTACGAGGGTCTAACAAGAAGATTTCAACCGAATCACCTTTGAATAATCGCCCCCAATCACTTCCTTGAGAGTTCTTTGACAACTCATCAAGGAAATGCCGAATCTCTGCCTGTAAAAGAGTCAGTTCTTCCACATTTAGTGAAGTGGAAGAGACAATATCAGCTGAAATCGTTGCGTTTAACATCTTGTTTTTCATCAATTATGTTTTACTTACAGCCTGCAAATATAAGCTTTTTTACTTATAATTCGTAAATATAAGCTTTTTTACTTATAATTCGTAAATATAAGCTTTTTTACTTATATTTTTCCTCCTCCCCCGCTCAAATCCAAATTAGCACTTGTCCCTCGTATCTCCGTAACCAACTTCTTGAACATCTCTTGTCCCTTCGCAGGGTCAAGCTCGGCCCAACGTTGCACGGTCTTGGCTTTTACGAGGAAGGCAAGGATGGCGTTCATATTAAAGTAGTCCATGCGGGCGATGTCGCTGGCTTTCTCCCATTTCAAATCGTCCATCTTCTGTTCGCGCTCAACAAAGTCTGCGTTGGCAAGGATGTCCTGGATTTGCTTCTCTTCCTCGAAGTCAGCTTCGGGCAATTCAACGAGGTAGTTTTCGCCTTGTTTGCCTAAACGTTTAGCCAAATACTCCACTTTCATGTTGCGCAAACGGCCATCAAAGTCGAAATACTCGCGGATGAAACGGTTTTTGCTCTCGGCGGCCTTGGCGTAAAAGTCGACACCCAAAGTATTCTCATCGAAACCCTCTTCCATGAGTTTGACCAGCTTTTGGTCTTTTTCGGAGAGCAGTTCCATGATGGACTCCTTGACAGCGGCATAGTCAAATCCCGTGTTCTCGAAGCCTGAAGTCAGTTCGGGCAGGCCGGCGACGATATAAACATAGTTATCCATCAGCCGAAGAGAATTTTCTTGGTGGCGGGACGCAGGTAGTTGGCGATGAGTTGGGTGAACTCCTCGTCGGTGAACTGGAGCATGTAGCCGCCGTCCTTAGGCGAAATCTTGAAGCCTCCATTCATCTTTTTGGAGTAATCCACCTTCACCTCACCCCTAAATTGGTTGGCGATTTCGCTTTTCACGAAAGGCTCCAACTCCTTTTTCAGGGCTTCAGGAAGGATAAGGTTCAAGTCGACAGGCGATGCGTTCTGTGGATTGAAGGCCTTCACCACGCTCGTAATCAGTTCCTTGACAAAGGCGGCATTGCTCATGTTGGCTTTCACGCCTTCGGTGGCAGCTTTGGTCACCACCATTTTTTCGATTTCCTGTTTCGTCACGGCAATGCTTTGGGTGGCAGCCATCTTGACATCAGCATTCACCTTGGTTTTCGTCTCCTCAGCCTCTTTGTTGGCTTGGGCGATAATGCGGTCAGCCTCGGCTTTAGCATAGGCCACAATGCGGTCAGCTTCAGCTTGTGCCTTTTGCAGCAGTTCCTCACCGTCCTGTTTTCCTTTCGACAGACCTTCATTATACAGTCTATCTGTCAATTCTTGCAGTTTATCTTGCATATATCTTTCGTTTTGTTTGTTATTTCTGAAATAGGTTGCAAAATTAAGCAATCCGCAATAAATAAACAAACAAAAAAATAAAAAACAGCAGGGGGTCCCGAAAGAACGGAAACTCCCTGCACTGACAGCAAAAAGTGTTCAAACTCAAAATTCTATTTCTCTATATAAGTAATAGCTTCACCCTTGCTGTTCTAAAAAGGTATGGATTTTAGCTATTTCTCAATGAACGCAATCGTTTCGCCTTTAGAGACACGTTTGCCCTGTTCGGCGGTAGCCTCGACGATTTTGCCCGACCACAAAGCGTAGACAGGTTCCATGCCGTGCTCGCTGTTGATGGCGCAGAGCAGATCGCCTTCCTTGTAGACCTTGCCAGGTGCAGGCGCGATGCTCTTGTCGTCGAAGTCCACTTCCCACATCACGATGCCACTGACAGGGGCGATGACGGGCTCGGCATTGGGATGGCGCAGGGCGCGCAGGTCCGGAATCTTGGCCTCTCCGCCAGTCTTCTCGAACTTGGCCTTCATCTTGGCCTCCAACTCTTGGTTGAAGCGACGTTTGGCTTCGCCCGACTTGTACTCGCGGTACTGCTTTTCGTGCATGGCGAACTCAAACAGTTCCTCATCGTCTTGACCACGGCCCCAGCCTTCTTTCTTCATTTCCTCGATGAAGTGCGGCAAAGCGTTGGGGTAGTTGTCTTGCGGGTTGCCTGTGAAGAATTCCAGACCTTTCTTCTTGGCGAGTTCTACGATTCCATAGCCCTACCTTACACCTTGTAATATGCCCCTAAAATGCGCACAAACCATTTAGCTGGCAGGATGCGCTTCAGCAAAACGGAGAGTTTTTGCTCAAAAGGTATGTCACAATGCGGTCAGCCTCAGCTTGTGCCTTTTGCAGCAGTTCCTCACCATCCTGTTTTCCTTTTGACAGACCTTCATTATACAGTCTGTCGGTCAATTCTTGCAGTTTATCTTGCATATATATTTCGTTTTGGTTGTTATTTCTGAATTTGGTTGTAAAATCAAGCAATCCCTAACACAAAACGAAATGAAAAAGGAAAAAATTTAAGAAACATCTACTCGACGGGACAAACCACGCGCACAGACCGACCATAGCTACGATTGCTGGCATTGCCCGTGCTGAGAGATGCCGCTTTCAAGCTTATAAGGCAAGCATAGCTACTATTGAAGTATGTAGCCGACCAATAATAGCCACAAGAGCCAATCTCGCCGACCGTAGTACCGAACCGATAGCCTGCAGCAGGAAGGAAAACTGCTCCAGCATTTTCAAGAATGATCCACTGTGTAGCCGAAATGATGTTGCCGCTATAGGATGCTTCGGCTATGTTCGTGTTGTTCAAGCTGTAGGTGTCTGCGTTCCAATCATCTGGCAAGAGGATTACACCGTTCACATCGTTCACTTGCGCTTTGGCGTAGCGGATACCTGAAACGGTACTTCTTGTGTTGAAGACATAGTCCCATTCATCACTGAGCAAGGTACGCCAAGTGTTGGTGGTGTTCCCGCCGTTGCTGATCGGATTATAAACGCCCCAATCGGAATTGGCATACGCACCCGTCAAGTTGCCTATTCCAGGATAGCCGTATTGGCTTCCGCTGGAATTGTTGCAATCCCAAGGATGATAGTAGGTGTTACCACTGTCCCAACCACTCGTTCCCCAACCGAACAAGTCTATCCAACCGCCGTATGTAGACGAGCTGTTGCTATTGTTGAAGCCTATGAAATCCCATTGGTTAACAGCAAACCTCCAAGTACCGGTGGAAGCCTGGTATTGCAGATTGCCTTGCGAGAAATACACTTGCTTGCTATCGCTCACCGAAAAGATGCCGTTTATGGCACCTGTGGGAGCATTGCCATGGGGGAAAGGTTGCATACTGAAAGTCACCGTAACAGGCTCCGTCCGAGACGAATAATACATGTAGCCTCGTCCAGGATAGAACTGTGAGAAGCTACCCCGCCATTGGCCGCTTTCATGATAAGTAGCATTCCCGTCCTGCGCCTTGATGCGGTCACCCACTTCAGGTATGAACGAGCCCATGGCCGTGGAGAAATCCAGCGTATCTGTCCCAAGGCAGCTAATCCAAGTCCATCCTGGAGCCAAAGTAATCGTAACTTCTTGAGCCTTAACACTCAGGCTTGTTGACATCATTGCAAATAAACATGTCAGAATCAATATGGTTTTCTTCATGGTATTATGATTTTTTAAATTTATGTCAAAAACAATTCTCTCAAACTCGATAATATGCTCCCAAAATTCTATCGAACCATTTAGCTGGCAAGATACGCTTCAGCAAAACGGAAAGTTTTTGCTCAAAAGAAGCGACAACATAACCGTTTCGAGGATTTTTTCTTCGGATGATTTGGCTGATTTTTTGGGCTAAAACCGCTGGTTTCAAGCCGCCGGTCTCGTCATGTTCCACCTTTTCAATGGCGGCTTTATAAATCGGATAGGCTTGCAACGCTTCTTCGTTGGATACTTTCTTGCGACTGCCAGTAAAGCCTGTGCTGAAATCACCTGGACGAAGCACTACCACCTTGATTCCAAAAGATTGAGTTTCCAAACGCAATGCCTCACAATAGCCCTCTATGGCAAACTTGCTGGCGGAATAGAAGCCTTGGAACGGCAGTCCCATCAGGCCGCCAATACTGCTCAGGGCGATGATTTTGCCACTACCTTGTTTTCTCATGTGAGGCAACACGGCATCCACGCAATGCACCAAACCCATGAAGTTGGTGTCCATCTGCAAACGGATTTCCTCCTCGATGGCAAACTCCAACGGCCCGCCAATGCCCATGCCGGCATTGTTGACTAACACATCGATACGGCCTTCTTTCTCAACGATTTCGTCAACGGTTTTTTTTACGGCATCGCGGTCACGGACATCCAATTGCACGTAATGCACCTTAGGCAAAGGCTCCACCGAGCGGCGCACTGTGCCATAAACGGTATGACCTTCCTCTGACAGCAGTTTTGCTGTTTCAAGGCCGAAGCCTGAGGAAATGCCTGTGATAAAGACTATCATTTTCAGATGATTCCAGCCTCTTTGAAAGCCTTCGTAATCTTTTCAACTGCAATGTCGACTTGCTCGTAAGTGTGGGTGGCCATCAGTGCGAAACGAATCATCACGTCGTTTTCGGGCACGGCTGGAGCAATGACTGGGGTAACGAAAACTCCATCTTCCAGCAGTCTGTTGCACAACCAGAAAGCCTTCTCCGAATTGCGTACCAACAGCGGAATGATAGGCGTGCAGCTATGGCCTGTGTCGAAGCCACGGTCTTGGAACTGCTTGCGGGCGTAGTTGCTTACATCCCACAAGTGTTGGATGCGTTCGGGCTCGCTCAGCATGATGTCGATGGCCTTGCTCACAGAAGCTACGTTGGAAGGCGGCATACTCGCACTGAAAATCAGCGAGCGGGCATTGTGTTTCAGGAAGTTGATGATATCGAAATCGGCAGCGATGAAGCCTCCCAACGAGCCAAACGACTTGGAGAAGGTGCCCATAATCAAATCGACCTTGTCGGTAAGACCGAAGTGATTGGCGGTGCCGCGACCCTGATGACCCAACACACCCAAAGCGTGGGCATCGTCAATCATGATGTTGGCATCGTATTTTTCAGCTAACTCGACCATCTTAGGCAGGTCAACGATGTCGCCTTCCATCGAGAAAATGCCATCGGCCACAATCAACTTGACGGACTCGGGAGTGCAGAGTTTCAGCTTGGCCTCCAACTGGTCCATGTCGTTGTGGTTGTATTTCCAAACCTTGCCAAACGACAAACGGCTGCCCTCGATGATGGAAGCATGGTCGAGGCTATCCAAAAGCAGGTAGTCGTTGCGACCACAAAGTGCCGAAACCACACCCAAGTTGACTTGGAATCCCGTGCTGAAGCACACGGCTTGTTCTTTACCGACAAGTTTGGCTAATTTTTCCTCCAACTCCACATGGATGTCGAGTGTGCCGTTCAAAAATCTTGATCCTGAGCAACTTGTGCCGTATTTCTTGATGGCCTCAATGGCAGCCTCTTTCAAGCGCGGGTCGCAAGCCAAGCCAAGATAGCTGTTGGAACCAAACATCATCACATCCTTGCCTTTGATTTTCACCACGGTGCTTTGCTCGGATTCGATGGGTTTATAATAAGGATATATGCCCTTCGCTTGAGCCTCTTGCGGGGCTCTGTAACGGGCGCATGACTTATTTAAAAGGTTAGTTTTCATCGTTTTACTTGATAGTTTTTACGTATGTTCTGGCTCTCTTGGTCAGGTCGTGTTCAAGATAACGCCAAAGGTTCTGCACGCTCGTGTTGTCCTCCAACTCGCGCGTCGATTCAATGAATTTGATGCCGTTTTTGGTGATGCCTTTCGCAAACTTGTCGAAAATCATGGCATTCACGCCTTTGTTCTTGTATTTCTCTTCGATGGCAATCAGCAGCAAATCAATGGTGTCGTTCTGCTTCAAAGCTTTCAGAATATGCATCCACCCGAAGGGGAAAAGCGAGCCTTTGGCTTTCTGCATGGCTTTGGCAATCGAAGGCAAGGCCACGCCGAAACCCACCACCTGTTCATCCGAGTCTAAGACGATAGAGACGTAATCGACGTTGATGTTGGTCACAAACTGCTTCTTGAGGTCTTCGCACTGGCCAGACGACAGCTCCGAAAAACCGTGCAGCTCCGAATAAGCCGAGTTGAGGCAACGGAACACACCGTCCAAGAATGGCTCCAACTCAGCGCGGTTGTGGAAAACGGCCTGATGCAGGCTGTTCTTGACAGAAACCAGCTGCGCCATGCGTTCGTAACGGTCGGGAATAACCTCCGGCACCTTAATAAGATACTCCACATAGTCGGCATCCTTGACATAGCCCAAATCGAGCAGATGCTGTTCATAATATGGTGCATTGTATTTACCGTAAGCTGTGGGTAACTTGTCGAAGCCCTCCACCAAAATGCCGGCAGGGTCAAATTCAAGGAAGCCCATCGGGCCGTTGAGGGTGTCCATGCCTTTCTCCTTGGCATAACACTCAACGGTATCCATCAAAGCCTTGGAAACATCGCGGTCATCGATAAAGTCAATCCAGCCGAAACGGCAAATCTTCTCGCCTGTCTTCTCGTTGTACCTGCGGTTAATGATGCCTGCCACGCGACCGACCACCTCTCCCTTTTCGTTATAAGCCAACCAATACTTAGCCTCGCAAACCTCAAAAGCGTGGTTTTTCTCGGGGGTCAACGTGTCGCAATCCATCGACTCAATTTGCGGCACATAGTAAGGATTGCTCTTATATAGACGATTCGGGAAATGGACGAAAGCCCTCAAATCCTTTTTCGTGGTAACTTCCTTTATCTTTGTAATCATCGCGCAAAAATAGGGATTTAATAAAAACCAATAATCATTTTTTCGCTTTTTTTTCAAATTTCGTCGAACGGAAAACATTATTTGATAAATTTGCCGCTTCGTATTCACTCGAATTAGAAATAACTTAGATACAATATGTCAAACAATTCCAAAGGACAAATTACTCAGATTATCGGCCCTGTGGTTGACGTCTACTTTGAGAACGGCGAAGCCAGTCTCCCGAAGATTCACGATGCCTTGGAGGTCGTCCGCCCCAATGGCAAGCGCGTGGTGCTCGAATGCCAGCAGCACATCGGCGAGGACTCGGTGCGTACCATCGCTATGGACTCCACCGACGGCCTCATGCGCGGCATGGAGGTCAACCTGTTGGGCAAGCCCATCTCCATTCCCATCGGTAGTCAGATTAAAGGCCGTCTGCTCAACGTGACAGGCGACGCCATTGACGGCATCGGCAACCTCGACCGCACGACGGAATATCCCATCCACCGCGAGCCGCCCAAGTATGAAGACTTGGCCACCTCGAAAGAAGTGCTCTTCACCGGCATCAAGGTCATCGACCTGCTGGAACCCTACCTGAAAGGCGGTAAGATTGGTCTTTTCGGCGGTGCCGGCGTGGGCAAGACCGTGCTCATCATGGAACTCATCAACAACATCGCGAAGGGCTACAACGGCTATTCGGTGTTCACTGGCGTGGGTGAGCGTACTCGTGAAGGTAACGACCTGCTCCGTGAGATGATTGAATCAGGCATCATCAAATATGGTGACGAGTTCGTCAAGGCCATGCAAGAAGGCGACTGGGACCTCTCGAAAATTGACAAGAAAGCCCTTGCCACCTCGCAAGCCACTTTGGTCTTCGGTCAGATGAACGAGCCCCCAGGGGCACGTGTCAGTGTGGCTTTGTCAGGTCTGACCGTGGCCGAGTCGTTCCGCGACAACCAAGGCGACGGCGTGAGCGACATCCTTCTCTTCATCGACAACATCTTCCGTTTCACGCAAGCAGGTTCTGAGGTGTCGGCTCTGTTGGGTCGTATGCCTTCGGCTGTGGGTTACCAGCCCACTCTTGCCACGGAAATGGGTCAGATGCAAGAGCGCATCACTTCTACCAAGAACGGTTCCATCACCTCAGTACAAGCCATCTACGTCCCTGCCGACGACTTGACCGACCCCGCACCGGCCACAACCTTCTCGCACTTGGATGCCACCACCGTGTTGAGCCGTAAGATTGCCGAGTTGGGTATCTATCCCGCTGTGGACCCCTTGGATTCCACATCTCGTATCCTCGACCCGAACATCATCGGCGAGCATCACTACAACACTGCCCAGCGCGTCATCCAGCTGCTGCAACGCAACAAGGAATTGCAGGACATCATCGCCATCCTCGGTATGGAAGAACTTTCCGAAGAGGACAAGATTGTCGTCCACCGTGCCCGCCGTGTGCAGCGTTTCCTGTCGCAACCGTTCCATGTCGCCGAACAATTCACCGGCATGAAGGGTGTGATGGTGCCGATTGAGGAGACTATCAAGGGCTTCAACATGATCATGGACGGCGAAGTTGACCAATATCCCGAGGCTGCCTTCAATCTGGTGGGCACCATCGACGATGCCATCGCCAAAGGTGAGGAAATGCTGAAAAATGCCAGCACTAATTAATAAATAGGTGTAATGAAAGTAGAAATCATATCACCGAACGAGACGTTGTATTCCGGCGAGGCCACTGCGGTCACCGTGCCGAGCAAGATGGGGCCTTTCACCTTGTTGGAGCATCATGCCGCCATCGTCGCTATCCTTGAGGCTGGCAAAGTCAGCTTCACCAACAGCAAAGGCGAGCGTCAGGAGTACGCCATCAAAGGCGGCTTCGTCGAGAACCACAACAACCTACTGACCATCTGCGTTGAATTATGAAGAAGGACGTATTGACAAAATATTTGGCCATTTTCCTGCTCATCTGCATCGTCTTGGATGGCATCCTGCTCTGTTTCTTCGCCGAGAGACCTTGGTGGAACAACTGGATGATCACAGGTCCCAACCTCTTCATGATTTTGGGTGCCTTCTACTGCCATCTGATGAAGAAAAACGTGGATAAAAACCCCAACAAGCTCACTTGGCTTTTGGTTTACAAAGGTATCAAATTAGTGCTGACTGTGGCCATCCTCGTCCTTTACATCCTCTTCGTCAAGGAAAACGGCAGAGCTTTTGTCATCGTCACCGCTGCGGCCTACCTCATTGCGCTGGCGGCGGAGACCTTCGTCTACAACCATTATATCAAGAAACAGTACAAAGAAAACAAAGCATGAGAAATGTTTTGAAATATATCATCTTTTCGCTTCTCTTGGCTTGGATGACCTTGGTGCCAACGCAAAGCTATGCACAGGACACCGAAGAACCCAAGAAAGAGAAGTTCGACGCCAAGTCGTTCATCTTCGGCCACACGGGCGACAGCTATTGTTTTCATATCACGGAAATCAACGGCGAGCCCATCTGCGTGTGGCTGCCTGTCATGGTGAAATGCAAGGACGGCGGCAGTTGGCATTGCTTCTCGTCGAAGCACATCTGCGAGTTGAAAGGTGAGGAGACCTTTGAGCACAATGGTGCCCATTTCCGCATCGAACCCATCAAGGCTGCCAAATACCCGGGCAAGTTGGTGGAAGTGAAAGCCGACGGCAGCCTCTCGCGTCCCTTCGACATCTCGTTCACCAAGAACGCCTTCGGCATCTTCCTCGTCTGCGCCTTCCTGTTGGCTTTCTTCCTGCCCGCAGCACGTAAGTACAAGAAAGACCCCATGGGCCAACCCACGAAATACCAAGGCTTGGTGGAGTGGCTGACCTACACCGTGTTGGACGGCATCATCCGGCCCAATGTCCCTGAGAAGAAAGTGAAGAAATTCGCACCTTATTTATTAACGGTGTTCTTCTTCATCTTCTTCGCCAACCTTTTCGGCCTGATTCCGTTCTTCCCCTTCGGAGCTAACGTGACGGGCAACCTGAGCATCACCTTGGTCTTGGCACTGTTGACCTATTTCTTCGTGAACGTGTTCGGCAACAAGCACTACTGGAAGGACATCTTCTGGCCCGATGTGCCTGTCTTCCTGAAGGCCATTCCTTTGATGCCTATCATCGAGCTTATTTCCACCATCACCAAACCCTTCGCCCTGATGGTCCGTTTGTTCGCCAACATTCTTGCCGGACATATCGTCATCATGGTGTTGATGGCTCTGATTTTCATCATCGGCGGCATGTATGGCGCGGGCATGGGCGGTGTGATGAGCATTGTCTCCATCTTTATGAGTATCTTCATGACGGCCTTGGAGCTGCTTGTGGCATACATCCAAGCCTACGTCTTCACCATATTGTCATCGCTGTTCATCGGCATGGCACAACATGAACCTGAACATGAGTAGGAATGTTGAATGCTGAATGCTGAATGTTGAACTAAGAATTTTGAATCTTTGAATATTAAATCTTTAAATCAAACAATAAACACTTAAACTTTAAAAATCATGTTATTATCAACCATCCTTGAAGCGGTATCGTATGTGCCTGGTTTGGCCGCCATCGCCGCTTCCATCGCAGTCATCGGCGCCGCTTTCGGCATTGGTAAAATCGGTCAGTCAGCCATGGAAGCTATGGCTCGTCAGCCCGAGGCCGCAGGTCGTATCCAATCGGGTATGATCATCGCCGGCGCTCTCGTCGAAGGTGCAACACTGTTCGCCATCGTCGTGTGCCTGTTAGCCGCCCTCGGCTAAAGTCTGGGGCATTGCCCTAAGACGCGAGACTTAGAGACTATGACTTGTGACAATGACAATGACAGCTTCAATAAAACATGAGACTTTATACCTTATGTACAAGCGGTCATAGTCATAGTCATCAGTCATAGTCAAAAAAGTCCCGCGTCAAAAAACGTAATCTATTTACAATCGAAAAACACTGAAAAATGGATTTATTTCTTCCCGAAAGTGGATTAGTGATATGGATGCTCATAGGCTTCCTCATCGTCTTTGTCATTCTGGCTAAGGTGGGCTGGCCGATGATTATGGGTGCTGTCGAGCAACGTAACACGCATATTGCCGACTCGCTCTTGGCCGCCGAAGAAGCCAACAACGCCCTCGCCGGCATTGAGCAGAAACGCCAGGAGACCATGGCGGCGGCACAGGCCGAGCAAATCAAAATCATGAAGGAGAGCCAGGACTTGAAGACCCAGCTCATCGAAGAGGCGAAGACGCAAGCCCGCCTTGAAGCCGAGAAGATTGTGGCCGATGCCCGCCTGAAGATTGAGAAAGAGCAGGCCGAAGCCATGGCGCAAATCAAGAACGAAGTCATTGCCCTCTCCGTCGACATCGCCGAGAAGCTCCTGCAACGTGAACTGAGCGACAAGAAGTCGCAGGGCGACTACATCGAGCAACTGCTCAAGAACAACCAACCCCGCATTGAGGCTTAAACTATGGACAACGGAAGAATATCGGTGAGATACGCGCGGGCTTTGTTCCAACTGGCTCAGGAACAGCATTGTGAGGATGCCGTTTACGACGGTCTGACACGCTTTGCGCACAATTACCTCTTGGCCATCGCCCAATTCAACGAGGTGCTGGCCGATCCTATTGTGGCGCAAGAAGAAAAGGTGAAGTTGATAGAGATGGCCATTGGCGAGCCAGTGCATGATACACTGAAGCAGTTCATCGCCTTTGTGGTCGACCAGAAACGCGAAGACAAGATGTTCTTCATCGCCATGAAATACATGGAGATGTACCGCACCAAGCACAACATCTTGCATACGCATGTCACCACAGCCACCGAACTGTCTGATGTCACCTACGACAAAATCAAGGCCTTCATCAAGCAGACTTTTGATGCCGATGCCGAGATGGATATCCACATCGATCCGAGTCTCATCGGCGGCTTCATCCTCGACATTGAGAACTCGCGGATGGACGCAAGTGTCGCAGGACAGCTTAATGCATTGAAAAACAGATTAAAGCAATAGTATAAGTTCTGGCGGATTTGATATCCACCAGCATCGAAAAGGGGATTTGAAATCCCCAAGTTCAACTCCGCCGGATTGCAAATCCGTCGGAACCGAAGCAGAAAAAAGAGTATAAAACTAAGATATATGGCAAACATCAAACCAAGTGAAATATCAAGCATCCTGCAAATGCAGCTCCAGAACATGAGCAACAAGGTTCAGTTCGAGGAGATTGGCAAGGTGCTGCAAGTGAGCGACGGTGTGGCGCACGTCTATGGCCTCGACAAGGTGCAATCAAACGAGCTGGTCGAGTTCGAGAACGGCACCATGGGTGTGGTGCTCAACCTTGAGGAGGACAACGTCGGCGTGGTGCTGCTCGGTCCTACCGAGGGCATCAAGGAAGGCGAGACGGTGAAGCGTACCCAGCGCATCGCTTCCGTCATGGCTGGCGAGGGTCTGTTGGGCCGCGTCGTTGACGGTCTCGGCCAACCCATTGACGGCAAGGGTGCCATCCAAGGCAAGACCTACGAGATGCCCTTGGAACGCAAGGCCCCGGGCGTCATTTTCCGTCAACCAGTGAACCAGCCGCTGCAAACCGGTCTTAAGGCTATCGACGCCATGATTCCTATCGGTCGCGGCCAGCGTGAGCTCATCATTGGCGACCGCCAGACCGGCAAGACCGCTATCGCCATCGACACCATCATCAACCAGAAAGACAACTTCAAGAACGGCGACCCGATTTATTGCATCTACGTTGCTGTGGGTCAGAAAGGTTCCACCGTGGCCAATCTCGTGAAGACTTTGGAGCAGAACGGTGCCATGGACTACACCATCGTGGTCAGTGCCACCGCCTCCGACCCTGCCGCCATGCAATTCTATGCACCTTACGCGGGTGTCGCCATCGCCGAGTATTTCCGCGACACGGGCCGCCATGCTTTGGTCATCTATGACGACCTCTCCAAACAGGCCGTGGCTTATCGTGAAGTCTCCCTGATTTTGCGCCGTCCCCCGGGACGTGAGGCCTATCCTGGCGACATCTTCTACCTCCACAGCCGTCTGCTGGAGCGTGCCGCCAAGATCATCAAGAACGACGATGTGGCTCGCCAAATGAACGACCTGCCCGACAGCATCAAGGACATCGTGAAAGGTGGCGGCTCCATTACCGCTCTGCCCATCATTGAGACGCAAGCAGGTGACGTGTCGGCTTACATCCCCACCAACGTCATTTCCATCACTGACGGACAGATTTTCTTGGAAACCAGCTTGTTCAATGCAGGTATCCGTCCCGCCATCAATGTCGGTATCTCGGTGTCTCGTGTGGGTGGTAACGCCCAAATCAAGTCTATGAAGAAGGTAGCCGGTACTTTGAAACTCGACCAGGCTCAATTCCGTGAGATGGAAGCCTTCTCAAAATTTGGTGCTGAACTTGATGCGGCTACGCTCGCCATCTTGGACAAAGGCCGCAAGAACGTGGAGTTGCTGAAGCAACCACAATACTCGCCCATGCCAGTTGAGAGACAGATTGCCATCATCTTCTGTGGTACCAATGGTCTATTGAGCAAAGTACCTGAAAACAAGGTGCTTGAGTTTGAAAAACAGTTCTTAGACATCATGGAAGTGAAGCACAAGGATGTGATGGCCCAACTGAAGGCCGGCAAGATTGACGACGACATTAAGGCTGTACTAAAAGAAGAAGCTTTGAATCTGAGTGAACACTTTAACGGATAAGACGGAAGACAAAGGACGAAGGACAAAAGACGGAGAACGTCTCAAGTCCTAAGTCCCAAGTCCCGAGTCAAAACAAAAACAAATGGCATCACTGAAAGAAATACGGGCCAGAATCGTTTCCGTCAACTCGACGCAAAAAATCACGAGTGCGATGAAAATGGTGTCGTCGGCCAAGCTGAAGAAGACCGAAGGCATCACAACACGGTTTTTGCCCTACAAGAACAAACTAAGCGAGGCACTCTCCAACTACCTTGGCTCGCTTGAAGGCGAAGTCAGTATCCCCTTGGCGGAACATCGTGAGGTGAAAAAAGTCGCGCTGATGGCCTTTTCATCGAGTAGCGGACTGTGCGGTGTCTATAACTCCAGCATTTGCAAACTCTTCAAGCAAGTGTATGACAAATATGCTGAAAGCCTTGGTGCAGAGAATATTACCGTTTTTCTTGTGGGCAAGAAAATCAACGACTACGCCAAGAAATTCGGCATCAAGGTGGAGAAGACTTACGCACCTTTGGCCGAGAGCATGTCTTACGACTTGGCCATGGAAATCAGCGACATGATGGTAGACTTGTTCCTCACTCATAAGGTCGACCGTGTGGAGTTGGTGTTCAACCATTACAAGAACTCTGGTGTGCAAATACCTTCGCGTGAAGTGGTGCTGCCCTTGAAAGCCGTGGCTTCGAGCGAAGGTCCAAACTTCGACTACATCGTGGAACCCGACAAGGAGACCTTTGTCAACGAGCTGATTCCCAAGGTAGTTCGCACCAACTTCTATTCTATCATGCTCGACACTCTCACCGCCGAGCACGGTGCCCGCATGACAGCCATGCACATCGCCTCCGACAATGCTGACCAGTTGTCGCAGGAGCTAAAGATCCTGTACAACAAGGCCCGCCAGAATGTTATCACCAATGAATTGATTGACATTGTGGGTGGTGCCGAGGCGTTGAATGGATAAGAGTTTCCCCTGCGGGGAATGGAGTTAGTTTTTTTAATATGCGGCGGCAGGTAGCACTTACAACTTGTAAATGCCATCAGCCGCCGCAGTTTACAAAATAATCGGCTCTCCATTCCCCGCAGGGGAAACTCTTTTACTCCTGATAGTAAACTCGCTTGACCCGCTGCGAGACACGTGTCATGATTTCGTAAGGAATCGTCTGACAAGCTTTGGCAATATCATTGATGTCGTGCTCAGCATCAAAAATAACCACAGTGTCGCCTTCAACAGCCTCCACATCAGTCAAATCAAGCATACACATATCCATGCAAATGTCACCGACAATCTTCACAGGCTTGTCATGTACATAGAAGGTGCCATTGCCGTTACCCAACAAACGCGAGAGGCCGTCGGCATAGCCAATGGGCACAATACCGATGCGCATATCGTGTTCGGCGTGGCCATGACGGTTGTAGCCGATGCTGTCGCCCGCTGGAATGTGTTTGATTTGGTTGATAGTAGTTTTCAATGAAACCACAGGCTGTAGCATGCCCTTGTCGGCCTCGCAGGTGGAGACGCCGTACAAGCCGATGCCCAAACGCACCATATCGAACTGGTACTGTGGGAAACGTGAGATGCCAGCCGTATTGAGGATATGGCGAATCACATGCGGGAAAGCCTCCACAATCATCTGACTACCTTCCTCGAAGTTATGGATTTGACTCAACGTGAAGGCATCCTCGGCAGGATTGTCGGCTGTGGCCAAGTGCGAAAACACGCTCTTCACGTTCAGCATTGGATTGGCCTGGATGCGGCGAATGAGTTCGGGCAACTCGTCCTTCGAAAATCCCAGACGGTGCATGCCTGTATCCAACTTGATATGCACATTCAAGGGATGCGCCTCAGGCAAAGCAAGATTTTCCATCGCTTTCTCAATAAAGAAAAGGTTCCGGAAACTAAACACTTCAGGTTCAAGGTGATACTTGATGATATTGTCGTAGCTGTTCACCTCGGGACTCATCACCATGATGGGCAAGTTGATGCCTGCTCGGCGTAGTTCAACACCCTCATCAGCAAAGGCAACCGTCAGATAATCAACATTATGGAATTGCAGAATATTGGAAACCTCCAAGTTGCCGCTGCCGTAGCCAAAAGCCTTCACCATCACCATCAACTTTGTCTCAGGCTTAATTTTGGAGCGGAAATAATTCAGATTGCTGACCAAATGGTTGAAGTTGATTTCCAACACGGTCTCGTGCGCCTTTTCCTGTAACTCCATCCCGATTTGCTCAAACTCAAAGGCACGGGCACCCTTCAGCAAAATGGTCTGGTTGTTGAACTTCGAGAAAGGGAACTGTGCCAAGAAATCCGGAACATTCTTATAGAAATAAGTCTCCATCTCGAACTGATTGGACTGGCGCATAAGGGCTTCACCGATGCCAATTAGTCTGTCAACTCCTTTGTTTTTAAGCAGTTGCGCAATCTCCGTGTACAAATCCATTTCATTGCGTCCACTTTGCAGGATGTCGGACAGGATGACTGTATGGTGGCGGTGCTGGTGCTGATGCCGCATCACATCCAAGGCAATGGCCAAGGAGTTGATGTCGGAGTTATAGTAGTCGTTGATGATGGTGCAGTTGTTGACACCCGCCTTGATTTCGAGACGCATAGCGATGGAAACCAGTGATTTGAGTCGTTCTGCAATCACCTCTGGCTTCATCTGCATTATCAATCCGACGGCAATGCAATGGATGGCGTTTTCGACAGATGCTTTGTCCGCAAAGGGAATCGTAAACGACAGGTTTTCACCATGATAAGTGCAGGCAACTGTGGCAGTTTTTTCGCTTTTTGTTATTTCGCTGACAAACAGGTCAGCTTCCATGAATTTACGGCTCCATGTGAAGAGTTTCACCTTTGAAGCCATCCCAGAACGGAGGACAACCTGCTGTATGTCAGAATAGTCCATGCAATATACCAACCGTTCGGCTTTAGTAAAGAGGTTCAGCTTCTCCCCCGCCTTTTGCACTCGGTTGATGAAATTCTCATCGTGGGCCTGCCCAATGTTGGTGAACACACCGATGGTCGGGCGGATGATATCCTGAAGGTTCATCATCTCTTCGGGCTCGGAAATGCCAGCCTCGAAAATGCCCAAGGTGTTGGTCGGGTTCATTTGCCACACAGAAAGCGGTACGCCCACCTGCGAGTTGTAGCTCTTGGGGCTGCGCACGATGTTGTATTCGGGACTGAGCATCTGGTAAAGCCATTCCTTGACGATGGTTTTGCCGTTGCTGCCTGTGATGCCGATGATAGGAATGTTGAACTGCCGACGATGATGCGCTGCAAGCATCTGCAAGGCTTTCAACGTGTCGGGCACCACGACAAAGGCTACGTCAAGATAGGTGTTCTCAGGTAGGTGACTTACCACAAAAGCGCGAACACCTTTTTCGTAAAGCTCGTCGATATAGCGGTGACCGTCGTTGCGGTTGCTCTTCAAAGCAAAAAACAGGGCCTGACTCGGGTCCATCAAATGACGACTGTCGATAAGCAAATCGCTGACCTTCAGATTCGCCTCCCCGACTAATTTTCCGTTGACAATCTCCGAAACTTCCTGTAAAGAATAAAACTGATGCTGCATGGTCTAAAAATTCCCGCAAAAATAACGCTTTTCTCGAATGCAATCGGAGCGTTCTGAAAAAATAACTACCTTTGTAGCAATAAATCGAAGATTCAACGAAGTTAAAATCACGACCTCATGCAACTCAAGCAACACATTCCCAACACCATCACTTGCGGCAATCTCGTCTCAGGCTGTCTGTCCATCCTGTTCCTTACCCAAAACATGCCAGTCAAGGCGGCACTTATGATTTTCGTGGCCGGACTCTTCGACTTTTTGGACGGTTTTTTCGCCAGATTGCTCCATGCCCACTCCCCCATCGGAGCTGATTTGGACTCGTTGTCAGATGTGGTTTCCTTCGGCGTGGCACCAGGTTTTATCCTTTATTATCTGATGCACCATGCACATGATATACCGACCCTCATCCTACTCAATATCAATATATTACCATGCTTGGCCTTTTTGTTGCCTGTGTTTGCTGCCATCCGTTTGGCCAAGTTCAATATTGACGACACGCAAAAGACTTCTTTCTGGGGTTTACCCGCACCAGGCATGGCTATCTTCATAGCCTCGTTGCCCTTGGCACTCGCTCAGATGGGACACCTCAAAGACGATGCCTTAGGCTATTGGGCCTGCCTCGGCATCGCGCTCATCTTCTCATTTATGATGGTGAGCCGTTTGCGTTTTTTCTCTTTCAAGATGAAGTCAGTGAAATGGAAAGGCAATGAGGTTCGGTGGATTTTCTTGATTATCGCTGTGGCGGGATTCGGCGTGTTCAAATTCGTGGCGTTGCCTTTTGTGATGATACTTTATATACTGCTTTCGATTTTTTTCGCGGAGAAACTGGAGTAAAAGAAATTAGCCATGTTATCAGAAAGGCTTACTTTCTACAAGCCTCAATAAACTCATGAGGAGTCATAATTGGTGTCCCAATAGCAGAAAAACCTTTCTTATCTCTTGTAATGATAATGTCTGGTTGATAAGGCAACGCAGAAAAATATTGCACAGCGTCCTCAAAATCAGACGGCTTCATTTCAAGAGCCGCAATAATTGCAGCCCTGTCAATGCCTGAGACCTGAAACAATCGGCAAAGTTCCTCAACTTTCTTTAGCATCACCTCTTTCGAGAATGCCTTGCCAAGAATGTAAGCACAATTCACTACGGTCAAAGATGAAATAGTGGCATTCAGTTTGCCTTCCTTTTGCATCTGAAAAATCAGAGAGGCATCTTCAAAAAAACCATCGCGCTTCCCATAGAAATCGATGACAACATTGGTATCGAGAAAAACATTCATTTTGCACGTTCCTCCCACATCGTTTCCAATTCCAAATCAACATTAAAGTCCTCTGGAAAGGGACCACAGGTCATACCCAAAACCTCCTCAGATGCTTGGTAATCCTTTGGAATTCTTGGGAACACCAATTCTTGTGACAATTGTTTCACCCCATCTACCACTTCTGAAGGATTCAATAACCTTTCGGCCAACCAACGCCGATTGCTCGCCGACAAGGAAAGCCCTTGCAGATAGTTCCACAAATTGTTCATCGAAATCGCATTCATGTCATTCTGTTTTAGTTGTCACCGCAAAAATACACATTTTTTTATAAACAGACTAAAGTCTTACATCTCCTTCTTGTGAAACACAAAATTATGTCCAAGATACACATCGCGGACATGCTCGTTTTCCGCCAGCTTTTCTGGTTTGTCTGAAATCAGTACCTTGCCATCGAAAAGCAGGTAGGCGCGGTCGGTGATGGAAAGGGTTTCGTGAACATTATGGTCGGTGATGAGTACGCCGATGTTTTTCCTTTTCAATTTGAAGATGATACGTTGGATGTCCTCCACGGCAATCGGGTCGACACCGGCAAAAGGCTCGTCAAGTAGCACAAACTTAGGGTCAACGGCCAAAGCGCGAGCGATTTCCGTACGCCTTCTCTCACCACCAGAAAGCTGAATGCCCATGCTCTTGCGAACATGTTGCAAGCCAAATTCATCCAACAGACCCTCCAATTTCTCGTTCCGTTGGTCCTTAGTCATGCCTTTCTTGAACTGCATGACGGAATAGATGTTGTCCTCGACGCTCATCTGCCGAAACACCGAAGCCTCCTGTGCTAAATAGCCAATGCCAATCTGGGCACGTTTATACATGGGCAGGTTAGAAATGTCCTCGTCATCGAGAAAAACCTTGCCGGAATAGGGCTTGATGAGGCCTACCACCATGTAGAAAGTGGTCGTCTTGCCCGCACCATTGGGGCCCAACAAACCGACAATCTCACCTTGTTCGACCTTGACATCGACATCGTTCACCACCGTGCGTTGTCCGTATTTCTTAACCAAATGTTCAGTTTTCAATATCATGGAACAAAATCTTGAATCTTAAATCTTAAATCTTAAATCTCAAATCAAAAAATCCCCTCTTTCAATATATCATGCAAATGAATGATACCCAAATATTTCCCATCGTGAACGACAGGCAACTGGGTGATGCTGTTTTCACGCATCTTGTGTAAGGCATCCACCACCAAATCTTCCTCGTCGATAGTCTTGGGGCGGGAGGTCATGATTTGAGAGGCCTTCACGTGTTCGATGTCGGGGGTGTTCATCAACATGCGCCGCAAGTCGCCGTCGGTGATGATGCCTTTGATTTCGTCATTTTCGGAAACCACCGTGGCACCTAAACGTTTGCTGGTCATCTCGATGATGACTCGGGTCAGGTTGTCGTCGGGGCCGACTTCGGGGCGTTCGTTCTTCATGTATAAGTCTTTCACCCTAAGGTAAAGCTGCTTGCCCAAGGCTCCTCCAGGATGGAACTTGGCGAAGTCGGAAGTGGAAAAACCGCGACACCTCATTAATATTAATGCCAACGCGTCGCCCATCACCAACTGAGCCGTGGTGCTGCTGGTAGGCGCAAGACTGTCGGGAATGGCTTCTTCGCTCACAGAAACGTCGAGAATGAAATCGGCTTGGGAAGCGAGATAAGACTGGCGGTTACCCACCATGGCCACGATTTTGTTGCCCCTCAGCTTAATGAGCGGCACCAAGACTTTGATTTCAGGGGTTTCGCCGCTTTTCGACAAAATAACTACAATATCATTCTCGCGGACGATGCCCAAATCACCGTGGATGGCGTCGGCAGCATGCATAAACACCGCCGTCGTACCCGTCGAATTCATGGTGGCGACAATCTTTTGGGCGATGATGGCACTCTTTCCGATGCCCGAAAGCACCAGATTCCCCTTACTTTCGAGTATCAACTCCACCGTTTTCTGGAAATCATCATCAATTTGACGCTTTAA
The DNA here is from genome assembly GCA_016285355.1 of Bacteroidales bacterium. The sequence goes on from JAEEQP010000022.1 coordinate 48,821, forward strand.
TCCTATGATTGCATTAGCCTCATTATCAATGATTTGAGATGCCAATTCAATAATCGTCCCATTTTTTTTCATTTTTTCTCAACTTTTTCTTGCTTTGAATGATGTAAAAGCTATAACTTTGTCTTTGCGTCAAGGGCGAAAAACCAATTCCTTGAGATAACGCAGATTTTCAAAAGAGATTGCAAAATAACAGAAAAAATCGGAAAACACCAAAAGGAGGAAATCATGGCAAAAAAAGATGACCAGAAGATACACAAACTGCTTAAAGATGTTTTCGGTTTCGACCAATTCAAGGGAAACCAAGAAGAGATTATAAAGAGTATCCTTGCAGGCAACAACACCTTCGTGCTGATGCCCACAGGCGGCGGCAAGTCACTTTGCTACCAACTGCCGGCGTTGATGTCGAAAGGCACAGCCATCGTTGTCTCCCCGCTGATAGCCCTAATGAAAAACCAAGTCGACATGATCCGCAACTTCGGGACGGAGCTGGGCATCGCGCATGTGATGAACTCATCGCTCTCGAAAGCCGAACTGCTCGAAGTCAAGGAGGACTTGAAAAGCGGCAAGACCAAACTGCTCTATGTGGCTCCCGAATCGCTCACCAAAGACGAGACGATTGAGTTCCTGCGCAGTCTGAAGATTTCCTTCATCGCCATCGATGAGGCGCACTGCATCTCGGAATGGGGCCACGACTTCCGCCCAGAATACCGCCGTTTGCGCCCCATCATCAACGCCATCGACGAGTCCCTGCCCATCATCGCCCTGACGGCCACCGCCACGATGAAGGTGCAGAATGACATCCTGAAGAACCTGGAAATCATGGATGCCAAGGTCTTCAAGTCGTCGTTCGACCGCCCCAACCTGTATTATGAAGTAAGGCCCAAGACAAAAGATGTCATCAAGGACATCATCAAATACATCAAGCAGAACCCGGGTAAGTCGGGCATCGTGTATTGCCTCAGCCGCAAAAAGGTGGAGGAACTGGCCGAGACCTTGGCCATCAATGGCATTCGCGCCTTGCCTTACCATGCCGGATTAGATAGCCAAACCCGCAAAGAGAACCAAGACAAATTCCTCATGGAAGAAGTCGATGTTATCGTGGCCACCATTGCTTTCGGTATGGGCATCGACAAGCCCGACGTGCGTTTCGTCATCCACCACGACATCCCGAAGAGCCTCGAAGGCTACTATCAGGAGACTGGCCGCGCCGGTCGTGATGGCGGCGAAGGCAACTGCATCGCTTTCTACGACTACGAGGACATCCATAAGTTGGAGAAATTCAACAAAGGCAAGAACGTGGCCGAGCAGGAGATTGCCCGTGAGCTGTTGAATGAAACTGTAACCTACGCCGAATCAGCGGTTTGTCGCCACAGGCTTTTGCTCCACTATTTCGGTGAGGAATACAACAAGGAGAACTGCGGCTCATGTGACAACTGCCGTTTCCCAAAAGAGAAATTCGACGGCAAGGAAGACCTCAAGCTCGTTTTGGAAGCTGTGGAAGACACCAAACAGCTCTTCAAGACCAAGCATATCGCCGAACTATTGGCAGGCAAGCTCACTGGCGACATCAAGGCGGCCAAGCAAGAGAACAACGAGTTCTTCGGTGCGGGCGACGAACACGACGAGAAATATTGGACAGCCGTCATCCGTCAAGCCTTGGTACACAAGCTGTTATCCAAGGACATTGAAAACTATGGCATCCTGAAAATCACCAAGGATGGCAAGGCTTTCATCAAGAAGCCCTACCCCATCATGCTCGTGAAAGATCACGACTATGAGAACTCTGATGAAGATGATCCTGAGACTATGGCCGCTATGGGTGCCAACAAAGACGGTGGTGCCGACAAGACCCTCTTCGCCCTATTGAAAGACCTGCGCAAGACCATTGCCAAGCAGAACGGACTGCCGCCTTTCGTCATCTTCCAAGACCCGTCGTTGGAAGACATGGCCATCCAATACCCCATCACCAAGGAGGAGATGACCCAGATTTCGGGTGTTGGGGCAGGTAAGGCCGAGAAATTTGGCGAGCCTTTCATCAAACTCATCAAGGAGTATGTGGAAGAGAACGAAATCACCCGCCCGAACGACATGGTGGTGAAGTCGGTGGTCAACAACTCCGCACTGAAAATCGGCATTATCCAGAACATCGACAAAAAGATTCCGTTGGACGACATCGCCTACGGCAAGGGCCTGAGTTTCGATGAGTTGCTGTCCGAGATTGAAAGCATCGTCTCGTCAGGGACGCACCTCGACATCAACTATTTCATCGAGGATGTTGTGGACATTTACCACCAAGAGGACATCTTGGATTATTTCCGCGAGGCTGAGTCGGACGACGTGAAAAAAGCTCTTGAGGAGCTTGGCGAAGACGAATACGAGGAAGAAGAAGTCCGCCTGATGCGCATCAAGTTCCTGTCGGATGTCGGCAACTGATTGACCATGAGACGATTATTTTTCATCACCATCTTATTGCTCTTGTTGTCGGCTTGCGGCAACAAGAGCAATACCTTTATGCCCGAAAGGTTGCTCACCGAGGAGGAAATGATTGACGTCATGACCGATGTGCAAATCATCGAGGCAGAAATCAACTATCAGAAGTCATCGGACAAAGAGCAGGATACCATTTCCGCTGATTACAAAGCCATGACCCAATCCTATTACAGCCAATTCTATGAGCATTATGGGATTACAGACAGCATTTTTGTCCAAAACATGAGGTATTACACGGAGCGGCCCGAAACCTTGAAACGGATTATGGATTCGGTGGTGCAGCGGTTGACGCGGGAACAATCCGAGTCCCAAAGGGACGACAGCCAATAGGCAGCCATTCGTTAATATAACACAAATCAAAATGGCCAGCACGTTAGTCCAGCAATACATGCACATCGTTTTCCACACGAAATGCACGAGCATCACCATGCGAGAAGAGGATTTGGAACGCATTTTCGATTATGTAGGCGGCATCATTCGTAACATCAACGGTGTTTCCATTCAAGTGGGTGGTCGTCCCGACCACATCCACATATTGGCATCCATGCCCAAAAGCATGAGTTTGGCCGAATTTGTCCGAACCATAAAATCCAACAGCAGTAAATGGGTGAAAACATTGGACAATTATTACGAGCCGTTTTTATGGCAAGAAGGCTATGGCGCGTTCAGTGTCAGCGCATCGGTGTTAGACAAGACGGCCAAATACATCAAAAACCAAAAGGCGCACCACTGTAAACAAACGTATGTCGATGAATACAAACAATTTTTGGATGCCTACCGTGTGGAATATGATGAACGGTATGCGTTTGGGGATTGATGCTGTCACCCCTTCGGGGTTCCGTTATTTATGTTTTTTATCGGCAGAGGTTTACACCGTCTGCCTACGATGCTGTCACCCCTTCGGGGTTCCGTTATTTCCGTAATTCTGCTGCAATCAAATCATTCAATTTCTTAGCCGCATCCATAAGCATGCTCTCGTCCGTAGGGGCAGGCACAGGATGACTATCCAAACGGCTCAGGGTCTCCGCTGAGCAGGCCTCGCGGTCACCTTTGATGGTGGTGTAGTCGTTCTTGAAGGTAGATTTCACTTCAAAGGGAACCATGCCGATACGCTTGCCGTCAGCATCACTGTATTCGATATTCCCTATCAATGTTGCGGTCTTGGTTTGGGAATGGTCGGTCACTGAAACGGTCTTGCCACCCTGAGTTTCCTCAAAAGTCACCTCGTCGAGACGGATGGGGGAAATCACCAGCTTGCCAACGTTCACGACGACCATCGCCGAATAGGCTTTGGAATGCGCCAAGGTATAGGGCACCTCGCCCTCGGCAAAATCTAATATCGTACGCGCCACATCCTCTGGCAGGTTTTTCCTTTCCGGAATGCTTATCGTCACCACATCAGCCGAACAAAACGCCTGTTTCTTTCTCAGGTTCATCAGTTGGGGATTCTCACGGTTGGTGCGTGCCAGTTGATGAATGTAATTCTCGGCTTCCAAAGCATCCGATTTCTCGCCTGTGCTCAGCAGTTGGTTGGATTTGGCCACCAAAAAAGCCTCCGCGTGGTTGCGGGCAACGGTCATGTCGTCGTCAAGGTCGAGTTTCACATAGTTCATGCCCTTTTTGACCTTGTTCGGGAAGCAGGCCAAAGCCTCGTTGCGGCCTTTCATGCTGCAATAGCGTTGGTAAATCTCTGGCCACACATCGGGCTGACCCGAGGCTTTCAGGGCTTGGATGCGCTCATGGTCGGCTTGGTTGGCCTTATGGTAGGAAGCCGCCACCATGTTGATGTGTTTGGCGTTTTGGTCGCCATGGCAGATGTCGGGTGCAAGGCGTTGAATCACCTGGTCGTATTCATGGGCTTCATATAGTTGTCGGGTGGTGTTGCAGGCGGTGAGCATTGCGCCGAGCAACAACATGGGAATCAATCGGAGGTATTTCATAGGTGTTTACTGTTTATTCTTTAAATCGGGGCCTTCGACAGGCTCAGGCCCTTCTCTTTTATAAAAGCAAAGGTCCCTGAGCTTGTCGAAGGGCCGTCTAGTGTTATAAAAACTACAAATTTCGCTCCAAAATTGCATGGAGCGGAAGAAATCTTTACCTTTGTGCCATCAAATCTGAATTTCATGGAAAAAATCAAGCAACTGCAACAGGACTTCGCCGACTTTTTGGCGCAGACCAACCTCAACGGGCAACCGAAAGAATTATACGAACCCATTTCCTACACCCTCCTGCAAAGCGGCAAGCGGATGCGCCCCGTGCTCTGTCTTTTGGCCAACGAGATGTTTGGCGGCGATGAGCAGCAAGCCCTATGGCCCGCCTTGGCTTTAGAGACCTTCCACAACTTCACCCTCATCCACGACGACATCATGGACAAGGCACCACTTCGTCGCGGCAAGGAGACCGTCTACCAGAAATGGAACGCCGACATCGCCATTCTCTCCGGTGATGCCATGCTCGCCATGGCTTTCCAATATGCTCTGAAACCGCAGAAAGGCGCGGAACTTGCAAAACAACTTGGCAAAGTGGCCATTGAGATTTGTGAAGGCCAACAGATGGATCTCAACTTCGAGACTTTGGGCAACGTGACCATTGATGAGTATTTGGAAATGATTCGCCTAAAGACCGCAGTACTTTTAGCTACTGCATTGCAAATGGGAGCCACCGTGGCTGGCGCAAAAGACTCTGACATTCAGCATCTCTACGATTTCGGCATCAATATGGGCATGAGCTTCCAATTGCAAGATGACATCCTCGACCTTTATAGCGACGTGGCCGTCTTTGGCAAACGCCACGGCGGCGACATTGCCGACAACAAGAAAACCTACCTTTATCTGAAGGCTTTGGAACTGGCATCAGACAAAGATAGGAAACGCCTCGAATATCTTTTCACCCTCCGCATGGACCATGACGAAGAGGAGAAAATTGAAGAGGTGCAAGCCATCTACGACAGCCTGCACGTGAAAGAGGCGGTTGAAAAGGTCATGTTTGACTATGACCGCAAGGCGGTTGAAGCCTTGGAAGCCGTCAACATGCCTGCGGAGCGGAAAATCCATCTGCGGACGTACGCTGAACTGCTTTCAGGAAGGAAGAAGTAGTTTTTTCCTGTCCGACCTTTTATGTCATTCCTAACTTTGCCCTCCAATAGATTCCAATCGCACATCCCCTGCATGGAATGACATTAGAGGTCAAAGTGAAAGGGGAATCTATAAAAGGTCGGGCAGGAAAAACCGGACAAACAAGTGCTGTGCATAGATTCCAGCCCCCCGCAAGCCCTTTCACGGAATGACATGCACAGCAGCGGGCAAAAACAAGCAACTGTCACCGTAGCTGAGGAAACGGAAACCGTGGTCCAAGGCGAAGCGGTAACAGTCTTTCCAACGCTCACCGATGAGAGCCGACACCAACAGCAACAAAGTGCTCTTCGGTTGGTGGAAGTTCGTAATCAGACCTGTGATAACGCGCATCTTGTAGCTCGGGGCAATCATCAGGGCGGTGCTGGCTTCGAGGCGGGTCAGTTGGTGTTGGTCCAAATAATCCAACACTTGTTGCAAGGCTTCAGTGGCCGACAGTGGCGCATGGTTTTTATACGGAAACCACTGCTCTACATGCAAGGGGCGCAAGTCTGTGCCTTGTTCCTTCAGCATCACGCCGAGCCAATAGAGGCTTTCCAAGGTGCGGGTACTGGTGGTGCCCACAGGAATGATGGGCTTCCCGATTTGTTTCATCAGGTTTTGTATCAGCGACTTGCGGACAATGATGGTCTCCGAGTGCATGGCATGTTCGCCAATGGTCTCGGTGGCCACAGGACGGAAAGTGCCAGCCCCGACATGCAGTGTCACCTCGTCGAAAGCGAAGCCTTTATCGTGCAAGGCCTCGATGAGGGGTTGGGTGAAATGCAGTCCCGCCGTGGGAGCCGCCACGGAGCCGTCGTAACGGGCAAAGACGGTCTGGTAACGGTCGCGGTCGTCGGGCTCGGCATCACGGTGAAGATAAGGCGGCAAAGGAATCTCGCCCGCTGCTTCCAAGACTGAGGCAAAGGACAGGTTCTCTGGTGTCCACGAGAACTCAATTTCCGCATATTGGTCGTTCTGGGAGATCCTTTCCGCGCTCAAGACCACGGACTTCCCTCCTACCGACAGTTCCATGGAGAGTTTGCCTTCTTTCCAGCGTTTGGCGTTGCCTATCAGGCACTTCCAACGCACTGGCGAAACTGCACTGAACGCCACTTGATAGTCCTTTTCGGGTTCCAAGCAAAATATCTCGATGCGCGAGCCGGTCACCTTGCGGAACTGCAAGCGGGCTCGGATGACCTTGGTTTCGTTGAAAATGAGCAAGGCATCCTTAGGCAGAAAGTCACCGATATGCCTGAATTGGGATTCTTGTATCTCGTTGTTTTTCAGCACTAAAAGTTTTGAGGCATCGCGTTCGGCTAAGGGATATTTGGCAATGCATTCCTCGGGCAGGGGGTAGTCGTAGGCTTCTATGGAAATGTCTTTTACCGTGTTCATCGTTGAAAATTTGCGCAAAGGTAGGGATTTATTCCTATTTTTGCAGTGCAATTTGAAAATGATGACAAGCTGGCTGCTAAAGATTGAACTGACCCGTGAGTTCCTACTGAAATTCCTGAAATTCGGTGCGGTGGGTTTCTCGGGCGTGTTCGTCAATTTTGGCGTCACCTACGTCTGCAAGGAATGGCTCAAGTGGAACAAATACCTGAGCAACATCTTGGGGTTCGTCTTTGCGGCCACCACCAACTACATCCTCAACCGCCTCTGGACCTTCCAAAGCACCAATCCGCAAATCGGGACGGAATACGCCAGGTATTTTGTGATTTCCGTGGTGGGTTTGGGCATCGACACACTGACGGTGTATGTGCTCAACGGCAAACTGAAATGGAATTTCTACCTCAGCAAGGTCTTTGCCGTGGGCGCGGCCACACTTTGGAATTTCTTCGGGAATCTGTTGTTTACGTTTACGTAATTTCTGTAGAGACGCAAAATTTTGCGTCTCTACAGAAATTTATCCAAAAAGATAAACGGCATCAAGGACTCGACGCCGTCGAAGACCATGATGGGGCCGGTCTCGCCTTGGCAGAGGACACGTAAGGGGCGTTTCGAGACCTGCTCCACCTCCACCATCACCTGACGGCAAGCCCCGCAAGGGGCGACAGGCTCTCCGATGGGTTTCGTCTCCGACCAAGCCGTCAGGGCCAAGGCCTCGATGGGCACGCCCGGATATTGCGCCATCGCGGCAAACATAGCCACCCGCTCGGCACAGAGCCCGCTGGGATAAGCGGCATTCTCGATGTTGCTGCCTTTCACGATGGCTCCGTTGGTCAAACGCACGGCTGCCCCCACGTGGAATTTCGAATAGGCCGCGTAGGCGTTTTGCGCAGCCTCATGGGCCTTACGCATCAGCTCGGCGTCGTCAGCATTCAGTTCGTCCATACTGTCGTATACGGTATAGGGACAAACAAACTGTTCCTTTTTGATCATGGTCCTGCCCTCCCTGTATAGTTTAACGAGGCAAAGATAGTGAAAAAGTAGGAATTGCAAGCATAAAAAAGAAGCGCCACGAATGTGACGCTTCTTGGGAATTAAGACTATGCGATGATTACTCCTCGCGTTTCTTGGCAACAGCGTAAGCTGCACCAAGGCCAATGAGAACGGCAATGCCGCTGCCCACAGGGGCGGGCTGGTTGCCGCCTTGGCCGTGACCTCCACCAGGGAGACCCGGAACACCGTCACGGTGATACAACATTGTCGTCGGGGTGCTTTCCTCGACATTTTGGCCTTGGCCGAACAAACCGCCGCCTTCAGCAAACGATGCCATGCTAAGTCCGAGGACGATAGCTACTGTCAATACTAATTTCTTCATTGTATTCTAGTTTTTTATTGTTTGACAAATAAGATTACTTAACAACCACTTTCTGGACTTTCATGTTGTCGCCATTGATGAGGCGGAGCATGTAAACACCAGGAGCAGCGTTCACGTTGATGCTGGCGCTGCCATTGATGGTCTCGCTCTTCAGGATGCGGCCCATCACATCGACGACTTGCAGCATGGCCTCGCCGTCATTGTTGATGATGAAGTTGCCGTTGCTGAAGAAGGCGAAGCTGTCTTCATTGCTGTTGTTGCCAGTGGCGAACACGAGCTTGAAGCGGCTGGCATAGTCGGTAGTCTGAGCATTGAAGGTGTAGACAGGGGTCTGGAGCAGGTTAACGTCGGCGCCAGTCATGTTGTCGATGAGGTGCAGATAGTTGAAGCTGACTTCCTGACTGGTGAAGTTCAGGGTGTAAGTACCATTGTTCTCGGCCTTGAAGCTGACAGGCATTTCGCCCATCTCGGGGGCACGGAGCACAGCATAGTCCTGACCATCTTGAGCCATGTAGACCTTGGTGTGGTTCGGATTGAGCTGGAACTTGCGCATACCACTGCCATTGTCGAAACGCAGCGTAGCCCTATCAATAACGCTACCACGCTCACGCGTCACCGTCATGGAAAGAGCTTGCGGCTTTTTATTGCCAACACCACCATACTTAACGAAGTAGGTAGCACCTATAACCTCATTAGCATCAATGAAGACAGCACCCATGGGAGCAATACCCTCGGCAACATCACCAGTATAAATTTCATCTCCAGCTTCATTCAACGCATAGTAATAAGTAGACCCCCATTCGTCAGCAATGTCAGCCTTACAGGTGAAGGGGTTACCGACGAGGTTCCAGCCTTGGAATCTGGCACCTTCAACATTGGCCAGTTCCACGTCCACTTCTTCGTCTGTGGAAATAGTATTGCCCGTAAACTGGGCTTGAATAGTATCCTCGCTGGCATAGAGATAACCCTTCTTGATGTAAAGCTCGGTGAAGCCAGGATCGGCACCTGCGCCTTGGTTGTAGTTGATCCATTCGTTGCCCATCTCGTCGCCAACTTGGTCGAAATAGAAGAGGTCATAGATGAACTCATTCGAAACCAATCCAGTGGATGCGATGGAAACACTTTCATTGATAGGCGAAGCAATCAGGTGGAAGCCGCCAACACCGTCTCTGTTTGCAGCGGGATAAGCATCGTTTTGCATTTGGATAGTCATATCAATATTATTGGTATGATAGAACTCGGCACCAGGCTCCATGGTCAGCGTGAAGCCGTTCAGGTCGACGTTACCAGCATGGACGGTAGTGCCTGCACCAATGATGACATTGGTTTCCAAGGTCACATCCTCATTTTGGGCCGGCACTTCTCCATTCCAAGTTTCCGGGTCAGCCCAATAGTGGGGAGTGGGGCTAATGAAGTTCAGCATGAGCGGGTGATCAGGATCATCGAAACCTTCCCAGTGCTCTTCACCGGTCAGGATGGTAATCGGGTCGCCGTCCCAGATGACGGGTTCGCACACTTCGTACTCAACACCGGTGGCGTGGTTGTACATCTTGAAAGTGACTACTTCACCAGGGGTAGTGTAATAGATGGGTTCTGCGTTGAGGGTGGGGAAAAGTTCACCCCATTCAATCACATACTCATCAGTCAGGAACATGGCGGTCATACGAAGTTCATCGCCTACAAAGGCAGCGACTTCCATTTGATCCCAGTTGGGGTAGTCAACGTCAACAGGTTCACCGTTGACCATAAGTGAGGCATACAAGGCACCCTGCATCTCGTAAGCATGGTAGTCGAAGCCAGGCCAGTGGGTTTCAGGGTGTTGTGCGAAGATTGATCCGCTAAATACGAGCGATACAATCAATGTAACTAATAACTTTTTCATTGTGTTTGTGTTTTATTGTTAGTACTTTTTGTTGATAAATAATTACTTACTTAAGGTTGGGAATGCAAATGTTCTGGCATCAGGATCCGCTGAGTCATAGATGTAGCCTTGACCAGGTACAAGCGTAGTCAACTGACCAGACCATCTACCACGGTTGTATTTGGTGCTTTGTGTCTGCGACTTGAATTGGTCGTTATTCACCGCGAAACCAGCAAAGAAGTCAGTAACCGTCATACTCTGATTGTATGGGAATGCAATCCAATTCTTTCCATTACTGATAGTAATCGTGAGCTCTGAAGGATCGACAGGCATGCCTTCCAAGGCGATTTCGCAGGCTGAGCTGACCGTAATCAAGTACATCTGCACCATATCCAAAGCTGCCAACTGACCAGTCCATCTACCACGGTTGTACTTGACGTTTTGGTTCTGTGACTTGATTGTAATTGTCGCGGAAGTACCTAAAGCATCCACAAGGGCAGCCTTCAGGTCATCAAGGGTAACATCAACATAGAAGGACACCCAGTTCGTACCGTTTGCCAGTGCAAGGGTCTGCGTGACAGTCGTCTGCTCAAGCGTGGTGAAGTTCACCATGTTGCTCCAGTCGTCGCAGCCATGACCCTTCACTTGGGCAGAATAGTCTGTTTCAGGAGTGAGACCAGTGATGGTGTAAGGAGAGGTGACATCTTCGATGGTGGAAACCAAAGTCATATTACCCATGAAGATATTGTCGATTGCGAAGTAGTCGCCAGTAGGATTCACAGAACTGTCCTTGCTGTAGGACCAAGTGAAGGTGTGCTCGCCAGCGGTGACATCGAAGCTGTAGTGGTTCCAACCACTGACATGGGCACCGTATGTAAACTGTGCTTCGTTATCGATTGAGAAGATGCACTTATCCCAAGCAGTGCTTGTGCCTTCGCCCATACATTCGGCATCAAACTCGACGGTGCCATCAGCAGTAAAGGTTACAGTGATGGAAATACTAGAGGTTGAGCTTGACACACCGGCATTGCTGCTTTGGATGTAGTAGCCGCCTTCGGTCTCAATGATAGTCCAAGGATAAGCCGTATCGTTGACCATTTCGGTAGGAATGAGTTGGTTTTCAAAGTCTGCAGAGAAGATAGTATTAAGCTGATAATATCTCACATCGTAGCTATCCTTATAGCCATTCCAGCTGAGATCGGCAGTTGTGGCCGTGATGTTGGCAACCTCCAGATCCCAAGGAGCAACGCAGTCCGAAAGGGTAGTGAAAGTGCCTATCAGCCAAGTGCTGACGCCGTCGTCGCCACCGCAGTTGGAACGCACCTGCACATCATAGAGGGTTTCAGGAGTGAGTCCCGTAATGGTGTATGGATTGGCAACTCCATTCGCTTCAATCCAGTCAGGAATGACAGCACCAGAACCAGGTTCCACGATAACGATGTCGTCCACATCGAGGAGGAACTTGTCAGAGCAGTCGAAGTGACGGATGGCCACATAACCTTGGCCGCTGTAAGCACTCAAGTCAACGGTATATTCATACCAAGTACCCTGGTCGCGGTTGCCTCCACGCATCTGAGACTTAGCCCTATCGGCCACGTTCTCAACGCTTCTGCCCTTGGCAGTCATTGTCCATTCTTGGATGGTGGTAAAGTCGGCAGCATCGGTGTTGCCCGTGGTTGACACGGCCACGCCGAAGTGTTCAGCGGGATAAGATGCATCCTGAGCGCAAGCCCAGAAGGTGATGCTGCCACCGAGGGTGATTTGTGGCGAAACTAAATAGTTGTCTGGATATAAAGCACCACTTACATTAGTATATGAACCTGAAACCACCAAATCGGCAGATGCATTATGGCCAGTGCCGGCGAGACTGCCACCTTCTGTGAGGTAAATGCCGCCACATGCTGAGCCAAGCACCCAGTCGTATCCGTCACTGTCAGCATCGATAGTTGTCCAATTGCCAAAGGTGCTACCCTCGAAGTCGTTGCTAGCGGGGCTGCCAGCACCAGAAACGTGTTCACGATACCACACATCGAAGGTTTCGTTATACGACGTCCAGCCAATAGTGGCCGAGGTGGTTGTGATGTCAGAAATGGTCAAGTTGGTGGGAGCAGGGCAGGCCACTGCGGTGGTGAAGCTTGTTCCGAGGCTCCATTCGCTGAAGTCGGTGTTGCTGCACTTCGAGCGTACTCTCACGGTGTAACGAGTTTCAGGTTCAAGGCCTACCAAAGTGTAAGGATTCTCAGTAGCATTCCATGTGGTGGTATACGAACCTACAACTTCCACTTCCCAAGCGGTGGCATCGCCATTTTCAGTCCAAGCGAGGACGGCCTGACGTGCTTCAATGTCGCTGACAACCAAATCGGTCGGGAACAAGCAGGAAGGCAGCGTAGTGAAGGTGG
>JAEEQP010000023.1 GCA_016285355.1 Bacteroidales bacterium
TTTTTGATGACAATCTTGAAATCGTAGATACAAAAATATATACCCAGAACTCTTTGGAAAGGATAAGTCGGCCGTGTCTTCTATACGACAATGGTCAGGTGATTGCCTGCGGTTATTATTATGAAAGTTCAAGTAGAGCATTCCCTTATATGTATAGGTTTGACGAAAATGCCGACACCTTGGCGTGCCGCTATGTGGTGCCTAAGTACTACAATGCCAATGATCCAGAGTTTCGACTGCAAGGTTTTAAATGCCATAACATTCTCAAGAATCCGTCGGGAGATGGTTATGTTTTTCTCTGTAATGGGCCTGGCGGTGGGATTGGAACGGCGGTTTATGACGATAACTTTCAGTATGTGAAGGCTTACCGTTACATTTTGGGCACTCCTGGAGCGGCTGACATGGATAGTTACGCTTTAGGTGACCGAGGTTATTCCGACTATTTCCTTTCGGAAGACAGGTTGCTGTTTTTTGGAGCAAGATACCCTTGGAAGCAAGGGGTTGACGAGTATTTGTTGACCCTTGGTGACCTTGACCTCAGTTGGACGGTAGGACCAGGCCAACAGGGCTATAATGTGGACTGTGGCCGAGTTAATCATTATGAAGTGGGTTTCCTTCACGAGGAGGGAAGAAACGAAGAGCCATCGGGATATGGTTGCAAATGCATGGCCACGGTGAACGACACGACCATGTATGGCTGTTACATGACCATGTACTACCCAGGGGATAACAAACAGACTGGCTTGTGCCTTTTTGACCGCGACATGGAAATCCTTGGCGGTCGCTTCTTCGATGAGAACGAATACTATAAGTATTGGCCGCAATTTGTCCTTCCTTATCCTGATGGAGGCTGTTTGTTGGTCATGGACGGTGGAGAAGCTTTGTCGCCATACGTGGCCAGCAAAGTGTTGAGGCTGACTCGCGAGGAGATGAACCCGATACCCACCTCGGTCAAGGAGATGTCTGTGACGGAAATTCAAGGCAAGGCGTATCCTAATCCGGCAAAGGATGTTCTGAACATTGACCTTAGCGAAGTGGGAACCATTGATGGCTGTCGCATCAGCATCACGGATGCCTTTGGACGTCCTTGCTTGGACAGGTTTATCCGTGGCGAGGGGAATGTGCTTACTATAGGCGTTTCTGGATTGAAAGCTGGGGTGTATTTCTATCGAGTTTACAATGCTGAAAAAGAACTATTAACCGGAAAATGGATAAAACAATAATACGATGAACACAAAACACAGAATTTCAATTATTTTCGCCCTCGCGCTGGTTTTCGGGGCCAAGGCCTTTGGGCAGGAATGGGAATACACCGTGGAATTCGAGTCTTCAGACAACGGCTGGCCTGACTTCTTCGATGCAAAGCCAATGAAGAACGGTAATATCGCCGTTCCCTACATTTACAGCTTTGCTGGATCCTCGATGGAATCATATCACCCTGGAATGGTGGTTTTGTCGCAAGACGGAATTGAACAGGCAAGGAATGATTTCTACAAGCCTTCGTTTTGGGGGCTTGCCCCTTTTGCGTTTTCCGATGATGAAGGCTCAACCTACATTTTGGTCGCCTACAATCCCGACCATGATTCTACTAGTGCCAATTATTTCATGAACTTTGATAATCCTCCAGACCATTCCATTCTTGGATTGTATAAACTGGATGAACAATTAACCATCGTGGAAAATCATGAAATTGAGATTCCCATTGACACACTCAACAGTCCGACGCCATCCATTGAAGGTGAGTTGTTCAATTCACTCTGTGGAAACATCTATCTCTTTTCTGCCATCGAAGACGAAGGAACTGTTGTCGGCGGCTATACAAAGAAACCAACTTTTGATATATTCAATTCGCGTGGCAACGATAGCATATTCTTCTTTAGAATGGGTTTTGACGGTACTCTCATAAGCAGAAAAGGTTATGAAATTGACATGTTGCATGAAGCGGGTGGAGCCTGTCTTTGGGAGGTTGTTTTGAGGCGAAATGTGATTGCGAAACGGGATAATGGATTCGCTTTTTATTATCCCGAGCAGTACCCTGTTCAATATGGCGGGAAAAGTGGTGAAAGAAACAGAGGAGTTCCAGGCACAGCCTATTATTTGGACGAGGATTTAAACATTGTTGCCGAGAAGAATTTTCATTACACAAGCGACAGGACGGACTATTTTGCCGACCTTTCAGTGGTGCGTAGTGACCACAATACGGTTTATGCCTCCTCAGCATTTTTGAAGCCCGATGGATATGGCAAAACGGGGTGTTGCTTGTATGAATACGATGAATTTTTTGATGAACGTCCAGATGATTTGCTCATCCTTCAGAAAATAGAAAGAACCAGTACCGATGCAGATTGGGATTATGCTGCACGACTGAATGGTGTTGCGCTAGCAAAAGACAAAACCTTATTCTATGCGTATTCGTTGGAAGGTTCGCGCATGATGATAGAACATTTGGATTTGAACTTCGATACCATTACGACACTTTACCATGAAATAGGAGGATACAACAACCAAAACAGGGTCATCGGAATTGAAGCCACTGAAGACGGAGGATTGTTGGTTGTATCTTCCACAATCAATCTATCGACTGCACATGGATGGTTGAGGGTCACCAAATTTCCTGCCGAGGCCTTTGTGGGCATTGAGGAGGCGCACACCAATGGCTTGAAGCTGGCCATCGCCTATCCCAATCCAGGGAAAGATGTGCTGAACATCTGCACGGCCTTGCAAAATGCCCGCGTGGAGGTGTACGACACCAACGGCAGGCTCATCCACAGCCAAGCCCTCACGGAGAATGTGACGGTGATTGATGCAACAGATTGGGCTGAAGCTGTTTATGTTTGGAAGGTGATGGTTGGCACTTCGACAGGCTCAGTGACCGAAGCGGAAAGCGGGAAGTGGATAAAAGAGTGAAATGAAATGAACTAATTGCATAAAAAAGGCTTATATTTGAAGCCTAAAACAAGTAATGAAAACCTAAATAAATATATGAAGAATAATTACAAACCACAAAGAAAAGTCCTTCTCTTTCTATTACTAACAGTAGCATGTTTTGGGAAGGCGCAACAATGGCACGAGCTCAACACAGGAGTTGTAGAAGACCTTTACGATGTCTGCTGCATCGATACCAACACGGTGTTCGTCTGCGGACAAAACGGCCTGATATTGAAAACCGAGGATGGAGGAAACAGTTGGCAGGAGAAATACAGAAATGAAGGATGGGAGATCTTTAGTGTCAGGTTTTCTGATGACAGAAATGGTTATGCGTTAGTTTGGGATGAAAATCGTTTTTTCACTATGCAAACAGAAGATTACGGAGAATCATGGTTCCCGACAACACGGGATTATTCATTAACTAGGAGTTTTGGAGGAAATCGTTATGGTACATTAACATGGATGGGTTATGGGAAACCGATGGAATTGTATCTTACAGACAATGGTGTATTATACATCATAGACTTTGGCCATCTATATAAAAGTACTGATGGTGGTGAGACCTTCGAATTTGCCGATTTAGGATTAAGAGAAGGTGGTTGGGAAGCATATTTTGAGGATAATATTGGCTTAGTGATTGGTTGCGACAGATACCTTGAAAATGTAATGAGGGTCATGAAAACTGATGATTATGGTGAGCATTGGGAGAACATCGCCAACTATGAGTTTACCTCTTATAAACTGGGCTCGGTATATTTTGAAGACGAAAGACGCATCAAGGTTTTTGGTGAGTTCTATAATGAGTATGGTCAGTGCTATGGCGTTATAGAAACAAATGACGGCTTTGAGCATATAACGATGTCAGATTATAATTCATATTACATCCCTTATTTCGATATTGATTTCTCAAATGAGCGCGGCTGCTATATCAACAGTTGGGAATATGATAAGGATCCGTATATCGAAAGCGTAGCTTATGTGACGGAAGATGCAGGAGCGTCATGGTTCAAAGTGTCGCATGGGATTGATAATTATGAATTCTTGTACTGCGTATCCGCAACAGGTTCTGATATTTTTGTTTCTTCGCAAAATGGCAGATTGTATAAATATGACAGCACACCCGTGCAAGGAGTCGAGGAAAACAGAATTGAGTTGAGCATATTTCCTAATCCTATTGGACAGATACTTGAAATTACCACTAAGAATGCTCAAAAATTAGAGATATTTGACAATTTTGGCAGGAAGATATTTGAAATAAAAGCAGAACAAGACCATTTCGTGTTAGATGCCACAAAGTTTGATATTGGTATTTATTACATTGTTGTAACAGACAAAGAGGGGATCTGCCATGTTAAGAAAGTGGTTAAAGTTAAATAAGATAATAGAGTTATTAAATATTGCCACATACAAACACAAGAGAAATATGAAAAAATATTTATTATTTACAATTACAATATTGTGTAATTTAATGGTTCAAGCCCAAAAAATTGAAGCCGTGGATGAAACGGAAGGGACTGCTTTTACATTGTGTCCAAATCCCGCCAGCGGGGTTGTGCGCATTGAGGGTGTTGAGGCTGATGAGGTTTGGTTTTATAATGCTTTGGGGCAGGTGGTGAAGACAGTGCGGGGGACGAATGAGATTGATTTGAGTGGTTGGGTGAATGGGGTTTATTTGCTGCGCATCACAGATGCGGAGGGAAAAGTATACACGAATAAAATCACGATACGATGAAAAACATAAAGTTTTACACCTTGCTTGCGTTCCTGCTGATGGCGGGAGGGGTGACGATGCAGGCGCAGGAAAACGACAGGACGCTTGAATACGGTTATTGGGCTGATGTCGTAACCGAACAGCCTGAAGGCTATGTGGTTGACGCCGAAGGCAATGTGGAAATCTACACACCTGAAGGTTTGGCTTGGCTTTCGTGTGTTGTAAACGGGCTGAACGGCTGCGAGCCTGACAATTTTGACGGACGCACCGTAAGACTGATGGCCGACCTTAATCTTGAAGAAACGTACGGCTTGATGAACCTTGTTCCCATAGGAAACCGTGAACACCGTTTTATGGCCACCTTCGATGGTCAAGATCATAGTATTGATGGACTGTTTATACTTAATTCCTTGGGAGAGGAAATGCGAATGGATATGGGGTTGTTTGGCTATTTGTATCATGGCACGGTGAAAAACCTGTCGCTCAATTCCGGTTTTTATGCTTATATGCATCCATTTGACATGAATACAGGAACATACGAGCTTTATTATGACGCACTTGTTGCCGCTGTTGCGGATTCCCTCTCAGTGGTGGACGGTTGTACATGCAGGCTTAAAATGTTGGAAGCAGTAGGAAATGCACATGCCGGCGGGACATATATGGCAAGCGTTGTCGGCTTGAACCGCAATTCTATTGTTCGCAATTGTTGCTACGAAATGGATAGGTATTCTCAGCTTGGGGCAATAGATGTAGGCGGTATCGTCTTGCGTAACCTTTGTGAAGGCGATTATGCTGATGCCATTGTGGAGAACTGCTATTTTTACGGAAGCCTGATGGGATCTTTCAGCGATGAAAACATGGGTGGTATCGTGTGTTTTAACGAAACTGTTTCCAATGGGAAGAAAGCCATTGTAAGGAATTGCTATTCGGAATTGCTGGACTATTTGACTGGTCATTATAATAAAGGTTGTATTGTGGCATACAACTCGGAGGGCAGTGTTGTTGAAAATTGCTTTGCCGATGTCAGTGGGCAACAAGGATTGAATGGGTTGTTTGGCACTAATTTGGGCGAGACGATCAATTGCACGGAATTCGTTCCCTATATCTATATGGGTGATGGGGTGTTATCGGAACCATTCGTGATTGGCGAAACGCAAACTGACAGATTGGTTGAGGCACTAAACGCATGGGTTAATGCACAAGAAGAGCCTAACCTGTATCGGGAATGGATTGAAGGGCTCACTATTTATGTCCCTCAATTTGGAGAGTTTTGGGATGATATTGCCGACAATGAATCATTTTCAAGCGTTTTAGTTTATCCTAATCCTGTAATAGATAGGGTTGTTATTGAAGGCGTTGAGGCTGAGGAGGTTTGGGTTTATAATGGGCTTGGGCAAGTGGTGAAGAGCGTGCAAGGCAGTAATGAAATCAATGTGAGTAGTTTGGCGGAAGGGTTTTATCTACTGCGCGTTACGGATGCGGAGGGAAAAAACTATACGGCGCGGGTGGCGGTGAAAAAATAGAGATTCCCCTTCGCTTCGCTCGGGGAATGGAGCGGAGACATAAAGTTAAACGCGGCGGCTGTAAAAGTTACAAATGTGTAACGGTTACATGCCGCCGCGGTTCACAAAATAATAGCCGCTCCATTCCCTTTGGGAATCTGTATTCATTTTTTGCTTTTTTCGTTCCGTTGTATCAGATTTTGCTTTATCTTTGCCGCCGATAAGCGGTGCCGCGAGGCTCAATAGGGAATCGGGTGAGAATCCCGTACAGTTCCCGCTGCTGTAAGCTCTTCGCGCTGGTCACTATGCCACTGAAAACAAAGTCTTTCGGGAAGGCGGCCAGACAAAGGAGTAAGTCAGAAGACCTGCCGCCTGTCGTGAAACAAAGCTTTCGGGACAAGAGCTGGCTTTCCTTATAGATTAAGGTGTACCCTCATTTCCCGCAAGCATTGTAATGTAATGGATTGAATGTCAAACCTAAAATTATATTATTATGCGTAAAAACTTTACATTATTGTTCCTTCTTGGAATTTTTGGTCTGTTTACGACCAATTTGTTTGCACAACAAGATGCCACTATCGATCCTGCCGACATCCAATACTGGATTGGCGAGGGTGAAAACGAGGTTGTGGTTGCACTCAGCTGGTGCAGCAACACTGAAACAGCTTTGGCCTGGGGCTACCGTTTCAATGGCGAAGCCACTGTTTTCCAAGCTCTTACTGATATTGCAGCTGCCGACAGCCGCTTGACAGTAATCGGGGTTGCTCCCACCAACATTACCTATGTGGATGATGAATACGACCTGACCATGTGCCCTAATCCAGAAGCCCAATGGGGTGATCCCGATTATGATATTCCCATGCATGGCGTGAATGGCTTGATGGGTCAGAACATGATGTCTGAAGAACCGATTCATAACAACGACTTCGTGAAGATTGGTGGTTATGCTTGCAGTATTATTTCTGCCGACTGGACCACCATCTCTTGGACTACAGAGATTATTCCTGCCACTGACCCGAATGCAGTCGTTGACGCTACTATTTCAGCTGACGAGATCCTGTTTTGGGTTGGCGAAGGCGAAAACGAGGTTGTGGTTGCACTCAGCTGGTGCAGCTACACCGAAGCTGCTCTGGCCTGGGGCTACCGTTTCAATGGTGAAGCCACTGTTTTCCAAGCACTAACTGCTATTGCAGATGCTGACAATCGCTTGACGGTCATCGGTACTGCTCCCACCAACATCACTTACGTGGATGACGAATACGACCTGACGATGTGCCCCAACCCAGATGCACAATGGGGCGATCCCGATTATGATGTTCCCATGCATAGCGTGAATGGCTTGATGGGTATGAATATGATGGCTGAAGAACCGATTCACAACAACGACTTTGTAAAGATTGGTGGTTATGCCTGCGGTGTCATGTCTGCCGATTGGACCACCATTGCTTGGGAACAACCCATTGAACCCGCTATCAACAACACGGGCGTGAACGAAAGCCAGTCCAGCACTCTGGCTGTATATCCGAATCCTGCTATTAATGAAGCCTTCGTGACTGTCACCAATGCTGGAATGACCACTGTTTCTGTCTACGACATCCAAGGCCATCTGGTCAGCGAGCAAAGCGTTGACGCAAAGGCTGGCGAACAAGTCCGCATCAGCACCGAAACGCTGAATGCAGGTGTGTACTTCATCACCGTGAGCAGCGACAGTGCTGTGCGTACCGCTAAACTCGTGGTGAAATGATGAAAAGGATTTCCATCCTGCTGTTGGCTTTGGTGCCGACGATGCTTTGGGCGCAGTTCGCGCCTGAGGCGGGTGTCGTCGGCACCACGGCCATGCATGCCGACTCGTCGGCTTTCGTGGCTTGGGCTACAGGAATCGAAGTGGAACGTGGTCCGATGAATATCGCCGATCCGAGTCTTGGCTTGGCGAGTTTTGGCCCCGATTTGTCAGTGGTGTTAGGTAAGCCAGGCGGCACAATGGATGTCATCAGCCTCGGCGACGGTGGTTCGGCTACCTTGACTTTTGCCTCGCCCATCTACAATGGTCCAGGCCCTGACTTCGCGGTGTTCGAGAATGGCCTTGTCAACGCTCAGGACAACACCATCTGTTTCCTTGAATTGGCCTTTGTGGAAGTCAGTTCCGATGGCGAGAACTTCTTCCGCTTCCCTGCTGTAAGTAAGGTTCAGGATACTGCTCAGGTGGGTGGCTTTGATTGTATCCATGCAAGCCTGATTCACAACTTCGCTGGAAAATATTCGGTGTTCTACGGCACGCCTTTTGACCTTGACGAGGTGGAAGACAACGCCCTGCTTGACAAAATGAAGGTCACCCATGTCCGCATTATCGACGTGGTGGGTGACATTGATCCTGAATATGCTACCAAGGACTCGGAAGACCATATTGTCAACGATCCGTGGCCCACTCCTTTCGGTTCCAGTGGCTTCGACTTGGATGCTGTCGGTGTGATTTACGACATAGCCCACTACGATGTTCCTGAAAACGAAATTGAAGCCGTTGCCGTCTATCCCAATCCGGTGAAGGACCAGCTGACGGTGAATGCTGAAAACCTGCAGTCGGTTGAGGTCTACAATCTTGTGGGACAGTTGGTGATGACTTCCTCATCCTCTGTCATCGACATGAGCGATTTGAACGAAGGCATTTATTTCGTTCGCGTCACCGCTGAGGGCAAGACGGTTACGAAACGTATTGTGAAACAATAAATTAGTACGATGACCGATGGCTATGACAATGACCGCATATAATTTAATGTGAACTTATCCTATTTCAAAAAGCGGTCATAGTCATTGTCAATAATCATAGTCAAAACACAAACTAAGATGAAAAAGGTAAATCTATTCCTGCTTGGTGTCATCGCTGCTTTGTTGTTCTCCTGCAAGCCTGACCCGACTCCGACGCCTGTCAATCCTAACGATTCCGTACCGTCAGTCGAGCTCAAGGGCGTTTTCGTGCTCAACGAAGGCAATTACCAGTTCTCGAACGCTTCGCTGTCGTTCTACAACCCCGAGACAGACACGGTGGTCAACAATCTGTTTTACAAGGCCAATAATGCCCCAATCGGCGACGTGGCCGAGAGCATGGCATTGGTCGACGGCAAGCTGTATATCGTTGTCAACAATAGCAACCTTATTTATAAAGTGGATGCCAATACTTTGAAATGCGACCTGACACAGCCTTTCAAACTTGGTGATTTCTATTCGCCCCGCGAGATGTATTTCTTCAGCCCTGAGAAGGCATACGTCACGGACCTTATCGGCATGGGCATTTGGATTGTCAATCCGCAGAATATGACACACACAGGCTTCATTGAGACAGGTAAGACTACCGAGAAAATGGTGCCTGTGGGCAACGAACTGTATGTGAGCAACTGGTCACTTTATTACATTGATCCCAGCTCGCACGACAGCTACAACACTGTCCAGGTCATTGATATGAACAACGATGTCAAGGTAGCCGAAATCGAGGTGGGGAAGGAGCCTAACACGATGGCAGTCGACAAGAACGGGCATGTGTGGGTGCTTTGCGAAGGCCGCTCATGGGACGTGGGTTATGGTGAGAATCCCTCTTTGTGGGAAATTGATCCGATGCTCAAAACCGCCCAAAAACGTTATGAGTTTGATGGCACGGCCTCGGTGTTGAGGGCCAATCGCACAGGCGACCAGCTCTATATGATTTACAATAATGTGGTGCGTCGCTTCGACATCGCCACGAAGACCTTGTCTGAGACTTTTAGCATCGCCGCTGAAACCTCTGGTTTGTTCTATAACATGGCTGTTGACCCGAAGTCGGGCGAAATCTATGTGACCGATGCCAAGAACTACATGATGAACGGCACGGTGTATCGTTATACTGAAGACGGCCTGCTGCTCAGTTCGTTCGAGGCAGGTGTCATTCCCAGTGCAATGTTGTTTAAATAATTGATATTCTTTGAGGGGATTACAAATCCCCAACTCAGTTTGGGCGGATTGCAAATCCGCCCAAACTTTTTGTGTCGAATTTTATACAAACCTTTTCGTATAGCGAAAAAAGATGTAATTTTGCCGAAATGTTACTAAGATGGCGAAAAAGAATCAATCGAAACGGTTAACGGCACAGCATAAAGAGAGTCATGGTGTTATTGGCATATTTGGAGAAGAGGCCAAGTTGCATAATATGACTGTGGGAGAAATATCCCATCATATCATTAAACAACTGGAAGAAGATTATCCGCAACTTGTTTTTCGATACAGATTAAGTATCGAGAAGAAAGAAATTAACGAGGCCCTCAAAAAGATTGATCCTGAATTGGGACAAACGCTTTTTGTTGAAAATGCAAGTATTATTCCTGATGGTGGAATAATTGAGGTTAAGGACGACAACGATAATTGGAGAGTTGTCTTAGTGTCTGAGGCAAAACACCAAGGGAAGGACATCGAGAATATCAAAAAAGGAGAACTTGTTGGTGAAAACAAAAACCAAGACCTTATGTTGGCTGGCAATGCCATTGAGCGGTCGCATAAGAACATTTCTGAAATTGCCAATTTTATGTTGGCAGAATCGCATTTTCCCTACGTTATTTTTCTTGAAGGCTCAAATTTTTTGACCGAAACCATACAAGTCAAAAGACCCGATGGAAGAGTCGTTACACTTGAATATAACTCAAGTACGCTCAATCGGTTGGATAGATTGACGGCGGCAAATTATGGAATGCCAATCAATACCAACCTGTGTAAGAACAAGTTCGTGAAGCATGGTGACAAGACTATTATGCTTCAGGCGGCTTCAATTTATACACAAGGCAATGGCGAAAGTTGGGATACGAAAAAGATGTTCGACATTATGTTGGAGATTTCAAAAACATCTCTTCAAATACTGGGCAGTGATTTGTTCAAACAATTGACAAAAAAGTAAGATTATGGCACGGCAGGCGACAAATCAATTGCTTCAAAAAGCAAAGAAATCAAAAAGTGATGAGTTTTACACCCAGCTTTGCGACATCGAACGCGAATTGCAATACTACCAAGATTGTTTTGTTGATAAAGTGGTTTATTGCAATTGCGACGACCCTCGCACAAGTAATTTTTTTAAATATTTTGTGATAAACTTTCACAAATTAGGACTGAGAAAATTGATTGCCTCGTGCTATAAAGAGGATACATGGGATTTGTTTAGTAGTCAGGAATCGGAAAAGGGATTCTATTGTGAATATTGTGGGGAAGGTGGCAATTGTTTCAATCCGAACAATGTTGAAATCAGTTATTTCAAAGGTGATGGAGATTTTAGAAGCCGTGAGTGCATCGAACTGTTGAAACAGTCTGATATTGTGGTAACCAACCCTCCGTTTTCATTGTTCAGAGAATTCGTGGCCCAAGTCATGAAATATGACAAGCAGTTTTTAATTATTGGCAATGTGAATGCCATTACCTACAAAGAAATATTCGATTTGATTCAGAAAAACAAAGTTTGGCTGGGTGTTAATTTGGGTCGAGGAATTTCTGGCTTTATTGTACCTGATCACTATGATTTGTATGGTACAGAGGTAAGTGTAAATACCAAAGGCCAGACTATTATTGCTACAAATAATTGTCTTTGGCTCACTAATTTGGAACTGCAACAACGTAATGAGGAACTTGATTTGTCAAAGGAATATGCTGGCAATGAGAACGATTATCCAAAGTATGACAACTGCGATGGTATAAATGTTGATAAAACCCAAGATATTCCAAGGGATTACGATGGCTTAATGGGAGTCCCAATTACATTTCTTCACAAGTACAATCCTAACCAATTTGAAATCGTCAAATTCCGAAAAGGCGACGACGGAAAGGATTTGAGTGTCAATGGTAAATGTCCGTATTTCAGGATTTTGATAAAGAATCGGAGAGTAAATGCTGTAAGTTAAAAATTAATATATTTATCCAATGAAAAAGACCTGTCCCCGCTGCGGAAAAGAATTTGAATGCGTGCATTCCATCGACTGCTGGTGCGTGAAAGTGAAACTCACTGACGCCACAAAAGCCTATCTGAAAGAACATTATAGCGATTGCCTGTGCAAAGAGTGTTTGGAGGAAATCAATGGGAAGTAATCGCAATAGTTCATTCGGATTTGAAATCCGAATGTTTCGAAATGGGGATTTGAAATCCCCTGGTTCTGGACGGTCGGATTGCAAATCCGCCCGAACCTTCTTGTGGAGTTTATTCTTTTTGTTTTTTGTCGCCTGTGCGCCAAAAGCTAAGACTGATGTCAAAGAGGCAAACCATGGCGATAACCACATGCGTTATGCCCGAAATATCATGGTGTATGAAAAGGATTACGGCTATCGGGCGGAGGTGATTTGTCCGTGGGATACTACGCTTTCTTTGGGTTCGTTTGCCTTCGTCAAGGACACGACAAAGGCTATCGACTCGGATGTGAAAGGCGTTTTGAATGTTCCTGTCAACTCGGTGATTTCGTTCTCGGCCACGCAATGGTCGGTCTTTCTGCGTTTAGGTGAAATCGACCGCGTGAAAGGCATCCTTGAAGGCCGTTTCGTGACCGACTCGACCATGCGTTCGCTTTTGGCTCAGCAAAAGGTTTACGACATTGGCACGGAGGCCGCCGCCGATATTGAGCGAATGATACAGTTGCAGCCTGATGTCTTGTTGTATTCGCCTTATTTTGATGGTAACCAGGGAGGGCTGAATGTCACAGGAGCCGTGCTGTTTCCTTTTGCCGACTATATGGAAAACACGCCTTTGGGCCGTGCCGAGTGGATTCGCGTCATAGGTATGCTGATAGGCTGCGAAGACAAGGCCGACGCTTGGTTTGAGGACATCGAACGACGCTATAACGCCCTTTCAACGCTATGTGCTGAGGTGGAGCATCGTCCAACGGTGTTCTCTGATTTGGCATTTAATGGACAATGGTACGTGGCAGGAGGCCGCAGCTATATTGCCAAACTCTTCGCCGATGCTGGTGCTGATTACATCTGGAAGGACAACCCATCAACGGCCAGCGTACCGATGGATGCCGAGAGTATTTTGGCCAAGGCGCAACACGCTGATTTTTGGCGCGTCATCAACTCTGCTCCTTTTCCCATGACATACGCGTCTTTAGGCAAGGAAAGCCCTGTTTATCCGCTTTTCGATGCTTTCAAAAACCACAAAATCATCGTCTGCGATATTCTCCAAACAGGCTATTTCGAGCAGTCGCAGTGCGAGCCCGACCTGCTTTTGGCCGACTTCATCCATTTCTTCCATCCCGAACTTTTGACAGGGGAATGGGAGGACTATCAGCCCAAGTATTATCACATGATGGGCGAATAATCTTGCTAAAAAATGAGATTTGTCTGATTTTTTTGGCAGTGTGTCCGAAAAAATCCTATTTTTGCCCTGCAAATGGTGTGGAATAACTACACGAAATGCGGTTAACGTATTGATAATCAGAAAAAAATAAATAGAATTATGCGTAAACATGTTTTGAAACTGATGATGACGGCTTTTCTGATGGCATTGGTTGTGCCATGTGTGAATGCTCAGGATTCAAAGAAGGATGATAAAAAGGATGATAAAAAAGTTCGAATCGAAATCGGATACATCCTTTGCGAAGGCGACACTGTGGTCACTCCTGAAGCATACGACACTTTAGATATTGTCGCCATCGGTGTGGTGTTTGATGTGGACGATTCAAACGAGCACGGTTGGGCTGTGTCCTTGGAGGATGCAGGTCTCTTCACTTGGGGAGGATACGGTGAGGACACCGATTTGGAAAACTACACTCGTAGAGGTTCCGCCGCTGATGATCTCGACGGCAAAAAAAACACCCAAACCATACTTGAATTAGATGATTTCTATCCGGCCTTTAGTGCTGTTGATTTCGACAATGGTTGGTATCTGCCTGCCGCAGGTCAGCTGAAGCGCCTCTACAAGAATCTCAAGGACGTGAATTCTACTCTTGAAGAAATGGGCGCGGAGCTTGTCAAACCGATAGGCGTGACTTATTGGTCTTCAACTGAGTATTCGGACATTGACGCATGGTATTTGACCACCATTGGCGGACTTGAATATTCCTCGGACGGCTATAACGACCATAAAGATGGATACCGTCTTGTTCGTAGCATTAGGGATTTTTGATACAATTGACATAGCAGTAATTGCGAGGAGGGTGGCTAAAAAATAGTCATCCGCTATGGTAAACGCACTAAAATTTTGGAAGATTAGTGTGTTATGAATAGATTTCGAAAAGTTATCAACATAACGTGTTCTGCTCCAGTTTATTGCGAATTGTTTTGTAAATTTGCCAAAGATTCAAAGGAAGAAGGACATGGTTGTTATGGGTGAGACTTTCATGAGCTAATAGACATTTTGGGCCATGAAATTCTCTGGATTGCCAGAAAACAATTATCATTGCGGAAAATATCAATGATATGGTAAATTGATAACGGCATAGAGGATGATGACCAGATGCTGCCATGCGTCGAAGTGCTTGACGTAACTCTCGCCCCCATTCTCGCGGCTGATTCAGAGGATTTTCTGCTTGTCCAGCAAACTTAACAAGCTGTCCATACATCGGCTGTCCGATAAAATGCGTACTTTTGTTCATCGTTACATAGATTTGTAGCAGAAACAAATAACGATAAAGGCTGAACTCCTCTCACGGAATTCAGCCTGTTTTTGTGCCACTAAAATTTTTTAGCGAGCTCATAAGATGGGAAAAAGTATAGTTTTTTGCGACAAATCCACCTACATTTTTTATTTTTGCAAGCTGTTTTAATATTTTAATCATTAAAAAATGAAGAAAACGTTTTCATTGAGAGCCGTGTTCTCTCTGTTTTTGGTTCTTTCAACGATTTTGAGTATGGCTCAACCCCCAGGTGGTAGACCTCCAGGAGGTCGTCCCCCAGGAGGTAGGCCTCCTTTTGGCGGTGACCGTCAGTGGAGTCAGAACGACCCGAACATGCCTGCTGTGAAGCCTAAGAAGAAAGTCCGCGAAGGCGACACTTTTACGGTGGTGGGTGTTTTGCGCGATGCCAAGACAGGTGAGTTTTTGCCCTACGTCAATGTGGCGGTGCTCGACTCCATCGACAACGAATTTGTCAAAGGCGGCATCAGCAATTTGGACGGTGCTTTTGAAATCGACAACGTGCCGCAAGGGGTTTTCGTGTTGCGTGTTTCGGCTATCGGCTACGAGAGTTTTGCCTTGCCTTTCCATGTGACCAACCATACTAACCTCGGCACTTTGCGCATCAATCCTGGTGTGACCTCGCTCAGTGAAGTCACGGTGGCCGCTGAACGACCGCTTTATGCCATGGATGGTGAAAAGCTGATTTACAATGTCAGCGAAGACCCATCCATCCAAACCGGTACCACGGAGGATGCCTTGCAGAATGCGCCTGGCGTGGAGGTCGACGTGGAGGGCAACATCACCTTGCGCGGCGTTTCAAGCGTGGAGATTTGGATTAACGACAAGCCCTCGAAACTCACAGAGGAAAATCTGAAAACCTATCTCCAGACCTTGCCCGCCAATGCCATTGCACGTATCGAGACTATCACCAACCCTTCAGCCAAGTATGCTACCGATGCAGAAGCGGTCATCAATATCGTGACTTCGGCGCACATCAAGAGCAACCAGTTCATCAGTTTCGGCGTGAATGGCTCCAACCAGCCCTTCGTCTCACCGTGGATTAGTTATATGTGGAAGAAGGAGAGACTGAGTATCAACCTGTTTGCTTCTGGTCGTTACAGCAACAGAATCAATACCACGGATAGTTGGGAATTGAAACGTGAAGATGCCGATACCGAGGGATTGTATGACTCTGTATGGTACAGAACCACGTCGCAGAAGGAAAACAACCGCAGTATGAGCGGCAATGTCTTCATGAACATCGACTATGAGATTGATTCCACCAGCGATATCTCCTTTGATGGAGGCGGTTTCTACAACAACAATCATAGTTTTGGTAGCCGCCGCGATGAGCAGACCTTCTATTTACCCTATGATAGCCTGTTGGCCTACAGCATTGGCGACACAACCGTTTCGGGGTTCGGTTTCGGCCATGTGGGCGTCGACTACACCAAAAAGTTTGATGAAAAGGGTCATAATCTCCGTATCGGCTTGAATTCCAGACTCAACAAGAACGCTACAGACCAATACTACAACCGTTTCTACGATGTCTACACCGACCTTGACGAAAACCGCTATCTGCTGACCAACCAGTTTGGCCTTGGCCTCAGCCTCGATGCGCGTTACAACCGTCCCTACAGCGAGGACGGCGAACTCAGCTATGGCTTGCGTGCTGACCATCAGATACACAACAATGACTACAAGCGTTACTATTCGAACGACGGAGGACTCAACTATGACAGCATTGATATACTTCGTACTTACCACTTCAATGGTTTGGAGACGGGCATCAATGCCGATGTCAACTGGACTCACCGCTGGGGAGGATTCACCCTCAGCACTGGTTTGGGTGCCGGCAATGACCGTATTTATTATGACTATGTTAGCGATATGCCGTTTGCTGATAAGAACACGCTGTATTTCTGGACGGTGCGTCCGTCTGTCCACCTGACCTACCGCACAGAATCCATGCACAACTGGAAACTCAACTATTCGTTGCGTATGTCGCATCCTGGTGAGGATGAAATCAGCACGTTCCGCAGGTATGGCGAGGACAGCTATTCGACAGGCAACCCCAACGGACTCAAGAACGGCTATACCCACAACATGGAGGCTGGATGGCAGAAGTTCTTCGAACGTTTTGGCAACATAGGCCTCGAAGCATACGGTCGCCTGAGCACCAACGAAATTAGCTCGCTGACCGACTCGGAATATGACCAGTTCCTCGACCGGGTTGTCAGTTACTCCATGCCCTATAATATGGGTACATCATGGCGTTATGGCACTTCGCTCAACATGACCTACCGCCCGACAGGTTTCTTCAACGTGCGTCTTTATGCCAATCTCTATGACTATGGCTATCGCATGGAATACGACCGTGTTGATGAGTTCGGCAACGTCAGTCACAAAATCGACGAACGCGAAAAATGGTCGTGGAGCGTGCGTGTCAACGCTTGGGCGAAGCTTTTCAACCAGTTGCAAGTGACGGCTTCGGCCAACTACAACTCACCGACCATCAGCCTGATGAGCGAGCGCAAGGCGCGTTATTTCCTTAACATGGGTCTCCGCAGCGATTTCTTCAAGCGTCGTTTGTCGGTGTTCGTCAACGTGCAGGACATCTTCAACTGGGGAGCTACCATTGGTTCGGGCTCCAGCAACACCAACCCCTACTATCTCAGCGACAGCACCCGCAAGATGCTGAACAGCCGCTACATTTCCGCTGGCTTCACCCTGCGTTTCGGTAAGATGGAACTCGAACAGCGAGCCAAGGAAGGCGACGGCGAGGCTGGAGATAGTTTGGAGTAGGTTTTTTAAAAAAAATGATTACCTTTGCGGCTTGAGATCAAGCCTAAAATTACCACGATTCAACACCAAAAAGCCGCAAAGGAATTTATCGCCCATTGGACGACTTTTGACCCCGTTCCAGTAGGCGAATTGATACTCTACTGATCTACCCTTAACTTTATAACTTTTTAAGTTGAACTTACAACCAATCCACACATCGTTTTCCTCACTATTATTGATGAAACACAAAATCAAAAATAGCCAATTGTAGGGATTGGACTGCGAGGACAAAAGCGGGATTTTTGCAATCGAATTTGAACTAAATAGTATCCGACTATGAAAATGAAAACGATTGCAAAATGTCTTGTATTGGGCTTGGCACTGAGTGTCAGCACCTTGCAGGCACAGGATTCCATCAAGCCAAAGTCCCGCTTGACCATTGGTGGGTACGGCGAGGCCGTCTACACTCGCAACTTCAACAGCGACAACATGTTCCGCTATTCCCATGCCGAGCGTTACAAAGACGCCAAAGGCCACGGTCGTATCGACTTGCCCCATGTGGTCATCAATTTAGGCTACAACTTCGGCAAAGGCTGGAGCATGGGCACGGAAATCGAGTTTGAGCATGGCGGCAGTGAAGTGGCCGTGGAAATCGAGGCCGAAGAGACTGGCGAGTTTGAGCATGAAATCGAGCGCGGCGGCGAGGTGGCCTTGGAACAGTTCTGGTTGCAGAAGTCGTTTGGCAAGGGCTTCAACTTCCGCTTGGGACACATCGTGGTGCCTGTCGGACAGACCAACAATGCCCACCTGCCTACGCAGTTCTTCACCTGCTACCGTCCCGAAGGCGAGTTCAACATCCTGCCCTGCACTTGGCACGAAACTGGCATCAGCCTATGGGGAAAACTAGGTAATTGGCGTTATGAGGCCATTGTGGTGCCTGCACTCAACTCCAACATGTTCAACAACGCCAACTGGGTGAAGAACGGCTCGGCCTCAGGCTATGAGTTCCGCGTGGCCAACCATCTGGCAGGTGCCTTGCGCATTGACAACTACAGCATCAAGAACTTCCACTGGGGCGTGAGCGGCTATGTCGGCAACACTTTTAATAATGACATCGTCACCAACGAGTTTTCCGAGACCAGCCAATATAAAGAGGTGAAAGGCACCGTCGTCATCGGCACGGCCGAATTCGACTATAAAGGTCACGGCCTTGTAGTACGCGGCAACTTCGACTACGGTCACCTCAGCGACGCCAACCTCATCTCGTCATGGAACAAGAACCAAAACCACCAGAGTTTCTCGCCTTATCCGCGCTCTTTGGTCGGTGAAGCCGCTATCGCCTGCGGTGGCGAGATTGCCTACGACATCATGCACCCGATGAAGCACACCGGCAACCAACAGCTCTACCTCTTTGGCCGTTACGACTACTACGACAGCTACATCCCCACCGCCAACGCCCTCACGGACTACCAATGGACCGACCGCCACGTGATGACCCTCGGCGTGAATTACTACCCCATCCCGCAGGTCGTCATCAAGGCGGAATACGCCAAACGGTTTTTGAAGGAGCAATACAATGACGAACCGATGTTCTCCTTAGGTGTGGCTTATAGCGGGTTCTTTACGAAATAGATTCCCCTATGGGGATTGGAGGTGGAATATAGTTTTTATGCGGCGGCTGATGATGTTACAAATGGGCAACTTGTTCTTGCCGCCGCTGTTTAACACATCAACAGCACTCCATTCCCCGAAGGGGAAACTCATAATAGAAACAACTTTAAAAACATAATCAAATGAAGAAATTATTCAAATCCGCAGCCATAGTCGCTGCATCCCTACTGTTGACAGTGAACCTCAGTTCCTGCAACAAAGACCCACAAGACAACACCGAGGAGGCCAACAAAGCCACGAAAGAGGCCATCGTCAAACAGTACCTCAACCACACGGTGTACCCAACCTACGCCAATTTGGCCAACGAAGCCGACAAGCTCGTCGAGAATCTTGAAGCCTTGAAAGCCAACAAGACCCAAGCCAACGTAAACGCCGCCACCGCGACCTTCCTCGAAGCCCGCCACTGGTGGGAAATGAGCGAGGCTTTCCTCTTCGGTGCCGCCTCCGACTTCGGCATCGACCCACACATCGACTCCTGGCCGCTTGACGAAGATGCCTTCAACCGCCTGATGTCGAGTCCCAACATGATTGCCCAATTGGCCAACGACGAAGACGGCTCCGTGGCTGGCGAACAGCTCGGTAACGCCCTGCTCGGCTTCCATGGCATCGAGTACATCCTCTTCCGTGAAGGTCAACCTCGCAATGTGAACGAAATTAACGATGACATGATGACCTACGTGGTGTCTGTGTCGCGTGACCTGCGCAACCGTTGCTTCCAATTAGAAGTGAGTTGGAACGCTGACACTCCCCAAGCCCACAAAGACTTGATGGAAGAATTAGAGTTAAACACCACCGTCAACGGAGGCGACAACACCTACGGTGCCAACATGACCCAAAGTGGTCAAGCGGGTAGCACCTACGCCACCTTCACCAACGCCCTTGAGGCCATCGCTGACGGCTGCATCGACATCTCCGATGAGGTGGGCACTTCCAAAATCGGCAAGCCCCACACTGGCGAGGACGTGACTTACGTGGAGTCGCCATACAGCCAAAAGTCCATCAAGGACTTCTACGACAACATCACCAGCGTCAAGAACGCCTACATGGGCGGCATGGAAGGCCAAAGAGATGAGTCCATGTCACTGCACACCTACATCAAAGACTACAATAAAGAGCTTGACACCAAGACAATGAATGCCATTGAGAATGCCCTGACGAAGATTCAAGCCATGAAGGCACCATTCGTCCAATTCTATGCCGATGCTACTGCCGGAGAAGCCATGGAAGCCTGCCAAGAGCTCTCCGACGTGATGGCCGAGGTGAAGGCTGAGTTGGGCAAAATCGATAGAAAATGATAACGACCGCTTCGCGTCATTGCGAGGGACGAAGCAATCCAGACAAAAACTAAACCCTTAGATTGCTTCGTCGTTCCTCCTCGCAATGACGCAAAGCGACAAATAAAACAAGAACAATTATTAAAACAAACACCATGATGAATCACAAACCATTTGGCATTCTTGCCCTTGCAGGACTCATGTTTTTGGCTTCCTGCAAACCCGACGACCCCATTCCGACAGTCGTCAGCGAAGAGACCTACGCCGGCGGTGAACTAGGCACCACCTTCAACAGGTCGGCCACCGCCTATGAAGACCCAACTCCTGCCACCGAACAGGCTGGTCTGACCACCGCGTTTAAGTATGGAGAAGCTTTCTTTGAGCGCACTTACACACAGAGCAACGAGCCTTTCAAAGGCTTGGGACCGCTTTACATCCGCAGCTCGTGCATCGCCTGCCATCCTGGTTACGGCCACGGCATGAGGATGAACCGTTACCGTGCCGACGATTGGGGCAACGGCTACCTGCTCGTCGTCACTGACCGCAACGACACCTACCTCAGTTCTCTTACAGGCATGCCGCAAACCAAGGCCGTGGCACCTTTCAAGGCACCCATCGATGAGACCCAAATCCAAATCAACTGGCTGAGCTATGTGGACGAATGGGGCAACCAATTCCCTGACGGCGAGACCTATAGCCTCACCTATCCCGAAGTATATATCCCTGAAGAGGCATATTACGTCCCGCTGCAAGTGGGCGGCAACGAAATCCCATACAGCGATGTGGTGGTGCGCCTTGAATCCACCATCGGCATTTATGGCACCGGCCTCATCGACGCCATTCCCGACGACTCGCTGAAGGCGCAATACCAGAAAGAATACAACGACAACTACATGCAAAACGGCATCAATCCTGCAATGTGGGCTGGCGGCGACTGGGCTCCAACGGGCTTGTACGGCAACACCAACCACCCGAAACGTTATACCTACGCCCTTACGCGTGGTCCTTTGCAAGACGCTCCAGGTGCCAACGCCATCTGGAACATCACCAATGTGACACACCGCACCAAAATGGGTCACTACATGACCACTGCCTACGCACAAAAAGCCTCACAAGACCCCGATGTGCAGGCCGAGTTCTACAACTATTTCCCACAATACAACCTCACAGGCAATGTGGAGACCGACATCTACAACTACCTGATGATGAACGACCAAATCCCTGAGTCGCTGAAAGTTCCGGAGATGAAAGACGAGGACTATGTTAACTTCATGGTGTGGCACCGTGGTTTGGCCGTTCCTGCCGCCCGCAACTTGGACGACCCCGATGTGCAACGCGGTAAGGAACTTTTCAAGGAGATGGGGTGTGCCTACTGTCATCGTCCCTCATGGCAGACTGGTGACGACAACTTCACTGACCCCGCAGGCTTCTTCACCGACAGCGACCCGCGTCTGCCGCGTTATCCCAACCAGAAGATTTGGCCTTACAGCGACTACATCCAGCACAAGCTCCACATGGAGAATGACATCCGCACAGGCTGGTGCCGCACCACCCCGCTTTGGGGACGCGGTTTGTCCGCCATTTGCACTGGCCGCAGCGATCGTCTGCATGACTGCCGTGCCCAAACCGTCATCGAGGCCATCATGTGGCACGGCAACCCGCAAAGCGACGCCCGCCGCACGGTGGAGAAATTCCGTGCCTTGGACAAAAAAGACCGCGATGCAGTGGTGAAGTTTATTGATGCGATTTGATCTTGTTCTCCCTTATACGTTGGTAGAGACGTGCCATGGCGCGTCTCTACTTTTTTTGTGGTTTTTCCCAAATCAAGACCTATTATGAGATAAAACATTATATTTGCGGACTAATATAGACCTGTACGCAAGTCCGCTCGACTGTTTATGGGCATTGCAGACAGGTCGTTTTATCCCTTAAAACTTTTAGCGGACAGCATTAAAAGATATTAGAAAAAAGAGATTTTTCATGAGTTCAATGGAAAGGAGATGTCAATTGAAGATTTTATGGTAGTCTTGAAAGAGCGTCTTGCCACCACAAACATTGAGGATGTCAAGACCGATGTGCGGCCTTTTCTCAAGAATGACTCTCGCGCATTAGATGTCTGGTCGAACGAGTACTTCTTGCAATTGTTGGATAGAATCGTGTTTAAGGAGTAAAATCCATATTAGAGCGATTTAACACGAGATTGCATATGAGGAAGAGGCGATGAAGTAGTTGGAGAGATGTAAATCAGCAAATTGAAAGGCTATGTTCAGTTGCTCCTCGAAACCTCCAATTTCCCAATCTCGACCTCGTTGTTTTCGGAGATGATTTCAATCCAGGTATTGTCTTCGCTGAACCACTTGTATTGTGAGCCGATGCGGAAGACGAAGGTCTTTTCCTCTTCGACAGCTGCGATGGGCAACACGAATCCACCGTTCTTTCCTCCTGTGCCTCCGAAAGAGACAATCATCGGGAAGGTCTTCTCGGGATGGGGATTGCGCACCTTGATGATGATGTAATTGGAACGGCGCACAGCCACATCAATCTTGTTGAACTCGAAACGTTTGGCTTGTCCGGCAGCCAGCAGAATCGGGTCGCTGTTCAGCTCATAGAGTTTGTTCTGCTCGATTATTTCGCTGATGCGGGCAATCATCTCGGTGGGGTAGGTCTCCAAACCTAATTCCTCAGCCTTGGTGTAAGCCTCAATGGCCTTGTCGAAAGTGTTGGTCTTGAAGTTGGCATCACCTTCCTTGATGAAGGCATTATATTGGGTTCTCAAAGCAGTAAGGCGGTCGTTTTCGGCTTTTTCAGCAGCAGCCAATTGAGCTGTAGCTGTCGGGTCATTGGGCTTGTAAGTCAAAGCGGTCTGATAGTGTGTTATGGCTTCGGCGAATTTCTCAGTACTTAAAGCACTGTTGCCGGCACTCATGGCATTGTTGTAGTTGGCTTCCAACTCAGCTGCCATTCGCGTGAAGATGCCGTCGATTTCTTGAATCTTGGCGGTGGCGGTTGCGTTGCCTGCGTCAAAATCCACAACCTCTTGGTATTTCACTTTAGCGTTGGCGTAGTCCTGTTGGTTGAACAAAGCGTCAGCGGCATCAAGCATGGTCTTGATGGTGGCTTGGCGTTCTGCTTCGGCGGCAGCCAAAGCAGCTTGACGTGCGGCTTCTTCTTCCGCTGCTTTGCGTGCGGCCTCCTCAGCAGCCAAACGTGCAGCTTCCTCTTCGGCAGCAATCCTTGCAGCTTCTTGTTCTGCGGCGATTCTGGCGGCTTCGGCCTCGGCAGCCAAACGTGCAGCTTCCTCTTCAGCGGCAATCCTTGCAGCCTCTTGTTCGGCAGCGATACGAGCGGCCTCGGCTTCAGCAGCCAAACGCGCAGCTTCCTGTTCTGCGGCGATTCTGGCAGCTTCTTCAGCGTCTTGTTGTGCGATGAGCGGGTCGAGGCGGGCAATCATGTCGGTGGCGTAAGCGTCGCCTGCCACGACGGCTAATGCACTTTGGTACTGGGCTTTGGCTTCCTTATAGGACTTGTTTTCGTAGAGTTGGTCAGCTGTAGCGATGATGCCGTTGTATCGGTCGGCAATACCTTTGGCGTTTTGGTATTCGTCGCGTTTTGCATTGGCATCCGCATCGTTAGGGAAGATTTCCAAAGCTTGGTTGATTTTCTCCAACGCAGCATCATAGTTTTTGCGCAAACCGAACTGACGAGCTTCTTCAACAAGCTTGTCGAAACGGGTCACTTTTTCAGTGTAGAGTTGCTTTTTCTGTTTGGCTTCGGCCAATTTTTCCTTCGGGAGCTTGTCATTGGGGAAAATTTCGATGGCGGTCTCAAACTGCATGATGGCCGCGTCGAAGTTGTCTTCGGCCAACAAACTTTCACCCTGGCTCATAGCCGTGTCGAAGGCATCTTGCTTGTCCTGACGTTCTTTCAGGATGGCGCGAACTGCATTGGCTTGACCACCAACATATTTGTCCTCAGGAAACACTTTCAATGCGGCTTCGTATTCCGTTAGTGCCTCCTCATATTTCTGTTGTCCGAAGTACTGGTCGCCGGCATCCAAGTGGGCATAAAACACTTCTTGACGCGCACCATCTTCCTGAATCTTCTTGACGGTCTCGTCCAATTTTTTTTTGGCCGTCGGGTCGTTGGCTTTTTGCTTCAATGCCATCTCGTAATAGGTCTTCGCACTGATGTAGTCCTTGGCGTTGAACTTGTCGTTGCCTTTCTTCATCAATGACTCGTACGATTCGGCGTTTTGGGCTTGGACGAAATTGCTGCTCAATGCGAGCGAGACCCCAAACAACAGGGAAAATATGAGTTTTTTGTTCATGGGATTGAATTCAAAATTTAAAATTCAAGATTTAAGATTGTGTATGGTGACTTGAATATTAAAGAATAACGAACGTTGTTTTATTATATTGTATGGAAGGCTAAATTCAAATTTTAAATCTTAAATCTTTAAATCCTTCCATCTTTAATGGTGATGGTGCGGTCTGACATGGCGGCCAAATCAGGATTGTGGGTGACGATGACAAAGGTCTGGTTCATCTCGTCGCGGAGGCGGAAAAAGAGCTTGTGCAGTTCCTGAGCCGACTTGGAATCGAGGTTGCCTGAGGGCTCGTCGGCTAAAACTACAGCGGGTTGGTTGACTAAAGCTCTGGCCACGGCTACGCGTTGTTGCTCGCCGCCTGAAAGCTGGGAAGGCTTATGGTCTTTTCTTTCGGTAAGATTCAGGTAATCAAGCAGTTTTTCAGCTCTTTCTGTGGCTTCTTTCTTTCCCATGCCGCCAATGTAAGCGGGAATGCAGATGTTCTCGATGGCGGTAAATTCGGGCAAAAGATGATGGAATTGGAACACGAAGCCGATTTTCTGGTTACGGAAAGCGGCCAATTCGGTGTCATTCAGTTTGTTGACTTCGGTGCCATCGATGAGCAGTTGCCCACGGTCGGCTTTGTCGAGGGTGCCGATGATATGGAGTAGGGTAGACTTGCCCGCGCCCGAAGCACCAACGATGCTCACGATTTCGCGTTTGGCGATGTGGAGGTCGATGCCTTTGAGGACTTCGAGCGAGCCGTATGACTTGTGTATTCCTGTGGCTTGAATCATGTCCGTATTCTGTTGTTTTTCATAAAAATAAAGCCTTAACTGAATGGTTAAGGCTTACTTCGTGATCCGGTTGGGATTCGAACCCAAGACCCACAGCTTAGAAGGCTGTTGCTCTATCCAGCTGAGCTACCAGACCATCGTTTTCGGCTGCAAAGATACAGCTTTTTTTCAATGTGTGAAACGTCTGGAGCGAAAAAATGTGTTTGTGACGCTTTATTCAGCGGGTTTGGGAACATACGGATGATGCGGACGCTTCGGCTTGGCGGGTTTTTCCGGCTTGGGCGCGACTGTGGCCTGTGGGCGCGACTTCTTGACTTGCAACTCGTTGCCCATGAAAACGGTCTCGTCCGTCTCCACGATGGCCTTGTAAGCCTCGTCGTCGTTGGGCATCTCCACGAAACCGTAGCATTTCGAGCGGCCTGTCTCATGGTCCATGATGACCTTGCAGGATTCCACGGTGCCGAATTGTTCGAATAAAGCTCGCAGATCTTCTGTTGTGGTCTTAAAAGCTAGTTTGGCGACAAAGATTTTCATATCATACTAAATTATAGTGCAAAGATACACAATAATATTTACGTTATAACAAAAATTTCACTTTTTCATTAAAAAACCATTTTTGGCAGGCTGTAGCCATAAAAAAAGCGAAGACACAACTTCGCTCGCTTGGGTGGGGGAGGGTGGACTCGAACCACCGAACGGATTCCCGGACAGATTTACAGTCTGTTGCAATTGCCACTATGCGACTCCCCCATGAAATTAAAGAACCTTTGTTTTTGACGCGGCAAAAGTACATCTTTTTTCCATATCCCAACCAAAAACCGAAATTTTTTTCGCACTTTTGCACGTTCAAAACTACACCGCAATGAAATACGATTTCGATAAAATCATCAATCGCGCTGATACTAACTGCGTTAAGTACGACTTGAGGAAACAGGTTTTCGGCAATCCTGAGGTTTTGCCCATGTGGGTGGCCGACATGGATTTCGAGACCCCTGACTTTGTCCGTGAGGCCGTCATCAAGAGGGCGGAGCATCCTGTTTACGGCTATCATTTCAAGGATGAGCCTTATTTTCAATCCATTATGGGATGGCTGAAACGCCGTCATCAGTGGGAGGTGAAGCTGGAATGGATGTCGTTCACTCCAGGCGTGGTGTGTGGTTTCAACATGGCTGTTTTGGCTTTTACCCGGCCTGGCGACGAAATCATCATCCAGCCGCCGGTTTATCCGCCTTTCCATCATGCCGTTTCAGGACATGGACGCAAGTTGGTTTACAATGCCTTAATTAATAAAGGTGCAGGATATGAGATGAACTTTGACCAGTTGGAGGAACAAGCCAAAACGGCCAAGATGCTGATTCTCTG
Organism: Bacteroidales bacterium; assembly: GCA_016285355.1. Next base: position 26,939 of record JAEEQP010000023.1, read on the forward strand.
CAATCCTCATAATCCAGTCGGGCGTTGCTGGACACGTGATGAACTCATGCGATTGGGTGATATTTGCATGAAGAACCATGTGTTGGTCATCGCTGACGAAATCCATTGCGACCTTGTGTTGCCAGGTTACCGTCACACGCCTTTCGCCACTTTGAGCGAGGAGTTTGCCCAAAACAGCATCACTTTCCATGCGGCCTCCAAGACCTTTAACCTCGCTGGTTTGGCCACTTCTACAGCTATCATTCCCAACGAGGCATTGAGAAAGATTTATGTCGAATATGTCGAGACTCTTGAAGCGCACTTAGGCAATATTTTCGGTAAAGTGGCCACGGAAACGGCTATGACTTGTGGTGACGAATGGCTTGGTCAACTACTTGATTATGTACAGGGTAATATCAATTATGTATCTGATTTCCTGACCAAAAACCTACCTAAGGTGAAGTTCCACAAGCCGCAAGCTACCTATATGATGTGGCTTGATTTCAACGGTTATGGTCTTTCGGAGGAGGAACTTTGGCGCAAGATGACACAGGAGGCACAGCTCGGATTCAACCGAGGCAAGGATTTTGGCGAAGAGGGTAGGGGATTCTTCCGCATTAATTTGGCTTGCCCGAGGGCAACGGTGGAGGAGGCGATGAGGCGTTTGAAGGTTCATTTTGGATAGCAAGCTATCCCATTTTACCTGTTTTTAGTTCATTATCTAGTATCGAATACACGTATTTTGGACTTTGGAAATACAATCCGCTTTCGGGACGGTTTAAAATCGCGTAAGTATCTGAGTTATATAGCATATCAAAAGCTGACTTCATGTCCATGTTTTGGCGTTCCATCAGTAAGGTGATGAGGTCGCGGGTCAAAATATCGACCATAAATTCAAAGTCTTTTGGGGTCACATTCATAGTCTTTTCAGTTTTTCTATGGCCTTTGGAGTGCAAAATGCATACTGAAAGGTGATGCCTTTCATATAGTGCAACCGTTTCATGAATTCCTCAAAATCAATGTATCCTTCCTTGAGGTTAAATATTTGACGTCCAACGCTATCGTTCGCGATTGGACCATAGACAATGTCATAATTATGGATGTTGGTTTCAGTGTCAGCATCTCTGTTGGCTAAAATGAAATCAGCCCATTCTCTAGAATATTCGTTAAAGGACAGATAGCACAGTTGGGCATTGTTCAGCCAGGTCTCATCAAATTCAAATGTTGTTACGATAGGTTCCCCGCCAAATCTTTCAACTGTAAATACTGCCATTTCTTCGGCTTGTTGCTTTTGTTCTGATAGATAAAAAGCTTTGCCAAAGTCCTTATTTGGTTTGGATTTGCTGAGGTCGATGATGTCAATAGCGATATTTGAACCGTGATATAGAATCATGATAACTGCCCTCCTTGACGTTTGCAATAATCTGAAATACTTTGCACCATGTCTTGAAAAGAAAGAGTGTGCATTACACCGTAATTCTTTTCCACAAACGATACTCCACCAAATCTGCTGATATAGCGGTAGGCCTGCACAGGAGTCAATTGATAATGAGCTGCAAACAATTTGACAACCATGATTAGGTACTCGATTTTATCAATGGTGAGTTGGGACATTTTTCAAGACTTTACGCTGCAAATATAGCAATTATTCTCAAAATAGCAATCCATCTTCTTCTGGTGCTCGAGTTATTCCAATCATTACCTCAAACTCCGCTTCAGTGATAATTGGAATGCCCAAAGATTCCGCCTTTTTGCGTTTTTCGGGACCCATTTTGTCGCCAGCAAGAACATAGTCAGTTTTGCCTGAAATACTTCCTACATTCTTTCCGCCGTATGCTTCGATGGTCTCTTTGATGCCGTCGCGGGAATAATGCGCGAACACGCCGCTGACCACAAATGACTTGCCCGCCAAAACTTGTTCCTTGTCCGAAACGGTTTGTTTGGCCATGGAGAACTGTAAACCATGCTGTTTCAGGCGGTTGACGATTTCAATATTGCGCTCATCGTCAAAGAAATTCCGTACTGAAAGCGCAATCTTCTCGCCAATTTCGTTGATTTCAGTCATTTCCTCGACGGAGGCACCGATGATGTGGTCGATGTCGTGCAAGGCCTTGGCCAACAACTTGGCCACCGACTCGCCCACGAATTTGATGCCTAAAGCAAAAAGCACCCTCTCAAACGGCACCGACTTCGACTTCTCCAAAGCGTCCAAAATGTTCTGCGCGGTCTTTTCCTTGAAGCTGACCTTTCGAGTAGCCACAGGCATAAGGCTGAACTCGTCTTCAATGGTGATGACTTTCTCTAAACCAAATAGTTTGTCGTAAGTAAGATCATACAAATCAGCGACATTGCGGACGAGACCTTCTTGATATAACAATTCCACTTTGCCTTCACCAAGGCTCTCAATATTCATGGCCTTGCGCCCGATGAAATGCTCGATACGGCCTCGGATTTGCGGCGAACAGCCTGAACTATTAGGACAATACCAAGCCGCTTCACCTTCATTCTGAACCAACGGCGTACCGCAAATCGGGCAAGTCTTGACAAATTCAACTGGTTTGGCTCCCGCCTGACGTTTGTCCAGGTTGACCCCAATGATTTTCGGAATGATTTCGCCGCCTTTCACCACAGTGACGGTGTCGCCATAGTGCAAATCGAATTGGCGGATGAAGTCCTCATTATTTAAGGTGGCACGTTTTACAGTCGTTCCGGCAAGTTGTACTGGCGCGAGGTTGGCCACAGGCGTGATGGTGCCATGTCGTCCCACTTGGAAATCAACACTTTGCAGCTCTGTTTCCACTTCTTCGGCCTTGAACTTGTAGGCAATGGCCCACTTTGGCGATTTGGCCGTATAGCCTAACGCTTGTTGCTGTGCATAACTATTGACTTTCAGTACAATACCATCAATTGCAAAGGGTAACTCATGGCGTTTCACATCCCAATAGTCGATAAACTCAAAGATTTCGTCGATGGTCTTGCAGAGAGCCATGAAATTGGAGATGTTGAAGCCCCATTTGCGGGCGGCTTGCAGGCTCTGGTAATGGGTTTGGTAACGGTCTTCAAGGCCGTCCATCATCATGTAGTAGCAGTAGTTGTCGAGCTTGCGGCGGGCCACTTCCTTGGAATCCTGCAATTTGAGCGTTCCGGCAGCGGCGTTGCGAGGATTGGCAAACAGGTCATCACCAGTCTCGGCGCGGGCTTCGTTCAAGCGATTGAAGCTCTCAAAAGGCATTACGATTTCGCCGCGCATCTCGAAAAAGGGCGGGAAGTCGCCGTGGAGTTTCAGCGGCACGGTGCGGATGGTCCTCACATTGGTGGTCACGTCGTCTCCTTGGGTGCCGTCGCCACGGGTCACGGCACGAACAAGCACACCTTTTTCATATTGTAGGCTGATGCTCAGTCCGTCAAACTTCAGCTCACAACAAAACTCTACTTCATCCTCAATGGTTTTCTTGATGCGGTTGATAAATTCTGCAATCTCTTCGCGGCTGTAGGAATTGGCCAACGAAAGCATGGGATAGCGATGCTTGACGCTTTGAAACTCTTTCGTAATACCGCCGCCCACGCGTTGTGAGGGCGAAGTTGGCGACAAAAACTCAGGAAATTCTTTCTCCAAACGCGCCAATTCCTCAAGCTTCATATCAAACTCATAGTCGCTGATGGTGGGTTTGGCGAGGATGTAATAGTTGTAATTGTGCTGTTCCAGTTCGTCGCTTAAAGCGGCGATACGCTGACGGGCTTCTTCCTTGGTCATAACTTAATGTAATTCATCGGATTGACATTGAGTATAGTCAACAAGAGCGATACGAAGGCAATGGAGATGATAACGCCGAGGAGGGTCATCAAAGCACCTTTGAAATTGCTGCGAATGCAAAGAATCAAGAGGATGCAGAAGACAATGAATGCACTTTCATACCAAACGCAAATGCCGAATCCGAGCATCAAGCCTGCAATGAGGAAAGAAGTGCGGTGAACGTTGTCGGTGAGGTTGTTTTGCCTTAATACCTCTTGCCTCAGCACCACATTAGCCCCATAAAGCATCAAGGGCAGTCCAAGGAAAGCACTGGCGTTCTCGATGATGCCGAACGAGGGCATGATGATGCAGAAGGTTGGAATGAGGGCCAAGAGCCAGGCGTTCTCCTTGTTGGAGGTCAGGTCGCAGATGCGGTAAACCATGGAAACAGTGAAAAGCGACACCGTGGCATACAGGGCACGGCTCAGGAACATAAGCCCTTGCCCCGAAGCATCTTCGATGCCGAAAATGGATTTCATCTTTTCGAGAAAACCGATAAATAAGGTGGTATGTTGCACTTCGCGGTTGGAGCCAAAGCCTGGAACGAAGATTACAACGAGGATACGCACCGCAATGGCTATCAGCATCAAAGCGGTGAAAGGATGGCGTTCTTTGAATAGTTTGAGTTTCTGAAACATGAGAAAAGTCGATTTTGGTGGCAAAAGTACGAAAGTTTTTGTAATTTTGCGGCGTTTTAATTCAAACGGAAAAAATAACCTTAAATTGTTAAATGATGAAAAAACTCGTAAAAGTATGCACATTGGCCGTCGTGATGTTATTGTGCGGTCAAACTATGGCTCAAACGCGTGGTGTCATGTCGTTGGGTGCCTCTTTCCCGATGAAAGATTATGCTGATTTTGATGGCTTTAATGAATTTGCATTGATGTCGCATGACGAAGATGATGGTGGTGCAGGCATTGGCTTTAACGCTGGCCTCAAATGGTACTTCAATATGGGCGTGAAAGGTCTTGGCGTAATGCTCTCCGTTGACGGATTGTATAATGGTCCGTGTCCGGATTTGAAGACCGCTTATCGTGATAAAGAAGTCGAAATGAACAATGTTTTAGCCTCTGGTAGTTTTAAATACGATGCCACTCCTAAGTACATCAACGTGCCTGCCATGCTGGGTCTGAACTACATTTTTCATTTCAATCCCAATTTTGGTCTCTATGTTGAGGCTGGTGCCGGTGGCAACCTTCGTCTCATCACTGATTTGGCAGCGACAACCAGACAAGATGACACAAAGATCGTGGTTAACAACGACTATGACAAGGCCTTTACCTTTGCCTATCAAGCAGGCATAGGCTTTGAGGTGGCCAAGAATCTTGTCATTGGTTGCAGCTTCTATGATTTGGGTAAGGCCACGGTTAACATGACCGAAACCAAAAAAGTAGTCAACGGTGAAAGTTCCACTGAAACAACGGATTATAAGGAACTGGGAACAGTTCATCCCATCATGGTTTTGGGCCGTATCGGTTTCTCTTTCTAAGGAATTCCAAACATTGAATACGACATAGCGAAGTGTTGGCCTCACCGGCACTTCGCTTTTGTATAACCAGCTTGGGAAGGTCGGAAATTTGACAATTAGGAGACAGTTGGGCCGCAATTGAACGTTTTTGTTCATGGCATCGGAAAATTGACTAATTTTGCGGCAAATATCGAATAATGAAAAGAGGATTTGGAAGTGACAACCATTCGGGCATTTGTCCCGGGGTTTTGGAAGCCATCGCACGCGTGAACCATGACCATGCTTTGGCCTACGGCGATGATGAGTATTGTGCTGCTACTGAGGCGAAATTCCGCCAGCAGTTTGGCGAACAGGCACGTGTTTTTTTCGCATTTAACGGAACAGGCTGCAACACCTTGTGCATCGATGCCATGACGCATTCGCATGAGGCGGTGGTATGTGCCGAAACCGCGCATATCAATGTGGACGAGTGTGGTGCCCCTCAGCGTATTGTGGGATGCCGCCTGCTGACTGTGGACACGCCTGACGGCAAACTGACTCCTGAATTGGTGAAAACCCGACTTCATGGTTTCGGCTTTGAGCACCATTCCCAGCCCAAAGTGATTTCCATCACCCAGCCGACGGAATTGGGCACTTTATATACTTTGGAGGAAATCAAGGCTTTGGTTGATTTGGCGCGTGAATACAAGATGTACGTCCATATCGACGGAGCGCGTCTGGGCAATGCTGCTGTAGCTTTGGGCTGCACATTTAAGGAAATGACCACTGACTTGGGCGTGGATGCCATTTCTTTTGGCGGCACCAAGAACGGTTTGATGATGGGGGAGGCGGTCGTCTTGCTCAACCCTGAGTTGTGCCCCGATTTCAAATACCGTCGTAAGCAGGCCATGCAGCTCTGCTCGAAGATGCGTTTCATAGCGGCTCAGTTTGACGCTTATTTCGAAAATGACCTTTGGAAACGTAACGCGGAACACAGCAACCGCATGGCACAACTGCTTTACAATTCGGTAAAGGACATCCCAGGCGTGAAGGTGGTCTATCCTGTCCAGGCCAACGGTGTCTTTGCCCAATTGCCCCGAAAGGTGTGGAAGGAGTTGCAACAGCATTGCTTCTTCTACGATTGGGACGAGGATGCCGATGTGGTGCGCTGGATGTGCGCCTTCGATACGACTGAAAAGGACATTCAGGATTTTGCGGGACTGCTGAAAGACCTGATGAAGAAAAACTGATTTTAAACGAATTGAAAACACTTTATGCACAAGATATTTGTTCCCATCTACCAATACTTTCGCGGCCATAAAACATTGATGTATATCATTTTGGCTGTCACTACAGTGGTTTTTCTTTTCTTCGGACTAAAAGTGAAATACGAAGAAGACATTACAAAACTGCTTCCCGAATCAAGTGTCGAGAGCCAGTTGGCTTTCGGGTCCATCCAGCTCAAGGACAAGATTTACATTCAGGTGACCTCGGCTGATGTTCGGCTTTCGCCTAATCATTTGAGCGAAAGAATGGATGAGTTTATAGACCTGCTCTATGAAAGGGACTCGTCGACACATTTCATCTCCAATGTCCTGTATAAGATGGAGCCAGAGGTGGCTATCAATGCCTTGGATTTCGTCTTGGAGCATATTCCCTCCTTCATCGACACTTCGGCCTATCGTGATTTTGAAAAGGCCTTGGCTCCAGAGGCCATCGAAAAACAGATGTGGGTCAATTACGAGCAGATGATGGAAGACGAGACCGGCGAACTCACCCAAGCCATTGCCTACGACCCGCTTAATTTGAGGGGTGTCGTGCTCGGCGATGTGCTTTTGAGTGCCAATAACAGCTACAACATCATCGATGGCCACCTGTTCTGTCCCGACAGCACCGTGGCCACTGCTTACCTCGCTCCGGCCTTCCGCTCGTTGGACTCGCGGGCTTCGACCAACTTTTCCAAGATGCTTTCACAAGCGCAGAAAGACTTTGAGGCGATGCATCCTGAGATAAAAGTCCATGCCCATGGCGACCCCATCGGCAGCGTGTCGAATGCCGGTCGAATCCGCTCCGATTTGGTGGTGACGGTAGGCATCTCCTTGATTCTGATTTTTATTCTTATTTGGTTGTGCTTTAGAAGTTTCTCGTTTCTTTGGGAGCTTCTGTTGCCTATTATCTACGGTGCCGTCTTCTCGTTGGCCTGCATCTATTGGATTAAGGGAGGCATGTCGCTGATGGCTTTGGGATTGGGCGCGATTATTTTGGGCGTTGCCATCAGTTACTGCCTGCATGTGCTGATTCATCACTTCTTTGTCGGCGACCCTGAGAGGCTGCTGACGGACGAGTCCACGCCTGTTTTCTTGGGCTGCATTACGACGATTGGCGCATTCTGTAGCTTGCTGTTCACCGAAAGTGATTTGCTCCGCGATTTTGGCCTGTTTGCTTCATTCTCGCTGTTTGGAAGCACCATGTTTGCCCTTATCTTCCTGCCTCATTTCCTGCCGAAACGCCATGCCAAGGCCGACGACAAGACCTTCCGTCGCATCTCACGTCTCAACAATCTGCCTTTCGACAAAAAGCCCTGGTTCCTTGCATTGATGGTGGTCATTCTTGTGGTAGGCATTATCTTCTCGCCTAAGGTGAAGTTTGACAGCGACTTGCGTAACCTCGACTACAACTCACCCGCTGAAGTGCAGGCAGAGTCGCTCTTCAACGAGAAAAACAACGACGGCTTCTTCCACCTGTATTTTGCCACGGTTTCCACCGACATTGACGAGGCATTGGAGGCCGACAAGTCGTTGATGCTCATATTGGATACGCTTAAGAAACAAGGAGTTGTTCATGCCTATACCGACATCATCCCCAAACTTTTCGTGACGCAAGCCGACCAAGAGCAACGTATCGAGGCTTGGAATGCGTTCTGGACCGAGGAACGGAAATCTTTCGCCACTGAACAAGTCGAAAAAGGTGCCTTGAATTTCGGCCTCGACCCGATGATGTTCTACGAGTTCAAGGAATTGTTGGATGCCGATTACGAGCCCGCCTCGCTAATGGAAAGCGGTGTGGTGCCCGATAACCTTTTGGGCAACTTCATCGAATGCAACGCCGACAACCAATACATGGTGTTTACGGATGTCTCCATGCGTTTTGACGAGAAAGACATTGCCACAGATGCCTTGGTCAAGAACCCGAAGACCTTCGTTTTGGAGCCGTTCTACTACTGCAAGAGCATGGTGGAGGTCATTCACGACGACTTCAACATCGCCGTATGGATTTCCTCGCTGTTCGTCTTGCTGATTCTGTTGGTCTCGTTCCGCAACATCATCACGGCACTTCTTTCCTTTATTCCCATGGTCATCAGTTGGTTTATGGTGCAGGGGTATATGGCCATCTTCGGCCTGGAATTCAATCTGATTAACATCATCATCTCCACCTTCATTTTCGGTGTGGGCGTTGATTATAGTATCTTTATCACGGAAGGACTGCTGAAACAAGCCCGAACAGGAAACCAAGATGTGCTCACTTGGCACAAGATAGCCATCTTCTTCTCGGCAATCATCCTTGTCATCGTGGTGACATCCCTTCTCTTCGCCGTTCATCCGGCCATCCGTTCGATAGGTTTGATTACCCTTATCGGCATGGCCTCAACGATTATGATTTCCTATTCGCTTCAGCCTTTTGTGTTCTGGCAGCTGATGAAATGGCCTTGGTATAAGCGGAGCGTAATGAAAGGTGGGCAGAAAAATAGAAAAGGAGAATGACAAGTTCCATTTTTAGCCAAAACTGCCAAAAAACCTGAGTTTTGGACGATGATTAAAGATGTTAGTGTTTATAGAAACAGTGCATCCATTGTGAGTTTGACGGGAATTTCGTCAGAACTGGCATTCTCAGTTAGTGGTGAAGCTGTGATTAATGTGGAATAAAGGCTCTGTTTCGTTCCTGTTTCGCGTCGAAAAGTCTCCAAACGGTAGGCCATTTTTTTTGCTTCTTCCTCCGACAGGCTGTATTCCTTTGCGGAGTATTTTATCTCGCAAACATTCACCACATCATCAGCGCGGTCGATAATCAAGTCGATTTGTGCGGCTGGTGTGCTTTCCTTGCTCCTCCAACAATATTGTTCTGACGCAATGGTGTCAATGTGCAGTGTTTCCTTGATTTGGTCAACATGTAACAGACAGACACGCTCGTAGGCTAATCCTAACCACGTGTTGGTTTCTGGCGTACCCAAATGATTAGTCCAATAACGGTTGTCGCTCCCCGATTTGTCTGCGAAATGGATGTGGAATAAAGAGAACATATCCATCAACTGATATATGCTACCCTTGCTTTTCACCACATTTTTCTCTCGCACCTTGTATTTCCGCACCATTCCGCATTCTATCAGATTATCAAGCTGTTCCGATAAATTGCCGCCTGAATCTTTGTTCAGTTTCTGCATCAGTTCAGCACGCGTCAACCCTTTCTTGTGTCGGGCCAGCAATTCGACAATTTCCAAGTATGGTTCCGGCAATCGGAACAAGGTCTTAAACAGTCGTTTGTATTCGCGTCGCAAGGGTCCATTGACATCAAAATACAGGTTGTCAATGTTTTGCGTAAGGCTCAAATTAGAATCCAAAAGGCTTAAATAGTAGGCCACACCACCGAACATCATATAGGATTGTACTATCGAAAGGCGGCTCCAGTGGAATCCTTGATGAATAAGGTATCGCTCCGTTTCCTTGAGGTTGAATGGCAACAATTTCATCTCATGGGTAATGCGGTCATGCAATCCGCCATGACTATCAATGATGTTTTTGATCATCCAAGTAGTGGCACTGCCACATACGATGAGTTTCATGTTGTTATACAGAGAAGCCCAACTGTTCCAAAAATGCCCCAAAGCTTTGGCAAATCCCGAACCATGTGTGTCTAAACTTGGAATCTCATCCAAGAAGACGATACAGTCATCACCCGCATTTACCTTCGGTTGCAAAGCTTTTCGAAGTAGGGTGAACGCCTGCATCCATGTGGCAGGCTGTTCCTTCACTTCAAAACCGTAAAAATCCATGGCATCCGAAAACGCCTCCATCTCCTCATTGAAGTTGCCCTCCAGAACGCCTGTCATGCTGAAAGTCATCCGGCCATTAAAAAGTTGATTGATTAAGAAAGTCTTTCCAACCCTTCTGCGGCCATAAACAGCGATGAACTCTGGCTTCCTCGATTTGACATACTTTTCAAAGTCTTCGATTTCCTTTTCTCTACCTATGATGGTTTGGACCGTATTCATGTTTTCCTTATTTTAACGCTGCAAAATTACATAAAATTGTTTAATTTTCAGCCAAAACTATATAAAATTGTGAGTTTTGGACGGGTTTTATATCAATTTCAGCCAAAACTATTGATTTTTATGAGTTTTGGCTGAAACTAACAACAAGAAGTTCACGATGCTCATGGAATCCTGTTATTTTATCCATAGGTCTGATTACCTTCATCAAAATGGCTTTAACGTATTCATAAAGGTTATGGAAAAATAGAATTTGAAACGTTTCAAAAAAAAACCGTATTTTTGCAAACTTTTTGAAAACCATTTGTAATGCAGAAAACAAATGAACTCGATAGCCTGACTTTCGCCGCGATGTTGCGCCAAGGTGCAGTATCGCTCAGCCAGGACAAAAAGGTCATCAACGACCTGAATGTCTTCCCCATTCCTGACGGCGACACAGGCGACAATATGCTGATGACCCTCAAGGCGGGCTGCAACGCGCTTGAAAATCATCTTGGAACGCTTTCCGAACTGGCTTCTGCGGCTTCTTCGGGGATGTTGCTTGGTGCAAGAGGCAATTCCGGTGTGATTCTTTCAAGGATTTTTGCAGGTCTGGCCAAAGGCTTGCAAGGCATCATCGAAGCGGACACCAAGGTCTTTGCCAAAGCCATGCAATCGGCAGTGGAGGAAGCTTACAAGGCCGTTCCTGTACCTGTGGAAGGTACCATCATCACCGTGTTGCGCGAAGGTGCGGCAGGTGCGGATGCCAGTCAAGACCTCAACCATTATTTTGAGACCTTGTTGGAGGCCATGCAAGTCTCCCTCGACCATACGCCCGAACTGCTGAAAGTACTGAAAGATGCAGGCGTGGTGGATAGCGGCGGTGCAGGACTGGTGAGCATCTTCCGTGGCATGAACGACGCCTTGAACGGCATCATCTCAGAAATGGAAATAGAGCCAATGACGACTGCTCCTGTCCCGACAGTAGAGTTGGAGAAATTTGACGAAAACAGCAAGCTCGAATTCGGCTATTGCACGGAGTTCCTGCTCCGTTTGATGCGCTCCAAAGTCGACCTCGACACCTTCGACGAAAAGGAAATCATCGACTATTTAAATAAGGTGGGCGAATCGGTGGTGGCCTTCCGCGAAGGCACGATTGTGAAAGTGCATGTGCATACCTTCACGCCGGGCGAGATTCTCAACGAGATGCAAAAATACGGCGAATTCCTGACCATCAAGATTGAGAACATGGCGTTGCAACACCATCAATCGACCAATCAGAACAACGCTTCCTTCAAGTTGCCGCCCAAACCTTACGGCATCGTGACGGTGGCCTCGGGCGAAGGTCTCATCAACGCCTTCCGCGAGTTTGGTGCCGACGAGGTGATTGAAGGTGGTCAGACGATGAATCCGTCCACGCAAGACTTCTTGGATGCCTTTGCCAAAATCAACGCGCAACATATCCTCGTTTTCCCCAACAACAAGAACATCAAGATGGCCGCCGATCAGGCCGCCGAACTCTATAAAAACGCTGACATCCATGTGCTTTCGTCGACCACTATCGGCGAGGGCTATTACGGCATCGGCTCCATCGACCGCGACAATACCAACGTTGAAGAAGTCATTGCGACTGTCACGGAAATCATGCAGTCCGTGGTGACAGGCATGGTCTCTACCGCCATCCGCGATGCCGAAGGCGAGCAGGTGACTGTCCACACAGGAGACTATGTGGGCTATAGTGGCAAGCAACTCCTTTCCGACAGTCCCAACCGCGAAGAAGCCGCCAAAGCCCTCGTTGAGCATCTTGATGCTGCCTCCCGCGACGTGATGCTGGTATTCTATGGCAAGGAAGTGCCTCAAAATGAAGCGGAAAAACTCATTGCCGACCTGCAAAACCAATACAAGAACCTTGAAATTATGTTGAATTACGGCGCACAGCCAGTTTATGATTACATTTTTGTATTATGTTGACATTCTTTAGCGACACCGATTGCGACATCACTCCCAAGGAGTGCGCCGCGTATGGCATCAAACTCATCAGTATGCCTTATACCGTGGGTGAGCAAGTAATTCACCCCTACATCGACTTTGACGAATTCGATTCCCACAAATTCTACGACATGCTCCGTGCCGGCACCATGCCGACCACCAGTGCCATGAGCGAAGAGGCTTACATTCATTATTTTGAGCCTGAATTTGCAGCTGGAAACGACATTCTCTATGTGCATTTCTCATCGGCCACATCCAACACCTTCACCATCATGAATCAGGCCTTGGAGAAACTGAAAGCAAAGTATCCCGAACGCAAGTTTTATGAAATTGACACATTGGGCATCACGGCTTTGTCATACAACGTGGTGCTTGAATGTGCTGACATGTTTAAGGCAGGCAAGACCGCTGAGGAAATTGTGGAATGGGCCAGAGTGGAAGTGCCGAAGTTCCCGATGTATTTTTTCGCCGACGACCTGAAGTTTTTCCGCCGCAGCGGTCGCGTGAGCGGTTTAGCTGCCACCATGGGCGGCTTCATTGGCATACGACCTATCATCTACTTAGATAACGAGGGCAAAATGGTCTCCATCGGTAAGGAAACGGGCCGCGCCAAGGCCATTGCCCGTTTGGTGAAATATGTCGAAGAACTTGGTGAGGATGTGAAGGCCCACCGCGTGGTCATCGGCCATTCGGACTGCCCCGACATCGCCGCCGAAGCCGAACGACAACTGAAAGAGAAGTTCGGCCAAGACCTGAACGTCATCACCACCGTCGTCAATCCCACCATCGGAAGCCACTGCGGACCTAATGGTTTAGGCATTTGCTTCCATGCTAAGCATCGTTGAGCCATAACCTTGCCTATAATTGATTTTTTTTTGTAATTTTGCAATTTGTAATTTAGTATTCAATTTATGGCGACTTCAACATTATATTCAATTGGACATGGCAATAAGTCTATAGAGGAATTTGAAAACGAACTCTCTTCGTTTGGTATTCAATACCTCATTGATATTAGAACAAAGCCTTATTCGAAATGGAATCCATCTTTCAATCAAGATGTACTAAAATTTTTGTTACAGAAAGATGGATTTATTTATGTGTATATGGGAGATACAATAGGAGGCTTACCAAGTGATTTGTCATGTTACACCGATGGACATATAGATTATGCGAAAGTTAAGGATAAGGAGTTTTTCAAAATTGGGCTTGCACGTCTTTTGACCGCAGCAGAGAAAAAAATAAAAGTTGCCATAATGTGTAGCGAATCAGAACCAGAAAAATGCCATCGAAGTAAACTGATTGGTCAAGAATTATTGAAGTACAATATTTCCCTTAACCATATAATAGGAGTTGGCAAATCTCGTCCACAAGAAACAGTTATGGCAATATTAACGAAAGGATTAGGAACCACAACTCTTTTTGGAGAAGAAACATTTGTTTCACGCAAATCTTATGCACAATGAATATTTTCACTATTGGAGTGTATGGCTCTACTGAACAGCAGTTTTTCAAGAAATTAGAAGAGAATAGGATCGACACGTTTTGTGACATTCGTCAGAGGAGAGGAGTGAGAGGAAGCGAATATGCTTTTGTAAACAGCAATTATCTGCAAGCAAAACTTGCCGATATGGATATTCGGTATGGACACATCATAGAATTAGCACCCACTTCAGAAATAAGGGAGAAACAAAAGCAAGTTGATTTGATGAATGGAGAACGCAAACGTGATAGGACACAACTTGGCTCCACATTCATCAGCGAATATAAAAAGCATATTGAACATTACGATTTTGATGCTCTCGTTTCACATCTTGATGATATTGGTGCTAACAATGTTGTGTTTTTCTGTGTAGAACAATACGCGACTGCCTGCCATCGATCAATTGTGGCAGAAGAATTGCATCATCGTTATCATTACGAGGTAATACATTTATAAGTCATGAGTACGGTTTTAATTGTATCAAAAACACGAATGGCCAATAACAATGTATGCGTTGGTGGCATTGACATTAACAAAAAAGCCTCTGTCCGATTACTAAATCAGAATGGCTATCATGAATCTTCCGACGAATGTCCGTATGATATTTGGGATGTTTGGGATTTAGATTATATTCCGTCCCATCAAAGACCTGCGCCACATATTGAAGATGTTAATGTGTTCAATCGAGTGAAAAAAGGTGTTTTGAAAAAAGACTTCCAAAAGCCTGTCGCTTTTGCCCAACTGCTTCGTAATGCAAGAACACCTGTTTTTCAGGGAAGTGTATTAAATACATTTGATGGAAAGTTAAAAACGACCCAATACGGCACCTTGTTTATCAATGAACAAGATGTACCGAATTACAGCACTTGTTTCTGGATACCTGATAAGATTGTTATTCGGAGCGAATTTCGAGGAAAGCAACGATACAATTACAACAACGGCACTCGAAACTGGGGATACAATATTTCATACGTTGGTTTAATAGATCCCATAGATGTAATACCTGTAGGCTCTTTGATAAGACTCTCTTTAGCGCATTGGTGGTCTCCTGATGATTCTGATGATGAAGAAAGATGCTATTTGCAATTGTCAGGATGGTTTTTGTAACAAATTATAAAAGAGAGAATTATGATAACCATCGAAGAAGTCAAAACCAAAAAACAGCAAAAGGAGTTCATCGACTTCCCGCTGAAACTATACAAGGGCAATCCTTACTACACCCCGCCTTTGTACATGGACGAGAAAAAAATCTTCCGTGACGATTTCGTCTACAATGACATGTGCGATTCCATTTATTTCAACGCCTACAAAGACGGCAAGATGGCGGGACGCATCTCTGGCATCCTCCAAAAGGCCGCCAACGAGAAGACAGGCAGAAAACAAGTGCGTTTTTCGCATTTCGATGTCATTGAAGATGAGGAAGTGGCAAAGGCATTGCTCAAGACCGTTGAAGACTGGGCCGTCAGCAAGGGCATGAACGAGGTGATTGGACCTTTGGGCTACTCCGACTTGGAACGCGAGGGTCTTTTGATCGATGGCTTCGACTATCCTGCAACCTTCGAGGAAACATACAACTATTCTTATTATCAAGCCTTTATCGAGAATTTCGGCTATCAAAAGGATGTGGACTGGACAGGCAGCCGTTTGCGCGTGCCTAAGGATTACGATGGCGAGCTCGACAAGTTGGCGACCTTCGTAATGAAACGTTACAACCTGCACATCGGCATGGCGCGCAACACCAGTGATTTCATCAAAAAATACGCTGACGGTATTTTCGAGTTGTTGGACAAGTCCTACGAACTGCTTTACGGCACTGTGCCCTTCACTGATGGCATGAAAAAGATGATGATTGACAATTTCAAGCTCGTCATTGATGTGAAATATGCTGCCGTCATCCTCGACGAAAACGACAAGATGGTCTGCTTCGGACTGGCTTTCCCTGCCATCGCTGATGCTGTGAGACCTTCAAGCGGTCGACTTACACCTCTTACATTAATAAGGTTGCTCAAAGCCCTGAAAAAACCTAATGTCATCGACCTTTGTCTCATTGGCGTGGAACCCGAATGGCTCAACCGAGGCGTGAGTGTCATCATCTCGGCAGAAATGATGAAGATGCTCAAAAATGTCGATTATGCCGAAACCAACGCCAACCTTGAGGAGAACTACGCGATTCAGAACCAATGGAAACGCTTTGACGAACAGAAGATTAAACGTCGTAGATGTTATATTAAACAATTAGATTGAGCCCTGAAAGGGCGATACGATATCAACCCGATGCAAGCGCAGCGCAGCATCGGGGAACACAAACAAACGACACAAAATGATCAGAATCCTGATAGACTGCTTCGGCGGCGACCACAGTCCCGAGGCCAATGTAGACGGTGCCTTAGCGGCCATGGCCAAGATGCCCGACCTGTATCTCATCCTCACCGGTGACGAGACCACCTTGCAGAACTACCTGAAAGGCAAGACCTACGATGCCTCACGCCTCGAAATCGTCCATGCCCCAGAGGTCATCGGCTGCGAGGAACGCCCCATCGATGTCATCCGCCTGAAAAAGGAAAGTTCGATGATCAAGGCCGTTCGTATGTTGCGTGACAACGACGATATCAACGCAATGGTGAGCATAGGCTCCACAGGTGCTCTCGTCGCGGCTGCATTAACGCGCATCGGTCGTGTGAAGGGTGTCATCCGTCCAGCTTTCTGCCCGATTTTACCTACTATGGATGGTGGAATCGTTGGCATTTGCGATAGTGGTGCCAATGTTGAGGTCACACCTGAGCATCTGCGGCAATTCGCCATTATGTCGAGCCTCTACATGAAATATGTCTACAATATTGAAAATCCGCGCATTGCCTTGCTCAATGTGGGAAAAGAAGCAGAAAAAGGCGATGAAATCCGACAAAAGGCACACTTTTTGCTAAGTGAGACCCCCGAAATTCATTTTGTAGGCAACATGGAGAGCCGCGATTTGCTTTCGGGCAATTACGATGTGGTGGTTTGCGACGGTTTCTCGGGCAATGTGTTGGTGAAAACGACGGAAGGAACCGCCCTTGAGCTGTTGAAGAAGTTGAAGAAGGACATCTATTCGAGGCCTATATATAAATTAGGTGCATTGCTGATGAAGCGGATGTTTATGGAGGAGAAGGAGTTCATGAACTATCAGAACTACGGAGGCAGCGTCATGCTCGGCACATCGAAGACAGTAGTGAAAGGCCACGGATCCAGCAAGGCCACGGCATTGGAGAAATGCATTGAGCAAGCCTATAAGATGGAAGTCAGTTCGTTGTCATCCAAGATGGAAGAGATTATTATGAAGTATGAACATTATGAATATTGAATGCTGAATGCTGAATGCGGAATGTTGAATGTTGAATGTTGAATGCGGAATGATGAATGTTGAATGAGGAATTTTAAATCTTTGAATATTAAATCTTTAAATTAAGTATATGTACGAAGTAGTAAAAACCACCCTTGCGCGTCAGTTGCGCATTGACCCGGAGCGGGTCACACTCGATGCTCAAATCAAGAAAGACCTCGGTGCCGATTCCGTCGACATCCTTCAGTTGCTCATGCGTCTTGAAGACGACTATGGCATCACCATCCCTGACCAGGCCTTGGCCAAATTTGAAACCGTCAACGATGTAGTCACCTATTTAGACAACTTAAAGAAATGAAGCATATTACATTGATTCTCATTGCAATGCTGTTTTCTGTGACAGCCTTTGCACAAAAGACTTACGACACCGATTTCACCCAGACCAAATTGATGAAAGTTTCGGGCAAAACCACCAATAAAGTCGGTCATCTCATTTTTGACGGCAATGACCAACTCAGCATGATTTATTCGGAGCCTGAAGGTGAATACTTCAAGATTGAGGGCAACATGGTGAAAATCAACATGGACGGCAAAAAAGCTGACCTTGATGCCGAAAAGGTGAAGATGGTCGGACTGCAACGCGCCACTTTACTGAACTGTTTGGCAGGTAATTGGGAACAGGCTGCCGTCGACAACAACGCCGAATTGACTGTTAACGAGGAAAAAGGACTGAAAACCATTTCTATCGTTGCCAACGGCAAAGTGCCGAAGGGTGGTTACAAATCGGTCGTGCTGACTTACCGCGGCGACACCATGATTAAAATGATTCTTGAGGAAGCCATCGGCATCATCAATACCTACGAGATAGAGTAATTGTTGCGGCAACGGAATAATTGCTATCTTTGCGGTCTAAACTATTAAACAAGAATAAAATGAAAGCAAGACTTACACTATTGATTCTTGTGATGACCGCGACGGTAGCATTTGCACAGCCTTCGCACTTCATCACCTTCAACGGCACTGACCAATATATGGTCATCCCGCATCACGAAGACTTCAACATCGCTGCTGACGAGAGCTTCACCCTCACAGGATGGGTGAGAAATGAGACCTACACAGAATATCCACGTTATGTTGCCAAACGCGACATGGCGGTGCAAGGCGCAGGTAGTGAACGCACTGGCTATGAGTTCTTTGGAACGGCTAATGCAGGGCAATCGTTAGGACTTAACACACCTACTTCCACCACTGGACACGCTCTGTCGGTCTACACAGGGGTGACGGTGCCCGCTGGCGAGTGGATGCATTTTTCGCTCGTCGTGAACCGCACCAACAACGAGATTCGCATTTATCATAATGGTCAGACCAATAACAGTTGGGCGGCAGCGGTGAACGACTGGGCCGTCACCAACACGCATGATGTCTTCATCGGTGCTGGCAACAATGGCGGTGCGCCTGCTTATTATTGTAATGGTTCTTTCGGCAACGTGCGTTTCTACAGCATGGCCCTGAGTGCTGAGGAGATGGCTGTCGACTTGAATAACAGCGTCATAGATGACCTTTCCACGACTATGAAGGAGCATCTAATTGCCGCCTACGATTTCTCCACGGCCAACATCAACAACAATCAATTGGCCGACCTCTCGGGTTATGGCCATGACGGTCAGATGATGAATTTCAGCTTTGGCGATGCCGAAATTCTGAATGTCACCTTGACCCAAGATACCCGCAAGACAGGCCGTGGCAACCAAAACGATGTTCTGCTCAAAGCCGCAGTCAGTTTTGGCGGCGACAATGCTGTGGTCGACTTGCAGTCGATAGTGCTGAATCTTGAAGGGACAACGAATTTGAATGATATTGAAGAAGTTAAAGTGTATTCCACTGGTATTGTCAATAGTTTCGATGAGCGCCATCCTCAAAATGCCACCTTGCTTGGAAGCGTCGACCCTGCTTCGGGTGACTTGACTTGCAACCTTGAAGGCAACCTCGTTTCAGGTACCAATTACCTTTGGATTGTGGCACGTATGGCCGACAACGCCACCGAAGGCAACGTGATTGATGCATCCTTGAAATCGATTACGACCGCTGAAGAGACCTACGAACTCGCCAATCCATCACCGACAGGCAACCGTGAAATCATCCTTGCCCATACCTTGTTGTTGCAACCAGGCGACTACAACTCGACCAATTACCGCATCCCCGCTGTCATCACGGCAAAGGACGGAAGCATTGTGGCGGTCACTGACAAGCGCAAGTACAACGAAGGCGACCTGCCGCAAGACATTGACATTGTGTGCAACCGCAGCACTGACGGCGGTCACACTTGGAGCGAGCCTTACACCATTGCCTTGGGCACAGGGGTCAATCATGGCTTTGGTGACTGCGCTTTGGCTTGGAGTAACGACGACAACGGCCTCATTGCAGGCTTTGTGGGCGGTCCCGGACTTTGGAACTCTACTCCTTCAAATCCCATTCGCACTTATATCTCAAGGAGTTACGACAACGGTCAGACTTGGACGGAACGTGAAGACATCACCGATTTCATCTTTGGCGACAACTGCATTGTCCCCGAGCAGCGTACTTGGAGGGCTTCCTTCTTTGGCTCAGGCAACGGACTGCGTACTTCCACAGGTCGCATCATGTTTGTGGCGGCCATTCGCGAGACTACGGCACAGGTGCTTTACAACCACGCTGTCTATTCTGATGATAACGGACAGACTTGGCATGTGTCGGGCCGTGCTTCCTCTTCGGGCGACGAAGCTAAGGTCACGGAACTGGTTGACGGCCGCATTTTGATGAGCATCCGCCATGCCGGCAACCGTTGGTACAACATTTCCGAGGACGGTGGCGAGACATGGCAACCCACCACTTCGACTTGGTACGACATCACCGCGCCGGCCTGCAATGGTGATATGATTCGTTACACCTCTGAGAATCAGGGATACAATAAGAACCGTTTGCTGCATTCGGTGCCTTACGGAAGCAACCGCGAAAAGGTTACAGTTTATGTCAGTTACGACGAGGGCGAGACCTGGCCTGTGAGCAAGTGCATCGTGCCTTACAGTTCGGCCTATTCTTCGCTCTGCATCCTGCCTGACGGCACCATCGGACTTTATGTCGAGGAAGCTTACGCAGGTGCTTCGGGTTATTCGACCGTTTTCTACAACTTTAGCCTTGAATGGCTCACCGATGGAGAGGATACGTTTGAACCGAATGGAGTAACTGAAAATCAGCTTTTTTTGGATGCGTTGATGGTTTATCCATCGCCAGCTTCTTCTTCCGTTACCATTGAAACGGATGGCCTTGTGGCAATCAACATTCTCAATGGAATGGGGCAGTTTGTCAAGTCGGTGACGGTTGATGGTAAATCGCAAATTGAAGTCGATGTGGCTGGTTTTGCTTCTGGAATCTACTTCGTTGAGGGCGTAGAAGTCGATGGAAGTAGAAAAATTGGCAAGTTGATTGTTGCGGATTGACGGATTTCTTTTATCTTTGCAACGTTATAACACTGAAAAAAATGAAAAAAGTAGTTCGAACGGTTTGGATTGGTGCCTTGACGGGCTTGGCTTTCTTGGCCGCCTGCTGCTCTACAAAAGGTTTGTCAAAGGCGGAGCGGAAGCAACTCATCAAGGAACGCGATTCTATTCAAGACATTTTGACCCGTCGCGAGGGAGAGACGGTATATGGCACACCTCAAATCATGGCCGAAAGAGCCGTTGAGACTTATCGTCTGCGGAATCAGCTTGATTCCATCAATTTCAAATTGGGCGAGGATGTGGATTTGGAAAAGAGTGCCCGCCGTCTGGCTTTGCAGGAGCGCATCGCTGAGCTTCAGGCCGCTATTGAACGTCGTGAAGGGGCCTGCGTTTACGGTTCGCCCGAAATCATCCAAGAATATGGACAGGAAACTGAGCGCATGAGGGATGAACTTAAGGCAGTCAAAAAGGAACTGAGAGAGCTGAACAAGGAATAATCTCCATGAAAAAGGTAGTTCGTTCAGTTTGGATTGGTGCCTTGACAGGACTGGCATTTTTGGCGGCTTGTATTTCTCAAAATGGTTTGACTCGTGCCCAACGGCGCCACCTGACCAAAGAGAGGGATGCACTTGTTGAGAGAATTGACCAACTTGAGAGTATGATGGTTGAGGGTACTGTTGACTATGGCTTGTTGGAAACAGAAATTTCGTGTTATTATGAACTTGCCTACATTAATAGGCAATTGAATGGGGTTGAAGACACTGTTTCCCTTAAAAAATGGAGAGAAATCTATGACATTATTTGGGATCGGCCTATTCCTGTACTCTATGGTAGTCCATCAACCGATAGTTTATCAACTGAATCGGAGGTTATAATAATAGACGAAAAATACCAACGTCGCCTTGAACTCGAACGGAAATTGAATGCCATTAATGAGACCCTTAATGGGCGTGAGGGAGCGACTCTATACGGCTCACCCGAGTTTATACAGAGCTATGATGAGGAAACACGCCGTATCAAGCAGGAAGCAAAGCAAATCCAGCAGCAGCTGAAGGACTTGGACAATGACTGAGCGTTTAGGCTTTTATAAAAAGGTGATGCTCGAACTCAATCACGCTGTGCTGCAAAAGCGGATTGAGGAACACGAACTTCATCAACTTTTTTGGGAGTGCACCCTGCGCTGCAACCTCAATTGTAGGCATTGTGGCTCCGATTGCCGTATGCTCTCCGAAAAAGATGATATGCCCCTTGAAGACTTTTTGAAGGTCCTCGACGAGGTGCGTGCCCACCAAGACCCCGCCAAGGTGATGGTCATCACTACTGGTGGAGAGCCAACGATGCGTAACGACTTGGCGCATTGCGGCGAGGAAATCACCAAGCGCGGTTTCGTGTGGGGCATGGTGTGCAATGGTATGTTGCTTTCACCAGAGAAACTTGATGAGTTTGTCAAGGCAGGCTTGAAGTCGTTGGCGGTCAGTTTCGATGGCTTCGAGGACGACCACAATTGGATGCGTGGCAATCCCATGAGTTACAAGAACGTGTTGCGTGCCGTGGAAGCCATGAAGCAGCATCCAGGTCTTACATGGGATGTTATTACTTGCGTCAACCAACGCACCATCAAATACTTGCCCGAGTTTCGTGATTTCCTGATTTCGTTGGGCATCAAGCGTTGGAGGTTGTTTACGGTGTTTCCTTCGGGACGCGCTGCCAACGACCCTGATTTGAGGTTGTCCAACGAGCAGTTTGTGGAGATGATGGAGTTTATCAAGACGACACGCTTGCAGGGCAAAATCCGTGCGGATTATGGTTGTGATGGTTTCCTCGGCCAATATGAAGGCGAGGTACGCAACCATTATTATTCGTGTAGCGCGGGCATCAATGTTGCCTCGGTATTAGCCGACGGCTCCATTTCGGGCTGTCTCAGCATCCGCAGTGACTATCATCAGGGCAACATCTACAAGGACAGCTTTTGGGACGTATGGCAGAACAAGTTCCAAGTCTACCGCGACCGCAAGTGGATGAAGACCGACCAATGTGCCAAATGCAAGATGTGGCGGTATTGTCAGGGTAATGGAATGCATCTGCGCGATGGCGACGGCAAATTGCAATTGTGTCAATATAAAATGATTGCTAATGAATAGCAGAGTTTCCCCTTCGGGGAATGGAGCTATAATACAAAGTAACACGCGGCGGCAGGTAGAGCCTACGAATTAAAAAATTTACAGGCCGCCGCAATAAAAAAACAAACATTCTCCATTCCCCGAAGGGGAAACTGAAACGTTGAAATAGATATGAACAGAATCTACATCGTCGGTTACATGGGCGCGGGCAAGACTACCGCAGCGCGTCGCCTCGCCCAGCGTTTAGGTTGGGAGGTGGCCGACACCGATGATTTGTTCGAAGAGAAATACAAGATTTCTGTCTGCGATTTCTTCAACAAATACGATGAACCGCTCTACCGCAAATTGGAATCCGAGGTGTTGAAGGAAACGGAAAGCCTTGAAAACGTGGTGGTTTCGACAGGTGGAGGAACGGCCTGCTATTTCGACAATATGGAATGGATGAACCAGCATGGCCTGACCGTTTTCTTGCGCATCAGCGAGAAGGCTGTCATTGATCGGCTACTCCATGCCAAGCGGAAACGCCCTTTGGCCGAGGGAAAGAGCGAAGCGGAACTGACCGAATTTGTGAATCAGCATTACACCGCTCGTCTGCCTTTCTATGAACAGGCTAAAATTACCGTGAAAGCCGAAAACCTCGATTTGGAAAACCTAATAAAATTAATTGAAAATGAAAAAGATAAGTAGTTTATTGTTGGGCGTGATGCTCTTGTTTGCGGCCTGTTCTGAAAAGGAAACGACAATGAGCGAAGTGACAAACGCCATCGATTATGCCGACATGACTTATTGGTATGCTTTCGGGGATACGACACACGAGGCCGACATTTTTTATGTCTACCCGACGGTTTCCACGATTTCCTTTGAAGACAACGGTTCTTCGTGGTTCGCCGACATCACGCAGGCCGAGGTGAGGGAAGAGGCCAACGGCAATCAGCGTTTCAACATGATGCTGTATGACGACTGCAACTTCTACGTGCCTTATTATCGCCAGATGATTTTCGAGTCCTACAGCCAGCCCGACAGCATTTTGCAAAGTAATGCCGCCTTTGCCGCTCAGGATGTGAAAGATGCGTTTCAGTATTACATGGCGAATGGCAACGGTGGTAGGCCGTTTTTCCTCGTTGGGCACAGTCAGGGTTCGCAGATGCTCATTGAGTTGCTGAAAAACGGTATGACCGAGGAACAGCGCAAACTGATGGTGACGGCCTATTGCATTGGCTATCAAGTTACTGCTGAGGAATTGGCACAATATCCAACGCAACTTTGTCCTGCCAGCGATAGTACCGAAGTCGGGAAACTCGTCATCTTCAATTCGGTGACGGATACCACGGCCATCGGCATGGTGTCGCGCTATGATGTGGTTGGCGTCAATCCCACGACTTGGACGGCTGCAACCGACATCATCTCAGCGGAATATCAACTTGGCATGGCCAAATACAACGCAACCCGCGACAGCGTGCTCATAGTCCCTTGTCCCACAAAGACCTATCTCTACAAGCACACCACTGTTTGTCTCGACCTCGACCCCGAAATGGTCTTCATACCAGCCTTTGAGGACATGTTTCCCCGTGGCAACCTCCATTTCGCTGATTCATGGCTCTTTGCGGGGAATGTGAAGAAGAATATGGAGTGTCGGTTGAGGCATTGGTGGATGTCGGGAAGGTAAGAGGAAAAGGGATATTCGTTGATTTTTCTGGACAAAAATAAGAAACCGCAGGTGCTTGTGTGTGTGGTGAGACCTGCCCATACGCTTGCTCACGGTGCTGCGGTTGAGCGTATGTGCCCAGTTCTCCCTCCACTTGGAGAATTCCTTCCCGAACTCTTCAATCTCACGTGCGGTCAGCCTGCCGATTTTTACCCCGAGGGATTTCATGCTTCCGAGAAATGTGTCATCAGGATTCAAGATACCGCCTGAGAAACCAGAATATTTGAAGGATTTTGAATGGGTTGTCTAATCTAACTATATACGACAAAACGGATGGCCTTTTGGTCATCCGTTTTTGATGTGTAGCGGGGGAAGGATTCGAACCTCCGACCTCCGGGTTATGAGCCCGACGAGCTGCCTCTGCTCTACCCCGCATCGTGTCAAAATTTCGGTCAACGAAAAAATTTCGCCCCTGAAATCGGCTGCAAAGATAATAATTTTGTTTCTTTGCAGGGTAAAAAATGAAGAAAAAATTTCACTATGAGTCATAAAGCAGGCTATGTCAACATTATAGGTCGCCCCAACGTGGGTAAATCAACCCTTATGAATCAATTGGTTGGGGAGAAAATCTCCATCATCACCTCGAAAGCGCAGACAACACGTCACCGCATTCTCGGCATCGTGAACGGCGATGACTTCCAAATCGTCTTCTCCGACACGCCCGGCATTATCAAGGACCCGGCCTACAAGATGCACGAGGTGATGAACCAGTTCGTCAATGTGGCCCTCATCGATGCCGACCTTATATTATTCGTTGTCGACATCACCGACAAGAAGATTGAAGAAAAAACTGTGGAGCGGCTGAAAACCACCGATATTCCAGTTTTTGTACTTATCAATAAGATTGACCTCAGCACGCAAGAACAAGTGGAACAAGCTGTTGGTTTCTGGAGAGAGACTTTGCCCAACGCCACCGTGTTTCCGCTTTCGGCGCAATATGGTGCCAATGTGGAGTTTATCTTCAAACAAATTTTGGAGAAGCTGCCGGAATGTCCACCCTATTTCCCGAAGGATGAACTTACAGACCGTTCCATGCGCTTCTTCATCACGGAAATCATTCGAGAAAAGATTCTGTTGAATTACCAGCAGGAAATTCCGTATTCCGTGCAGGTTGAGGTGGAAAGCTACGAGGAGACTGAGCATCGGATCCACATCCGTTCCGTCATCTATGTGGCTCGTGACTCGCAAAAGGCCATCATCATCGGTAAAGGCGGCAGTGCCATCAAGAAGCTCGGAATGCAGGCCCGCACTGACATTGAGGAGTTTACTGGGAAGAAAATCTTTTTGGAACTTTTCGTGAAGGTTGACAAAGACTGGAGAGATAATGAGGCTGAATTGAAAAGATTTGGGTACGAGGCGTAGAAATGTGCGAAGCCTCCTATGTCATTCCAGCATGGGCAGGTGCGACGGAGAGGAATCTATAGGAGGCGGTTCAAAAGGTCAAGACTTTACATGACGGCTTCAGAAAGTATAGATCCCATGCCACCACACCACCTATCACAGGGATGACATACTATCTGAAGCCTGCATCACTCAATGTAGGGATGAAATACCTATTGATGCCCAGCGTCGCATTGCGACATTCCGCATTCATCATTCTTAATTCCGCATTCAAAAATTGTGTACCTTTGCAGCCGATTTTAAACTCAAAGAAAAATGTCAAACATTGTAGCAATTGTGGGGAGACCCAATGTGGGAAAATCAACGCTTTTCAACCGACTGCTGAAGCAGCGCATGGCCATCGTGGAAGAGACGAGCGGCGTGACGCGCGACAGGCACTATGGCAAAAGCGACTGGAATGGTAAGGAATTCACCGTCATCGACACCGGCGGTTATGTAGTGGGGTCGGACGACATCTTTGAAGAAGAAATCCGCAAGCAGGTGGACTTGGCCATCGACGAGGCTGATGTCATCGTCTTCATTGTGGACGGTCGCGAAGGTCTTCATGTCTTGGATGAAGATGTGGCGGTTATATTAAGACAACAGAAAAAACCTGTCTTGTTGGCCGTCAACAAGATAGACGAGCCCAACAAGGAAGTGTTAGCCAGCGAGTTCTATTCCCTTGGTTTGGACGAGCCCTTCCCCATGTCAGCCATGACTGGCACAGGCACAGGCGAACTTTTGGACAAGATCTGCGAGCTCCTGCCTTCTGACACCACTGACTTCAATACCGACCTGCCGAAGTTCACCGTGGTGGGAAGACCCAATGTAGGCAAGTCATCCTTAATCAATGCCTTCCTCGGCACCGACCGCCATATCGTGACCGACATCGCAGGTACTACCCGCGATGCCAACTACACGCGCTACAACGCTTTCGGCATGGAGTTCATGCTCGTCGACACTGCTGGACTACGTAAGAAGAGCAAGGTGGAAGAAGACATTGAATTTTATAGCGTGCTTCGTTCCATCCGCGCCATCGAAGACAGTGACGTTGCCATCCTCATGCTTGACGCGACACAAGGTTTTGAGGCTCAGGACATGAATATCCTTCGCCTCATCGAAAAGAATAAGAAAGGTTTAGTGATGGTCGTTAACAAATGGGATTTGGTCGAAAAGGATTCCAATACGCACAAAGCTTACGAAGAGCTGATTCGTTCCAGAACGGCACCCTTCACCGACTATCCTATCATCTTCACCTCAGCCATCAACAAGCAACGTATCTATAAAGTGCTGGAGACCGCGCACAAAGTTTACGAGAACCGTGAACGCCGCATCCCTGTACGCGAGCTGAACGACAAGATGCTGGAAATCATCAACTCCGTGCCGTTGCCGACGGCCTCGCGTGGACGTTTCCTGCGCATCAAGTACATCACCCAACTGAAGAGCATCTCACCCCAGTTCATCTTCTTCTGCAACCTGCCGAAGGATGTGAAGGAGAACTACAAACGCTTCCTGGAGAACAAGATTCGTGAGACTTGGGACTTCAACGGCGTGCCGATTCAGTTGATTTTCAAGGAGAAGTAACAATTTGACAAGGGACTGCGGGACACGGGACACAAGACCATCGTCCCGCGTCTCGAAGTCTCGCGTCTCAAGTCAAAAAAAATGGATACCGAAGAAAACATCGTCCGAATGGATAAATGGCTGTGGGCGGCGCGTCTGTTCAAGACACGTAGCCTGGCTGCTGATGCCATCAAAGGTGGCAAAGTGAAGATTGACGACAACCCAGTCAAGCCTTCTCGCGAGGTGAAGGTAGGCGATGTCATCCAAGTGCAAATCGAGCAACTCCACAAAGTGGTGGAAGTGAAAACCGTGGTTAAAAACCGCGTCTCACCCAAGCAAGTGCCCGAAGTCTACACCGACCTCACGCCCAAGGAGGAATACGAGCGCATTGAGTTCATGCGTGCCTACAAGGCCGAGTGGCGCGATAGAGGCGCAGGTAGACCGACCAAGAAAGAACGGCGGATGATTGAGAAAATGAAAGATGAAATGTAAAATAGCTCTTGTTATAGCTACAATCTAATTAGATGAAAGGACTTTTCTGGGGTACCATATTTCTCCCAATAAGCTCTTGCATTTTTTGGACTAATAGACATTTTGTTAGTGAAATTTTCTGGATTGCCAGAAAGCACTTATCATTGCGGAGAATATCATGATATGGTAAAAAATCCTACGGCGGAAGTATGTAATCCACGAGACGATAGCGGACTATGTCGAGGGTGTGAGACGGCTTAAATCCAAGGGCTTTAGGATATACGGTACTGTCATCGACGGGATGCGGAGACTCGCGCAAGCCCTTCTGTTCCCCAGTGCAGTTGTGTACGATATGGCCAAGTTCTGTTTCCGTACCGAGGTGAACGACTGGGTCACGGCTCTGGACGTTTACTTCAGCGGCGATGATGTCGAAAGCTTCACTTGACGCTACCACATCAGAGTTTGATTCCTTTCATTTTTCGACCGCTCGTGAGCTGAAATCCGTCGTCAGAGTCAAGGCGACACGCCGCATCGGCGGTAAGGGGACCAGCGAGGTGCGCTACTATATCAGCAGCTTGCCGACAGACAGCCGCTTCAACATCTACATCCGTAATCATTGGGAGGTCGAGAACAAGTTCCACTGGACGCTCGACATGACCTTCCGCGAAGAACAGCATTGCAAGCGGAGCAAAATGGCCGCACAAAACATCTCACTCGTCAGGAAGTTCGCACTAAATATCCTCAAAAAGGACAACTCCAAGCTCAGCCGCGTAAACAAACGATTCGAGGCTGCATGGAATTGGAGCTATATGATGCAATTATTACAAATATGATGCGTTTGCCCTGAAAAAAATCTCATTTTTTTCTTGCATTTTCAAAAAAAGCCGTATCTTTGCAGTGTAATTATTCACTAACCAATCAATAGGAGAGACGCTATCGAAGGATTTATACCCTTTATTAACAAGCACTTACGTTGAGTGCACAAAGAAAGGGGGACCAGATGTCCAACATAGTGAAAAGCGACAAAGAACTGATTGAACACTACCAGGACGGTGATGTTCACAGTTTTGAATTATTGATTGGTAGATACCAGAAACAAGTTTATTCCTACATACTCACGCTTGTGAAAGACAAGCAGTTGGCTGACGATGTCTTTCAGGACACCTTCGTCAAGGTCATCCAGACCGTCAAGTCGAAGGCCTACAAGGACGACGGCCGTTTCGTGCAGTTCGCCATGCGCATCGCGCACAACCTCGTCATCGACCACTTCCGCAAGGAGAACCGCATTCCCACGGTGGAGTCGTCGAGCGAGGACTACAACTACATCGACAACGTGCCGATTACCGACGCCTCGGTGGAGCAGGGCATGATCGTGGACCAGGTGCACTCCGACCTCCACAGGATGATCGCCTTCCTGCCCGACGAGCAGCGCGAGGTGCTCCGCATGCGCATCTTCGACGACATGAGCTTCAAGGACATCGCCGACATCACCAACGTGAGCATCAACACTGCACTGGGCCGCATGCGCTACGCCTTGATCAACTTGCGCAAGATGATGGTGGCCAACAATATGACGCTTACCTATTAACGGACGCGGGACTGTGGGACGCGGGACGCGAGACTTTTTTAAAAAAAAAGTTTTCGCCCCAAATAATAAACTTGAGGAGGCAGCGTTTGTAAGGTAAAGTCTAACCTAACAAACGCCTATGACAAATAGCTACACCTCTTACCCTTCATCCGTTGAAGACGCAGTGTTGGTATCACAAATCAAGGAGGTTTTCCGTAGGGAGAGCGAGCAACAGCAACCCAGCCGCAACGTATTGCGCTACCTGTTCGACTACGCCGCCGCCTACGAGTCGATGAACACTGGGCTGATGGGTCAAGTTGCTTTCATGAACAACTGACCGGAACGGAATGAAGAATCGAAAGAGTCGCAGATACTTCGGCGACTTTTTTTCTTCAAAATGCTTGTGGGTATGGAAAAAGTTCGTATTTTTGCATCGACCATTCTCACCACGCGAGCTGAAAGGCAGCGTACCAGGGTGAGACTTTTTTTGTATATGCGCTTATGGAACAATATAATAAACTTGCTCTCGATACGCCTGATTTGCTTGCTATGCTGAAACAACGCGGGCTTGTCGTCGCCGATGAACAAAAGGCTCTCAAATCCTTGTCAGTCATCAGTTATTTTCGATTGGCCTGTTATTTCCGACCTATGGAATCCGATAAGCAAACACATGAATTCCGCCAAGGTACTACATTGGAACAGGTGTTAGCTCTTTATGACTTCGATACGGCATTACGCGATATGGTGTTCGCGGCTACACGACAGATAGAGATTGCTTTGCGGACCCGCATTAACCATCATTTCTCACGTAATCATACGCCATTTTGGTTTACGAAAGTGGACTTGGCCACAGATGGCCATCTTTTCGCCGAGCATTTAAGTAGCGTTGACCGCGAACTACGCCGAAGCAAAGAGGAGTTTATACAAGAGCATTTCGAACGCTACAACAAGCCGACCTTTCCGCCTGCATGGAAAACGCTGGAAACGGTATCGTTTGGAACACTATCGAAGCTCTATGGAAATTTCGCTGAAAAAGTCGACAAGAAAGCCGTGGCCGAGGATTTTAATTTGCCACAACATGAGTTTCTGATTAGTTGGATGGAGAGTTTGACATCGCTTCGGAACTTTTGCGCCCATCATTCTCGCATATGGAACCGCCGCTTTGCACTAAAACCGCAGATGCCAAAGACATTGGCAGGGCATAACTGGCTGACGGACTTTTCATTTCCTCCCGACAAGATTTATCCTCAACTTTGCTGCATTGTTTATCTGATCAATGCTATCGACCCGAAAAGTACTTTTGTAACCGACTTCAAGTCATTGTTGCAGAAATATCCGACAGTAGATGTCGCCGCCATGGGTTTTCCGAAAGGCTGGCGGCAGGAACCACTGTGGCAGTGATTTGTGGCAAAAATTCACCAATAGCAACTTTTTTTGCATTTAATGTAACTTTTTCGCTTTTTCTCCGTATTACCATAAATCATACAAACATTATCCGATATGAAAAAGAGTTTTTATAGTTTAGTTTTAGTGCTTATTCTCTGCGTTTCAAGTATTTCTTGCTCACAATCCAATTCCAAACCAATGGAAAAAGCCGCTCCGTGTTTTGAGAACTTGAAAAAGGTTTCCGATTCGGACAACGGCAAATTGTGGGGCAAAGCATTATATGGTCCGACGATGTTTGTTGATGTGCAAACGCGGAATCTCGTTGCCAATCAGCAAAACAAGGAGAATTCATTTGAGCAAAAAGGGAACTTGTTTTTCGGGCAACTTCCAGAGGACATCATAATTGCCAATACAGCAATAAATTATTGCGGTGAAATTTGGACTTGTGTGATATGGGATGGCGACCGAGATTTGCTGACCAATACGCATCTTTTGATTCATGAGAGTTGGCATCGCATTCAAGAGAAAATCGGTTTGCCCGCTTGCGGGTCTTTCAATCAGCATCTTGATGAAGCGGAGGGTGAACTGTTGCTGAAACTCGAGTTGAGCATTTTGAAGACATTGCTGCAAGACGATTCCAAAGACCTTTCAGAGGGTTTGCGCGATGCCATGACGGTACGTAAAATGCGCCAAACCATGTTCCCCAATGGAAATGAGAACCAATTCGAATGCCACGAAGGCATGGCGGAATATACGGCTTTCAAACTTCTGCCTTTGGACAATGATAATGAGGCAATTAGGAAAGGTTTGGTTGCTGCTGCCATCATGAAAGGAATGGATAACACCGGCTTTAGTAACTCATTCGCTTATCTTTCCGGACCCGCTTACGGACTTCTATTGGATGATTTGGCTCCTGAATGGAGAAAAAGTATTTGTTCAGGCCAGACCATCCCCGATGTAATCTCAACGGTGACTATAGTTCCAGACACGGTTGATGATACTGAAATAGAAAGAATATCAGAATGTTACAATGTAAAAGAATATCTTGACGAAGAAAGAATCCGCCTCGAAGCGCGTGACAAAGAAGATGCTGCATTGAGAGCTGTTTTTTCAGAATCCAAATGGCTGGTAATTCCCAATAACAATGTCAATTTTGGCTTCGACCCGAATGAGCGTTTGGTTGCATACGACAGCATTGGAGTCATCTACAAGACCATGCAATTAAAAGGTGATTTTGGCACCATCGACGTTAAAAACGGCATCATTAGAGCCAATGATTGGTCGCGATTCATCGTACCTTATTCCGAAAACCATTGTGATGCGAAAATCTCCTTGAATTCTGGATATACTATTGATTCTGTGGATGATAAGAGTTTTACAATTGTGAAAAAGTGATTGATTTCTTGGTGAGTTCAATAATTCACAAAGGAACAAAATGGATTGGAAAAGTCGCTGAATTATCGGCGACGTTTTTTTTTCGTGCAATCCGCTGTAACTATTAAGGTTATATACCTCTTTAAAAAATAAATAATTAATTATTTGGAAAGTGCGCGGAAACGCAGTAAATTTGCACGCTTTATAAGAATCATCAAAGTTAAATTTCAAAACATAACACATTATGAACAAGCAGATTACATTAGAGCAGGCCGTCGAGAAGGTTCATGACGGCATGACGATCATGTTCGGCGGTTTCCTCGGTGTTGGAAGCGCCACGCAAATCATTGACGCTATTGTTGCAAAAGGCGTTAAGGACCTCACTATCATTGCCAACGACACGGCCTACGACGAAGTGGCCCACGGCAAACTGGTCAGCAACCACCAGGTGAAGAAAGCCATTGTGTCGCACACCGGCACCAACAAGCAGACCGCCATCCAGAAGAACGAAGGTACCCTCATCGTGGAATACGTTCCCCAAGGCACCCTCGCAGAGCGCATCCGCGCCTACGGTGCAGGTCTCGGTGGCGTGCTGACGCCCACGGGTCTTGGCACCATCATGGCCGACGGCAAGCAGATTGTAAACGTCGATGGTAAGGACTACCTCCTTGAGAAACCCCTGAAGGCCGACATCGCCTTTCTGCGCGCCAACATCGTCGATGAATTCGGCAACATGGTGTTCCTTGGAACGACCAACAACTTCAACCCGCTGATGGCTACCGCCGCCGACTATGTCGTCGTCGAGGCCGAAAAGCTGGTGAAGGTCGGCGAGATCAAGCCTGAATGTGTGCACGCTTCGGGTATTTATGTCGATGGAATTTATGTAGAGAAATGACACGAGACTAAGGGACGGAAGACAAAGGACGAAGGACTACTAAAGTCGGCCCTTCGACAGGCTCAAGGACCTAATCCACTTCATAATGTCCCACGTCTTAAGTCCTATGTCCTCAGTCAACAAACAATTCAACAATTCAACGATAAACAATTCAACAACAATGGAATACAGAACAAAGATCAGACTGCGCATGAGCGCAAAGGATGCCCACTACGGTGGCAATTTGGTTGACGGCGCCCACATGGTTCACCTCTTCGGTGACGTGGCTACCGAACTTTTGATTATGCGCGACGGCGACGAAGGCCTCTTCTGCGCATACGACATGATTGAATTCAAGGCCCCTGTCTATGCCGGCGACTTCATCGAAGCCGAAGGCTGGATCGACCGCGAAGGCAACACCTCTCGCCACATGATGTTTGAGGCCCGCAAGGTGGCCGTCGCCCGCCCCGACATTTCTCCCTCAGCCGCTGACGAACTGGATGAGCCCATCCTCGTTTGCCGCGCTTCGGGTACTTGCGTGACACCGAAAGACTGCCAACGTAAAAAGTAAGAGCGCCTCTGGCTTCTGGCCTCTGGCTTCTGGCAGCTTTATGTAAAAGGAAAGGCTTTCCTCCTGTAAAAGCTGCCAGTAGCCAGCAGCCAAGAGCCAGTTGCCATAGCTGAAATCTTGAAATATAAATCTGAAATCAACGAAATGGATAAACTGATCATCACTGCCGCCATCTGCGGCGCAGAAGTCACCAAGGAACAGAATCCCAATGTGCCTTATACCGTTGAGGAAATCGTGCGCGAGGCCAAGTCGGCCGTCGACGCCGGTGCTGCCATCGTGCACCTGCACGTCCGCTGGGACGACGGCACGCCCACCCAAGACCGTGGCCGTTTCCAAGAGTGCGAAGAGGCCATCCTGAAGGTGTGCCCCAATGTCATCCTCATCC
>JAEEQP010000024.1 GCA_016285355.1 Bacteroidales bacterium
CCTACCGTATTGTTATACTGATTGGTGTTGGGTGTGGGAATTGGTGTGTCAGGTGCTACAAGGTCGGCCCATTTCGAGTCAAAATCCACCAAAGTGGTCAGATTGGGTTCCCAAGGCTCCACATTCAGGTTATATAGCAAGCCCATAGAATTGTCAGGCTCTTCGTACTCATCACCCAAACCCGCAAAAGCATGTCCAAACTCATGAACAATCACACTGGAAGCCGACATATTGCCCGCCGTGCTCATCGAATAGAAATTGTAGAATCCACCGCCGCCATAAACATCGCTGTTCACCAAAATGTAGATTTGGTCGTAAGGCGCATTGGCCGCCACATCTTTCACCGAGAAGTAATCGCGGGTGGTACAATAGCGGTCAATATAAAAGGTGTAGAAATGCGAATTGAGGATGGTGCGTACCCAGGTGTGAGAGGCTGGAATGTCAACGCCACTCTCCTCCGAAGGGGCAAGCACGGCGCGGAAATTGAAGTCGTTGATATGGCTTGCAAACGGCTCCGCCTGTGCAAACACATTGGCCAAATTCTGGCAATCTTGCAGGAATTGCGACATTTCATCAGCGGTATAGCCTTCGGGCAGAATCACGATGTCCACCTTGCTTTCGGGCGTGCCATTAACCATAATATCTTGAACAGGAAACACATAGCGTTGCTCGGTGCTGTTGAACATTTCATTAGGCTCGTAAAGTTTTGAGAAAACTTCTTCAAACTCGCCATCGAAATTCCTGATTTCGAGAACGATATAGGCCTCATTGCGTGGCAACGGAACGCTCACGGATTCTTCATAACAACGTTCCATCACTCTGGCTTCGTCGGTGGTTTGCCATTCACGGAACAAGGTGTTATAACCTCTTGAATAAATGAGCGTATTTGTCTGCGCATCAATCACTTTCACTCGGTTTGTCCCGAAATTAAAAGGATCTATCAGATTGACCTTGGAGCCACCGAAATGCGGCTCGATAATGAAACGCTCAAACACATAGTGCGAGCTGTCGGACATGCCGCATTGGAAAACATCCATGCGCAACGACCCTTCATCAAGGAAATACTGCTCAAAATTGATGTTTTGCGCTCTCGAAAGCAGCGAAAATGCGATTGCAAACAGGAAAACAATAGTCTTTTTCATCGTCAATAGATATATTTGTTAGAAATCTGAAAGTTTAATTTTGCAAAAATATAAAATTATCAATCATTGTATTGGGTATCGAGATTTTTTCCTAACTTGCGCCCAAATTGAAACAACACTATGAACACAGAAGAATTAAAAAGCATCTTTAAGCAACGCTTTGAAAACGAGGGCGTTATCTACACATCTCCGGGACGTATCAACCTCATCGGCGAGCACACCGACTACAATGGCGGCTACGTCTTTCCTGGTGCCATCGACAAAGGCATCTATGCCTGCATCCGTCTTAACGGGACCGACAAGGTTCGTGCCTATTCCATTGATAAAGAAGACTATCGCGAATTTGGGCTGAACGAAGAAGACTGCCCCAACATACACTGGGCCAACTATATTTTCGGTGTGTGCCGCGAAATCCAAAAGCGTGGCTACAAGCTTGAGGGCTTCGACACAGTGTTTTACGGCAACGTGCCGATTGGCGCAGGCATGTCGTCGTCGGCAGCCTTGGAGAGCACTTTCGCCTTTGCCCTTAATGAGTTGCTGAACCTGAACATCGACAAGTTCGAATTGGCGCGTATTGGTCAGGCCACAGAGCACAACTATGTCGGCGTGAAATGTGGCATCATGGACCAGTTTGCTTCCCTATTTGGCAAGGCCGGTCATCTCATGCGCCTCAACTGCGCCACGATGGAGTTTGAGTATTTCCCCTTTAACCCGCAGGGCTACAAGGTTGTTTTGCTTGATACTGTCGTGAAACACGAGTTGGCTTCGTCGGCCTACAACCGTCGTCGTGAGTCGTGCGAGAACGCTTGCGCCCATATCGCAAAAAAACATCCCGAGGTGAAGTATTTGAGCGACGCCACCATGGCTATGCTCAATGAAATAGACGTTGAGATTTCCGCTGAAGACTACATGCGAGCGGAATATGTCATCGGTGAGAAGCAGCGCGTCCTCGATGTCTGTGATGCCTTGGAAAGAGGTGATTACGAGACCGTTGGCGACCGCATGTACGGCACGCACTACGGCATGAGCAAGCTCTACGAGGTGAGCTGCGAGGAACTGGACTACCTCAACGACATTGCCAAGGAATGCGGCGTGACCGGCTCACGCGTGATGGGCGGCGGCTTTGGAGGCTGCACTATCAATCTGGTAAAGGAAAGTCTTTATGATGCCTTCATCGCCACGGCGAAGGAGAAATTCAACTCCAGATTCGGACATGAACCGAAGGTTTACGATGTGGTCATATCTGATGGCGCAAGAAGGTTATAATCAACCCTGTAGAGACGCGATTCATCGCGTCTCAACTAAACGACAACCATTCGGAGACGCGATGAATCGCGTCCCTACAAACAAACGATTCAACAATTAAAATTAAACAATTCAACATAATGAAACCAACATTATTAGTTTTAGCAGCAGGTATGGGCTCTCGTTACGGAGCCCTGAAACAAATGGACGGCGTCGGCCCGAACAATGAAGCCATCCTTGATTATTCCATTTATGACGCCAAACGTGCCGGCTTTGGCAAAGTGGTCTTCGTCATCCGTGAGGACTTTGCCGAGGCTTTCAAGAAAGTCAACAACACGGAGAAATTCGGCATTCCAGTAGAGTATGTGTATCAGTCACTTGACAAGCTTCCGGAAGGCTTCAGCGTCCCCGAAGGACGCGTCAAACCTTGGGGCACCTGCCACGCCGTACTGATGGCCAAGGACGTGATCCACGAGCCTTTTGCCGCCATCAACGCTGACGATTTCTATGGCAAGGAAGCCTACGAGGTTTTGGCCAACTACCTTATGGAATGTGAAGGCAAGAAAGGTGCTTACAGCATGGTGGCCTACAAGTTGCGCAACACCATGTCGGACTTCGGCACGGTGAGTCGCGGCATTTGCACCGCTGATGCAGAAGGCAATCTGCAAACCATCGTAGAACGCACGGCCATTGGTCATACTGAAGATGGTGGCGCGGCCTACACCGACGAAACTGGCAGCCATCCGCTTGACATGGATTCCTTGGTCTCGATGAACTTCTTCGGCTTCACCCCTGACTTCTTCGAATATTCTGAGAAGGGCTTTGTCGAGTTCCTGAAAGGTCCTGCCCAGACCAACATCAAGGCCGAGTTCTTCATCCCGCTGATGGTCAACCAGAGCATCAACGACGGCACAGCCAAACTGAAGGTGCTGTCAAGCAACGCCTCGTGGTTTGGTGTCACCTACAAGGAAGACAAACCTGAAGTGATGCGGAAAATCCGTGAGTTGATCGAGAAAGGCGTTTATCCACAAAATCTTTGGTAAAGTCGGCCCTTCGACAAGCTCAGGGACCTTAGCTTTTACAGAGGTTGAAGGTGCCTGAACCTGTCGAAGGCCCGTCCCGTTTTAAAAGGACCTATATGAACATTGAAGTAAAAATTTGGGGCAAAACCCCTGACAACAAGGATATTAAACTCTACACCCTGACCAACGCCAATGGTATCAAGGTGCAGTTGAGCGATATTGGTGCGGGTATCGTGAGCATCCTTACACCCGACCGTTATGGACACATGGAAGACATCGCCCTGGGTTATCCACATCCGTGGGATTACTACAGCGATGGTCCATGCGCGGGCAAGACTCCCGGACGTTTCGCCAACCGCATCGCCAACGGCCGTTTCAAGATTGATGATGTGGAGTATCAATTGGAGTTGAACACCAACGACGGCAAGCATCACCTCCACGGCGGCAGCATCGGTTTCGCCAACCAGAAATGGGCCAGTCGTATCAACGGAGAGAATGTGGTGTTCACTTATCTCAGTGCTGATGGCGAGGCGGGTTATCCCGCTGAGTTGGTGTCGAAGGTGTACTACACCCTCAATGACGAGAACGAGCTGAACATCCGCCTCTGCGCCTATTCATCGGGAACCACCATCGTCAACCTGACCAACCACACCTATTTTAATCTGAAAGGCGAAGGCAATGGCGACATCCTCGACCACAAACTGCGACTGAACGCCTCGCGTTTTCTGCCTGCCACCAACGAACTGATTACCACGGGAGAAATGAGGCAGGTGGCTGACACTCCGATGGATTTCACCCAAGCCAAACTCATAGGCCGCGACATCAAAGAGCCTTATCCTGACCTGATTAACGGCAAAGGTTACGACAGTTGCTGGGTTATCGACGGCATTGCCAAAG
Organism: Bacteroidales bacterium; assembly: GCA_016285355.1. The sequence goes on from JAEEQP010000024.1 coordinate 4,307, forward strand.
ACAAACTCTGCCTCGCTGCCGAACTCTCGCACGAAGGCACAGGCCGCATGGTGAAAATCTACACTACGCAGCCTGGCGTGCAGGTATACACCGGCAATTGGCTTTCAGGTTGTCCGAAAGGCAAAAACGGTCACATCTACGAGGACTATTCCGGCGTAGCATTGGAATGTCAAGCCCTCCCCGACTCGCCCAACAAGCCTAACTTCCCCAACACCTTCCTGCGCTCAGGAGAAGAGTACAACGAAACAATCATCTTCAAGTTCATGATTCTATAATTTTTAAATCTTTGAATCTTAAATCCTTAAATCTTAAATATCTATGGAAACAACCGCTAAAAAACAGAACTACACGATTCCGATTCTCGTGATGTTTCTGCTCTTCGGTATGATCTCCTTCGTGACCAATTTGGCCTCACCGATGGGTGACATTCTGAAAAACCAATTCAACATTCCCAACTGGCAAGGTACCCTTGGCGTTTTTGCCAATTTCATCGCCTACGCGGTGATGGGCATTCCTGCCGGTAACCTGCTGCAAAAGAAAGGTTACAAGACCACGGCCCTTATTGCCATTGGCGTCGGCTTTATCGGTGTCGGCATCCAGACGCTTTCGGGTGTGGCCGAGAGCTTTTTCATCTACTTGATTGGCGCCTTCATCGCTGGTTTCAGCATGTGTCTGCTCAATACGGTCGTCAACCCCATGCTGAACCGTTTGGGCGGTGGCGGCAACAAAGGCAACCAGCTCATCCAGATTGGTGGTTCCTTCAATTCCCTCTGCGGCACGGCGGTCATCATCATCACAGGTTTGCTCATCCCCAGCATCATGGATGCCAAAATCAGTGATGTCTTCCCGCTGATGTACACGGCATTAGGTATCTTCGCCTTTGCGTTCGTCGTCATCCTGCTGACCGATATTCCTGAAAACGAGCAACAAAAGGTGGCTTCAGTGAAGTCGGAAACAGGCAAAGGCCCCATGGCTTTCCGTCACTTCGTGCTCGGTGCCATCGCCATCTTCATTTATGTTGGCGTTGAAGTTGGTGTCCCGAACGTGTTGAACAAATGGCTGCAAAACCCCGAACTCAATGTGCTGGGCAGTGGTGTCAATGCCGAAGCTGTAGCTGGCTCTGTGGCTGCCACGTATTGGTTCCTCATGCTTATCGGTCGTTTGATTGGCGGCATCATTGGTAGCAAAGTCTCGGCGAAGTCCATGCTTAGCGTGGTGTCGTGCATAGGCATCATATTGACCTTATTGGCCATGTTTGGTCCTTCCACGATGGTCAAGTTCCCCGCTTTCAATGGCGCACACGGCTTTGGCATGGTGAATATCCCACTCAATGCGGCTTTCTTGGTCTGCATCGGTCTCTGCACCTCGGTAATGTGGGGCGGCATCTTCAACCTTGCTGTTGAGGGACTGGGTAAATACACCGAAAAGGCTTCCGGCATCTTCATGGCTTTGGTTTGCGGCGGCGGCATCCTGCCTCTGCTTCAGAATGCCATTGTCGATGGTCTCGGTGGCACTGGTTACCTCCCCAGCTATTGGGTCATCGTGGTTGGTTTGGCCTACATCCTCTTCTACGCCCTCGCGGGATCGAAGAATGTCAATAAGGATATCCAAGTAGGCTGATGTTCAAGAAGATACTTGGAACAGGAGCGACAAGGGTGGTCAACGTGATGACACAGTTGGCCACCCTCATTATGGGTACGAGATGCCTCGGTGCCGCTGAATGGGGCAAGGCTTTCATCGCCCAGACCGACATCACCTTTTTATTAATAGGCATCGAACTCATCGCCGGCAGCGGTTTGGTGTATTTCACGCCTCGCAAGAAACTCACTACCCTGATGAAGATTTCATACGGCTGGATTGCCTTTGTGATGCTGATTTACCTCCTGTTATTCAATATCTTACATTTCTTCCCTAACTTTTATCACACCATCATTCCCGAAGGCTATGCTTGGCTCGTTCTGCTGATGACTTTCATCTATAGTCTGCACGAGTTCAACCTCAACCATTTCCTTGGGAAAGAACGAGTAGCCACCTACAACTGGCTGTTTCTCACACAGATACTGACACAGGTCACGATGATGGCCGTGCTGATTTTCGCCATGAACCTGAGGACGGCCAAAGCTCTACTCTATTCCCAACTTTGCGGCTATTCGTTGGCGACCCTCATCGGCTGGATACTTCTTTTCCCGCATCTCAAACGCGAACAGAAAGAACCTCTCAGAGACACTTTCAAAGAATTGTTCCATTATGGAGCGTTCATGCAGCTTTCAACCTTGGTCAGTACGTTGAACAAACGCTTGAGCATCTATCTGTTGAAAACGCATTGCGACGAAAGGTCACTCGGTGTGTATGCCTCTGGTACACAGGTTACTGAGGGCGTGAACATCGTAGGGCAAAGCATTGGTTTGGTGGAGTTTTCCGCACTGAGCAACACGGAGAAGGCCCAACGTGCCTCGCAACTCACCTTACGTTTCATGAAACTCTCTGTCCTGTTGACCTTCACTGCCTTGTTGGTGATTTGCCTGCTTCCGACCACCTTTTTTGAATGGCTGTTATCGGGCGAATTTGCCGACATCCATTCCGTCATTCTACTGATGGCTCCCGGTATCCTGCTCTTGTCCGCACACACCATTTTGGCCAACTATTTCTCCGGTACAGGCAAGCCGAAATACAATCTTTATGCCTCACTCATCGGGCTTTCAGTCACTTTGGTTTCAGCTTTTATCTTGATTCCTTGGTTAGGTATCCGCGGTGCGGCCATCACCACGACGCTGACCTATACAGCTTTGTTTATATATCAATGGATTGTCTTCCACAAACAAACAGGAAGCCGATTGATACAACTAATTCCTAATCACGAGGATTGGGAATGGGTGAAAACTGAATGGAATAGAATAGTAAAAAAGCAAATTTGATTATTTACATGAATGGTCATGAATTAAGCATGAATTTTCAAAAATAATTCGTGATAATTCGTGACATATTCATGACAATTCGTGTTAAAAGATAAATAGCAAATAGAAGAAGAGTATTTGCGAGTTTTTTCGTAATTTTGCGCAAAATCATTTTATATGAGCGAAATCAACGAAGACGACATCTTCACTCAAAGCGAAGACCCCATTCCAACCACTGAAAACTATAACGACGACAGCATTGTGCACCTTGAGGACATGGAGCACATCCGTCGCCGTCCCGGCATGTATATTGGCAAATTGGGCGACGGTGCCTCGCAAGACGACGGCATCTATGTGCTTATCAAAGAGGTGATTGACAACTCCATCGACGAATTCACTTCGGGCTTCGGCAAAAAAATCGAGGTGACCGTCAATAAAGCGGAAAAGAAGGTTAGCATCCGCGACTATGGCCGTGGCATCCCGTTGGGCAAGCTGAAAGAAGCCGTCTCGCAACTCAATACAGGCGCAAAATACGACAGCAAGGTGTTCCAGAAGTCCGTCGGCTTGAACGGCGTGGGTACCAAGGCTGTCAACGCACTTTCGTCTTATTTCAAGGTACAGGCCATCCGCGAAGGCAAGACACGCATCGTGGAGTTTGCACAAGGCAAATTAGTGAATGATTCGGGCATTATTCCTTCTGATGGCGACACTGGCACTATAACAGAGTTCATCCCCGATTCCGCTCTTTTCGGCAACTACCATTACGTTGATGAATACATTGAGAAGCGCATTTGGAATTACGCTTACCTCAATCGAGGTTTAAGCCTGATTTACAACGACAAACGCTACTATTCCAAGAACGGCCTTTTAGACCTTTTGCAGAACAACATGGAAGGTGAAGGCCTCTACCCCATCATCCATATCAAGGACGGTGATTTCGAGGCCGCTTTCACCCATGTAAACGGTCAGTCGAGCGACTATTTTTATTCTTTTGTCAACGGACAACACACCACCGAAGGTGGCACACACCAGTCGGCCTTCCGCGAAGGCTACGCTCGTGTGGTGCGCGAGTTCTACCAAAAGGAATACGAGCCAGCCGACATCCGACAAGGCTTGGTTTGCGCCTTATGTGTTCGTATACAAGAGCCTGTCTTCGAAGCACAAACCAAGACCAAACTCGGCTCCACCCACCTCGCGCCCAACAACCCCGATGGCACTAACGACAGCCCCTTCTTGAAGACATACGTTTTCGACATCCTGAAACGGCATTTGGACAACTACCTGCACAAGAACCCTGAGACGGTCAGTGTTTTACAAGCAAAGATCCAAGCCAACGAGAAGGAACGCAAAGAGATTGCTGGCATCAAGAAGGCCGCACGCGAAAGCGCGAAAAAAGTCAGCCTGAACAACCGCAAGCTCCGCGATTGTCGCATCCACCTCAACACCAACCATGAAAAACGCCTCGAAAGCACCATCTTCATCACCGAGGGCGACTCCGCATCGGGAAGCATCACCAAGAGCCGTGATGTGCAGACCCAGGCCGTGTTCAGCCTGCGTGGTAAGCCGCTCAACTGCTTGGGGATGACCAAAAAGGTGTGTTACGAGAACGAGGAATTCAACCTCTTGCAAGCCGCTTTGAACATCGACGAGGACATTGAGAACCTGCGCTACAACAACATTGTGATTGCCACTGATGCTGATGTCGACGGCATGCACATCCGCCTGCTGATGCTCACCTTCTTCCTGCAGTTCTACCCCGACCTCGTACGCAACGGACATGTCTACATCTTGCAGACACCACTATTCCGTGTGCGTAACAAAAAGGAGACCTACTACTGCTACAGCGATGAGGAACGCATCACCGCCAAGGAGAAATGTGGCAAGCAGGCCGAGATTACCCGATTCAAAGGCTTAGGCGAAATCTCCCCCGACGAGTTCCGTGGCTTCATCGGTCCCAATATGCGCCTTGAACCAGTCATTCTTCGTTACGACTTCGGCATCAAAGAATTGCTGGAATACTACATGGGCAAGAACACCATGGAGCGACAGAAGTTCATCATCGAGAATCTACGGATTGAGGATGATTCGGAGATGGATAAGATGTGATGACGGTTGCAATTTTTACAATAGTCACTATTCTCAGTTATTTACATTTTGGGAAATACCACTTCCACATCAACAGTAGTTATTGCAAAATTTGCAACAACTGAATTCCATTTACCCGATTGAATAAACCTGTTGGAATTCACAGGTTAAATTAGTCTAAATATTCATCCTCTCGAATAATCTGTTCCAAAGTGTCAAGAAAGACTTCAACGGTTGGAACCAAAGGCATCACATCAGCTTCTGTAACCACTTTCCAATCGTCATAATCTCCAGTTTGCCGTAATTCATAAAGTTCGCTGTAGAATTTTCCCAATTCGGAAGCAACAATTTTGGGTTTTATGAAATGCAGGCCAAAAAGACCAATAGTACCACCGTGTGTGTGGCTGCTCTGCCCGATTTTGAGAAGCAAAGCTGAAACCATGTAGTAGCAGGCATAATACATTCTATTAGCAGCGGCATACCAATACTGGCTCTCCATGATGCCTTTGGCTTCTGCCCATGTCTCTCGTGAACGCCTTACCTTATTGGAAACCAAGGCTTTTCTTTCTTCATCGGTCAGCATAATACCACTCCTTCTTTATTAATGTTGTCGTAAAACGGTGTGCCTTTTCGCCTGGCCCATTCCGCATAAGTGTAGATTTTCGGGCTAAAATAGGTGCCATATTCCCAACCTAATTCAACAAATGGATAGGCGTATGCTCCAAAAGTGTCGTTTGGTAAATGCCTATCGTTAAGCAAGATAAGCAAGTCCCAATCGGAATCCTCTCTTGCATCGTTGCGTGCCTGCGAACCAAACAAAATAAGCCGTGCTCCCGCAGGTAGTACCTTGGAACCCAATGCACGAATGGAACTCAATATGGCGTCTTTTTCAGATAACATACAATTTCAATTATGACGCAAAACTACAAAAAACATCAATTCGCCGCCACTTTTACATTTTCTTTTCAAATTTGTCGTACTTTTGTTTGCTGAAACTGGGTTGCTTCGTCCCTCGCAGTGACGCAAAGCGACAAAATAGTCCAGCAAAAAATAGAATCTTAAATCTTTGAATATTAAATCTTTAAATCAACAAATAATGAAAAAACTCACCTTATTGATTATGGGCAGCATGATTACCCTTTTCGGCTGCAACCAACAACCGCAGCCCGCTGAACGCTATTCCGTCAAGGCTTATCCCGAGACACGCATGGACGAAACCGTCGTTGACGACTACTTCGGAACGAAGGTCGCCGACCCGTACCGTTGGCTCGAAAACGACACCTCCGCCGAGACCGCGAAATGGGTCAAGGCGCAGACAGAGGTCACCAACGACTACCTGAGCCACATCCCCTTCCGTAGTGCCCTCAAGGACCGCCTGACGGAAATCGTCAATTATGAGCGCTACAGCACTCCTTCGAAGAAACACGGCCGTTACATCTATTCGAAGAACGACGGCCTCCAAAACCAAAGCGTCATCTACATGCAAGAGACGCTTGACGGTGAGCCTACCGTACTCTTGGACCCCAACAAACTCTCCGACGACGGCACCGTCTCCTTGGGCGGCATCAGTTTCTCCAACGACGGCAAATACATGGCCTACTACATCCAACGCAGCGGCTCCGATTGGGTTGAGATATACGTGAAGGACATGGCCACCCTCGAACTCCTCCCCGACCACATTGAATGGGCCAAGTTCACGGGAGCCTCGTGGTACAAGGACGGCTTCTTCTACGCCGCCTACGACCGCCCCGAGGAAGGTAAGGAGTTCAGCAATGTGAACGAGAACCACAAGATATATTACCACAAGCTCGGCACGCCGCAGGAACAAGATGAGCTCTTCTATAGTAACCCTGCCCAGCCACGCTATTTCCACCAAGTTGACCTCACCGAGGATGAGCATTACATGTTCCTCTTCGAAAGCGGTCAAGGCGCAGGCAGCACCCTGTGGATCAGAGACATGCAAGACCCGAATGGCAAGTTTGTGCAGATTGCCGATGACATGGACTATCAATACGGTCCCATAGACGTGATTGACGATGTGCTGTACATCTTCACCAACTATAACGCCCCCAAGGGCCGTATCTGCCGCGTGTCAGCCAAGACCCCGCAAATGGAGAACTGGGTCGATGTGATTCCCGAAGGTGAAAACGTCATCGCTGGCATCAGCCTCGCCAACGGCAAGATGATTGTCACCTACGACAAAGACGCCGCCAACCACGCTTACGTTTACACTATGGACGGCGAGCAACTCCACGAAATCGCCTTGCCCACCTACGGTTCAGTCGGTTTCAGCAGCCGCTACGAGGAACCCGAAGTGTTCTATGCCTTCACTTCTTTCACTTTCCCGACCACGATTTACACCTACAACATCGACGACAACACCTCCACCGTGTTCCGTGCGCCTGCCATCGATTTCAAGTCGGATGATTACGAGACAGAACAAGTCTTCGTCACCTCGAAGGACGGCGCCCAAGTACCCATGTTCCTGACCTACAAGAAGGGCTTGCAGAAGGACGGCACCAACCCCACCCTACTTTATGGTTACGGTGGTTTCAACATCACACTGAACCCTGGCTTCAGCACCTCGCGTCTGCCCTTCATTGAGAATGGTGGCATCTACGCCCAGATGAACCTGCGCGGCGGTAATGAATACGGTGAGGAATGGCATATCGCTGGCACTAAGTTACAGAAACAGAACGTCTTCGACGACTGCATCGCCTGCGCGGAATACCTTATCAATAACAAATACACCTCACCCAAGTACTTGGCATTGAACGGTGGCTCGAACGGTGGTCTGCTCGTCGGTGCCGTCGTCAACCAGCGTCCTGACCTCTTTGGCGTGGCCGTACCGCAAGTCGGCGTGATGGACATGCTGCGTTACCACCTCTTCACCATCGGCTGGAACTGGGCTAGCGACTACGGCACCAGCGAGGACGACGAAGCCATGTTCAAGGCTTTGTATGCCTACTCGCCGCTGCACACCATCCAAAGCGGTGAGAATGTACACTATCCCGCCATCATGGTCACCACTGCCGACCACGACGACCGTGTGGTGCCCGCCCATAGCTTCAAGTATGCAGCCGCCCTGCAAGCTGCCCAGACTGGACCAGAGCCCAAAATCATCCGCATTGACACCAAAGCAGGACACGGTGGTGGCAAGCCCATCTCTAAGGTTTTGGAGGAACAGGCTGACATTTATTCGTTCATCCTGTATAATATGGGGCTGACTTATCCAAAGGACGCGAAATAATCGCGTCCTTTTGTGCTGTTTTTCAAAGAAATTGAGTATATTTGCATTCAGAAACAAGAAGAAAACCATGCTTTTCGACGATTATAGGCAACATCAGGATTCCGTCATTCGGCCTTCGCTTTTGTGGGAATACGACTTGAGCGATTTCGATTGGCAGGACATGCGCAATGTGGTGGTGCAACGTGTGTTGGAGCGTGGCCGCATGGACGATTACTACGCCATGCTCAACCTATACGGTCGTGAAGGCGTTCGCGAAGCCTTGCGGATGATACCCTACATGAACCGAAAAGACATGAATTTCGCTTGTTTTGTCTTTGGCTTGAAAAAAGAGGAATTGGGATGTTACACTATGAGACCATCGCGCCCGCTACACGGGAGCTTCTGAATAGGCTGATGTCTGACGACCGCCTGCAAGACTTTATCCTTGTGGGCGGCACGTCACTCGCGTTACAATTGGGACACCGTTTGAGTGTTGACTTGGACTTGTTTACCGATGCCGATTTTGATGCTGAGAATCTGAAAGCCTATTTGGACAAAAACTATCATTTCCAAGCCGATTTTATGGAGCGCAGTACCGTGAAAGGCGAAATCAATGGTGTTCAGATTGATTGCATTGCGCATTGCTATCCTTGGCTAAAACCTTTCAGAATGGAAGGCAATTGGCGATTAGGTGATTTAGAGGACATTGCCGCCATGAAACTCAATGCTATTGCTGGAAACGGTACTCGCATTAAGGATTTCATTGACATGGCTTACCTATCATCGGTGTTTTCTTTGCAGCAGATGCTTGGTTTCTATGAGCAAAAGTACCATTCCAACACGCTAATGCCTCTCAAAGGGCTCATTTTCTTTGACGACATCAACAGAAATGAACCTGTGCGCATGGCAGATGGAAAGCCTTTACAATGGAAACGCATTGAGAAGCGATTGCTGATGATGGACCGCAATCCTGAACGTGTTTTTGAAGCTTTGTAGAAAAATGAAAATCAAATGAAGAAACATCTAGCTCTCATAGCATTTGTTCTTGGCTTCATTTCTATGTATGCCCAAGAAACCACTTTTTGGGGGAAAGTCAACCACTTTCTGACCAAACCTGCTGTGGTCGATACGGCGAACATTCTTCAACGTCCAGCCAGTTTCTCATTAGGATTGTTCACCACAGGACAAAAGGCGGGCTTTGATGTGGATGTCAATTTCGGCATCGATATGTACGATTTTGGCTGGTTTTCAGGTGTATCGGAATACAGCCTCAGCGAAAACATTTGCACGAAAATCGGCCTCGAAGCTGGTTACGGTAATGTCAGTCTCGGCTATGGCATCGAAGTGGGTCCAAAAAGTGCTTGGAAAAAGAGCGCACTCGCATTCAACATCCTTGGGAAGTCTTGGGGCGTACACCTTAACTACTTCAAAATCAGCAATCAGTTCAAATCGAGCCTGACGATTGGAACTGAGGGAAGCGAGGGGTATATGCATTATGACACCATCGCGGATGAATTGGCCGTACTGAGAAACTTTACCATTGACGGATATTATGTCTTCAATAACAAGAGATTTGCCTATCCAGCCGCCTATAAGATGAGCCTAATCCAACGCCACACGGCAGGCTCGTGGATGCTGACGGCACGCTATATGCAAGGCAGTTTGTACAACTCTCCTGAAGCCTCCATGGATTCATACAACATGGTGGATTGTTTCAACACGATGCAAGCTTCGATTGGTGGCGGCTACTCGGTCAATTTTGTGCTTTGGCACAAAGACCCCGTGGGACCTCGTAACGAAGGGCTCCGCAACCTCACCGTCAACTTGACTGCCATGCCTATGATTACAGTGTTCAATTACCTGAAAACCAATACATACCAATACGATGAGGATGGGCAATACAGCGGCGAGAAAGTCTCAAAAGTGCTATGCTATCCCATGCCCAACTACATAGGAAGTGCCGCAGCCAGTCTTATTTTAGGACGAGTTTATTTATCGGCCCAATTCACCTACAACTGGTTCTATTTCCGCAGCAACGATGCTTTCAACGAAAAACATTTGGACATTCCGGAATACTTGGACGACCTCAGTTATCGCAGTGCTTTCCACGATTGGATGCTGAAAGGACTATTGGTGTACAAGCTCTAAATCTCATTCAATTTCCAATTCCTCATACACATAAGTGACCTTCTTCCCTACATTAACCACCAAATAACTTGGTTTCCCGCCATCGTTGAGGTTGTCAGTCATCACGTACTGCACGCCGCCGAACTGACGCTGCTCGCGCATGTGGAAATGGCCCATCAGTACCAACTCTACATTGTTGCGGCTCATCAGGTCCATGAAAGCGTATTGTTCGTCTTGTGGCAAGTTGGCTGCTGGTGTGGTGGTGTAGTTGTATGAGGTGCGGAACATCCAGTTGTGGCTGATGACGAAGCAATGGCGGTATTCTTTACGATGCTCAAGTTGTTCTTCCAACCACTTCGTCTGACGTTGGCCGAAAGTGCCGTTGCCCGAATCCAACAAAATGTAAAGGTCTTTATAACCGCCAACCGTCTTCACGGTCACGGTGTAAGTCGAAGTGTGGAAATATTGCTTATAGTATTTGGCGCAATCATAATACACATCATGGTTGCCAAGGACGGTGAAACAAGGATCGTTTTTAGCTTGGGTCTCGGCGTTGAAACGCATGGAGGAATCTACCCTTCTATAGCCTGCCTCACCGCTTTCGTTGACCAAGTCGCCCACAAGAAGAGAGAAAATGGCCTTGGGGTCATTGCGTTCGGCAGTGAGGTACTTGTACAAACGGTCTTTGGGACCCTGTAACTCGAAATCGTCACGGTCGGAATAGTGAGAGTCGGAGGTAGAATAAATACGATACTCGTCTGGAACGTTCTCGATAACAGGCATTTCGTGCTGGGCATCATAGTCGAGCCAGTCGGCCACCCGCTCTTCGGTGTCGCTGCGGTCGACGACCATTCCAAGGATGTCAAGACGGTTGCAGCCTGTCATTAGAATCATTGCAGCAGCGGTTAATATAATAAGGTGTAATTTTTTCATGATTTCAGTTTTATCAAGAATTAGAGAATTATTTCGTTGAATTTTTGAAAATTAGAGACAAAATCACAAGCGATTTTAAGGTTTCCAAATCAGTCCTACATTGCCAAACCAGCCGTTGTATTGCGCTGACAGATTGAGCACGCCGCAAGGATGCACTCCCACTTCAGATGTCAGGCGCAGGCCATTGCCGAAATCGTAATAGCCGTTCACGCTATAGAAAAACAGTGTAAAACGCTCGATGACAAAATCCCTGTAATTGGACACTCGTGCACCCACGTTCCAAGGATGCTCCTGGTCAAATAGGTTGCCTTCCACGCAAAAAGTGACATTCATCGGTTCTAATACTGCATCCATGCCGCCATTCTTGCGTAACGGAATAGGTGCCGTATAACGGTTAGTCAAGCCGAACTGGAAATTGAAATGACGGTTGCGCCACCCCAAGTCCAACACAGCGTTGAACTCCTGCAATTTGTAATTGGGGAACAAGCGATAGAGATAGCGGTTCTCCAAATAGAGTGTACCACTTTTTGCTTTGAGCAAATCCACCTGATATTGCAGGTTGACGGAATAGCGGCCCAAAGTTGTGGCTTGGAGCCCTAACCCGATGTTAAAATTGTTGGCTAATTGGTAGTCGCCCAACAAAGCCAACGATGCACTACTTCCTGAAGTACGCGTGTAGTCGTACTCGCCGTAAGTCCGCAAAGTCCACTGCGCCCTTGCGGTAAAAGCAAAGAGCAGCAGACCGAGAGTGATTAAAACTTTCTTCATAGATTCAAAATTTGGGTGCAAAAGTAAGGAAAAGTCATCATCAAACTCAAGACGGTACTTCTTTTTTCCTATTTTTGCGACTTTATTGACAAGCATAAAATATGAACCACATTCACAAAAGTTTTTTTACATTGTTCGTTTTCAGTTTTTTAAGTTTTAATCTTTCCGCACAATATGGCCCTCAGTTCGACAACCGAGGTTTTGAACAATGGACCACACGAGAGGAATCTTCCGTCAGCGAGCCAGTACATTGGCATTCGGGCGGCACAGCAACAGGCAGTTTTGCGGGCTTTTTATCGAGCCAAATTGAGCAATCCAACCATTTGCGTCCAGGTTCTTCGGGAAGCAAAAGCGTACGCATTTTCCCTACGAGTCTCTTGGGAATTACTGCCAACGGCACCCTCACCAATGGTCGCATAAATGCCGGTAGTATGTCGGCAACAGGTTCGGGCAATTACAATTATACACAGCGTGCTGAAAATGCATTCAACACCCCCATAAGCCAGCTCCCGGACTCACTCTCCATTTGGGTATGTTTTCGCAGTCAAAGCTCGACCGACAAGGCTCAAGTGAAGGCCGTCGTCCATGGCAATGCCGATTATAAATTGATTGCCAATGGCACTGAAGAGCCTGCCGATATGCATGTGGCCACGGCGGAACAGCGGTTTACACGAACCTCAACAAACGGCGGAGCTTACAATTGGACCAGATTAAGCATTCCTTTTATTAATAATGGTCCATGCACAGATGTACGCTACCTGCTCCTCATGGCCACCACAAACGAAAATCCTGGTCAAGGCAGCACCAACGACGACCTTTTTGTAGATGACGTGCTGCTCATATACAACCAAAGCTTGACGTTGGGACAATTGAACTCTAACCAATGGACAATAGGCTCCTCGGTCACTCTGTCTTTCACATTGACGGGAACGATGTCGCCAGACAACCTGAACGCTTCGGCCAACCAAGTCATCGCCCAACTTTCCGATGCCAATGGCAACTTCAGCAATCCCACTGTGTTGGGCAGTGTCACCACCAATACCAGCGGCAGTATCACTGCACAAGTGCCAAACGTATCCGCAGGCCAGTACCAAATCCGTGTCATCTCCACCAACTATCCCATGATTGGACAGAACATCCAAACGGTTTCCATCATCGAGGACACCTTCACCGTCAATGTTTCGGCCAATCCTAATGAAGGCGGCACGGTGAGCGGAAGTGGCACCTACTCCAACGGACAAAGCTGCACCGTATCGGCCACAGCCAACAACGGCTATTCCTTCACCAACTGGACGGAGAATGGCAATGTGGTCTCCACCAATGCCAACTATACCTTTACCGTGAACGCTAACCGCACTTTGGTGGCCAACTTCACTCTCAATTCCTACACCATTACCGCCACCGCTAACCCAACTGCAGGCGGCACGGTGACTGGCGGCGGCAGCTACAATTATGGAGCCTCATGCGCCTTGACAGCAACAGCCAACCAAGGATATACCTTCACCAACTGGACCGAGAATGGCAACGTGGTTTCCACCAACGCCAACTACACCTTTACCGTGAATGCCAACCGCACTTTGGTGGCCAATTTCACTGCTAACACTTACACCATCAACGTGTCGGCCAATCCCTCCAATGGCGGTACGGTCAGTGGCAGCGGCACATACACACACGGACAAAGTTGCACCGTCGTGGCCACTGCCAACACAGGTTTCGCGTTTACCAACTGGACGGAAAATGGCAACGTAGTTTCCACCAACGCCAGTTATACCTTTACTGTGAATTCCAACAGCACTTTGGTGGCCAACTTCACAGCTAACACATACACTATCAACGTGTCGGCCAATCCCTCCAACGGCGGTACGGTCAGTGGCAGTGGCACATACACATACGGACAAAGCTGCACCGTCGTGGCTACTGCCAACACAGGCTTCACTTTCACCAACTGGACGGAGAACGGCAATTTGGTTTCCACAAATACCAATTACACCTTCACTGTGACAGGTAACCGTAACCTTGTGGCCAACTTCTCCACCAACGCCCATACCATCACTGCCATTGCCGAACCAAGCGATGGCGGCACGATAAGAGGTGCAGGCAACTATGAGTATGGTGCTTCCTGTACCTTGACAGCAACGGCCAATGAAGGTTACAACTTTGTTGAGTGGACGAAGGACGGTGTTCAGGTTTCCACAGATGCCAGTTACACCTTCACCGTGACGGCCTCGGAGACTTACGTGGCGTATTTCCAAGAGGATGACTCTGTTGAGGATCACATGATAGCAAGCCAAATCTTCCCCAATCCGTTCACATCAGTTTTGAGCATTACCACGGAACAAATTCCTCAAAGCATTCGCGTATATGATATCTATAGCCGTTTGCTGAAAGAACAAACCGTTTCATCGCAGCAGTTCGACCTCGATTTGAGCGGACTGGCTAAAGGCGCATATCTGCTACAAATCGATTACGGTGACAGCCGAAGCGTGCATCGGATAATGAAAGCCGAATAAAACAGAAATCGCGGCGAGATCAACCTCATCGCGATTTTCTTTTTCAGTCATACTAACGTTTACAGTCTTTCATTCACCACATCCCAGTTGATGATTTGCCAAAGGGCATTCAGATGGTCGGGACGACGGTTCTGATAGTCGATGTAGTAAGCGTGCTCCCACACATCGAAAGTCAGCAAGGGTCTGAAGCCGCGCTGCACAGGGTTGCCGGCATTGGTTTCCTGCGTGATTTGGAGTTTTCCGTCCTTGTCGACGGAGAGCCACACCCAGCCAGAGCCGAACAATGTGGCACCTTTCTTAGTAAACTCTTCCTTGAAGGCTTCGAATGAACTGAATTGTTGGTCAATCCATTGGGCAATCACACCTGTGGGTTTGTTGTCGGCTTTTGGGGCGCGGAACTGCGTGAAATACAGGTTGTGGTTCAGAATCTGGCCAGCGTTGTTAAACACGCCACCGTCGGCTGTCTTCACGATTTCTTCCAGAGGCATTTCCTCGTATTTTGTGCCTTCGATGAGGCCATTGAGGTTGTTGACATAGGCGTTCAAATGCTTGCCATGATGGAAACCCAATGTCTCTTTGCTGATGACAGGCTCCAATGCGTTTGCCTCGTAGGGCAACTTAATGAGTTCGTATTTCATAATGTTGTGATTTTGTTGTTCGTGGCTGCAAATATAGAAAAAAGTAGGATTCCGAAACCGAAATCCCACATTTTTCATTGATTCATGTACATCTGATAGAGCGGAGAGTTGGGCTCCGACTTCAGCCGTTTCAAGGCACGGTCGCGAATCTGGCGGGTACGCTCACGCGAGATGTTGAGTTTCATCGCGATTTCCTCCAAAGAATATTCGCGCGAAGTGCCCAACCCGAAGTACATGCAGATGATGGTACGTTCCTTCTCGTTCAACATGTCGAGCGATCTTCGTATAGCCCTGCTCGTCGACTCCTGCTCCACTGCCGAATCGGTCTTAACCTCATCCTCCGCGACAAAGACATCCAAGAAATTGGCATCGTCCTCGTTGTCTAAAGGCGCATCGGTCGAGACGGCACGCGAGTTGAGACTCAACAGTTGGTCCACTTTGTCCTCAGGCATACCGAGTTCATCGGCAATCTCTTTCAGAGTAGGTCTGCGTTCCAACTTCTGCTCCAACAGCGACACAGCTTTCTTCACCTTTGCCAAAGCCCCCACCTGGTTCATGGGCAGACGGATGATACGCGCCTGCTCGGCCACGGCTTGAAGGATGCTCTGACGAATCCACCAAACGGCATACGAGATGAACTTGAAGCCACGTGTCTCGTCGAAACGCTGTGCAGCCTTCACTAAGCCAAGGTTACCTTCGTTGATAAGGTCTTGCAAGCTAAGTCCTTGGTTCTGATACTGTTTGGCCACCGAAACGACGAAGCGCAGGTTGGCCTTCACCAATTTGTCCAAAGCGGCTTTATCACCTGCCTTGATACGCTGAGCCAGTTCGACTTCCTCATCGGTAGTCAGCAGGCTCTCCTTCGCAATGTCGGCCAGGTACTTGTCTAACGTGCCCACATTGCGGTCAGTGATCTGTTTTGAAATTTTCAGTTGTCTCATTTCTTTCTAATCTTTAATTGTTTAATTGTTTCACATTCAATATCTTACTCATCATAACTCTCCCACTTGATTTTTTGCATAATCTGTCCATCGAAGGAGGTCGAAATCTATCGGCCTACTCGAAGCACAAGCTAAATTACTATCAAAAACCGTACCGAAGTCTTTGATTCTCAGAAAAATTCTTTCTTTTCTACATTTTTAGTAGTAGAACGTTCCCATCATGCCGTTGGGATAGATGCCTTCGATGGTGGTGCGACGCGAACGGACACCCAAGGCATTCTCAAGGTCAGTCTTGCTGTTCACCACATAGCCATTCACCTTAGTGATGACGAAATCGACAGGGACACCAGAATTCATGAAGCGGCCTTGGCGGATTTCGACAATCTTCAATCCAGCATTGATGTTAAGTCGGCTCATGTCGTTCTGGTTGATGGGTTGCAACATCAGTCCAAACTCGGAATTGTAGAAGCTGTCGCCTTTCCTGACCACATCCACATTGCCTGCCTCGTTGAGCAAGGTCAATTCAAAGTGCTGACGACGGCCATTGCGGTTCACTTCCAGTTTCAGCTTATCGCCAGGACGATACTGACGAACGGTTTCCATCAATTGGGTAACCGTATTCACCTTTTTACCATTAATTGAGGTCACCACATCACCCTTTTGTACTCCTGCCAGTTTGGCAGCACCACCTTCGGTAACTTCTGCAACATATACACCCTCAATGTTTTCCAAGCCTTCTTTTTCGGCTAATTCTTGGGTGAGTTCAGCAGGATAAATGCCGAGATAACCGCGTTGGGTCTCGCCGTAAAGCAGCAGGTCGTCGACCACTTTGCGCACAATGTTAGCCGGAATGGCGAAGGAATAACCCTCGTAAGAGCCAGTGTGTGAAGCGATAGCTGCATTGATACCGACCAACTCGCCCTTTGTGTTCACCAAAGCGCCACCACTGTTGCCCGGGTTGACGGCAGCATCCGTCTGGATGAAGGATTCAACCGAAGTGCCTTCGCCCAAGATACTGAGGTTGCGTGCTTTAGCACTCACAATACCAGCCGTAACAGTTGAAGTCAGGTTGAAAGGATTACCCACGGCAAGCACCCATTCGCCGATGTGCACATTGTCGGAATCACCAAAAGTTAAATAGTCCAAATCTTCGGCATCCACCTTAATCAAAGCCAAATCGGTGGTCGGGTCGGTACCGATAATGGTAGCGGTCTTCTTCACCTTGTTATTAAAGGTAACCTCCACCTCGTCAGCACCTTCCACCACGTGGTTATTGGTGACGATATATCCATCGGGAGTCAACACGACGCCAGAACCATAGGCCACCATCGTGTTGTTACGCGTCTGGCCAGGATAGCCATAGAGTTGGCCGAGCAAGGCTCCGAAGAAGTCATTGTAAGTGGTACTTTGTCTCACCACTTTGGTCATGATATGCACCACGGCATCGACACTGCGCTCGGCAGCATCAACGAAATCAGGCGTGTTTTGGGCAGGCAGGAACGCTGCACGTTGCACTTGGGGTTGCTGAACCTCCTCGATTTGAGTAACAGGTTCTTGTCGTTCATTTTGGGTCAATTCTTCATTCGTTGTTTGGGTCTTGTTACCACACGATGTCGCCATCAACAGTCCGGCGAGCACCAACATCATACTCACTTTTCTCATCTTATCTTAGTTTTATGGATTTGTTTTTAATCTTTATCGTCTCATTAATGCTTTTTTTCAACCTTTATTGCACCGAAAAGTGTATTTTTGTCGAAAATTTAGCGGAGAGGGCTTATCAAATTATGTGCCAATCTTTGCGTAAACTACAGATTTTTCTTGACTTGCACCTATGTTCATCAAGGACGAAACCATAATGCTCCGTTGCGCTGAGCCTGAAGACGCCGAGTTGATTTACCGTTGGGAGAACGACAGGGACAATTGGCGGGTCAGCGGGACGCACGTGCCATTCACTCGTTTTCAGATTGAACAGTTCCTGCTGAGCAACAACGACTTATTCAGCCAAAAGCAGCTTCGGTTGATGATTGACTTGAACGAAACTGGCGAATCCATCGGCTGCATTGATATTTTTGATTACGATACCCTCAACCAACGTGCAGGATTAGGCATTTTGATTGACAAGTCGCATCGCCAGCAAGGTTTTGCCAAGGCTGCATTGGCTTTGTGTGTTGAGTATCTTTTCAAGGACGTATTGCTCCATCAGGTGTATTGTTCCATCGACGAAACCAACACGGAGAGCCAGCAACTCTTTCTTGGCCAAGGATTTATGCTTTGCGGAAAAAGAAAAGACTGGATTCGTACCAAAGTTGGATATATTGACATTCTTGAGTATCAGTTGATTAATAATGAATAAACCATGATCAAAATACAAACCACACTTCCCAAAGAAAACAAGTCCCGCAAAAGTGGCAAAAAGAAAAATGGCAAGCGAACTGGATTAGCGGTGTTCTTGGTATTAGGCATCTTGCTGATTTTTGCTTTGGCTTTCGGCTACTGGCTGTTCCGCACGGTGATGTCGCCCAATGAGGCTACGCCCGACGGCAAAGAAGTAGTCGTTTATATTCCCACGAGCAGCACCTACGAGGATGTGCAATCCATTCTGTCAGAGGCCAACATCCTTATCAACCCGAAGAGTTTCAACTGGGTAGCCAAAAAGAAAGAATATCCCGAAAACGTTCACCCTGGAAGATATATTGTGAAAGACGGCATGAGCAACAACGAGTTGGTTAACATGCTGAGAGGTGGGTTGCAAAGCCCGGTGAAAGTCTCGTTCAACAATATCCGTAATGTGGACATGCTGGCAGGACGTATTGCCACACAAATCGAGGCTGACTCCGCTTCAATTTCCAATCTGCTTCATAACGAGGAATATATCAACCAATTAGGCTTCAACAATTACACCATCCCTGCCCTATTCTTGCCAGATACTTACGAGTTTTATTGGAACACCGATGCGGAAGGTTTCGTAGTCCGTATGTTTCAAGAATACAACAAGTTCTGGAACGAAGAGCGCAAGCAGCAAGCCCAAGCCAAAGGTTTGACACCTATTGAAGTCAGCACTTTGGCATCCATCGTCAACAAGGAAACCAATATGAGTGATGAGATGCCTCGTGTGGCAGGTGTTTACATCAACCGTCTGAAAAACAACTGGTTGCTGCAAGCTGACCCGACCCTTGTCTTTGCCTGGAACGACTACAACATCAAACGCGTGCTCGACCGCCACAAGGAAATCGAGTCACCCTACAACACCTATAAATATCCTGGACTGCCTCCTGGCCCCATTTGCATTCCTTCCATTGCTGCCATCAAAGCCGTGCTCAACGCTGAAGACCATCATTATTTTTACTTCTGCGCCAAGGAGGATTTCTCTGGCTACCATAATTTCGCCAAAACTCTGGCCGAACACAACCGCAATGCAGCTAAATACCAACAGGCACTTAACCAACGAGGAATAAAATAGAGTTAAGGTCCCTGAGCCCGTCGAAGGGCCGACCAGTATGAAGACGGTGCTTCGACAGGCTCAGCAACCTGCATTAACTGAACAACTGAACAACTGAATAACTGAACAACTAAACAACTGATACAATGAAAGCATTCAAAGCATACGACATCCGTGGCGAATGGGGTACCGACCTCAACGAAGACATCGCCTACCGCATCGGCTATTTCCTGCCCGATGTGCTTGACACGGACACCTATCTTGTGGGTCGAGACATGAGACTTTCCTCCGAAGCCATGTTCGAAAACCTTACCCGAGGCCTAACCGATCGTGGCAAAAACGTGGATTACATCGGACTTTCCACCACGCCTTTGGTTTATTGGTCAACGGCGAAGTATGGCTATAAAGCCTCGGTACAAATTACCGCTTCGCACAATCCCAAGAATCATAACGGCTTGAAGATTTCAGCCGCCAACGCGCTGCCTGTAGGCTATGACACTGGTCTGAACCGGCTCGAAGCCTTGGTGGAAAGCAACGCACCCACAACGCCTTGCGAGAAAAAAGGCCAAATCCGCGAACGGAATGTCTACACCGATTATCTCGCTTTCCAGAAAAAGTTTGTCGGCGATTTGAGCAACCTCAACATCGCAGTGGATTGCAGCAATGGCATGGCTTCGCTTTTCGTCCATGAACTCATTGGCAAGGCGTATTACATCAACGACACCCTTGACGGCAACTTCCCCAACCACGAGCCCAACCCATTGGAAACCAACGCACAAGAACAAATCAAGGCTTTGGTGCTGAAGGAAAAATGTGACATCGGCTTGCTCTTCGATGGCGATGCCGACCGCATCACTTTCATCGACGAAAAAGGCCGTTTCATCAGTCCCGACCTCATCATTGCTTTCCTGGGAGACTATTTCATTGGCGAGCAGCACCAGAAAGGCATCGTTTTGCAGGACATCCGCAGTTCGCGTGCCATTCAGGAATATTTGAACAAGTATCAAGCCAAGGTGGAGACCTGGCGTGTAGGTCGTGCCTACGCTGCCTTGAAACTCAGGGAATTAGATGGCTGCTATGGCGGAGAGTTGGCCGGTCATTACTATTTCCGCGATTTCTATTACTCCGACTCTGCCCTGTTGGCTGCCTCCATCGTGCTTCGCCTCTTGGCCGAACGCAAAAAAGAAGGCAAAACAATGAGCCAAATCATTGACGAAATCTCACCTTATTCCAATTCTGGCGAAATCAACTTCAAGATTGAGAACAAACAAGCCGTGATGGATGCAGTTCGCGACCTCTTTATGAATAAGGGAAAAACTGAGCGTTTCCTAGACTTTGACGGCTACCGTCTCGACCAATCCGACTGGTGGCTCAACATACGTCCTTCTAACACAGAGCCTTACCTACGCTTCTTGTGTGAGGCCAAAAGCAACGCCAAACTGCAAGAAATCATCAGCACGGTGAAGGAAATCGTTGAAAAATGGTCATGACGATTTAAAAAATGGTTACTTTTGCACAAAATAACACCCGATGAAAAGACTGACAATTTTACTTACCACATTGATTATCTTTGTATTATCAAGCTGCGAGAATCCCGCAAAGTCGCGCCAATACATGGACGAAGGAGCTAAATTAATGTTGAGGTACAGCCAATATGAGGAAGCCGAAGAAGCGTTCACCAAGGCCATCAAGTATGACAAAAACAATTATGAGGCCTATTATTATCGCGGTTGCGCCAAAGTCAATGCCTCAAAATACAGGGATGCTATTGCCGATTTCGAAAAGGCCGTTGAGCTGAAACCCGACTATGCCGACGCTTATTTTAACTTAGGAAGGACTTACTACATGTTGAATGACGAAGACAAGGCTTGCGAATATTATCAACTTGCGGCAAAATACGGTCGTCCCAATTTGGAAGACTATCTGAAAAGATGTAATTGATAACCAACAGATTTACTGAGCCCCAAAAGAATCCTCAGCGATGACATCGCCGTCTTCGTTATAGGTTTTCCATAGCCCAACTTTTTCCCCTTTTGCATATTGACCCTCCTCTTTCAAGGCCGTGCTAGGGTAATATGTTTTGGTCGGGCCATCCAACATGCCATTATGGTACTGGCATTCCATCAGCAAGGTTCCTGTGTCGGAATACTTGCGACACTGTCCTTCTGGCTGCCCCTCAACATATTGGGTTTCTTCGGCCAGCACACCGTTATTCGGGTTGTAAAGTTTTGACCAACCATGCACCTTCCCTTCCTTATTGTCCTCTACCAGAATCAGTTGCGAGGCATCGTTATAATATTTCCACTCCCCTTCTTTCTTTTGGTTTTGGTAATATCCTGTGGCAATCATCTTTCCATCCGGGGCGTAAGTCTTGTTCAAAGCTTTCTCGCCTGATTTATCAAACTCGTTGGTTGCCTTCAGGTTACCCTGTTCATCATAATACTTGAAAGTACCCTTGCATTTGTCGTTTTTGAAGTGGCCTTCATAGCGCAATTGCCCATTGGGATAAAAGCCGCGCCAAACACCCTGCCGACGGCCTTTTGAATCGGTTTTGTTGAAGTCCTGCGACATCAAAGGCGAGACGGCAAACAGCAGAGTCATAAGCATTAAGACATATCTTTTCATGATTTCATTGGTTTTGAGTGTGCAAATTTAAGGAAATAACTTAATTTTGCAGCAATTATTGTATGGCGGAATTTTCATCCATATTGTTGGAGAATGCGGTCGAGTCGCTTTCAAAATTGCCAGGTATCGGCAAGAAAACGGCGTTACGGTTGGCTTTGCATCTGCTCAACGAGGACACGCTTGAGACCGAACAACTTGCTGATTCACTGTTGAAAATGAAGCACAACATCATGTTGTGTGAGCGTTGCTACAACATCAGCGACACCAAGGTCTGCTCCATTTGCAGCAATCCGCGCCGCGACGAAAACACGCTTTGTGTGGTAGCCGACATGCGCGATGTGCTGGCCATCGAACGAACAGCGTCCTACAATGGATTGTATCATGTTTTGGGTGGCGTCATCAGCCCTATTGAAGGGATTTCTCCGCATGACCTTAAGATTGCACAACTTGTGCAACGCACACAAAAAGAAGACATTAAGGAAATCATTTTGGCACTGCCAGCCACCATTGAGGGTGACACAACCAATTTCTACATTTTCCGTCAATTGAATGATTTTCAGGGGAAAATTTCTGTGATTTCAAAGGGAATCGCTGTAGGCGATGCTTTGGAATTTGTGGATGAGGTGACCTTAGGTCGTTCGATACAGAACAGGATTCCGTTTAATCAAAAATGATTTTTTGGAGACGCGATAAATCGCGTCTCTACGGGGCAGGTTCCTCAAATAAATTCAATTGGTTCTCGGTCAGGTAAATATCTGTGGGCACCTCGTATTCATACGCCGTAATAAATCGTTCTATATTCCTCTTAATCAATTTAATAGGTGTAGTCTTTCGTGCTTTGCAATAATTCCGCAACGAACGATATTGACCCGACGATAATTTAAACGTAATCGCATGATACTTGTAATTGCGACGTTTCCTTTTTTTGTTTTGCTGACCCATAACCTGCTGATTTGATGGCACGAAATAACAAAATATTATCGTAAAATCAAAATTATCGTAAAAGTTTCCTTTTTTTGGACACTTTTTGAACGAATCTGAAAGCCGCTCACCACAACAAAAAAGCGAAGCATCAGTTAACCCGACGCTTCGCCTTTCAGTGTTCGATGATTGAATCCAATATCAAACCATCTTCTTCGCTTCTTCCAAAATCATGTTGGCAAAACGCTCGGCTTCAGCTTCGGTCTTGCCTTCGGAATAAATACGGATGATGGGCTCGGTGTTCGACTTACGCAGATGCACCCAGCCTTCCTCAAAGTCAATCTTCACGCCGTCGATGGTCGTCACCTTCTCGTTCTTGAACTTCTCAGCGAACTTGGCCAAGATGCCATCCACGTCAGTAGAAGGTGTGAGTTGAATCTTGTTCTTCGACATCACATAGAGCGGATAGGTCTGCTTCAACTCGGAGCATTTCACCTTTTTCTCAGCGAGTTGTGTCAGGAATAAAGCCGTACCGACCAAGGCATCGCGGCCATAGTGCAATTCAGGATAAATGACCCCACCGTTGCCTTCGCCACCGATGACAGCACCGACTTCTTTCATCTTTTCAACCACATTCACCTCACCAACAGCAGCGGCAAAATACTGTTGTCCATGCTTTTGCGTCACATCACGTAAAGCTCGAGTTGAAGACAGATTACTTACGGTTGGGCCAGGAGTGTGTTTCAGGATGAAGTCGGCTACTGAGACCAAGGTGTATTCTTCACCGAAAAGTTCACCATCTTCCTTGACGAAGACCAAACGGTCCACATCGGGGTCAACGACTACACCAAAGTCGCAACCTTGCTCCTTAACGTAACGGCAAATATCGGTGAGGTTTTGGGCCAACGGTTCAGGCGTATGGGCAAACTTGCCTATAGGCTCGCAATTCAGTTCCAACACTTCTTTCACGCCAAGGGCGCGTAACATCTTAGGAATGGCAATACCGCCCGTCGAGTTGACCGCATCCACTGCTACCTTGAAGTTGGCTTTGGCAATCACCTCCTTGTTGACCAAAGGCAATTGGCAAACCATTTCAACGTGTTTGTCCATCCAGCCGTCAATTTGCTGATAATTACCAATTTCCTCAATCGGGACGAAATCGAAATCATCTTTGGCGGCCACATCAAGCAGCCAAGCACCTTCTGCGGCGGAGATGAACTCTCCCTTCTCGTTGAGGAGTTTCAAGGCATTCCATTGCGCAGGGTTATGGCTAGCAGTCAGGATGATACCTGCATCAGCTTTCAAACCTGTAACGGCAATTTCTGTCGTAGGTGTAGTGCTCAGACCAATGTCAAGCACATCGGCGCCCATGGCTTGTAACGTTCCACAGACCACCTGATTGACAAGAAATCCCGAAAGTCGGGCATCACGACCAACGACAATTCTCGGACGTTTCACGCCACGATGTTGGACAAATTTGACAAATGCAGCGGTGAATTTCACCATGTCAATTGGCGTGAGGTTGTCGCCCGGCTGGCCGCCAATGGTACCACGAATGCCGGATATGGATTTGATAAGTGTCATAATAACGCTGTTTTTATTGTTTGTTTATTGAAAAATCTAAGATGATGGGATAATGGTCGGATAACTTTTGGCGATAACGATTGAAGCGCAATGGCATCACTTTGTCATTCACCCAAAAATAGTCTATTCTAAGCAAAGGCAAATCACCAGAATACGTAGGCTTTATACCATGTCCTACTGAAGAGAAAGCATCAGAATAGCCAGCTTTTTGAATCCGTCTGCAAGTGTAAGATAAAGGGGTGTCGTTGAAGTCGCCGCAAAGGATTACAGGCAAATCAACTTCAGGAATGCCTTGCAACATTTCTTTGACCTCATCACTTCTTAAAATATAGCCTCTTTGCAATTTATGGTACACTGATCTTCCAACCGTATCAAACGATTGTTGGTTCTCAGGCGTACTCGTCAATACATCAATTTCACTTCTGGTAATCATATTTGAAACAAGATGAATATTAGCCAAATAGAACTTCCCCTTAGCACCTGCATCCACTTCAACCAAAACGCCGTAAGTCTCTTCATTACTGAAACCTCCACCAGTAGTGACTTTCTCAATAGGGTATTTTGAGAAAATCACATTACCACCATAGTTGCTTTTTTTATTATAATAAACATACGGCATGCCTATGCTATCGGAAAACATAGCTATACATTGATTCCTTGTGACGCGGCGGTTATATCCAGCAAACTCTTGACAACATAACAAATCAGGAGACTGCTCTCGCACTATTTTAAACACTTTACTGGCAGTTGTCTCACTATCCGTTTCCCTATCAACATTATGGAACATATAAAGGTTATAGGACATCACCCGAATGCCTTCTTCATTTTCAATTTTTTTCCCGAAAGAATAGGATTTGTTGATGCCTGGAATAGCGACCAACAATGCTATGAGCGAAATCCATGCCTTACGCGACCAAAGCAACAACAATGCAAAGAAAACCAAGACATTAAAAAGCAGTATTACCCAGAAAGTAAGACCGAAAAAGGGAATCCATCCAAAATGCTTTGGATCGATATGGGGGCAAATCACACTTAACGTCATGGCAATCAGTCCGATGACTGCCAAAATCGTCAGAATGAAGACCAAAACCTTCCCGAAAAAGCCTCTTTCTCTTCTTTCCATTTCATTTGCTGTTTTTGAACAAAAACTCTTTTTCCTCCTGTGTCAAACTTCCATAGCCGTTTTTGGCCACCTTGTCGAGGATGGCATCCATATCACGCTCTTTCTGAGCCCGTTGCCGATTGTACTCTTCATCCGAACGCGGCACATTACGTTCTTCTTTGACTTCCTCGTAACGAGTGTATTTCAAGTTTGACTTTTGTTTCCACGATTGAAAGACATCCTTCAACTTCCTGAAATCCTTGTTTGGGCCTGCTGGATTCTTCTTCCAATATAAAATCAGCAGCAAACCGAACAACATGCCGCCAAGATGGGCAAAATGCGCCACATTGTCGACCCCGGTAAGTCCAGTTATCAATTCAATCACAGCGTAACCGATGACAAACCACTTCGCCTTGATAGGAATCAGAAAGTAGAAGTAAATCATCGAGTTAGGGAACATCATGCCAAAGGCAAGCAATAAGCCGTAAATGGCTCCAGACGCTCCCACAGTGGTCATCATGTTCAGGTAAGTATCCATAGTAACAATATGGCCACCCAAATTCACGGTACTATATTGGGCCAAACTATTGGCATATTGGATATATTGCACCAACTCCTGACACAATCCCGCGCCGATGCCGCACACCATGTAGAACAACAGGAAACGCTTTGAGCCCCAAAGGTTTTCAAGCGTGTTACCAAACATCCACAAGGCGAACATATTGAAAAACAGATGTCCAAAATTGCCATGCATGAACATGTAGGTGATAATCTGGTATATCCGAAAATCACTGGCCTTAAAAAAATGTAACCCCAGTATGTCGGTCAAGTCGATGTTAAAACGCGTGAAAGTGATGGTCGCCAGATACATCAACACGTTGATAATCAACAGATGCTTTACTACTGTCGGCAGCACCTTGAATCCCGTTGGGCTGAATTGCTGACTCATTTAAACAAATCCTCCATATTTAATATCACATAAATCTTTTTTCCGTTCGGTGCGACTTCGGCTACATTGCAGGCAAACAACTGGTCTACAAGGTTTTGCATTTCCATTTCCGAAAGCCGCGTCTGTGGCTTTATGGCCAATTGTACCGCCATGGTCTTGGCCAAATTCAATTTCCTATCCAACTGCAAGTCGGTAGTGTTTGTTTTATAGTTTTCCAAAATCTTCTCCAATAAATCCACCGCATCGCAACCTGCCGCGTCCGACGGCGTACCGTTAATCATAAAGGTGGTCGGATTGGCCTGTTCCAAAACAAAACCAAGGTTTTCCAGTTCGGGCAACATCTCTTTCAGCAGTGAGGCATCGTTCACATTGAGCGACAACGCCTGCGGAAACAGTTCCTGTTGCGACACACCGCTATGGTTCTCCAACTCCTTCATGAACTTCTCGAAAAGCACCCGGGAATGCGCCAAATGCTGGTCAATGACCAACATGCCCGACTTTATCGCGGTGACAATATAGGATTGATTTACTTGCAGATACTGATTATTGGGCTTGGTCTCTTCCTTCGTTTCAAAGCTCTCGTTGGGCAAATCTGTCCGTTCACCATAGAGTATGCGCCAGTCGCCCGGATGCGTATTGTTTTCCTTGTGGAATGAATTGTCCCAATGCGTTTCTCTCGGCGTGCTCTCTTTCCTGAAAGGATTGAAATTCGGGTCAAGCGGAATATTGGGAATGGCCAAAGGGTTCGACATGCCGATGGCCGCACCAAAGTCGTTGTTCAAATCAGACGACTCGTCAAAATCAATCATCGGGGAAAGGTTATGCTGACCGATAGCCTTGCGAACAGCAGCATGAAGGATAGCATACACCAGTTTGACATCCAAGAAGTTGACTTCTGTTTTTGTCGGATGAATATTGATGTCAATGTCGGAAGGATCAACTTCGATATTAAGGAAATAGCCTGGAAAACTGTCTTTTGGAATCATTTCCAAATAGGCATTCTCGATGGCATGATGCAGATATGCATGCTTGATAAAACGCTTGTTCACAAAGAAATACTGCTCTCCTCGGGTTTTCTTGGCAAACTCAGCCTTGACAATGTAGCCGTCGATTCGTACCCTCTCGGCTTCCTGACGGACAGGCAGCAGTTTCTCCTCGTAATTGCTCCCAAACAAACCCATGATGCGTTGCTTGAGGTTGCCAGGATATAGGTGATAGACTTCCTTTCCGTCGCTGGTAAGCGTGAAACCGATTTCAGGGTTCATCAGTGAGACACGAGTAAACTCTTCCACAATATGCCGCATCTCCGCCTGTGTCGACTTCAGGAAGTTGCGTCGTGCAGGAACATTGAAAAACAGGTTCTTAACCGTAAATGAGGTACCTGGCTGCATGGGGACAAGGCTCTGTTCCTTGACCACGGAGCCTTCGTTGATAATCTTGGTGCCCACCTCATCTTCCTTGCGACGCGTCTTTAACTCCACCTGAGCGATGGCGGCAATGCTGGCCAAAGCCTCGCCACGGAAACCCATCGTACGGATGGCAAACAAATCCTCCGCCTTGCTGATTTTGGAGGTGGCATGACGTTCAAAGCAAAGTCGGGCATCAGTTTCGGACATGCCGCAGCCATTGTCGACAACCATAATCATCGACTTGCCAGCGTCTTTCACCACCAAATCAATCTGAGTGGCACCCGCATCCAAAGCGTTCTCCATCAGCTCTTTCACAGCCGATGCAGGTCTTTGAATCACCTCGCCTGCCGCTATTTGGTTGGCTACGCTGTCAGGCAGCAACTTGATGATGTCCAGCATATCTTATTTTCCCATCAGTCCGCCAACAATGTTGTTCAACACGGGCGTACAGAAAATGAAATAGAAAACGAAAAGGATGAAAACGCCTAACACGATTCTGCGAATCAGCTTGTTGCGTTGTTCCTCCTTGCTTTCTTCATTCTTATTAACACCCCACTTCTGTCGCATCTGAATGCGGAGTTGCTCCTCATGCGTCAGTTTGGAATCGAGGCCTGCGGCAGCCTTTTTCTCTTCCCAAGCCTGCTGTTCAGGGTCAAAATAGCGTGGTATATAGTTGAATTTCTTTGGATTATGTTTATAAAAGAATGCCATAGTCGTACAATTAGAACTTGCAAAAATACCAAAAAATCATCAATTACAATATGTTGTAATCACGATACTCACCATCCTCCTCGCCTGAAGTATCCAATTCATCCCCGGTAACACCTTGATCGCAATCCAATGCCGCCCATTTTCCGTTCCAGGCTGCTGTAAGTTGGTCAAGCATGTCGCCCAACCTGTTGATTTCGAAATCGGATATCACGGCTTCCTGCTTGTAATTATCCAAATCGGAACGCAAGCCAAGAATACCGAAATTCATCATCTGAAGTTCGTCACAATCTGTTATCGCATTGATTTTATTCTCGATGGAAAGGATTTCTTCCTCCATAGCCTTGAACTGCTTCGAGTAGCTCGTACACGAACAAAATGCCAAGGCCAGTATCGACAGCATTGCAAATATTGAAAATCTGTTCATGATATAGTTGTTTTCGGGCTTCAAAAATAAGGAAAAAATCGACATCCAGCCATAAAAGCAAATATTTCCCATAATTATATAATAAGGTGTGCGGCAAAGACAGGCAATATTAGTCTTTCAATTTTATCATTTTCAAGTATTTATAAGATATAAACAACGACCGTTGATTTCTTTTCTGCAATTATGGAAAATGTTTTTCATCGTTTGGTTTGGCATTTCGTCGGAATACCTTATTTTTGCGCGGTCAATTGGTATAGACAAAATGGAAACGACACCAGATTTTACCGAATACAATCAACTCAATTATTAACATTAAATCATTATTGTATGAAAAAGTTATTTACTTTTTTCGTGGCTATGATTGCCTCCATTAGCTTGATGGCCCAGGTGACCACTTCGAGCATTAGTGGAAAAATCACGGACAGCAACAAAGCAAGCCTTCCGGGTGCTACCGTTGTTGCCACACACACACCTTCAGGCGCACAGTATTATGCTGTAGCTGATGCAAACGGTGCCTACCGTCTGCTCAACATTCGTCCTGGTGGTCCTTACACCCTCGAGGTCCGCATGGTCGGTTTCCAGACCGTCAGACAAGAAGGTGTCACTGCCACTTTGGGTGAAACCAAAATCCTGAATGTGCGCATGAACGAAGAGTCCATCGGCTTGGGTGAAGTCACCATTTCGGCCGAGGCCATCTCCAATGGCATGGACAGTGACCGTGCCGGTGCCACTACCGCCATCAACATGGAAAAGGTATCAACTCTGCCCACCGTCACTCGTAACTTGAACGACGTGCTGTCTCTGACACCGCAGGCTGCATCCAACACTAGCGGTCTTGCAATCGGTGGTGGCAACTATCGTGGTTCTTACGTCACTGTCGATGGTGCTGCGTTCAACAACGCGTTTGGTATCGGACAAAACCTCCCTGCCAACGGTAGCCCCATCTCATTGGATGCTCTTGAGGCTATGACCATCAACATCACTCCTTTCGACGTACGTCAGAGCGGCTTCACAGGCAGTGCCATCAACGCCATCACCAAGAGCGGTACCAACGATTGGCATGCCACCGTTTACGACTTCTTCACAAACAACGATTTCAAAGGCTATAAGGTGTATGACAATGAAGTGAACAACACCTATTCATTGAGCAACACTACTGGTTTCAGTGTTGGCGGCCCCATCGTGAAGGACAAGTTGTTCTTCTTCGTTAACGGCGAATACTCTCTGGATGACGTGGCAGGTTCAACCAATATCGCTCGTACCGATGCTTCACAAGAATTCGGCAACAGCGTAGCCTACAACCGTCCTTTGGAATCTCAGATGGATGAAATCAAAAGCTTCTTGATCAACAAATTCAACTATGACCCAGGCCGTTACCAGAACTATTCGCTTTCCACTCCCGATTACAAGGCTCTTGCCCGTTTGGATTGGAACATCAACGAAAAGAACAGCTTGGCTTTGCGTTTCAGCTACACACACAATTACGGTTCCAATTCGCCTTCTTCATCAATGAAACCTCTCAGCGGAAACGATGTAAAGTATACGGTGAATGGTGTTGACTACCAATTCAACAGAAATTCAGGAGGGCGCCAATCCGCTTTTGCAATGCCTTTTGAAAGTGCCCGTTACTTCCAAGAGCAGAACTTCATGACGGCAGCTGCTGAATTAAACACCCGAGTATCAAACAGAGCCAACAACATGTTCCGTGTCACATGGTCACATCAGTATGAGCCCCGCAGCTATGTGGGCAGCTTCTTCCCCACCGTTGACATCATGAGTGATGACAACAGCGGTCAAGGCTTTGCCGGAACTGACAATACCGCTATTCTTACCACTTTCGGTGTCGACCCCTTTACCTATGGCAACCTCAGGGACGTTCAAACTGTCGTTGGAACTGATGAATTCTCATGGTCCAACGGCATGCACAGTTTTACGAGCGGATTGCAGTACGAATGGAACCGCACCAAGAACGGCTTCATGCAAGGCGGTGCTGGTTGGTATCTCTACAATTCATGGCAGGATTTTGTTGATGATGTGGAAAATCCTGAAAATGCTGCTGGGCCAGCTCTGTATATGATCACACATCCGAACAACAACAGTCTGACCCAAGAGTTCCCATCATTCGACTATGCCCAAGCTTCAGCATACTTCCAAGATGAAATGAGCCTCAGCGAATATTTCAAACTGACCGCTGGCCTGCGCCTCGAAATGCCATTCCTGAATAATCCCAACAACAATTTCAACAAGGATTTCGCTGATGTAGCTGCCGCCAACCCTAATTCTTCTTTTGCTGGTCTCAGCACCTCCGACCTACCAAGCAACAGTATCAGCATCGCTAACTTCTCGCCACGTTTAGGTTTCAACTGGGACATTCTCAAAGACAGGAGCCTTATTCTTCGCGGCGGTAGTGGCCTTTTCACTGGACGTATTCCCTTCGTGTGGATTGTATCCGCCATGGGTAACTCCAATGTGCTCCAATACCAGTATATCGCCAACCCGTCAACTGGTGCTGCTCCGATTCACTTCCACAACACCATCGACGGTCAGCTGAACGAACTCTATGCTGGCAACGCTTTCACCCAGCAAGACCTTGCTGCTCCTACTGGCTCCACCATCATTTCTAAAGACCTCAAGATGCCCTCGGCATGGAAGAGTTCTTTAGGCTTGGATGCCACTCTGCCTGGCGATATCAAGGGAACCGTTGAAGGTATCTACAGCTACAACTTCAATGAAGTCTATGCAACCACACTCGGCATCAAGAAAGACGGAGAAATCCAACTTCCCGGCGAGCCTGATGCTCGTGAGACCTGGATTTCAGAAGGCATCAAGAACAAGAGTGGTGGTAAGATGAACGGATATTACCTGAAAAATGAATCTAACCTGCACGGTTATTACTATTCGGTGACCGCTCAATTGTCGAAGGAATTCAACAACGGTCTTTCTTTAATGGGTGCTTACACCTATAGCAATGCCAAATCACTCAGCGACGGTGCCGGCGACCAAATCAGCGAATTTGGAACAATCAACAACGTGAACGGAGCCAACACTCCTGAACTTGGCTACGCCAACTATGTGGCCCCTCACCGCGTGCTCGCCAACATCAGTTACAATATCAAGGAGGGTAAGAACCTTGCCACCAACATCGGTCTGTTCTATGAAGGATTTAATATTGGTTTCATGGGCTATTATTCCTATTCAAGAGTGTCTTATCTGATGAACGACGTGAGCGGAACGGGTGCAAGCCAATTAATTTACATCCCCACGAAAGACCAGCTTCAGAATATGCCTTTTGCTGATGTGTTGGACAAAGAGGGCAATCTCATCCAAACCGCAGCTGAAAACCGCGCTGCTTACGAGAGCTTCATCAGTGGTGACAAGTATCTGAGCACACACCGTGGCCAATACGAGCAAAGAAACGCTATCCTTGCCCCATGGCTCAACAGAATCAACTTCCACCTCGGCCAAGAATTCAAGTTCAATATCCTCGGCAAGACTAACTCCATTGAAGTTGCCGCAGATGTGAAGAACATCCTCAACCTTATCAACAGCAAATGGAGCAACTATAATGCTTTGAGCAGCAACGTAATCCTCAATTACGACAAGAGCTCACAAACTTACACTTTCACCGAACCCACTTGGGAACCTTACGGCAACACCGCTTCCACTTGGTCGGCAGTGCTGAGCTTGCGTTACAAGTTCTAAACCATTGCGATAATATCGTAATACATCCCAAAAAAGCACCTCGATTCGGGGTGTTTTTTTGTACCCATATTCTTTACCAAATATCTTTTTTCTTATTTTTGCACCAATAATTCTTCGTTATATTCTCTATATATAGAGAGTTTCACCTATAACCTATTCAAAATATGAAAAAGATAGCCATACCATTAGTTTTCCTATTAACTTTTCTATCTGCACTTTCCTCTGCCCAAGATTTGTCGCGCAACCGTGAAATCATGGAAAAAGTGATGTCATCAGACAAGTATTCTTTCGCCACAGGAACGTCCGACTCACTTAACACTGCCATTTCTTATGCCGTTTCACATTTGGCCGACCAAATCATGACTGATGTCAAAGTCTCATCTAAATCCGAAATCAAATCTCAAAACGAAAGCGGAGAATTGAACGAAACCGTCATATTCGAACAGGTTTCTGAAACATTTACCAATGTCAAACTATCAGATTACCAACAACTTGTCATAGAAAAACCTAATAAGAAAAATAAGGAGTATTTGGTTTTCGTCTACATCAGCAAGGATAAGATTAATGAAATAGTGAAAGAGATTGAGGAAAATGAAAAAGAAATACAAATGGAAAATGTGAAAAAAGCCAATGAAGATGTAAAGTTCTACTATTCGGAAGGATGCAAGGCCATTAACGACATCAGAATAGGCGATGCATTGAAATACTTGTATTGGAGTTATGTTATCAGTTTGGGAACAAATATCAGCATAGAACAAAATGGGAAAACCGAGCCAGCCACCAGACTTTTGGAAACCAAAATCGACAACCTATTGAACAATGTACAGATTACTCCCGTATCCTATGAAAAGGAACAGATCAACGACTTCCAAGAAAAATACAAGGTGATACTGAATATCGAATACAACAAGGATGGTATAATGCAAAAAGTCACCAATTTAGATTATGAGTATAACGATGGCAATACTTTTCAAAAAGGGCCGCGCGTGCGAGATGGGGTTGGAGTAGTCGATCTGCAATATCCCGATATGAATCAAATCCGCATCAAATGTACATATAAGTACGATCAAAATGAAACTCCACCAGACATCTACGAAACCATAAAGACTAAAGGACAGAAAAAGTTTTCGTCCGCCGTAAAAATCATCCCTATAACGGAATCTTTTAAAGAATGTGAGCCGACGGTTTCATATGAACAAGCCAATACTTCCAACGAAAATGACATCACTGAAAACGAGACAACTATAGAAACGCCTACGGTTAAAACTCATGACCATGAGGAGATTAGCAAGAGAATCAACCTTGTGGAAACAGCTATTAGGAACAAAGATTACGAATCCGTTATCGACTATTTCACACCTGATGGGTATGACAGTTTCAAGAAACTTGTTCAATACGGTCATGCCAGCATCATTGGCACACCCCAATACCGCTTTTTGGATTATGGCAATCTGACTTTGTGCCGCAGTATCACCATGCAATTCAAGTTCAGGAACAATAAGCAGTTCATTGAAAATATCACATTCCGTTTTAATCAGGATAACCTCATTGAATCTTTGGCCTTCACTTTGTCGGATGTGGCCGAAAGGGATATTTTGGGCAAGGGGAAATGGGAGCGTAATTCACGCCTCTTACTGATGACTTTCTTGGAGGACTATCAAACCGCATACGCCCTTGGAAGGATTGATTATTTGGAGCGTATCTTCTCTGAAAACGCCCTAATCATTACTGGTAACAAAGTAGAGAAAAAAGTTATGGCTGACAATGTCATCATCACAGAAAGTGTCAAATACGACACTTTGTCGAAAACACAATACATGGAGAGATTGAAACGGCATTTCAGAACCAAGGAATACATCAATTTGAACTTCACCGACACTGATTTCAAGAGAGCCTCGGATGGTGATGAATTCTATGGCATACGCGTCAGGCAGGAATATTTCTCCAATACTTATGGGGATGTCGGATACCTTTTCCTGCTAGTGGACTTGCGCTTCGAAGAGCCTATCATCCATATCAGAGCCTGGCAAAACGACAAACTCCCTTTGGAAGCACTGTTTGGTATGTCTGATGTATATTGAAAACCATTCTTAAATTAAAAATATGATGAAAAGACTACTTCTTTCGTTCTTTTTCTTTTCCTTATTCTTCCTTGCAAAAGCACAAGACTATAAAATCATCAGTGTGGAAGAACTCCCCATGGACATGTCGGCTGCAAAATACCAAAAGACGGACGACGACGATAGGAAATGTGCTTTGTTCAGAATCGCCACACAGAATATTTCCACAGAAATGAAGGAAGAATTTCACTTTGAATCAGATTGGGGTGCACAAATCGTAGCACACATCATTGTTGACGGCGAAATTTGGGTATGGACATCTCCTGGTATTAAAACATTGAAAATCAGCCATAAGACATGGGGAAAAACAGAATTGGCCTTAACCACTAAATTGCCCAAAGTGGAATCCTTACGCACATACAAGATTGTAATTGAAGGCACTATCATGCCACATTTTACTAGTACCCTGCATTTGTCTTCTATTCCAGATAGTGCACAATTGTATATTAACGGCGGCTTTGTTGGGACAACACCCTATGAAACAGCGTTGCCTTTTGGAAGCTATCAATATGAGTTGAAAAAGGCCAATTACTATAATTTATCAAGAACTGTTTTCTTAGACAAAACATACAAGGAAATCACGGAGAAATTGATTCCGATATGTGGCAAACTGGAATTGGCCTCAAAACCAGAAAGTGCTTCTGTGCATATTGATGGAGTTTATCATGGCATTTCCCCCATTACTCTCGATTCAATAATTATCGGCCACCACAATATTAAATTAGAAAAAGAAGGATATGAAGCTACCGATTTAGATATTGTGATAGAGGCAGGAAAAACCAACAAACAAAATATCAAGCTGAAAGAGATTCCATCTACAACTATACCGTATACCTTAAATAAAAACAAAAACGAAAACAAAATAGTTAAAACTGCAACTGTCTATTCTACTGTTAACGCAACAGAAGAGCATATACAAACAATAGAAAAAGACTTGATCAATTCTATACCAACCGTCACCCACAGCATCACTGATGTAATCAAGGTATCACCCTACGCCAATGGTTTGAGCATAGCAGGTAGCGACGGCCGTTCCACCAACTTCACTGTTGATGGTGGTACCAACATTAACAACAACTTCGGTTTAAGCAGCAACCTTCCTGGTGGTGGCACCCCCATTTCAGTGGACGCTATCGAAGAAGTTCAAGTCGTGGTTGCTCCTTTTGATGTCCGTCAGTCCAACTTCGTCGGTGGCGGCATCAACGCTATTACCAAGTCTGGTACCAACCAATTCCACGGTTCGGCATACACCTATTACAGCAACCAGACTTTCCGAGGCAACGAACTGATGGGCGAAGACCTTGGCGAACGCCCTGAAGAAAGTCGATTCACATACGGTGCTACTGTTGGTGGCCCCATCGTGAAAGACAAGTTGTTCTTCTTCCTCAACGCTGAAAGGACAGAAGAGCCTTCAGAAGTCATCCAATACCGTCCTGGTGATGGCGACACTGAACTCCTCGACCAAATCTATAACAAATTGGTCAACGACTACGGCTACAATCCGGGTTCCTACAACGAGTATCCTGGCGGTAACAACAACCTGAAACTCTTGGCTCGTATTGACTGGAACATCAACGACAACAACAAATTGATGTTCCGTTTCAACAATACCGCCAACACCAAATGGAATGCTCCGAACGGTAACTCATGCGACGATAACTTCCGCAACAGAGCCTACAACCGTTCAAGTGCCGTCTCCTTCCCCTTCTCGTACAACATGTACTCCATGCGCAACAATGTGATGTCATTTGCCACTGAATTGAACAGCCGCTTCTCCACTCAAGTGAGCAACCAGTTCGTCTTCACTTACACCGACATCAACGACCAGCGCGGTTCCAACTCAGACATCTTCCCGCACATCGACATCATGAGCGGTTACGAAGATTTCCAAGCCACTGGTAACTTCATTCCTTTCACCAGCTTCGGTTATGAACTCTTCAGCTATAACAACGGTGTGAAGAACAAGGTATTCAATGCCACCGATAACGTGACCATTTATAGTGGTAACCACAAGATCACTGCCGGTCTCAACTGGGAACGCCAAACTGCAAGTAACTCCTACATGCGTAACGGTACCGGTTAC
This sequence comes from Bacteroidales bacterium, assembly GCA_016285355.1. The sequence goes on from JAEEQP010000024.1 coordinate 41,501, forward strand.
TATCGTTTCGCCAGCGCTGAAGACTTCCTGAACGGTGCCCTTCCGTTAAGCTTCGCCCTCACGGCTGGTAACAATGGTGAGGAGAACCCTCGCGGCGAAATCACCTATAACCAATTCGGTGCCTACGTTCAAGACGAATGGAACATTACCGACAATTTCAAGCTGAAATTCGGCATCCGTGGTGACGGCATTTTCTTCGATGACTCAAAGCTGATGACCAACGATGCCATCCTTGAATACAACATGGGCGGCAGAGTCGTCAACACCGGCAGATGGCCCACCAACCGTGTTCAGGTTTCACCTCGTCTCGGCTTCAACTGGGAAGCCGCTAAGGGACTCACCATCCGTGGTGGTAGCGGTCTCTTCCAAGGCCGTCTGCCTCTGGTATTCTTCACCAACATGCCCCAAAACTCCGGCATGATCCAATCCAGCTGGAACAAGAACGGATTCAGCGGTAGCATCGCCCAAGACTCCATCAACGGCTATTATGTCAGCTATACCGACGCGACCCTGAATAACTTGCAAGCCTTAGTGAAACCCGATGGCACCTACATCACCGATGTCAACGAGATGATCACTGCCCTTGGCCTCAACACCACCGTGACTCCTGAAGACGGTCAACTCACTGGCGACATCAACGGTGTCGATCCTGAATTCAGAATGCCTCAAATCTGGAAGTCAATGCTCGGTATCGACTGGACTGTTCCGGTTTCGTTCCCCTTGACCTTCACTGTGGAAGGTATGTTCAACAAGACCCTCTGGGGTGTCCGCCTGGTTGACTGGAACCTCAAGTACGACATGATTGCCAACGCCGGCGACGATGTCCGTTTCAACGGTCCCGACAAGCGCGTCAACTATCGTCTCCTCGTGGATGAAGAAGGCAACTCGAACTACACCTACGGTTCACACAGCGCATACGTTTTGACCAACTCAAAGGAAGGCTACGGCTACACCATCAACGCTGCTGTCAGCACTACCCCCTTCAAGAACTTCAACCTCAATGCTGCTTACACCCACACTGAAAGCAAGGAAGTCTCCGGCATGCCTGGCAGTGCCGCCACTTCGGCCTACTCCAACCTCTACAGTGTTGACGGTCCCACCTTCGTCGGTATCCAACGCAGCCAATATGTCATTCCTAACAAGGTCACCGCTTCTGTCTGCTATATGTTACCAGTCTATTTATTCCCTAATTTCTTTGATGGCGACGGCATCAGAATCAACCTGTTCTACACTGGTTACTCAGCCGGTGCTTACAGCTATGTCTACTCCAATGACATGAACGGTGACGGAATGGCCTCTGACCTCATGTACATTCCTAATGATGTCAACGAACTCAAGTGGGTCAGCGAGGATGACATGAATGCCTTCAAGACCTTCATGGACAACGATGCATATATGAGCGAGCACAAGGGACAATATGCCGAAGCTTACGCCGGCCGTTCACCTTGGAGACACATCCTCGATGCTCGTATTTCCAAGACCTTCAAGAAGACCTTCGGCAAGACCACACATTGTTTCGAGCTCAGCGTCAACGCCGGCAACCTGCTCAACATGTTCAATTCTTCATGGGGCCTCTACAAGTATACCTGCTACGGCAGCTACGAGGTTGTCAATCCTCTGAAGGTTGACCACTTCGAGGAAAACACTCCTGTGTTCTCGATGAACAAGGTCGATGGTGAATATCCTACCGAAACCTTCACCAACACCCACATCAACACCAACCAATGCTGGTCACTGATGTTCGGTCTGAAGTATAGCTTCTAATCCATGCGTTTGTAGAGACGGTGCATGCACGGTCTCTACAGCCATAGGGCACAAAAAAAGCACCTCGGTTTCGGGGTGCTTTTTTGTTGATGTCAATTGCTTTGGATTATTCCTCAGCAATCTTCAGCTTCTCTTCAAGAACCTTCAGGTCTTCCTTGGCCTTGTTGATTTTCTTCTCATACTCGGCACGCATCAGTTCTGAGTTCTTGCTGTTGGAGAAAAAGCCGATGTTGTTCTCCATAGCTGCAATCTCGTCGCGGAGTTTCTGGATGCGGGTCTGCAACGTGTTGCGCTCACGGCGCACCTTATCGTTGGCATTCGGATCGTCTTTCCACGTTTCCATCATCTCGCGGAAGTCGTTGGTCGAAGCTTCGTTCTGGTTCTTGCGCATCGTGTCGAAGAGGCCGTCGATGAGTTCACGGTACTCCTTATTAATACTATCCTTGTGCTTCATCGGGACGAAACCGATTTCAATCCAACGTTTCTGGAACGCCTTGATGGCATCCATGTTCTCGTTGCGGCTTGAGGTGAGTTCGAAAGCCTTAATCTCATCCAACAAAGCTTTCTTGGCAGTAAGGTTGGCTTCCTCCTCCGTGCGGCGACCACTGAAATGCTCATTCTTACGGTTGAAGAACGTGTCGCAGGCAGCGCGGAAACGTTTCCAAATCTTGTCGGCATGACGCTTCGGCACAGGACCGATGGTCTTCCATTCCTCTTGCAGCTTCTTAATTTGCTCGGTGGCAGTCTTCCACTCCGTGGAATCCATCAGACCTTCAGCCTCGATGCAGAGTTGGGTCTTGCGTTCCAAATTCTCGGTCTGACGGTCCTTCAGGGTAGCGAAGAAGGCTTTCTTCATGGCAAAGAAGGTATCCATGGTGCCACGGAAACGCTGCCAAATCTCTTCGTTGTCTTTTTTGCCGGCAGGGCCAACGGTCTTCCAAACATCAAAGATTTCTGAAAGCTCGGTTGATTTTTTCTGCCAAGCGTTCACGCTCTGATAATTCTCGGCCACAAGCTCTTCAGCCTTGTCGCACAAGGCTTTCTTGGTCTCCAAATTAGCCGTCTGCTCTTCCTCAATCTTGGAGTAATGCTCACGGCGGATTTGGTTAATCTTGTCGGTAGCTGCCTTGAAACGTTCCCAAATCTCGTCTTTCTTGTCTTGCGGCACAGGACCGACTTCCTTCCAATCCTCATGCAACTTTTGCAATGCCTTGAATGCCTTGGTGATGGACTTCTCATCCAACAGTTCCTCAGCTTTCTCGCAGAGGTCAATCTTGGCATCGAGGTTCTTCTTCATGTCGAGGTCACGGAGTTCGCGGCCAATTCTGACTTTGTCAAAGAACTTCTCAACGAGGAAGTGATAGTTGTTCCAAAGGTTGGAGTTTTCGGCAGCAGGCACAGAGCCGATTTCCTTCCAGCGGTCTTGCAGGGCACGGAAGTCATCGTAGGTCTTCTTCAACGTCTCGTCGGAAGCGATGATTTCCTTCAACTCATCCAGAATGGCTTGTTTCTTGGCCAGATTCTCCACCTTCTGTTTCTCAAGGTCTTCGTTCTGCTTGGCGCGATTGGCCTTGAAGATGCCGAAAGCAGCATTGAAACGCTGCTCGATGGGGTCTTCCACGTGCTGGTAGCTCTCAGCCTCGCCACCGCCTTTGAGGAATTGGTCAAGCTCGTTGTCCATATCCTCCTTGTTCAACTTATTGAAATGGAGACGAATGGCGGAAACCTTGTCCTTGATGTTCTGAATCTCAGTGTCTTGCACGAGTTCCTCAAGCATCTCCACCAGTTGCAGTTTATTGAGACCCTCAAGCTCGACATTGTCTTCCTCCAGCTCTTCTTCATCAACTTCAGGCACATTCTCCATTTCGGGAATCACCTCATCAGTTGCAGGTGCAACCTCTGCTTTCTCCTCAGCCATCAAAGTATGCACATCGATTCTGACTTTAGCTGGCAGAATGCTGGGCTGGATCAGCTTGACAATCTTCTTTTTCTCGTTCGCGTCAATGGCCTTCTTTTGAGCTTTCGACGTAATTTGTTCATTCTCAACTCCTTCGTTAACGACGGAATTTTGATTTAGTTGTTCGTTGTTTTCCATATCAATAAGTTTTAGAATAATCACGGCATCATGCCTGATTGTGGTTGTACAAATAAGCCTGCAAATATAGGAAATCTTTTTATTCGTTGACACGAAGTAGGTCAATTATTTGTAAACCAAAAAGATTTTTTTCTGAAATTGGTTTTTCCCGAACAAAATCGCCGAAATACGACAAATCCAGACATGCCAAAAAAAACGATACATTATCTTCTTGAAATTCAACTGATAAGAAGAATATTTGAAAAAAAGTGACAAAAAACGCTTGCAGGTAACGGAAAAAAGTCTACTTTTGCACCGCAATTCAACGCCGAGGAGAGGTGGGTGAGTGGCTGAAACCAACAGTTTGCTAAACTGTCGTATCCAGCAATGGGTACCGGGGGTTCGAATCCCCCCTTCTCCGCGCAAGAAAGAAGACGATGCCGAATCGTCTTTTTTTTCGGGGTATGGCGCAGTCCGGCTAGCGCACCTGCTTTGGGAGCAGGGGGTCGAAGGTTCGAATCCTTTTGCCCCGACGGTTGAAGACGAAAAAAGGAACGACACACGCCGTTCCTTTTTCGTTTTTAATGACAACTTGCACTTAGGCTTCCGTCAAATCGACGATGTCGGCCTCAGGAGCGTTCTTCATCACCGAGGCGATGCCGTTCTTCATGTTCAGCTCGTTGGCGTACATCTGGCTGGAGCCGATGACCTGGCCATTGGTAGCCATCAGGTTGAAGAAAGGTTTGCCGTTGGCGGCTTCCTTCACTTCGAAACGTTTCTCGTCCTGGCTGTTTTTCTTAACGGATTCCACGCCATTGAGGCAGTTGGCCTTGGTGGCATAGCCTTGGCTGGTGAGGATGACTTGGCCGTTGGTGGCCTTCAGGTTGAACTGGTACTCGCCGTTCTTTCTGGTAGTGATTTCAAATTTACCCATAGTTTTCTGTTTTTAGAGGTTAGATTAGGCTGCAAATATACGTTTTTTCTTTGTTTTTTCAATAACGAGGAATTTTTTTCTCATTGCAGACGCGCCAAGAGTTCGTCGCGGTAACTCGCCCCGACTGGCACCTTGTTGCCCGCCACGGTCACATCCGACTTGTCCAAATCCTGGATGTGCTTGAACGAAACGATGTACGACTTGTGGACACGCACGAACTTGTCCTTCGGCAGAATTTCCTCCAAATCCTTCAAGGCAAATAAGGCCGTGATGCGACGTTGCGTAGTATGAAAGGTGACGTACTCGTGCTGTCCCTCGATGTAAAGCAGGTCATCGTAGTTGATTTTGTACAATTTGTAATCCGCTTTCACCGTGATGAAATCATTCGACTTGCTGATGGTACCGGCTATCGGTTTAGACACATCTTCCGTCTTGGGTTGCGCATGACCGATGACCTTGTTGATGGCCTGGAAGAAACGCGGGAAGTCGAAAGGCTTGAGCAGATAGTCGGAAACGGCCAGATTGAAGGCATCGACGGCATAGTCCGAATAAGCCGTGGTGAAAATGACGGCGGGCTTTTTCTCGAGACCCTTCACCAGCTCCAAACCTGTCAGGTCGGGCATCTGAATGTCCAACAGCATGATGTCTACCCTATTCTTTTTCAACGCCTCCATCGCCTCGAAGGCATTCGAGCAGGTGGCCACCAACTGTAAGGATTCCACCTTAGATATATAGTCCTGCAACAGCTTCTGCGCCAGATACTCGTCGTCAACGATGATTACATTATATCTCTCGTTCATAGTTCTATCTTTACTTTATAGATTCCTTTATCTTGTTCAATTTCCAAAACATAGTTCTCTCCATAGTGCAACATCAGGCGTTGCTGCACGTTGATTTGCCCGATGCCCGACTTCTTCTCCGCCGTGACAGGCACAAGCGCTTTCGCATTCTCAGCCACCGTGTTCTCCGCCTCAAAACGGAACTTGTCGCCCGATTGTTGCACCATGATATGCACATAACCCTCTGGATGCGTCTCCAAACGACTGTATTTGAAGCAGTTCTCGATGATGGGCTGCAACAGCATAGGCGCAATCATAAAATCCTCTTTCTCGACATCCTGCTCAAGCACCACATCACGATGCCCCGCCATGCGCATCATCTGGAAGTCGATGAAGTTCTCGATGTACTTGATTTCCTTGCTCAAAGGTATCATCTCCGCCTGACAATCCACAAGCACGTAACGTAACATCTCAGAGAGTTTCAACACACCGTCGGCGGCATTGTCGTCGTGGGTGTAAACCATTGAATAGATGTTGTTTAAGGCATTGAACAGGAAATGCGGGTTGATTTGCGACTTCAGGTAACGCAGCTCCATGTCAAGTTTCTCGCTCTTCAGCTGGTCTGAAATGATTTTTTCCTCGTTTTCCTTACGTTGGAAATAGAAAATCACTGTGATGGCGTATGTAGCGATGAACCATACCAGACGCACCATAAATGCAATAAAAGTAATCGGAAACGCAAGTATTTCCGTGAAAGGACGCTTGTCTATGAAATGCAGGAAACAAATATCAATTCCCGTCGAAATGGCCGACCAAACAGGAAGCACAAAAATCGAACTCAGAATGAAAAACACAAGACGTTTCTTCGCCAACAATCCGGTAATCAGCACTTTGTTGACAAATAGCACTTCGAGCACCACCATGCCGACGAAGCACAGCGAACTGACGACACGGAAGAGCGTGTTGCCCGCAGAGTGCACCGCAAAAAAGATGATGAACAGCACAGCCCAAATGACGCCCCATTTGTAAAGGCGTTCCAACAGGTCGAGGTTGGCGGTGGGCAGGGTCGGCAGGGTTCGTTTCTTCATCCTCACGATTTTGAGTGCAAAAATAAAACGAAACGCGACAATGCCAAATGGTTTTTGAGGAAAATTGTACGAAAAATCCATTTTCTTCATTCGCGGCGAGAAACATTATTGCCAAATTTCGGAAAATTTGTATTTTTGCGATGAAAAACGACAATTTTGACGGCTATGATACAAGACAACAAAGAGAGTATGTTGGAACGTCCCAAGGCATTGCAAGACCGCGTGTTCAAAAAGCTCTTCGAGCAGGCAGAGATTGCACGTTACTCTGAGACAGAACGCTGTCAGTATGAGGAAAGCAAAAAGGTGTTCTGGGACAACTATAGTGTACTAAAGACAGCGGAGAAAAAGGGAGTGTTGAAAACTGCAAGTAAGATGAAAGACAAAGGGTTCTCAGTCGAGGATATTGCTGATATTACTGGCTTGTCTGTTGAGGAAATAGCTGAATTATAGTTTCTTTACCTACTATTTCGAATTATCTATGCCACTACCAATGAAAGCGACTAGTTCGACTGGATTTGCAAAACGAATAAGCCGTTCGTTCCGCATTACAAATGCTGATATTCAATGCGTTCGGATGGCATATCCGAACGAACGGAAGCTTATAAAAGCAAATACTACACATCCTCCAAAGAAAGTCCCTCCATCCGAATCTGATACGAAGAAAACTCCGAAGGCAAGGCAAGCGTTTTTCCCTGCAAGTCTTTTAGGCTGATTCTGTCCTTGTTACGCTTGATTTCAGCCACGAGGCAGGTCTTGTCGAATTCGTTCAAGGCCACCATGTCAATTTCGTTCTTGCCTTTGCGGTCCCACCAGTTGCCTACCTTTGTGAATTTGCCGCTTTGCATCTCCTTCTCTTGGAAATAACGTTCCAAAGTGCGTCCTGTGAATTGCGCATAGTTGTCTGTCACATATTGTTTTAACAGGCCAAGTTGGTTGCTCTCTATCAAACCTTGGTAGGGATAAACGAAACGGAACCAAAAACGCAGGAAGCAATCATCAATCTGCCAACGGATATTCCTCGCCCCTGGCTTGCTCAGCAAAGGCGTGTTTTTGCTGATGAAAAGATATTTTTCGTGCATGTTGTTCAAGTAAGCCCCTGTATTTTTCCCGATGACACTATCAATCTCATTTTGTGTGGTCATGCCGCCTGCAATAAGTTGAAGGATGGAAAAATAGGTGCCATAGTCACGACCAAACTCTGAAATCAACAATTCGGTGCCTTCGGTCAGGAAGGGCGAGTCGGGCGACAAGGCATAGTTGATCATTGCTTGTTTGGTCGTGGCGCGAGCATCCATTAACAAGGCGACATATTTGGCCACACCACCTGTGAGCATGTAGAGGCAGAGCAAATCGTCGGGAGTATGGTCTGGATTATGGTCAGCCAGAATTCTTTTCAGCGTCTCAATGCTAAAAGGAAGCAGGCGCAGATGCGAGTCACGGCGGCCATAAAGCGGTTGGTCGCTGTGGTCAAAAATGCGTTTCATCATGGAATAGATAGAGCCACATAGGATAAGGTTGACATGGGTTTTGTCCTTGTTGCGGTCCCAAATATCCTGTATTTCGCTTGGGATGGCAGCGTTGATACCCAACAAGTTCTGAAATTCATCGATGATGAGCGTATAATGGTGATTTTCACCGTATTTCATCAATTCCATGAAAAGGTTGCCGAAGTTTTCCACTTGTCCGTACAGTTGCAGGCCGAGCATGTCTTGTGACTGTTGCTGGAACTTACGACAAAGCACCTGTTCGTTGTCTTTTGACACATACAAATACAAAAAAGGTGTGTTTTCTGCACTTTTCAGCAGCAAAGCTGTCTTTCCAATGCGTCGTCTTCCAATGAGTGTGGTCATCATGGAATGGTTGACGGACTGCTGCCAATTCTTTTCAAGTATCTGTAATTCAGTAGTTCTATCGTAGAATTTCATATCCTGTTGGATTTAATTTAACCATCGTTAAATTAATGGCCATTAAATTAATGGCAATTGCAAAAATAGAACTTTTTCTGATTGGATTAAAACAAGTGGAATATTTTTCAGTGAACGAACAAAATATTTCGTTGAAATCTGCGTCTAAGACCATGCAATTTTACTACTTTTGCACCTTATTTAATTTAAACGCACACAATTGGAAGGATGATTCTATGAAGAGATTGATTCTTAGAACTTTAACATGCATTGCAATATTGACTTTCCCGATGGTTGGATGGTCACAAGACGACCCTTCGGCCCTTCAACAGGCTCAAGGCTCAGGGATTTTGCACCTCACCCTCGACCAAGCCTTGGAGATTGCCTTGTCGGAAAACAACACCATCAAAATCGCCGACATGACCATTGAAAAATCGGGCTATGCACAAAAAGGCAGCTACGCCTCGCTTTATCCAAACATCAACATCAGCGGTTCCTACCAGCGCACTTTGCAGAAGCAGGTGATGGTGATGGACATGGGCGGTCAGGCGATGGAAATCAAGGTGGGCCGCGACAACAACATCAACACCTCGGCCTCAGCCAGTATGCCTTTGGTGAACGCCACGCTTTGGGAGAGCCTCAAACTGTCGGGCATGGACGTGGAGATGGCCGTGGAACAAGCGCGTTCCTCGAAAATCGCCATGGTCAAACAGGTGAAACAAGCTTTCTATGCCGTGCTGCTGGCCCAAGAGTCACATAAAGTGATCGGTCAAGTCTACGAAAACGCACAAAAGAACTACGAGAAGACCCTGCAACGCTTCAATGTGGGCAAGGCCTCTGAGGTGGAACGCCTGCGCGCCCAAGTCACGATGATGAATGCCGAACCCAACGTGTCGAGTGCGGAGAACGCCGTACTTTTGGCCACATGGCAACTGAAAGCCGTCATGGGCATCGACCTCGGCACTGAAGTGGAAGTGGTCGGCGACCTGAACAACTACACTGCCGAACTACTTACGCCTTACGTCTCGGAAGAAGACATCAGCAACAACAGCTCGTTGCTACAACTTGACATTCAAGACCGTATGCTCGAATCGACTATCAAAATGCAGAAAAACCAATACATTCCCACTTTGGCCGCGAGCATCAACTACAACTACAGTGCGATGGGCGACGACAAACTGAGCTGGTTCCCCTCCTCCACTGCCGCCCTGAGCCTCAGCGTCCCTGTCTTCGACGGCTTCCAGAAACGCTACGCCATCAAGCAGACCAAAGTAAGCAAGAACATGCTCGCCCTGCAACGCCTTGACACCGAACGTAACCTGCGCATCGCTATCCGCAACTACAACGACCAGATGGCACTCTGTATCAAGAACTACCAAGCCGCCAACGCTACCGTGTCCATTGCGCAGAAGAGCTACGACATCTCCGAGAAGATGTACGAAGTCGGAAAAGCCACCATGGTGGAACTCAACGACGCCCAAGTGGCCCTGATGCAGGCGCAACTCACAGAGGCACAAGCTATTTACAACTTCATGGTCACTAAAGCCAGCTTGGATGAATTAATCGGTAAAGAAGAATAAAGCTATCAGCCATCAGCAGTCAGCTATCAGCTCAGTTGGAGCAAAGCTGAATGCTGACGGCTGAAAGCTGATAGCAATATAAGAAAAACAAACTATAAATCAATGAAATACCTCAAACTTAGTATCATCGCTTTCGCCGCTGCCGCATTGATGACGGCTTGCGGTTCAAAAGACAGTTCCACCGCCACGACAGGCCAAAACGCACAAAAAGCCGCCCCTGTGGTCAGCGTCATCACGGCGCAGGCCGAAGACGTGGACATCACCAACACATTCACCTCCAACATCGAGCCTTTCGCGACGAACAACATCGTTTCGCAGACAGCGGGCCGCATCGTGAGCATCAACGCGGAAGTTGGACAGAAGGTGAGCAAAGGCCAAGTCTTAGCCAAAATGGACGATGTGAACCTTGCAAAGACACGGATGCAGTATGTCAACGACTCGACCGAGTTGGAGCGCCTTACCCAACTTTTCAACATCGGTGCCATCGCCCAAGCCGACTACGACATGGCCAAACTCGCTTTGAACGTGACGAAAAAGACCTACGAGAACTTGGCCGAGAACACCTATTTGAGAAGTCCCATCAACGGCGTGGTGACTGCCCGCAACTACGACAAGGGTGACATGTACAGCATGGCACTACCCATCTTCGTGGTCGAGCAAATCCAGCCTGTCAAGATGCTGGTCAACGTGTCGGAAAGCTTGTTTACGCAAGTGCACGAAGGCATGGAGTTCACCGTCAACGTGGAAGCTTACCCGAACGAAGTTTTCATAGGCAAGGTGAACCTGATTTACCCCACCATCAACTCAGCCACGCACACCTTCCCTGTTGAGGTCATTTGTGAGAACAAAGACCAACGTTTGCGCCCAGGCATGTTCGCCCGCGTGACGGCCACTTTCGGCACCAACCACAACGTCGTGGTTCCTGATGTCGCTGTGGTCAAGCAGCAAGGCTCGGGTGAGCATTTCGTCTATATACTCCAGCCCGACAACACCGTGAAATACACCCTCGTGGAACTCGGAAAGCGCCTTGGCAAACGTTATGAGATTGTCAGCGGGATTAACGAAGGCGAACGGATTGTCACTGAAGGACAGGTTCGCCTGAAGGATGGAGTGAATGTAACTGTTAAATGATACGCTTTGCGTCATTGCGAGGAACGAAGCAATCCAGACCAAGCGTTAATTTATGGATTGCCGCGCTCCGCTCGCAATGACGGCACTAAATAGAAAAATGAGCAATAGAATATGAGCCTACAAAGAACAGCAGTAAATAATCCGGTGACGACGGCCTTAGTGTTTGTCGCCATCGCCATTTTCGGCATTTTCTCCCTGATGAACCTCTCCATCAACCAGTTACCTGACATGGAGACCAACTTCATCATGGTGATGACCTCCTATCCAGGAGCCAGTGCCGCCGATATTGAGACCAACATTTCCAAGACTTTGGAGAACACACTGAATGCCGTCCCCGACCTGAAGCACCTCTCATCAACTTCACGTGAGAACACCTCAGTGCTTTCCTTGGAGTTTGAGAGCGGCATCGACATCGAGACCGCCACCAACAACGTGCGTGACAAAATCGATGTGGTCAGAAACTACCTGCCCGACGGTGCGACCAACCCTGTCCTGTTCAAGTTCAACGCCGAGGACATGCCCATCATGCTCCTTAGTGTAACCGCAGAAGAGAGTCTGCCCGCCTTGGACAAAATCATTGAAGACCGCATCACTACACCTTTAGCACGTGTGAGCGGCGTAGGTACAGTGGGTGCCAATGGCGCACCGAAGCGTGAAATCCAAGTCTATGTCGACCCGAACAAGCTTGAGGCCTACAACCTGACCTTGGAGAGTATTTCCAACACTTTGGCCACCGAAAACCGCAATGTGCCCGCTGGTTACATCGACATCGGCTCCAATAGCTACAGCCTGCGTATCCAAAAAGAGTTTACCTCGGCCAAGGAGATGGAAGACGTCATCGTCGGCTCACGCGGCACTGCACCTATTTATCTGCGCGACGTGGCTACCGTCATCGACGGATCGGAGGAACGCATCCAGGAGTCGTTCAGCAATGGCCGCCAAGGTGCCACCATCATGATTCAGAAACAAACCGACGCCAATGCTGTCAACGTTATCAAGGGTATTAAAAAGCAACTGAAACAAATTGAACCTACCTTGCCTTCAGATGTCAAGTTGAGCATCATTGTTGATGGCTCCACTTCCATTCAAAACACCATTAATAACCTGCGAGACACCATTTTCATCACCTTCATCTTGGTGATGCTAGTTGTGTTCGTCTTTTTGGGTCGTTGGCGTGCCACCTTTATCATTGTGTTGGCCATCCCGATTTCACTGTTGGCTTCGTTGATTTACCTGTTTGCCACCGGCAACACGCTGAACATCATTTCCATGTCCTCACTGACCATTGCCATCGGTATGGTGGTGGACGATGCCATCGTGGTGTTGGAGAACATCACCACACATATCGAACGTGGCTCGAAGCCCAAGGAGGCTGCAGTACATGCCACCCAAGAGGTGCAACTCTCCGTTATCGCTTCCACTTTGACCATGTTGGCGGTGTTCCTGCCCTTGACGATGATTAAGGGTACCACAGGCGTGATGTTCAAGCAGTTGGGTTGGATTGTGTCCATCATCATGATTGTTTCCACCACTGGTGCATTAACCTTGGTACCGATGATGTGTTCCAAGATGCTGGTGATGAACCCGCACCAGAGCAAGTTCCACAAAGCCCTCTTCCGCCCCATCAACAAAGGTTTGGATGCCATCAGCAACGGCTATGCCCGCCTTATCAACTGGTGCCTTGGCCATCGCAAGGTGATTGTTTTCAGTATATTGGCAGCATTCGTCTTGTCCATTGTCTTCCTTGCTCCGACCTTGAAGACTGAAATGATGCCCACGATGGACGAAGGCCGTCTGAGCATCAACATCGAACTGCCGACGGGTACGGGACAGGATGTCACTGGTGCTCTCGCCAAGAGTCTTGCTGAAGACTTCATGCAGATTCCCGAAGTGAAAATTTGCAACTATAGTTTCGGTCAAGCCGACTCTGACAACGCCTTTGCTTCAATGCGCAGCAACGGCACGCACATCATGTCTTTCAACCTCCGTCTTGGCACCAAGACCGAACGTCGCAAGGCAGGGTTGCGCATGACCAGCGAGGTGGCTGATGAGATCCGCACCAAACTCAACGCCATGCCCGAAATCAAGAAAGCCAATGTCAGCCAAGGTATGGGCGGCATGGGTGGCATGAGCACTGTGCAGGTTGAAGTATATGGTTACGATTTCACCACCACCGACAATGTGGCTAACGAAATTGCGCAAAAACTTCGCGACCGAGGTATCCTGCAAGTTATTGTGGGTCGTGACGAATACACGCCTGAATATCAAGTTGATTTCGACCGCGAGAAACTCGCCCTCAACGGCTTGAACAGCACCACGGCAGCCACTTACGTCAAGAACCGCATCAACGGCTCGGTAGGTTCTTACTACCGCGAGGACGGTGAGGAATACGACATCCGCGTGCGTTATGCTCCCGAGTTCCGCAAAAGCGTGGAAGACATCGAAGACATCAAGATTTACAACAGCTACGGACAGCCAGTCCGCGTCGGCGACCTTGGCGAAGTGGTCGAGTCATTGACACCGCCTCAAATCCAGCGTAAGGACCGTGAGCGTATGGTAAGTGTCACTGCCGTCGTCGGCAAGGGACAAGTGCTGAGTGATGTGGTGAAGATGTGCGAGGAAGTCATCGATGACACTGATATCCCCGCCGAGATTATGACCAAAATCGCCGGTGACTATGAAACCCAGCAGGAGATGTTCAGTGACCTGCTCACTTTGCTCATCCTCATCATCATTTTGGTTTACATTGTGATGGCCTCGCAGTTCGAGAACCTGATGAAGCCTTTTGTCATCATGTTCTCCGTGCCTTTCACCTTCACTGGTGTGCTGCTCGGTCTGTGGGCTACCAACACCGCCTTGGGTGCCATGGCCTTCGTCGGTGTCTTGATTCTGATGGGTATCGTCGTGAAGAACGGTATCGTGCTCATCGACTACATCACCCTCTTGGAAGAGCGTGGTGTCGATGTCAAGGAAGCCACTGTGAGAGCAGCCCGCTCGCGTCTGCGTCCTATCTTGATGACCACGCTGACCACTGTCTTGGGTATGATTCCTTTGGCCATCGGTCGCGGCGAAGGTGCCGAGATGTGGAACTCGCTGGGTATCACTGTCGCCTGGGGCTTGACGGTATCAACTCTCATTACCTTATTATTAATACCTGCCTTGTACTGCTCGCTTGAAACCCGGGCCGTGCGCCGCAAGGAACGCAAGGCATTGGAAGCCTTAACGAAAACTGAAAACATCCGATAACCATGAAAGCGATACTAATCACATACAACCAAGCCTACTACGACGAAATTGCCGCTGTACTCAATAATAACGGTGTCAAAGGTTTTACTGAATGGAACGAAATCAAGGGGCACGGTAGCGAAACTGGCGAACCGCACTACGGCACTCACGCCTGGCCGACCTTGAACAACGCCATCATCAGCATTGTCGAAGACGACAAGGTGGACGGCATCCTCAACCAACTGCACGAAAAAGACCTCAAGACCCCGGATTTAGGCTTGAGGGCTTTTAGCTGGAATGTTGAGAAGATGATTTAAACGAACGACGACCTTCACGCATAATGATATATCGCCTTATGCTTTTGGCGGCCTGAGAACCTAAAGTTCATAAAGGCTGTCCCATTTGACTTTGGTCAGATTGCAGTCGGTTCTTTCTCAGACTATGTTTCTTGCTGTGAATCTGCTGACCATCCATTTCCGTTCGGCCTATGCGCCAGTTGAGACCGAAACTGATATAACGGCTGGTGATTGTGCTCTTACTGTTGGAAGGGTTGTAAGGATTGACACTTTCGCCACCACTTTGAACGGTATTGAAAATGTCGTTGGCGTTGAGGAACAGCGATAGGTGGCGGTCGAAGAGGTCTGTGCTTATACCACAATCGATGGTGAAGTAGGGATTGACCTCTGCCAACAGGGTCTGTGTGCGGCTGCGATAGACAGCATTGGTGAACACTTGCAAGCCATCGAACCATTTGCTGTTATTGTGTTCCCATAGCTTTGCCCAGAAATTGAGCCGTAAAGAGTAGCAAAGCATCTCACTTTCAGCCCATTGTTCAGGTCGGTATTGCACGCGATAATAGTCATCGAAAAGGTTGGCGTAGAAACGGATGTTCATGAAGTCGGCGGGTCGTAGGGTGGCGTTCAATCCGAGGCCGCCATTGCGGGCAGTACCGATGTTGAACGGTTGACTGAAGGCTACGATACGACCGAACTGGTCGCAGTAGGCCACATCGGTGAGGGTGCCTGTCTGGTCGCGCATTGAGTTATACCATGCGTTGATGCCGATGCTGCCGAGATGGTCGAAGTAACGCTCCCATCCGAGTTCGAGGTTGTCTGTGTAGCCTTTGTGCAGGTCGGGGTTGCCAGTACTGTAATTGTCGTAGCCGTAAACAGTGAAGTTTGTAAGTTGAGTGGCGTTGGGAGGCATGACATAATGTGTGTAGCTGAATGTAAAGTTATGCATCGACTCAGTACTGTACGAGGCGTGAACAGTGGGACTGAAAGTGAGGTAATGTTTCTGCACATTGCTACTGTCAGCATTTGGATATTGCAGGCGATACCAGACGTTGTCAGCACTCAAAGAGGCTCCAAGGGTGAAATGGCCGAAATGATGCTCGGCACCTGCGTAGAACGAGAGCTCATAGGTACCGTTGGTGTAGGAATAGCTGCGTAGCGAGTCAGTAAGACCATTGTTGGTTTCGCTCACTTCTTTGCGTTCTGGCGAAAAGTCAGCCATGATGCCCAAGTCCACCTCGCCATCCTCGTTGTAGGGTAGCGCGATGTCGGCCGTGATACCATGCCATTGCGAGGGATTGAGTGTCGTCCGCTGGCGGTCAAAATCAAGATTCGTGAGGTTATCGAAGATGCGAATATCCCTTGCAAAGGAACGGTTTCGTGTTAGTGTGCCAGTGTAGTCAACAAAGAGCATCCCACCCATCGTATCGAGTTTCTTTTCCAACATCACGCCATAGGCGATATCAGCCAACAAGCTATTGCTACGCACCTCCTCATTGTAGAAATAACGTCCTGGGGAGAAGAGATACTCGGTGCGCTCGGTGCGGTTGGCATGGGTACTCTTGTCCTGTGTAACGGAAGTCCAAAGCCAGAGATTGACCAACGTGTTGGTGTCGATGTTGTAGTCAAAATCAAGTCCGAGGTTGCCACTTATTGTGGAATTCTTACTGTGTCCCTTGCTTTTGATGATGGACGAGAGCTTGCTGTTGGGTGCCAGCAAACGGCTGTTGTTAATGGTGTCGCCACGATAGTTGTTATAATCGCCGCTGGCAAAGACATTGAAACGTACTTTTTCGTTGCTCCACACATAGTCCACCCAGGGACCGACTTGAGGCCTGCTGCTGGCGTTGAGGCCGATGCAGAGCATTTCGTTTCGTTTCACTTTGGCAGTCGTGACGATGTTGATTACACAATTCTGCGTGTGGTACTTGGCCGAAGGGTGGGCAATGACCTCTATGCGCTGCAATGTGCCGGCGGGCAGCGACTTGAGGTACTGCTTGAGGCTTTCGGCCTTGAGGTGCGACGGCTTGTCGTTGATCCAAATCGTCACCTCTGCACCACCACGATATTTGATGTTGCCTTCGGCATCCACCTCCACGCCCGGGGCATTCTGCAAAGCGTCGGTAGCATTGCCGCTCTGCACGCTGGGGTCGTCGCTCACGTTGTAGTATACCTTCTCGCCATCGGCTGAGTAGACGGGGCGCATTGCTGTCACTTGCACCTCATTCAGTGAAGTGGAAATCGGCTCCATTTCGATGACTCCAAGGCTTTGGTCAGTACGGAGGTCAACAGGTTGCCAATACTTTTTGTACCCCACGCAACTCACGCGAAGCACATAAGAACCAGTCACAACGTCTTTGAAACAAAACTCACCTTTGTCATCGCTCGTCGCACCATAGGCGAACACACTATCGG
>JAEEQP010000066.1 GCA_016285355.1 Bacteroidales bacterium
TTTTCGCAAAGTTAATGATAAAGATTACTTGTCAAGAGCTTTTCGGGGGCAACTCCTGCCTTGTCCATACTTTTTTTTGTTGCCAACTTTTCAAAATATTGTTTTTCAATGATTTGAAAAATAGCAGAAAAACGGCTTGTCCCTATTTTTTTGACAATATGCAATCTGTTTTCATCCCTTAAAAGGTGTTTTTATTCCTTAATCCACTTCCCAACTTCCGCTTCCTTCCCATCTGCTATTACCTTCCAAACATAAACGCCCTCAGCCCAATCCGTTGCATCAATCCCCGTCGCATTCTCTGTGAGGGCTTGGCTGTGGATGAGTTTTCCGTTCGAATCATACACTTGGACATAAGCATTTGGCAGAGCCGTGCGGATATTGAACACATCTTTTCCGGGGTTGGGATAAACTGATGATAAAGCAACAGACTCGTTGCTTTCATCAACAGCTTCAATACCATCCTCGAACATCGGGATGTTGTAAGGTTCATAAACAGGCACCCAATGCTTGTAAATTGAGGGATCTTCTTGCATATCCACCCAAGCGTTGAGGGCATCCACCATGACATCGGTAGAAGTGGAGCCTACCATCACACTTGTTTCCAGTTGGCACGGACCTGTGGGCAAGAACTCTGCGCATTGAGCGACATAGCCCAAAGTAAAGCCGAACAAGCCAGCATTTTCATAGTTGTACCAAATATGGCCATAACTGTTTTCCACAAGGCAACCTTCCATGTTTTGGCCGACAATTGAGCCGCCATAAGTGGCTCTCAATATCGAAATGCTTTCAGCGAGGCAGTTCCTCACAACAGCCTTATATCCTCCTGTTAGTGATTTTGGATCCGTTTCGTTAAAACAAACCACTCCACCCAAAGCATAAGCACCTCCAAGACATTCTAAAAAGTATCCATAGTAAAAGCAATTGCATATTTCAGCATCAGCATAGCCTCCTTCAGAAAGGTTCTTGAAAACGACACCCCCCGCACGGTCTCCCGCTCTCATCTCGGATTCACAAACAAAAGCACAGTTCCTGACCGTGGAATTGCGGTTGAGCCCAACCACTCCACCAAGATTATTCACAGCCATACCGGTGGAAGCCAGAAAAAACTTGACAATGCAGCCATCCACCAAAGACAATGAATCCGCAAAACCAACCATACCTCCATCGTAATATTGTTCATAATCTGGCCCAAAAACGAGGTGGCGAAGGACAAGCCAACCTGAATTGATAGTAACATCTTTCACAATGCCATGACTAATATATCCAAAGAATCCATAATCAAGATTTGTGTCTTCATTGCTTATTCCTTGATTCAGCCCGAAGTATAAACCGTCAAGGGTGTGACCGCCACCATCGAAGGTGCCCTTAAAAGGATGTGCCCGACTGCCGATGGGCGTGAAACGCAACTGAGCCACGGCATCAAAATCAATATCAGTAGTCAGTCTCACGGTGCGTCCATCGAGGTCGTCAGGTTCGCAGCCGTTCAATCCATTCACCACGCTTGGCAACCAAGCCAAGCCTTCTGGAGTGGAAATCTCAACATTGCCATTGGCATCCATTACATAACCGTCAGGTTGGGTCGTGACATAATCTATCCATAATGGAAGATTTGTGTTCGACCATAGGTCGTCTCTGTCTTGCGCTTGCATCGTCACCCCTCCCGCCATCAGTAGGAGCGCAAGCAGGGTGAAAAGTCTAATGTTTTTCATTGTGTTTTAGTTTTGATGTTTTGCCATTCAGTTGCGCTTGTCGTCACTGCGAGAAACGAAGCAGTCCAAATAATTCGTTTCATTCACCTAATTCGCCGTTTTATCGTTATCGGCGAATTGAACGGATTTCGCGAATTGGATTGCTTCACTTCGTTCGCAATGACGCGAAGCGAACACAAAATTATAGCAAAAAAACATCGAAAAAACAAGATTTGGACCAAGTACAGATTTTTCTTTTCAACTCATTTTGATAATCAATGAGTTACGAGAAAAAAGTACAGATTTTTCTCAGTCCAAAAGCGCAGAAATCGGGTCAAAACCGACCTTTTTCTTGATGTTGGAGCGGTATTTTTGGGCTGTGTTTTCGGTCAGGCCGAGAAGGTCGGCTTCTTCCTTGACGCGGAATTGCAGGAAGGAAAGGACGACGATGCACCGCTCGGTCTCGTTCAGGTTGGGGCAGGCGGCTTTCAGCCGCTCCATGGCCTTTGGATAGGCGGCCTCAAACTCGTCGAGGATGCGCTGCAGCCGGTCTTTGACGCGCGATTGGTAGATGACCATCACGCGCCGTTGCAGCATCTCCTTTTGCTGGCCCGTGATTTGTCCCAATTCGACTTCCAGCAGGCGTTGTGCTTCGCGAAGCCTCAGCACCTCGATTTCCTTGTTTTTCCGGTAGCGGGAAACAAAAAGCAACGTCAGCAACAATGCGATGAACAGCAAGGCAATCAGCAAGTAAAACCTCGTGCGTTTCATCTGATGCTCGTTGTCTTTATTCTGAAGCTCCATCTTGAGGTCGTACTCCTCTTTGACTTTGGCGACGGCCATCATCTCCGAAACGTCGTCATGATCCATGCCAAGGTACAGATTGACGTAATGCAGCGCTTTTTCGTTGTCGCCTAAAGCAAGATATGATTGATAAAGATAGTGTGCGGCTTCGCTTTTCCACAGCGACCTCGGCATTTCATAGACTTGCTTGGCGTAATAGATGCAGGAGTCGTATTGGTGCAGCTCGCAATAAGCATAGGCAAGGACATCCATGACATCGGATTTGTACTTTGTAAGCGTGTCGCCTAAGATGTCGAGGCTTTTTTTGCTTTCTGCAACTGCTTTTAGGAGCAATGTTTTCGCCTCTGTATCATCCTCATAAAGATGGTTCTCCAGCATGTTCTTATAAAGCCTCGCCAACAGGGAATGGTATAAAGCCATGTCTTCGCGGTTGCCTCTTTTTTCTGCCGACAGGTATCCCCTTTCGAAATACTTGAAACTGCTGTCGGGCTCATTGAGTCTCATATAGGACAATCCCAAACCGTATGCCGTGGTTGTATGCATCGTGTATAGATGGTTATCGTAAAAAAAGGCTTCCGTCGGCTTCAAGTAACGGATGCTTTCCCAATAGTAATGGCTCTCAGCGTACGCCATGCCCAACCTCATGGTGATTGAGTATTTAATATTGTCAATGACGTTCTGTTCAGTAGTTGGTTTTGGAGAGTACGAAACGAAGCGCTCATCCACGTGACGGCAGCACTCAATGCTTTGGAGTGCCTTTAGTTGATAGTCGAGTACGAACTTGACGCCTTTTCTGGTCATCAAGGCATCAAGGGAGATGGTCCAATAGGTAATGGCTTCAAGAAATTGGTCCTTGCCATTGGCGAAATAGTTCTCGGCTTCATGGAGTAGCGAATCCGTCTCGGCCCCGACTTTCCATTGGAGCTGATTGGTTCGCGCCTTCAAGAGGCAGTGATGCGCACGTTCTTTCTCGGAAAGCACCGAAATATCGAGCGTGTCGAGGATTCGGGCGGCGCTGTCGGGCTTTGGTTGGTAGAATTGTTCTATGCGATAAAGCACGTCCTCCTCGGGCGGAGGTGGCGTTTGCTGTCTGGCGCAGGCGGTCAGAAAGGAAAAAGCCAACACTATGGGCAACCACGTTTTCATGGCTGCAAATTTAGGAAATAATTGAATGTGCTTTATTCTTTCACCCATTTCCCACTCTCCGCTTCGGTCACTGAGGCTGTCGAAGGGCCGTCTTGATTTGTGTAAACCTTCCAGAAATACATCCCCGAAGGCCAGTCCTCGGCGTTTATTGAAGTGACATTCTCCGTAATCTCTTGCCCATAAACCATCCTCCCATTCATATCATACACCTCCACCCGCGCATCCTTCAATCCCGTCCTGATGTTCAGCACATCCTTCCCCGGATTAGGATAGGCCACCGCCACCTTCAGGCCGTTCTCGTGGGCTTCTTCGATGCCTACAAAAGCTTCGGCGGGGAATTTTACAACAGTTGTTCTTGTCAAATTGGGATTGTTGGTTTTATGCGATTCGAAAGTCAATAAAACTCCACCGTCTATCGTGGTGTTTATGCTTTCT
Source organism: Bacteroidales bacterium (assembly GCA_016285355.1). The sequence goes on from JAEEQP010000066.1 coordinate 4,074, forward strand.
GCCATACACCAAAGCTCGTCAGAACCATTACTAATAAACACAGTGGAAATCGTGTCAAAATTTTCATCCAACCGTTCAATCACAATCCAAGAATCGCCATTAAAATTCTCGCCAAGATTCAATGTATAGCAAAACAACAACGAATGGTCATCTAAGGCAGCTACAGACTTGCTGATGCCAACGCAATCAAATTCTTCGGTTTGCCGTTCCATTTGACGAACAATAGTCAAGTAATCTTGTGTGGCTTCAATATCATCATCAAACTCAAACAAACGACAATCTTCCTGTGATTGTGCGTAATGTACATTGGCTTGTGTAGCCATATATGTTGTGTTGTGACTGCTTCTAAGGATAGCCATGTTGTCACATTGGTTTTGGGTGGGGTTTCCGTCCGGCTGTTGAAATTTCCTGATTTTCAAAATATTGAAATCGTTATCCAAATAGAAAACAGTTCCTGTTTCGCCAGCCTTGTTTGGTTCAGTATCATTGTCTAACAAAGATGCAGTGACAAAAAACGAAGGTGCCATCGGGTTATAGTAGATGTAACCATAATCCGTCTTCACGATATGCTCACGCCTCAACATCTCTTGCCAGGCATAAAGCCCATGATTGACCATCGACACACCAACATTGGCCAACAACTCTCCCTCCAAACTCATCTTGAAGAAAAACAGGGAATCATTGCCTTGAACAGGACTCGTGGAGTTCACATTTTTCGTGTATGCTCCAACAATGCAATCCCCGTCAAGAATGGCTGAGTGAATGAAGATGTTGCCGCTTGCGGCACATGGATTATATCTCCAATAGGCACTGCTCATGTCCTCAACGGTATCGATGGGGAAACTGTATTCATAGCTTTGCTCAATTTCCAAATCGTCATTGAGTTTATAAAGCCCAAGGATGGCATCTGTAGGCGGATTGTCGTAGTTTTTGAAATAGTTGAAATAGCTGTAACAATGGTCAGGGCTGTATGATGTCAGCATAAAAATCTCTCCATTGTCTTTTTCAAACACATAAGGAAACCAGGAGGCTCCCCAATAGCCAGACTTGAAATAATTGTTCTGCGCCAAAATCTCACCTTCAGGCGACAATGCTATCAAAGCAGGATGTGGTGGGTAAATATAGCCAGTTTGCGAACCGCTTTGAAAACATTGGGCAGCACAAACCATGATGCGCCCATCCGTCATTTCGTATGCGCAATATTGGTGAGTCGCCTCGGCATCTGATAAATTGTACTCGATGGAGTATTCCCATTCCTGGGCGAAGGCCTTGGCCCCGAAAAGCAGGGCAAGAGCCAACAAAAGAAAGTAGTGTTTTTTCATAGAGCTGAATTTTTATGCATTGCGTGCAAAAGTATAGTAAAAAACCATCAAAAAAGCTTATTCCTTAAGCCTATCCACTATTTTTTCAGGATTTGATATTGAAAACCAACAGATTACATGGTTTCTGTCCACTAAATAATTGGGGAAATCCACGAAGAATCACCCTATATACGGCACCCAAAGTCCTTCAAAAGTCTCGGTTTGGGTCTTTCTCTTGATGCTGGTTCGGTACTTCGACACGGTATTTTCGCGCAAATCAAGAATGTCTGCGATTTCTTTCGTGCGAAACGGGAAGTAGGAAAGCACACTGATGTCAAGTTCTGTTTCGTTCAAGTCGGGGTGCTCGGCCTTCAGTTTTCCCAAAGCCTCGGGGTAGGCCGTGTTGAACACTTCAAGGATACGACTAAAGGTATTGTTGTATTTGTCGTCATAGATAGCCCGCACCTTCATCAGTATGGCCTCCTGCGCCTGTGTCTCCAAAGCGCCATGTGCCTCTTGCAAGTCGCGCTTGATTTCCTCATGTTCTTGCATCATCCTTTTGCGGTAGGCACGGTGATATATGACAAAAACCACGGCTGCCAACAATAGAAAAGCCACAATCACATAAATGATCCTCAACACTCTCGCCTTTTGCAATGCTTTCTCCTCGCGCAAAGCCGTCAAACGGGCATCGCGTTCAGCTTTGTAGTTGTCGTATTGCTTCACGGCTAACAAGCCGTCGCTAACCCTGTCAGTCTCTGCTTTGACGTATGATGCATGATATTTCTGGCAAAATGCCACACTGTCGGCATTGCCTTCCGCCTCATAGATACGAGCCAGTAAACTCATGACGGCACCAAGTTTCATGTCGTCGATGTCGCAGTCAAGAGCTTTAAGAAGGTAAGGTTTGGATTGGAGGCAATAAGGCGAATGGAACATGGTTATTCCAAGATTTACCGAATCGTTTTTCGTGTCAATACCTCGCCTTGTTTTGAAGGCGACAAGCTCATGCATCACAAGGAAGCAGGAGTCAAACTCATGCAAGTCATAATACAAATCCGACACGAGACGCTGCGCGCTGAAATAATTGTCAAGATTTCCGTTGACGGTGTCCAAATAAGGTCTGACCTTATCGAGGTAATAAGCCGCCGAATCATGTTCCATGATGCAGAAATAGGCATCCGCAAGTTCAAGATTTGCATGCATTGTCAAGGATGTGTCATTGACCATTCTTTGGTAGTATAACGCACGCTTCAAAGCATCGATTTCAGCATTGTCTTCAATATACAGCTTGAAAACATGCGCCATCTGGACGTATGCCTGTGAAGTGAGTTGCATAGCTGCCGAATCCATATCCTCGGGCAAGACCTCCAGCTTTCCCGCCACCTGCAACAGCAAAGGAAGCGCCTGATTCAGACTGTCGGCCTGTAGCAAGCGGCAGGCACTGTCGTATCGGCATTGAGCCTCTTCCAAATCGAGCGAAGATGTAGGTGCCGGAGCTCCGCACCCAGCAAGCACCGCCATCAAAACAATCCCTATATAACCAAGCAGTTTCACGCCGCAAAATTACTCAAAAATTCCTTCAAAACTCCATTGTTAGCATGTTAGCACTATAGCACAAATAACGATGCAATTCATTCATCACTTCAGTCCTTGAATTATGCTTTCCAGCTTCGCCAGCACTTTCTTCCGCGATTTGGTTTGCCACAACTCATACATATCCAGTTCATAGTCAGGTGAAAAACCACTTGAAGCATCCCGATTATCGAAATCATAGCACTTCCCGATGTTGATCATTGCCTTGATGCCCGATGGCAATGTAAAATAATAAGGTTGCGCATTGGCTCCTGCTGTTTTCTCCCCTAAAAACACCACCTGCTTGTTTTGCGACAACATGATGGCGAAGTACTCCGCTGCCGACACTGTTTCATGCCCCATCAGCACATAGATGTTGCCATGATAGCGTTGCGATGCCGGAACGGGATTCACGAACTTGGCCCAATCTGGGTCTTGGTAATTCACGTTTCCAAAGGTGTGGTTCAAATAGTATTCCTGATTCTTTGAAATGTCTATCCCCGTTTCTTTCCTTTCTTCTGGAATGAAATGAGAAGAAGCCATCGCGCTTGCATTGCTCACACGGTTCAGCGTTGGGTATCTGAAAATGGTGTCATTGTCCACCAAATAACCAAGGACGGTGTCACAGAAAGAGCTGTAACCGCCCATGTTATACGATATGTTAATAATCAGGTTGTCAGCTTTCTGTATCTCTTCATAATGATTGAGAAACTCTTGGGGAAAGCTCTCGTTGCAGCTCGTCAAGGCGAGGTAAGCGAAACTATTTGTCGTGTCCGCAACAAAAGCGTTCACTGTCCTCCAATAATTGCCGCCCGTATAGAACATGTCGTTAAGCCCTCGCTTTTCAGGGTCGAGATAATAGTCGGCATACACGTTCACCTCACGCACTTTGTCTTGGTCTTTGATACCCAGGCAGATTTTCTCATCACTTTTCATCAGGCAGCAGTTGAGGTTGCCGAAATAAAACATGGCTTCCTGCATCTTGTATTCTTCGTTGGAGCATGTAACGTATGGGATATGATACTCCTTGAAATAATCCAGGGCATCCATTCCGTTGATAGTCATTATCGTATCTCCAACATGCAGCGAGTCCGCCATTCGGGTGCCGAAATTCTCGATGATGACATGGCCATCGTGATAAACAGTGGCCAGCATGGGATAGGCAAGATGTTTCACAAGATGGTCGGGCGCGCCAAAAACCTTGGTGTGGCCATTGTTGAAGCAAGCCATAAACCGCTGAAGCATTTTCCAATACTCAAAATCATCCATGGTTTCCGTTACCTTGGGGAGAAACGCCCTGTAAAGGCTGTCAATGTCCAGCCCAGGGCAGTTGTCGATATTCCCGAAGTTATACGACATTTCCTTCCACAACACCGAAAGTTCGTATGCTTTTTGCTCCGCCGGAATAGTGGAGAGTTCTTGTGCTTGCATCCTTATCCCTCCCGCCATCATCAGGAGCGCTAACAGGGTGTAAATCTTCAAGTGTTTCATATTCTGTTGATGTTTAATTTGTTATTCTATTTTAGATTCCCAGCGGGGAAATCGAAGATTCGACGAAGTCAATGAAGTGGCATTTGTTTTGTGTACCGCGGCGGCAAAAGCCAGTTGCCTACCAGTAACACCTCCCACCGCCGCTTTTGACTTTACACCTTCACTCCATTCCCCGAGCGAAGCGAGGGGGAATCTCTATTGCTTCACCAACACCCGCGCCGTATTGTTTCTGCCATCGACATCGGTAATCCTCACCAAATAAACCCCTTCCACCAAGCCACTCAAATCAATCTCATTCGTCCCCAGCACCGTCTTCACCACCTGACCAAGCGCATTGTAAACCTGCACTTCATCAGCGACAACACCTTCAATGCGTACAACCCCATTGACAGGATTTGGGAAGACAGTAACACCTGCTCCATCTCCATTTTCATCAACCCCATCCGTCTGCTCGCAATACACGATGTTGTAAGACTTGGATGTCACACCATCGCTATAAACCGCCAAAACATGATAATTCAATCGCCCTCCGCCTGAGTAGTTGTCGGTGTATTCCGTTTCGGTAATCAAGTCTTCACTGACCAAGGTCACACCTCTATAAATCTGATAACCAACAAGCACCTCATCGGGTTTCAATTCTGGCTCATTCCAACGAAGCGTAACGCTGTTTTCACCAAAATTTGTTATCTCACAATCCATAACAGGCGTATGGTGTTCCAACCAATCAGGCTTGAAATCGTGGAAATAGGTGGTTACCAAAGTATCGCCGTAGGAACGGTAATAGGCAATATAGCATCTGTCGCCTTGGGGTTCTTCAACTGGCGTACCCCACTCGGTAAAATTGTATGAAAGCGTGTCAAGGCAAACATAGAACACACCTGGCTCCCTGTCCAAAAACACAATTCCTCCATTCCTTATGTCAAAAAGGCAAAATATACTGTCATCAACTATAATGTCAATCGGATTCGATTCGGAATCAATCAAGGTTCGGAAATTGGCACCGTAATCGTCGCTGTAATATAATTTGGTGAATTTAGATGAATATCTTTGGCCGTATAACTCGCCTTCCATCGGCCCAATTCCAATATGATAGTTCCTCAATTCGTGAGGAAATGTCAGCGTATCTACGGTTTGGGAAAAATCTGTCGTGTAGAACCACCTGTCCGTACCTCCAATTTCTTTGTAATAGAACTCTCCGTGATTCCAACCTGCAACCTGTTTTGTGTAGACAGGTGTCGTAAAAGTGATGATTGTATCATCGAAGTGGGTGCCGTAATCATAACTTGCAATAAAGGAATAATTATACTCCTCGTCAGGTTCTAACTTGACAATCTCACCAGGCATCGCGAAACACCAATACGATGGTGGAGATGGAACCATATAATCGTCAACCGCTCTCCAAGTTTGTCCACAATCCTCGGTTACAAGGACTTTCTCCGCGACAGAATAATCCAAGTTGTAGAAATGTCCAGGAGCCCCATCATATAACACTTCTCCCATTCCCGACATGGTGGCAGTGTCAATCACCCATGTTAAATCGTCGTAAGTGGCGATAACATCAATATGGGCACCATGGTCGGTGAATCTGCAAAGATTGTATTTGTATCCCATAAAGGTATATTCATACCATTGTTTTTGGATGATGATTTCGCCTGGTTCCGTACCGATGAAAAGTTGCTCGGAGGATTGCGCTTGCATCGTCACCCCTCCCGCCATCAGCAGCAGCACAAGCAGGGTGCAAATCTTTAAGTTTTTCATATTCTGTTGATTTTAAAATTGTTATTCTTGAATACATTTCCACTTATTTGTCGGCCATGCTCATCCCTTCATGTAACGCCTCCCACAACTCCATCCGCTCATAATACTTCTGAATTGAGTCCTCATTCATTTCGTCATTGCGAGGAACGACGCAATCTGTGGGGGCGGCCTTTTTCTGGTCTTTGGAATTCTGACATCCCACCAACAACAGAGTGCCCATGACCACCACTATCGTTGTGTGAACAAACATTATTGCTTTTCTTTTCATTTTATTCATTATCAATTATATTAGTAGCTAAAAATATCTCATTCCCTGCACATTCTCCGTGTTGCGGGTTCCGTATCTGAAGTTATAGCGCAAGCTCAAATTGAACATGGGCTTGTTATAGTAGCCTAATGTCTCCGAATCCGTGATCACACCCAAGTTCTCCGAATGGCTTGTGTTGGGCGACAGTTTCCTCAACAGATTGCTGACCCCCACATTGACAAGCAGCTTGTTATTGAAGAAATTGCGCGAAGCATTGATTGAGAGCGTCACATAGTCGTTGGAATGGCCATTGAAACGAGCCCCCGTGTTCCAATAATTCAGCTGACTGCTCAAGTTGACTGTTTTAATCCTGTAGGTCAACATGCAATAGGCATGTCCGTTGAGGTCATGGCTATTGGTGTATGCGTTGGAGAGGTCCACACCCTCGTAGGTCTGGCCTTCACAGATGCGGAACTGGGTATAGTAAAAACTTGAATAAAGGTTTACCCCCAGTTTCTTGATCCTGAATCCCGTCGAAAGGTCAAGGCCTATTTTGGTCTGCTGGGCGATATTGACGGGATAAAGCATCCGGGTAAGCGGGTCGATTTGCAGGGGAATGTTCGCTATCAGATTGTCCTGGTATTTGATGAAAATACTTGGCGTGAAATTCCAAGTGTTCTGGAACAACTCGTATTTCAGATAAGCCGAGTAGTTGGGCGAAGGCTTCAGGTCGGGGTTGCCCGTGCTCCATTGATAGTTGGTGCGCTTGTCGATGAAGTCCTTCAGCCGCTCAAAATCGGGATATTCCCATGTGTTCGCCAAGGTAAGGCTGATGCTGTGTTGCCAGTTGAAAGCGTAGCGCACCGTTGCCGAGGGAATCACCCTGAAATAATTCTTGCTCACCGTCTGTATCTCGTCGGGACCAGCCAACTCGTCGTAATAGTTGAATTGGCCGTCAAAGGCTTTGTCTTCCAAGCTAATGCCGCCTGTCAGCCTCCAGCTACCAGCGAAATAGGTAAGGTTCGACGAGAGGTAGTTGTAGGCCGAATGGTAACGCTGGCCTTGGTTTTTCATCAACACAGGCTCTTCGTTGGAAAAGTATTCCGACGATACTTTTCTGTTGAAAGTCGCGTCGAAAATGTAGCGGACACTCCAGTTGAGCTTGTCGCCCAACGGATTGTTGTAAAAGGCATTGACATATACTGTCGGGGTCTTCGACAGGTGATTGTCGAATCTTTCCGTATAAAGGCTGTCTGATGTCAAGCCGTCGAGAACGCCGTATGCCTCGCTGTAATCGCCATAAAAGCGGTCGTTATAAGCCGACACATACGCCGAGGTGTTAAGGTAATGGTTGTTACTGTTGCTGAATTGACGGTAGAAGTTGATGCCAATGCCGAAATTCGGCGTGGAGCGTTGGTAATCCGTGCTCGCAGCATTGATTTGGCTCATCAGGTCGTTGGTCACGCCATGCCGCTCCTCCGTAAGCCTTCTCATCGTCTTTACCGACGACGAAAAGCTGTAGCTTCCCGACACCGTGAGTTTCGTGTAATCATTAGGCTGATAGATGAAGCCGAGGCTGTTTCCCGAAACACGGTAGCTGTTATCGGCCGATTGCTCCTCGTTGACAATGACAGGGTTCCCTGTCGGTCTGAAATCCTTATGCATAGTATAGCTCGACGAATTGTCAGTGGTGCGTAAACTGGCGTTGGCAATCCAGATGAACTTCTTGCGCTTGTAATTCAGGTTCAACGAATTTTCTGAATCATTGAGTTCCTTGAAGTTGTAGGTGGAAGGCTTTGTGGCCAATGATCCGCTGAGACCTTCATCAGCCGCCCGCAACCTGATGTTGATGATGCCGCCGCGTCCTTCGCCCCCTTGCTGCACGGCTGCGTCGATGAGTTCCACCTTTTCGATGCGGTCGATAGGAATGCTTTCCAGCACGGGAAACAACAAGTCGGAAGGGCTGTCATCGACATAAACGGCGGGCGTTGCCCCGTTGTAGCTCATGTTGCCCGCTTCATCCACGGCGAGGCCAGGCAAACTGCGCAAAACATCATAGATGGTATGTGCCGTGGCTTTTCGCGTTTCTTCGATTTTCACCACAGTACGGTCGAAACGGCGGTCGATAACAGGTGTTGTGTCCGCCACCGTCACTGTTTCCAGCATGGTCGCCGAAGGCGAAAGCACAATCTTTCCGAGGTTGCGCCGTGTGCCCTGCCATTGCATTGCCGTGATGCACTGCGGTTCCATCCCGAGATAGCTGACGATGAGATAGCAGCCGTCCGAGCAGTCGCATTTTAGCGTGAAACGCCCTTTTTCGTCCGACAGGGTTCCCGCCGTCAAGGAATCGTTGGGTGCGTATGCTGCAATGTTGGCATAAGGCAAGGCACCTTGTTCGTCGCAAACCGTACCGCTCAAAGTGATGTTTTGAGCTTTTGCCCCAATCATGGCCATGCCAACAAGCATTGCGGTCAAAAACACCCTGCGCATCATTGTCATGTTTCTATCTCTCTGATTGTATTCACGCATACCGCCCCCCTATTCTTTCACAAACTTCCCCCCAACCAATTCTCCATCCGCATTATACACCCTATAAAAATACACCCCTGCCTTAAGCCCCGAAACGCCCACAGTAAGCACATTCCCCTCGCCATGGATAAACCTATCCACGCAAGGGCGACCAAGGCCATCCGTAATGCTGATGCGGCAGCCTTCAAGACTCGCCAACCCGCTGATGTCGATGTTCAGCTCATCCCTCGCAGGGTTGGGGTATGCCATGCCTTGCATTTCAGCCACAGGCATTTCCTTAATAGCTGTGGGTATCGGGTTCATCTCCTCGCGGGTCAGTTTCATGACCTTGCTTGCAGAATATGAACTCATACAATTTGCACCTCCATTCATGGCCAAGAGACAACCACCATCGTTGTAGGGTAAAACGAATATGGGGAAATAGTCATAGTACTCATCCTCATCAAAGAAGCGGCCACCGAGGATTTCCATGTCGCGGTCGAAAAGGCACAAGCCTGTTTGCAAGTCGCCGCCAAGGTAATACCAAGTCATGTAACAGCCATACATGGTCGTGTCGTTCACCGAGGCCATGCATCTACTACCATGCCCCGATGGTTCTTCATTCCTTCTCCCCTCGTGAAGAAAACCCAATTCAAAATGATTGACCCGACCACAGTCCAAATTGTAATCATGTTGGCCTGGCCCTACGGTCCAACTAAGATCAAGGTCACCAATCGTCAACAGATGCTCGTCAACACCTTGTTTCCAAGGGCGCCTTGCTCCAAAAAACAGCAACCTGTCATCCGAAAGAAAATAGTCGGAATAACCTCGGTCACCCAAAGCGAAGCCATCCATGTCAGCCGCTCCGGGAGTACCCAAAATATAGCGATAAGCCTTCACATACTGAAAGTCTTCGTCATAGAATGCCGTGCCTATACCACCCCCAGGGCCATTACAGAGAAAGATATAGCCGTTCCCTGATGGATTCTTGAAAATTTTATGGCATAAGAAACCTTGCAGCCGAAACTCGGGGTCATTGGCATTGTAGTACTTAGGCACCACATAGCGGCACGCCAAAGTGTCGGCGTTTTGGTCAAACCTGTACATGTAAGGGAATACCCTATTTGAGCTTTCATAATAATAACCACAGGCAATCACTTGGCCGTTATCATGAAGAAGAGATGGCCAACTTTTCAACTCCGGAGAGTTATGGGTATAAACCTTTGACTCGACTATTTCAAGATTGCCATCAAAAACAATCGCCCATAGTTCACTGCCTCCATAATTGATTAATGTTGAGTCTGGTTGAAGTTGTGCCACTGTGAAGTAATTACCATTGTCAAGCTGAACTATATCATGCGTCAGCAGCATTTTCGGCAAATCCTCGCAAATGCGGTGCTCATAGTTGCCGTCGGGATGCACTTTGAAGAGCTGTGTGTTCCAATCGTGACGACGGCCGAATCGTCCTATCAAAACGGCATTACCATCCGTATCCATCACGCCCGCATCGATGCGCGAATACTGGTTAATGTCGTTCTGGTCGCCGAAGTTAATTTCCCATTGCTGGCCATAAGCCCATGCCGCCAAAACCATCAGGCAGCAGACCATCATGATTTCCTTTGTCGTTTTCATATTCGTCAGATTTTGAGTTTCTTGCAAAATTGTAGTAAAAAATCATTCAAAAATTGTCTTGTCAAGCCCCCACGAGGTTTTGCCCCCATGATTTTGGTATTTTCATCGGTTTACAGCCACCCGAACCGTTTGATTTCCGCCGCCGTAATCCGTAATGCGAAGCAGATAAACGCCTTCCGGCAAGCCCGCAACATTGATTTCATTATTATCCTTCACGGTTTTCACTAACTGCCCAAGGGCATTGTAAATCTGTACTTCCGTAGCCTCAACACCATATATCCGCACCAAGTCCTTACTCGGATTAGGATAAACCCCAACACCATCTCCACTCCATCTTTCCTGTTCCTCAATGCCATCATAGTCAAAAATGTCAGTAAGATGGAAAACCCAATAATTGTCCTGCGAACCCACTACTACATTCGGGCAGTTGATGTCGCCGTAAGGATAGGGCGGCGGATACAAGGCATCCTGACAGAGAAAGACAAACTCCTTGTCACTGACTTGCACGGCATCACTATAAAGTTGAGCCGATGCCACGTCTGCGCCCATCACCCGTTCCCACAACAGATAACCTTTGGCATCCGTTCGGAATATCCAAGGTTTGTGTGCTCCCCAAGGTCCCTCGGGTGGCTCATACAATTGCAGGGCGCTTTGCACATCGCCATCTCTTGATTCCGACGAACCAGTGACTGTAAAGCCACCGTCCTCGTTCTGGAAGACCTTATTCGCAGCATCATTAAGGGTACCGCCATAGCATCTGCTCCATATCACATTGCCGTCAAAATCGGTTTTCAAAAGCCAGGCATCAGAGCTACGGCCATGATGGGGAAGGCCTTGGTTATAACCCAAATGATACCCAGCTCCTTCAAGGTCGCCATCATTTGAAGCCGCTCCACCCGCAAAGAGATAGCCGTCTTCAAGCACGATGAAATCGGCAAAAGAATCATCTTGGGTATAGCCGCCGTAGCATCGGTTATCCAACAAATTGCCTTCAGCATCTAATTTGGCCACCACGCCGAAAATAATAGTTGGATACTGGTGGCAACTATACAGCGAACCGAATTGTTGCGGGGCACCATTAATCAATACTGTATAAGTGCCGTCTTCCATTTCCTTGATTTTGCTGACCAATTCATTGTCTTCCGTCCCCAAGGTAACCTCCCATTGCAGGTTGCCGAGGCTGTCCAACTTGAAAATCCAGGCATCCCATGAACCATAATGATGGCTGATGTCGCCACCATCCCATGCCACCGTATGGCCACAAATGCAGCCTCCGTCACTGGTCGCCGTAACTCTTGGGGTATACCAAGAAGTGTACGCTGGATTTCCATAGACGCGCTTCCATAGTACATTCATCTGTTCGTCCATCTTAATGACACAAGCGTTCGATTCGTTACCAACAGGATCCGTTCCACATAAAAAGTAATGGTTTGGATTTGTCCTAGATTGAGAAATCTGGCTCAAAATGCCCATATCCACGCACGATTGGTCAACCAATTCCCCGGCTTCATTCAGTTTGATAAGCCAACCGTTTCGGTAACCATTATGTTCACATTCAACATTAAAACCTCCATCATTATCAATGTTGCCACCGACGAAGTAACCTTCATCGGTTTTGAGGATGAAATAGGGCTCATCATCGCCCATGCTGCCATAGCCCCATTGCCAGTCGAAACGGACTTGGGCTTTCATTGTTCCGCCCGCCATCAGCAGGACCGCAATCAAAGTGTAAAATCTTGTCGCTTTCATATTCGTTAGATTTAAATAATGGATTTGTTTGAAAACTTTTCTGCAAAACTATAGCAAAATTCCGCTGAAAAATCAAGCCTGAGGGCCCAATACAAG
>JAEEQP010000067.1 GCA_016285355.1 Bacteroidales bacterium
TCCGAATCTTCGTGGAACTGATGGCGATGTTCTCAACATCCTGAGCGGCAACACGCTCTACCTTGAAGCCGTATTTCTGCTTCATGTCGGAGAGAAGGCCGAAGTCGCCCATGCGGTTCTTGCCGAAATGATGGTCGTAGCCCACAACGATATAGGCCGGATGAAGGTTGTCAATGATGTAGTCTTTGATGAACACCTCAGAAGGCGTGCGCGAGAATTCCTTCGTGAAGTTGATAATCAACACGTTGTCAATGCCGAACTCCTCAAATTTCTTGAGTTTTTCCTCAGGTGTGCAGAGGAAACGCAGGTTGGAGCTATCGATGTTGAGCACCTGACGCGGGTGAGGTTCAAAGGTGACCACAACGGTTTGTCCACCAATACCTTGCGCCAAGCTTTTCATCTTGTTGAAGATAGCCTGGTGGCCAAGGTGGACGCCATCGAAGGTGCCGATGGTGACCACCGCGTTGGGAATGTTTCGAGTTTCTATGATGTTTCTGAAAACTTTCATGGTTTTAAACGGGGCCTTCGACAGGCTCAGGCACCCTTAACTTTTCAAAGCGGAAGTCCCTGAGCTTGTCGAAGGGCCGAACTCCATTGTATTGATTATATATTTTGCAATTTGCACTGCATTGGTGGCGGCACCTTTGCGTATATTGTCGCTGACGACCCACATATTAAAACCGTTTTCAATGCTGAAGTCGCGGCGGATGCGGCCCACGAAGACCTCGTCCTTGTCGTAGGCGGTGAGAGCCATGGGGTAGAGGTTGTTGGCAGGGTCGTCCTGAACTACCACGCCAGGCATAGTTTCCAACAGTTTGCGAACTTCTTCGATTTCAAAGGGCTTGTTTGTCTCCACATTGACCGCCTCGCTATGTCCACCAGTGACAGGCACGCGACACACCGTCGCAGTGATGGCGATATTGTTGTCACGCAAAATTTTGCGGGTTTCGTTCACCAATTTTTCTTCCTCGGTGGTGTAACCGTTGTCGCAGAAATCGCCGCCGTGGGGGAGGACGTTGCGGTAGATTTGATGCGGATAGGCCTTTGTCGGGGCAGAATTATGTGTCTGCCTTGTTTCCTCGTAATTTAATTGATTAATCCCTTTAATCCCGCTACCGCTCACGCTTTGGTAGGTGCTGATAACCAATCGTTTGATGCCGAAAGCCTTATGAATCGGTGCCAAGGCCATTACCATCTGGATGGTGGAACAGTTGGGGTTGGCGATGATTCGAGTTTTATCCGTAATTGTGTCCGCGTTGATTTCGGGGACGACCAAAGGCACATCCCTTTCCATGCGCCAAGCTGAACTGTTGTCGATGACGAAGGTACCCTTTTCGGCAAATCTTGGTGCATACTGTTTCGATGCTGATGCCCCTGCCGAGAAAATGGCGATGTCGGGACGAGCCGCAATGGCCTCCTCCACACTGACGACTTTATAGGTCTTGCCTTGGAAAACGATTTCCTTTCCCACGGAGCGTTCCGAGGCGGCCACAATCAATTCATCAATATGAACCTGCTGTTCATCAAGCACTTGAAGCATCTTCGAGCCGACCAATCCGGTGGCTCCCACCACTGCGATTTTCATTTTTTTGTCCTTTGCTATTTGGGCGCAAAAATAGATAAAATTCATGGAGTGAAAAACGACCTTCTTTGTTTTTAATTAATAATGTGTATATTTGCACCGTCAACCTCAACTCACACTTTTTCTTTGTGAAAGTAGGTTTGCAAATGAAACATTGTAAATCATTTGAGATTTGGGTACTAATAAAGCGATATGTTTCCTAATGATTGTGGCATGGCTCACCGTAGTTATGTCATGTTCAAATAATACCCGCAAAACTCATGTCCAAGTAATGTACGACACCACAAATCTGCGCAATGGCGACTTGTTGTTTAGGAACGGCATCGGGTATGAAAGTCGTGTGGTCACAGGCTTGAGTGATGGCAAATTCTCACATGTCGGGATAGCCTATCATGATGGAAGACAGTGGAATGTGATTCATGCCGTGCCAGGAGAGAATGAAAAAGACGAGCCGGAATACCTGAAATGTGAGCCCATCTCGGAGTTTTACTACCATACTCGGGCAAAGCTTGGAGGGTCGGCACGCGTAAGTTGCACTGACTCAATAGCCAACATCATAACAGAAATGGCACTTCACATCGTGAACAGCAAGGTCCTTTTCGACAACAACTATGACATGAACGACACCACTGAGTTGTATTGTACGGAGCTTGTGCGTCTCGTCTATCTTGCTGAGGACATCGACCTTTGCGATGATCGATGGCACAGGATTCCTATCCTCAACACCAAAGGGCATGTGATATTTCCGGAAGACATCTGGAACAGCCCATTACTCATCAGGAAAAGCATTTTTGACAACAAAATCAACAAACTTTAACTCATTATTAATTAAAAACTTACCACCATGAAAAAAGTAATTTTAGGATTCGCAGTAATCATGTTAGCCGTTGTTGCGGTCAGTTGCTCAAAGTCAGGCTCACCCAAAGACATCGTCACGACGTATCTTCAAGCGATGAAAAACAAGGATTACGAAAAGGCTGCCGATTGCTTCTACTTTGAAGGCACCAAAGATGAAGTCAAGGAAGCTAAATCTGAACTGGTCGACTTGATTGAAAAAGGCGGAAAAGGCGTTGAAGAAAAGGGAGGTATCAAATCCTTCAAAATCAATTCCGTAGAGGAAGATGGTGACAAAGCTGTTGTGAGAGGTGAAGTCATTTACGGCAACGGAGAAGTAGATGACGATGAGGTCATCGAGGTCAAGAAGGTCGATGGCAAATGGTACATCGACATGGATAAGTAACGGTCTTGGATTTCCTTATTTGATTAACAAACCCTATCCGCCCTTTCGCTCCAAGGCTTTCCACGGAGCGGGAGGGCGGATTTCTTTAGGCTTTCTCAAAAGAAGGGAACCATATAGGCTGGTGATAATATGGTCTCTTGGTCCTTTTCCAAATCTTTGGTATAGACGAGAATACGTTGTCCCACGCGGGATGCATATTTCTTGCAAAATGCATCTAATGATGCGTGTGATTTATACGCAGAAGATTTCACCTCTATAGGACAAATCTTTGTTCCTCTTGAAATCAGGAAGTCGATTTCATAATAGTGTTTTTCGTCTCTCGGCCATGTGTGATAATACAATCGATTGCCTGCTGCGGCCAACATTTGGGCTACAAGATTCTCATAAACATAGCCCAAATTGGCTGGTAATTTGTCGGTCAGCAGTTTTTGATAGATAATGTTTTCGGTGAAGTTTTTGTTCCAATAGGCGAGGGTGATAAACAATCCTGTATCTCCGACAAACAGTTTGAAACGGTTTTCGTCGCTGCTGAGCCCTAAACCGACGTTGGGGTCGTTGGAGTGGTGAACCAGGTTTACGGTTTTGCTGTCTTCAAGGTCGTTGATGAATTCTATCCGTTTGTCCTCGTTCAATCGTCCGATGGGGAAAGAGGGAACATATCGCATGGCATTACGGCTTAGTTGACCAGGGATGGATCGGAACATCTTGGAGACACGGCCCGAGGGGTCTATCTTATGGAAGTCGTCTTCATACAATTGTATGATTCTGCGCTTGATGGCATCCACTTGGCTTAGGTCTTGCGTGTCGAGATAGGTATCCACTGCCTGAGGCATTCCCCCTACGAGCATATAAAGACGTAGGTCGCGGGTTAAAGTTCGGTGTATCAACCCTAACGGCTGTTTGCGTTCCCAAAAAGTCTGCAACATCGGTATGGTTGTTTCGTCGCCGAGTGCCCATCGGAATTCCTCGTAATCCATTGGGAACATTTGTATGCGTTCTTCTTCGCTGGGAATGGTGATGGCTTCGGTGTTTTTCTTGATGCTGATGAGTGAGCCAGTCTCAATATAGTCATATCGTCCGTCTTCAACAAGGTACTTGATGGCTTGTCGCGCATTCGGACACTTCTGCACTTCGTCAAAGACAATCAATGATTTACGTTTTTTTAATGTCTTTCGATATATCGTTTGCAGATTCACAAAGAGAAGGTCTAAGTCCATCAGGTCGTCGAAAAGGCTTTTGACGGTTGCGGATGCTTTGTTGAAATCGATTAGGATGTAGGAATCGTACTCTTTTTTCGCAAATGACTCCACAAGAGTTGATTTTCCGACACGGCGTGCACCTTCTATCAACAATGCGGTCTTTCCTGAACTCTCTTGCTTCCATTGAAGCAGTTTGTCATAAACCTTACGTTTGAATATTCTATTTCCCATCTTTGTTTTCGTTTGATTTTCAGCGTGCAAAGATAGGAATAATTACGTTCCCCACAAGTTTTTTATTGTATTTTCTGCACTTCCCCACAAGTTTTTTATTGTATTTTCTGCACTTCCCCACAAATTTCTATGGCATTGAAACCTGAGAACTTCGATAAATTGCAATATTTTTGCTCATAAACTTCGATAAAATGCAGGATTTCATTCCTCTAAACTTCGATGAATTGAAAATGGAATTATTCCTTTTTTGAGGCGAGGGTTTGCGCCGCCCGCCTCTCTTCAGGTCACCTTTTGACTCCCTCGAATCTTCGATTTCAGGGTTCCGCAGCCCATCCGAGTCCTGAAAGGACGACCCTAACACAAGCAGGCGGTGCAACCCCTGCGGAATGTCGAAAAAAAATCCATTTTTTCATTGTGATTTACATTTTTTCTACCTTTGCGATTGAAATTTACAACAAACCTAATTATTCACTAAAACGTATCACAATGAAAAAGACTGTATTTTTGATGGCCGCCCTCATGTTGGGTTCAGTGGCCTTCGCACAGACCGTCGACAATAAACAAGCTGTCGACCAGTATGGCAACACAGTGGACGTCAAGACGTTGGAGGCTTCGAGCCGCGACGGTATCTTGGTGTTCGAATCCAAGGAAAAAGACTACAAACTCTGGCTCGACTCCAGGGTGCAGGTCGATTTCGGTCACTATTTTGGCCAGCAGGTCTGGGCCGACCCGATTGGCGACGGTGCCAGCATCCGCCGCGCACGCTTCGCCGTCAAGACCCAAATCACCCGCGACTGGTACGGTGAGATTGACATGGAATTAGCCAACGGTTCCTTTGAATTGAAAGACGCTCTCGTCCGCTACAACGGCCTGAAGAACTGGCAGTTCAGCATCGGTAGCATGAAGCCTGACTTCTCTATCTCGCGCAACACCTCCTCGCGTTACCTCGAGTTTTTGGAACGTCCGATGGTGGTCAACGCATTTGCACCAAGCCGTCACCTTGGTATCTTCGCCAAGTACAGCAACAAGTATTTTTTCGGTAGTGCCAGCATCCTGTTCCAGGAGATTGAAGGCCAGGAGACCCGCGACTATGTGGAGGCCAATAACAAGGACTACGGCATGGATGAAGGCCTTTCATACGTTGGTAAGATCGTGGTGCGTCCTATCAATGAAGCCGACTATGGTTTGCACATTGGCGGTGCGGTCATGTACGACTCCCCAAAGACTTCCGACGAGATGGGTGTCTATCACGGTACACGTTTCAGTTGCCGCAATGCCACCAACATCAGCCGTAAGAAGTACATCGACACGGATGACATCAAGAACACCGACCACAACCTGATTGCCACAGTTGAACTCGCTGGTCATTTTGACGGCTTGCGTGTCGAAAGCGCATGGATGTCGGATTGGACTTATATGATGAAGGATTATGACTTTACGAAACCTTATCATTTCCAAGGCTGGTATGTTGAAGGCGGCTACCTCCTCCTCGGCGGCAAGCAGAGCTACGACTCCGACGGTGCCAAGTTCAACCGCGTGCGCACTGGCAAATCCTGGGGCGACATCGAACTGGCTCTCAAATATGAATTCCTTGACATGAACGACTTCGAAGGCCGCGCTGTTGATCAAGCCATCTATGGTGGTTCCGCTGAGCTTTTTGGCGCAGCCCTCAACTTCTACTTTGCCAAGAACGTGAAGATTGGTCTCAACTATCAGTATGTCAACAACGACCGTTACGCCAACGGCAAAGGCAAGCTCTATGTCGGTCTCGATGCCGATGGCAACCCGACCAAGGACTTCACCAAGGTCGTGGCCAAAGACGGTCAGGCCGGCGTGAACTACCACATGTTGCTGGCTCGTTTCCAAGTCGCTTTCTAATCCATCAAATTGTCTAACCTTTTAAAATTGAGAATAATATGAAAAAGATAATGTTTGTGGCATTGGCTCTTTTGATGGGTCTTGCCTCCTGTGTCAAGGATAAGCAATATCCGGGCATCACCATTTCCAATGTTTCTTATGCGCCCACGGCAGTCCAAGCTGGCGATGACGTCACGGTGACGGCCACCATCACCAGTTTCAATGAATTTACGGCAAAATTGGTTTACATTGTTGCTGAAGGCACGCCGAAGGAAGTCGCCATGACCAGTGGAGCCGAGAAGGATGTTTATACAGCTGTCATTCCTGGTCAGGAAAATGGCATCACGGTGAGTTTCTATGTGGAGGCTGAAGGTACGTTGAAGGCCGAGTCGCCTGCCATGGAATACACGGTTGGCGCAGTCGCCATCGACTATAGCGTGCTCCGTCTCAACGAGCTGAACGGTAACGACAAGTTCATCGAAATCTACAACACAGGTGCTGAGGCTATTAATATGAATGGTGTTTACATTGAGAAGGACGGCACGCAGAACTGGTTAGCCGACAACACGGTGAAAATTGATGCTGGGGGCTACTTGCTCCTCTATAGCGAGGATGTCACGGCTGACCATCCGGAATATTCCGAGAGCCTGATTTTCCACAGCGGTCTCTCTGCTAAGAAGAACGTCCGCATCCAGCTCTTCACGCCTGCTGGTGTTTCCATCGACGACTTCAATTTGACCAACATTGATGCCAACGATCCGGCCTACATCCCCGCTCCGGCTTCTTATAGCCGCAACGCCGATGGCCAATGGTACTATGCCGATGCCACTCCAGGTGCAGTGAATGTGGATGGCACTCAACTCGTGTTGGGTCTTGAAGGCGGTGTGACACCTCCTCCGACTCCCGAAGAGCCCGACTACAGCAACATCGTCCTCAATGAGTTGAACGGTGACACCAAGTTCATCGAAATCTACAACAAGGGTAATCTTGAGCTTTCTCTCGAAGGTATGTACATCACCAAGGACGGTAACGAAGAAGACATCAAATGGACTGGTGATGCCACCCATATCGTTCCTGCCCATGGCTATATAGTGCTTTATAGTATCGATACTCAAGCCGACCATCCGGAACTTGGCGATAATATGTTCTTTAACAGCGGCTTGTCCGCCAAGAAGACCGTCCGCATAGCACTCTACATGGCTGATGGTACCGAAAGAGACGTGTTCACGAGAGGTTCCACGGGCGAATGGGGTCAAACCATTTCCAACGTGGCTCCGCAATCCTACGCCCGCACTCCTGACGGTGGCGACTGGAAATTAGCCGACCCGACTCCGGGTGAAGCCAACCCCGCCGAAGGCGAAGACATTCCGCAGGATTAATGTAGCAATTATTGATTGAATCGGCCCTTCGACAGGCTCAGGGACCTTTGCTTTTACGAAAGTTAAGGTCGTTGAGCCTGTCGAAACGCCGACATAGAATATTAAATCTTTGAATCTTAAATTTTAAATCTTTAAATACCCCTATGGCAAAAGAAGAAATGAAAATCGGCGAAGAATCCAAGCCGAGATTTGAATTCCGCTCCTTTGGTCAGTGCTTCTGCGAGGCCCACAAACGCATGGCTCGCCTCTCCGCACCCGTCCCCGAGAAGGTTTGGGAGCGCCTCAGCGACGAGATTTACATCATCTCCCGCAAGAACGACATCAACAACACCAAGATACGTAACGGCAAAATGGATATCAAGACCTTCGTCCAGACTGTCGACGGCCTCGAACAATGGAATCCCCTCATGAAGGGAGAGTTCCCCATCAGCCGCGAGGTGCTTGAAAAAGAAGTGTTTCCTGCCTTCATGGTCGAAATGCCTAAGCTGACGAAGGACACCTACACCTATGACGAGTTCATCGCCATGGTGAAGGCCAACCCCGACTTGGCGGCAGTGCGCGTCCACAAACGCCGCTTCGGCTACATGGTCAACGACACCATCTGCGAGTTTGGTGAGGTTCTCATCAACGGCGCCAAGGTGGTGACCATCAACTCCGAATCTACCGAAATCGAAGACATCAAGAAGACCATCAAGGACGTGGGTCTGGAAGGTGTCGAAAACATCAACTATTTACAGGCTATCAAGCGTGTCATCGGCATGTCCGACAAACCGCTTGCAAATGAATAAACGACTATGGCACAGGAAATTGAAAAAAAGTTTTTGGTAAAGGGTGACTTCAAGCCCGAGGCTTTCAAGGCCACGCGCATCACCCAAGGCTACCTCTCCAGCGTCCCCGAGCGCACCGTCCGCGTGCGTGTGAAAGGCGACAAGGGTTTCATTACTATTAAAGGTATCGGCAATGCCTCTGGTGCTGTCCGCTTCGAGTGGGAGAAGGAAATTACTGTGGAGGAAGCGCAAAGCCTCCTTGAAATCTGCGAACCTGGCGTGATTGACAAGACCCGCTATCTCGTCAAGAACACCGACGGCAAACACACTTGGGAAGTAGATGAGTTCTATGGCGACAACGACGGCCTCATCGTCGCTGAGGTGGAACTCACCGACGAGAATGAACCCTTCGACAAGCCCGCATGGCTCGGCGAAGAGGTCACCGGTGACCCCAAGTACTTCAACTCCATGTTGATGAAGAATCCTTATAAGAACTGGAAATAACCGACACGAGACTTTGAGACACGGGACACGGGACGGATTTGGTCTCGCGTCCCATGTCCCACGTCAAAAAACACTACCATGAGCACTTTCGACCCACTAGACATGAACAACTACAGGATTGAGAAACTGCCCAAGATGCAGAAATCATCCTTCGAGATCTGGATGGCACGCCTCGGCGGCCCCTTGGCCATCATCGCCTTCATCGTGATTTATTGGTGCTGCCACATCGGTTTCATCGACAACCTGAATACCGAGATGCTGACCGCCAAAGCCTTGAAGCGTTGCAACGAAATCGGCCTTGATGAATTCCTACGCACCAACTACGCCATGCTCGCCATCTTCGTCGCGGGTCTCATCCTCTGGATGACGGAAGCCATCCCCAACTACCTGACTTCCCTGCTCATCATCCTCGGCATCGTGCTCTGTAATGTCACCACACAAAAGGAAGCCTTGGCCCAACTCGGTCATCCTGTGATGTGGCTGAATATCCTTTCCTTCGTCTTGGCGAGTATGCTGGTCAAAACGCAATTTGCCAAACGTTTAGCTTTGGCTTTCGTCATCAAGTTCGGCAAGAGTGCCAAAGGTGTGCTTTGGAGTTTCTTGATTATCAACTTGGTACTCTCGGCGTTCATCTCAGCCACTACGGTGAAAGCCACCATCATGCTACCCATTTTCATGACCGTTTGCGCCATCTATGGTGCGTCCAATGGCAACCGTAACAATTTTGGCCGTAACCTCGTCATCCAGAACCTCTTCCAGGTGAATATCGGTGCCAATGCATTCTATACCGGTAGCGGTGCCCACCTGCTCGCTATCTCGCTGATTGCTGGCTTCGCTGGCAGTTGCGACTTCGGCTACTCCGACTGGCTCATCTCTTGCGGTCCGATGAGTTTGCTTATTTTGGTCATCGGCCTGATACTCGGCATTTATGTCTTCTTCCCGATGAAGAAAGAAGAGCAAAAGCCTCAAATCGAAGGCGGTTTGGAACGACTGAAGGAAGAACTACAGGCAATGGGCAAGATGAAAGCCGAGGAATACAAGGCCGTGGCTATCTTCGTTTTGGTGCTTTTCTTGTGGGTCACTAAAGGCACGTTCCACAACATTGATGAGACCATTGTCGCCCTGTTGGGTGCCATCATCGCCCTGCTGCCAGGCATCGGCGTGGTGAAATGGAACGATGTCGATATCCCTTGGCACTTGATGCTTTTCTCGGCTGGTGCTTATACCTTGGGCTCAGGTCTCAACGCCACTGACTTGCCCAACACCATGGTCAATGCGGCCTTCGACAGCCTCGGTATCACCGCCAACACGCCATTCTGGGTGCTCTATGTCATCCTCACTTTCCTCATGATGTATTCGGGTTTGGTCTTCCAAAGCAAGACCATCCGCACCATGGTATTTGTGCCCATTGCTTTGGGCGTAGAGGCGCGTTTCGGCTTTCCTGTCATGAGCCTTTCCCTGCCAGTAGCGATGCTCATCGAACACTGTTACGTGTTACCTTTCAACAGCAAACCTGCTGCATTGCTTTACAACACCAACATGTATAGCCAAACCGATGCCTTCAAGTTTGGTATCACCATGATGACCATTTCTTGGGTGCTCATTCTCGTCTGGGGCGAGACGGTGCTTCGTTGGCTGGACATCACGCCTGGGTTGTTCTTTCTGAAATAGGAAAGTGTTCGCGGCGAAAAGACCTCCCCATCCCAACCTCCAGCGCGTCGCCAAACGCATAGAATCAAGATGGGGCGGCTTTGTTTTTCTATTCTTTCACCACCACCCGCACCGTATGGTTTCTACCATCGACGTCGGTAATGCGTAGCAAATAAACCCCTTTCACCAAACCATTCACATTGATTTCATTGCTGCCATGTACACGCTTCACCAACTGGCCAAGATTATTAAAAACATGAACTTCAGCGGGTTCGAGGCCATTGATGTGAACCATTTCCGTAGCGGGATTGGGCCAAAGTTGCACCCTGCATTCCGGCTTCTCGTCCAAGCCGACGCAATCCGAATAATAGAATGTGGAAGTGTATTCATCCCCGTATGCACGCAATTGCCAACTCAGCAGCTTGTTGTAGATCGGCAACTCCTCATCCCAAACCATCATGATGCCCGCAGTGGCTTCAACCGGCACAGTGAGGTCATAGTTGTAGGCCATCGCGCTCTCAAGTTCCCAATCCGTTTGGTTGTAATAGTAATCCTCCGATGCCAAGACATTGCCGTTGGCATCGTAACTGTATTGCGTCCGGTTCGTATACATCCAGTCGTCAAGGTCGTAATGGGTTGCTGAGGTTTGCAAAACACAATTTCCGACTTCATCGTATTCATACTCAACCTTGTAGCTTTCTATCCATTCGCCTTCCCATTGGCTTTGGAGTTGCTGTTGGCATAGCCCGTCGTCATTATAGGAGTAATCGTTTCTGGTGAGAGGCATCCAGTCCGTTTCTCCATAATAATAGTAGATGTCGTTGATGAGCTTTCCATCCTCGTATTCCCAAGTCATTCTGGCAGTAGGTAGCCATTCTTCTTCGTATTCGTAACCTTCCGAAAGCACCATGTGGCCGTCCGCATCGTATTCATAAATGTATTTCCCAGAGACCTCCCAATCGCCGTTTTCCATAAGTTCAGATTCGAGTTCCTCTGAAAGCCAGCCGTTTTCATCGTATTTGAATTCCGATTTCATCCCATAGTCGCTGCTGTTTTCCATCCACATCACTACGCGGTCCAGCTCATCGTAGGCAAGTTCCTCGGTGTAGTCGAGAACCCATTCGTCATTCAACCAATAATAGTCGATTTTCACGCAGTTGAGACGGTTGTCATACTCAAATTGGTGTTTCTGGAAGTCGCCGTAAATGCTGTCCAGCTTCTCGCTAAAGGTGTTGGTGTAGCGGTTTAGTCTTTCCACTTGCGCGATTCTTTCTTTCAACGATTGTTGATGTTTCGGTTCATGCTTCAATTGTTGTGCCGTAAGCGACACGACGCAGCACATCAAGGCTGTGAAAATTATGGATCTTTTCATTGTATTATGATTTGTCATTTGTTAAACATCTCGTCTTTTAGGATAAGCGTATAAGTCCTAACGCCATCATACCCTTCATCATCTGGGCTGCATTTCCAAGCCGCTCGCGTGAAGAAATACCGCTGCGCATCGCTGGCATTCTCGTCATGGCGATAAGTAATGGTGGCTGCACCATCGGAACTGCGCGTAAACCTCACGCTGTCATATTCAGTCGATAAATAAGTAAAAGCGTCTTCCGTTGAAACACTTCCCACCCCAGTATAATGGTAAATTGGAAGCTCTTCATATTGCCCGTCTTGTTCATTTTGTGGTGTTGGGTAAAACACTGCAAAATGATCTCTGACAAGCTCTCCCAAACTCCAAGCTTCAAAAGTGACGGTGTCAACTGAAGAAGTTGGGGTGCAGGTGGCTATAAAACCAACTGGCACCTTGGGAGTGCATGAGGTCATGAAAGACACCGTAAAAATCATTGCCGCTAAAAACACCAGCAGCGTTCCGAATCTGAATTTTCTGTTGTTCATAATAACTTTAATTTTAGGTATTAATAATTTGTTTTGAAATTCATGCCGCAAAAGTATAGCAAAAAATCGCTGTTTTTCCAAGATCTGGGTCCATTACAAACTTTTGTAAAATCATCTATTTGATTTTTAATCTGTTACTATTTTGTTTTACAACATTTAATCATCCTCATTTGTCGCTTTCCCACTTGCTCATCCCACCATGCAGCACCTTCCATCGCTCCATCCGCTCATAAAACTTCCGTATTGAGTCATTTTCCATACTGTCCATGGAGGCTGTCCCCTCGTCATTGCGAGGAACGAAGCAATCCAGAGAGGAGGCCTTGTCTTTGGGACTCTGGCATCCCAGCAGCAGAAGCGCAAGCAGGGCAAAATACAGTTTTTTCATGGTATCATTGTTTTTTTAAATTCCATGTGCGAAGCGAAGGGGAATCTCTATTCTTTCACTACTAACCGAGCTGTATAGTTTTTCCCATCCACATCCGTGATGCGCAACAGATAAATGCCTTCCGCTAAACTGCTCATATCGATTTCATTGCTGCCTTGCACCGTCTTCACCAATTGCCCAACAGCATTGTAAACCTGCACTTCGGCAGCTTTCGTCCCTTCAATCCTCACGAAATCCTTGGCAGGATTGGGATAGACGGAAATTTGGATATGGCTCGCTTCGCTTTCATCCACCGACATCAAACCGTCCTCAATGAAATTAGTGAACTCGTTCCAATAGGGTGCGCTCTGGTAGTCGGCAAGCGTCCCGACGGGGATGTGGACAGGTATATCTCGCGAAACCCCACTAAAAGCGCTATACCAGCACTCTGGCGGAACCTCGCAATGAACTTTCAGGCAGTTCAGCCTGTTGCAGTATTGGAAGACTCCCGATCCGATGCTGTCAACCTCCGATTGGATTTCCACCATTTCCAGGCGAGTGCAATTGTAAAATGTATTCCCTTCAATGGTTTTCAGCGATTTGGGAAGATGGATTTCTGAAAACCCTGAATTGGTAAATGTGTATTCGCCAATAAAGGAAACACCGTCGGGAATATACAATGCACCCGTGCAATAGGAGAAATAAAAAGCGTATTCCCCGATATACTCCAAGTTCTCGGGAAGGTTCAAGGTGCCTGTGAAATGCGCATATTTGAATGCCTCGTCTTCAATGGAGATAACGGATTGAGGAATGACAAGATTCCCTTTGTTCTCAACGGCCTCAAACGCCATCGCTCCAATAATGGTAATATCCTCGGGAATAACGGTGGTTTTTGTGGCCTGAACGAGTCTCTTCGTTTCCCGCTCAATGACGGCATTGCTTTCGGAATAATAAACCGGATTGTTCTCATCTACTTCCAAGGTCACGAGTTTTTCGCAAGCCCAAAAAGCGCCAGGCGCAAGATAGGTGACAGACTCGGGAATCCATAAGGATGTGATTTTCCAAAAACTGGCAAAGGCCTTTTCTCCTATGGCAACCACCGAATTAGGAATGCTGACACTTGTAATCTCACTCATGGAATTGAAAGCCATTCTGCCTATAATGGTTACGCCATCAGGAATTTCCAAAGAGCCCGTGAATCGATAGCAACCATCAAAAGCATAGTATCCGATGAAGGTCACTGTATTGGGAATCACCAAGGTGCCTGTCATCCCACCGCATTGCCTAAACGTTCCGTCGTCAATGACGGTAACGGTGTAGGTTTGTCCTTCGTAGGTCACTTCAGAAGGAAAAACAATGTCGCCCACAGGTTTGTCGTAACCCTCCCAATAATCCAGCGTTACATAACTATAAGGTGCGGGATGTGTCAATGCCACCTCGTAATTGACAGAATCAATGATTCTATAATACAAGGTTTGCCCCGTTTCGCACTCGGTGCTGAAATCGTAACCAGTCCAAGGACTATAGTGTGTCCAAGGTTGGATTTGTCCGTAACTCGTCGCCGCCAAAACCATCAGGCAGCAGACCATCATGATTTTCTTTGTCGTTTTCATATCGCTTACTTTTTTTGAAATTGAAATTTTTCGGCAAAAGTATAGCGACCCGCCGCGCGTGTCAAGAAAAACAATGTGCGGATTTGTGCGTGTTTTTGGTTATCGTCTTGATAATCTGTCAATTATCAATACACTTTTGAAAACTACCCAAAGCGTTCAAAATGAAAAAACTCAAACAAACGATACTTCTGTAGTAAGGTTTCTTCGTCCTCCTTGCCTTAATTCAGGAGTATTGATGCGAATGTCGCAGTCCACTACGAAGATTGTTCCTGATGCGGATTTGATGACATTCTCATCGTGCATGTCGCTCAAGTAAATGTCGGGAGTAGCGTATGTCCAATTTCGAGCGTTGCAGAGTTCAAACCCCATCTTCCGCATATAGTCGGCAATCTCTTCATCCGAAACATGCGACCCTTCTATGAAAGGTTGCTCTACGATGATTTTGAACTCACCGCCTGCCGTGCGCCCATAGCCCAGCACCGTCAATGCCGTTTCGAGGAAATAAGCGTTGTGCAAGGTGATACGGTCAAGTGCAAGGATGGGCTGGATGAAATAGTCGAGGCCGATTGATTTGACAAGCGTGGCACCGTGGTCGTAAACAACTGCCTCGCCGCCTTCAGCAATCTGCTCGCCCAACATGCGCGGCAGTGAATCATCAATGCAATCCGTCCAACAGCCGACGGCCTTGGCCCATTGCTCTATGCATGAAGCCTGTTGCGCTCCCTGTTGGCGTTCTCTTTGGAAATCATTGACTCCTCGTGCAGCCTCTCTATCTGCTTGACTTTCTGCTCCCGCGAGAAGGGATGCAACGACATGCGTAGCACCTCCCTTTGAGCAGCCATGCTGTTCGAACGGTGAAAATCGTTGATATACAAGTTTCCCATTGATAAATAGTTCTGCATAATGGTCAAGTTTTTGCAGGCCTTCAGGGGTAAAACCCTCCGCAATGATGGCATGGATTGACTCCCAAAAGTCCTTGTTGTTCATAGTGAGTTAATTTCGAGCGCAAAGATACGATTATTATTTAGATTGTGCAATAGCGCGAAGCGTGGTTGTAAGCGGCTCGTCACTGCCGAAAATGGCCTTCATTTTGCGGGCGCGTTGCGATACGGTGTTGTAGGCGCGCTGCATCAAAGCGGCCACATCAGCGTCAGAAAGGCCCAACAGATACAGGCAGCAATAATCCAAGTCGCTGCGGGTGAGGTCGGGATAGGCCTTGGCGATGCGGCTCGTGAACTGCCCGAAGTGGCGGTCGGCAGCCTCCCGCAACGCCGTTACCTGTTCCTTCCCCAAGGCATACTCCTTGTAAACCGTGCAGTCCATCTGCGACTTGAACTGCCCCTCGTTCACCCGCTCCATGATCAAGCGGCAAATCGGCTCCTCGGCAAAACTCGCCGCCTGCGTTTCGGGCTTCGGTGCCGTGTCGTTCTGTTGCCGCACTTGGTCTTGCAACTCGCGCAAAGTCTCGTTGCTCCGTTTCAGCCGTCCCGAAAGCGCCGCCTGTTCCATGCGATGGCTTTGGCGTTCCTCCTCCAACCGCCGCTGCGCGTCCGCCTCTTGTGCCGCCAAGTGTTTTCTGTGTCTGCGCCGCATCACGATGGCCACCGCCAAACCAATGGCCAATAGTAGCGGCACTAATACCATAAGCGTCAGCCTCACCGCCTTCCTTCGTTCACGGAGCGAAGCCGCTTCCTGCTTCTCCTGCAAGTAGTTCTGGAACAGGTCGTTCAGTTTCGAGACTTGTGCTTGGTTTTCGGCTGCTGCGGCTACATCTTCTATGAGGAATGGGGCATATTGGTTGGCTTTCAGTGTGTCGCCTTCGCTAATGGCAATGTCATGCAAAGTCTTTGCTGCAAGTTTTTTATCAATGGCCTTCTCTGCAAATTCGAATACAAGTTCCTTATAAACTTTGGCAGAATCGAGTTGTCCTGCATCATTATAGACATAGCCA
>JAEEQP010000068.1 GCA_016285355.1 Bacteroidales bacterium
CGGGAGAGACGAAAGTGGCGGCCATTGCGCGGGGGCGCACCTCTTCCCATTCCGAACAGAGAAGTTAAGCCCCGCCGCGACGATGATACTGCGGTGACACGTGGGAAAGTAGTTCGCCGCCCACCCATAACGGTGACCCTTCCAGAATTTCTGGAAGGGTTCGCTGTTTTTAGGCCATCACATATTTTTTCCATGTTTTCATATTTTTTCCTATCTTTGCCCGTTTTTACGAAGCAAAACGATTGACCTATGATAGACATCAAGTTTTTAGTCAAGAACCCAGATGTGGTTCGGGAAAACATCAAGAAGAAATTCCAGGACAGCAAATTGCCTCTCGTCGACGAGGCCATCAACTTGTATACGCAATATTGTGATTGTCAGCAAAAAGCCGATGATCTTCGCTCACAACGTAACTCCATCTCCAAAGAGATTGGCATTCTTTTCAAGAATAAAGAGGTCGAAAAGGCCAACGAGATGAAGAAACTCGTGGAGGCCAACGCTCAAGAGTTGGAGTCGCTTGGCAAGCAGCAGTCTTCCCTTATGGAACAACTGACCAAGGTGATGTATGCCATCCCGAACATCATCGCGCCCGAGGTGCCGATAGGGAAGGACGACAGCTTCAATGTGGAGAAGGAACGCTTCGGCGAGCCTGTAGTGCCTGATTTCGAGGTGCCTTACCATGCCGACATCATGGCCAAGTTCAACGGATTGGATTTGGATTCGGCGCATCGTGTGGCGGGTAACGGTTTCTATTATCTCATGGGCGACATCGCACGTTTGCATTCTGCTGTCATCACATACGCCCGCGACTTCATGATTGACCGTGGCTTCACATATTGCATCCCGCCGTTCATGGTGCGCAGCGAGATTGTCTCCGGCGTGATGAGTTTTGCTGAGATGGATGCCATGATGTACAAGATTGAAGGCGAAGACCTCTACCTCATCGGCACCAGCGAGCACTCCATGATTGGCAAGTTCATCGACCAAATCGTGCCCGAAGAATCCCTGCCGCTGACGTTGACGAGCTATTCGCCTTGCTTCCGTAAGGAAAAAGGTGCCCATGGCATCGAGGAACGTGGCGTGTACCGCATCCACCAGTTTGAGAAACAGGAAATGGTCGTCCTCTGCAAGCAGGAGGATGCTGATTATTGGTACGAGCAGATGTGGAAGAACACAGTGGATTTGTTCCGCTCGATGGACATTCCAGTTCGCACCCTTGAATGCTGTTCTGGCGACTTGGCCGACCTGAAGGTGAAGTCGTTGGATGTGGAGGCATGGTCGCCGCGACAGAAGAAATATTTTGAGGTGGGTAGTTGCTCTTACCTTGGTGATGCTCAGGCGCGTAGACTGAAAATCAGAATCAAGGGAAAGAATGGTAACTATTTTGCCCACACTTTGAATAATACAGTGGTCGCACCGCCGCGCATGTTGATTGCCTTCTTGGAGAACAACCTCCGCGCCGACGGCAGCGTGGCCATCCCGAAAGCCTTGCAACCTTATATGGGCGGAAAAACTGAAATCAGATAATATTGACACGAGACTTCGAGACACGAGACACGATGCAGTCCCGTGTCCCGCAGTCCCGCGTCCCGAGTCAAAAAGAATATGGACATATCCGTTGTAGTACCATTGTTGAATGAGGCCGAGTCGCTGCCCGAGCTGGAATCGTGGATCCGTCGGGTGATGGACGAGCATGGTTTCTCCTACGAAATCGTGTTTGTCGACGATGGCTCCACTGACAATTCCTGGGCTATCATCCAGCAACTTTCGCAGGTCAACCCGAATGTGAAAGCCCTGCGTTTCAGGAGAAATTATGGCAAGTCGCCTGCGTTGAATGAAGGCTTCAAAATCGTTGAAGGCGATGTAGTCATCACTATGGATGCCGACCTTCAGGACAGCCCTGATGAAATCCCCGAGCTTTACAAGATGATTAAGGAAGACGGCTACGACTTGGTTTCGGGTTGGAAGAAAGTACGTTACGACTCCAAACTGATGAAAAACATTCCTTCCAAGTTCTTCAACTGGACTACGCGCGTAATGTCGGGTATCAAGCTGCATGACTTTAACTGTGGTCTGAAAGCTTACCGCAACGAAGTGGTGAAGTGTATCCAAGTCTATGGTGAGATGCACCGTTACATCCCTGTCATCGCTAAAATGAACGGTTTCAGTCACATAGGGGAGAAGGTGGTGCACCATCAGAAGCGGAAATACGGCAGCAGCAAATTCGGCATGAGCCGTTTCGTTCGCGGTTATCTGGATTTGATTACCATCAACTTCATTTCAAAGTTCAGCAACCGCCCGATGCACTTCTTTGGCGTGTTGGGTTCCGTCACTTTCTTGATTGGTTTCATTATTGCCGTGTATTTGGCTTACATTCGTTTGTTTGCTCAGGCTTACGGCATGACCAACCGCCCTTTGTTCTATTTTGCGCTTTTGGCTATCATTATTGGCGTTCAACTCTTCAGTACAGGTTTCCTCGCTGAGATGATTACCTCGACGCAACGTGACAAGCGGGTGTATTCCATTTCGGAACGGATTAACGCGTAAGCAAACAAAAAAGCCTGCCCATTATAGATTCCCGAGGGAATGACATAATGGGCAGGCTTTTTTATGCTAATCTAATCAATACAACTCATCGAATCCGCCGTCGATGCTTTCGTCAAAGCTGTCGCCAAATTCATCGGCAAACTCGTCTTCGTCGAATTCGTCTTCAAACTCGTCAAATGGAGAATCGTCGGCAAAGTCGTTGTTTTCCCAGTCGAAGTCATGCTCTAACCTCGACTTGTCAAACTCGTCTTCCTCATCGTGACCGCTGATGAAGCTATCGATTTCGTCGTCGCTCATCTTGTCGAAGTTGACATCCAACAATGCCGAGTCGTTGATGGCGCGGTTCATCGACTTTAGTTCACGCATCACGGAAGGGGAAACGTAGAATTCGTCGATGTTTTCTTCGCAGTATCTCAGATATTTAGGGTCTTTTTCGTACACTTCGGCGATGGTCATGCCCTCGTATTTTCCGAAGGTGAAAACTGAATCAATGTCATAGAATTTCATATTGTGTCCTTTCTTTTTGTCAGCTAAAAATGTCTTTTTCGGTCCGCAAATATCATGCATTTTTCTTTTTGTCGCAACAAAAAACTATTTTTTGAAGGCAAAAAATACGGCAAGGATGATGAAAAGGAAGGAGATGATATGGTTCCATCGGAAAGTCTCCGTTTTGAAGACGGTGATGACGATGATGGTGAACACTGTCAAAGAAACGGCTTCTTGTATGACTTTCAGCTGAATAAGGTTGAATGGACCTCCGTTTTGCATGGCACCGATGCGGTTGGCGGGAATCATGAAGGAATACTCGAACAGGGCGACGCCCCACGACATCAAGATGACAAGAAAAAGCGGCCAATCCTTTGAACTGGGGACAATCTCGAGTAATTTGAGTTGTCCGTACCAGGCGAAGGTCATGAAAACGTTGGAAACGATAAGTAAAAGAATAGTGAATAGTCCTTTCATTGTATGATGTTTTGTAACGGCCTGCAAAAGTACGGTAATTTCTTTCATGTCCGACTTTTATTCCTATTTTTGCACGACCAAATCGTGACATCATGAATGCAACCATCATACTTGCCGTTTTTGTATTGTACACCGTCCTTTTGTTTGTGATTTCGCATTTCACGGCGCGGAAATCCGACAATAATGCGTTTTTCCGAGGGAATAAGAATTCGCCATGGTTTGTGGTGGCCTACGGCATGATAGGTGCCTCACTTTCGGGCGTGACTTTCATGTCGGTACCAGGGGGCGTGTATACTGGACAATTCACTTATTTGCCTTTGGTTTTTGGCTATGTACTTGGTTATGCGGTGATTGCATTGATATTGCTGCCCTTGTATTATCGACTTAACCTGACCTCGATTTACACCTATTTAAATATGCGTTTCGGGCCAAGGTCAGAGAAGACAGGAGCGGCGTTCTTTATCTTGTCGCGACTGTTGGGTTCGGCACTGAGGATGTATCTCGTTGTCTTTGTGTTGTATGAGTTTGTTTTCAAGGATTGGGGCATACCGTTTTGTGTGCCGGCGGTAATCTTCATCGCTATCATTCTGCTTTATACCTTCAAAGGCGGCATCAAGACGGTGGTTTGGACGGATACCTTGCAGACGACGTTCTTGTTGCTAGCCGCTTTTCTGACGGCTTTCTTTATCTTGCGTAACCTTCACATTTCTTTGGGTGACCTGCTGAAATCGGCCTCGGAAAAGGGTTATACCAAAGTGTTTGAAACCGATTGGATACACAACAAGTTTTGGGTCAAGCAGTTGCTAAGTGGTATGTTTATCACCATCACCATGACAGGCTTAGATCAGGATATGATGCAGAAGAACTTGACTTGCAGGAATTTGCGTGATGCCCAAAAGAATGTGATGACTTCGAGCCTGCTTTTTGTCGTGGTCAATGTACTGTTTCTGTGTTTGGGTGCAGCCTTGATTTATTACGCTCAGGTTACAGGCTTCCAACTGCCTGTCAACGAGGCAGGTGTGGTGGTCAACGACAAGATTTTTCCCTCGGTGGCCTTCTCGTTGAGCAAGTTCACGGCGGTGGTCTTTATCATCGGCCTTGTGGCGGCAGGCTATTCCAGTGCAGATGGCACCTTGACGGCCTTGACGACCACTTTCTGTTTCGACTTCATGCACTTTGACAAAAAGCAAATGACCGAAGACCAAATCACCAAGTACCGCAAATGGATTCATGTGGCTTTTGCCTTGCTTTATTTGTTGGTAATCATCGCATTCCGTCCCTTCCACAACGAGTCGTTGATTGACAAAGTATTTGATATTGCAGGGTACACATACGGACCGTTGTTGGGCCTTTACTCTTTCGGCTTGTTCGTCAAAAACAGAAAAGTCCTTGACAAGGCGGTCCCATACATCGCCATCGCTTCGCCCATCATCAGTTACTTTTTGAAAATGTATTCGCCGCAATTGTTGGGTGGTTATAAGATAGGATTTGAGATATTGATAATCAATGGATTACTGACTTTTGCCGCTTTGTTGGCTTTCAGCAAAAAGGAAAAAACGGCCTAAAAAAGTTGTAGTTGTCGGAAAATATGTATTTTTGAAGTTTGAATTTTAAACCTTACAGAAATGAATAGAATTGTCGCAAAATTTGCCTTGGCATTGTTGGCTTTGACCTTCGTAAGTGGCCAACTTCAGGCTCAGTTAGCTACAACTTTTGCCAAAAATGTCACGCCAGGCCAGCAGAATGGATTTTATTATTCTTTGCCGCAAACCATGCTGAAACTGGATTTCATCATTGAGGAAACTATACAAGAGAAGGGGCCGCTCAGCGAATACGCCTCCAACTATTTTGAGATGGATGATTATGTGGAGTATGAAACCGAAGAGTATGAGCTTTTGGATGTGAAGATGACCCCTGTGGCGACTCCTGACCCTAACGCATTGTTTTTCGTGACTTTAAACACAGCACGAGGCTATTGGAAAACCCAATTTGACATCCTGCCCAACGGTATCATACGTAGTGTAGGTATGGGTAAAGCCGCTGATTTGGAAGTGGAAACAGTAAATCCTATTCAAGAGGCGCCGCAATGTTGTCAGGAAAAGGTTGACGCTGAGGAAGGCTTTTTCAGTTTGATGATGGCAGGGAAGACCAATGCCCAAGTGGCTAAAGAGATTGCCGACAAGATTGCTGATATCCGCAAGGCGAAATTCTATCTGATTTCGGGCGATGTTGAGATGGCTTCCAACCCTGAGACCTTCAATGCCATGTATAAGAAGTTGGATGACACGGAGAAAGAATACATGAGCCTGTTTCTGGGCAAGCGCGTGACGAAGAAAATGGTGAAGACCGTGTATGTGATTCCAAGTAAGGGAATACAGGAACAGACCGTTGCCAAATTCTCAACTACTGATGGCCTGTCTTTGGGAACGAGCGGCTCGGGTAGCATGATAACAGTTCAGACCTTGTCGCTTAACACCACAGGATCCATCAAAGCCCCCAGTCAGTCGGCAGTGGAGTCGATGTCATACGAGAACAAGGTTTTCTATCGTATTCCTGAAATAGCTCAAGTGAAAGTGACCTGTGGCAAGGTCGTTTTGATGGAAGATAGGGTTACTGTCAATCAATTGGGTGAATTGCTGGTGGCACCCATATTGGGCAACACGAAATTGGTGTTTGACACGGAGACCGGACAAATCGTCAACATGCGGATGCAGTAACCGCTTCCTTGATCCTCACCAATTGTCTCAAGAGATTTTCAGCCAAGTCTAAACGGAGCATATTCGCACCGTCGGACTTGGCTTTTTTAGGCTCGGGATGCACCTCCATGAAGATGCCGTCAGCACCTGCAGCGATGCCTGCCTTGGCAATCAAGCCAATCATCTGGGGTTGTCCACCTGTGACGCCGCTGCTTTGGTTGGGCTGTTGAAGGGAATGGGTAACGTCCAAAATGACAGGCACATCAAGCTTCTGCATAACGGCAATGTTGCGATAATCCACCACCAAATCCTGATAGCCGAACATGGAGCCACGCTCGGTCAGCATCACCTTGTCGTTGCCTGACTGCCTGACTTTTTCGACAGCAAAGCCCATAGCCTCGCCCGAAAGGAACTGCCCCTTCTTGATGTTGACGGTCTTGCCTGTCTTGGCAGCGGCTACAAGCAGGTCTGTCTGACGACAGAGGAAAGCCGGAATTTGCAAAACATCAACGTATTCCGCAGCCATGGAGGCTTCTTCTACAGCATGGATGTCTGTTACCACAGGAAGTTCCAGTTCCTTGCCAATTCTTTGCAGCACTTTCAAGGCTTTTTCATCGCCTATGCCAGTGAACGAATCCAATCGTGAGCGGTTGGCCTTGCGGTAAGAGCCTTTGAAAATCAGCGGAATGTCAAGCTTTTGGCAGATGTTTTTCAAGGTTTCGGCGATGAAGAAGGGCGAAGTCTCGTCCTCAATCACGCAAGGGCCGGCCATGAGAAAGAAACGGTCGGGGCGAAGGCTTTTCAGGAAGTGGAATCTTGATGTTTCCATAAGGGATATTTTTTGCAAAGGTAAAAGTTTTTGAAGAATCTTTTATCGGGAAACTCGATTTTTGCTATTTTTGCAATATGTTGAATTGACAATTATAGTTTATGCAACAAAATTCTAATCAAAGAGTTGTTTATCTTGATTTGTTACGAGTGGTGGCGACATTTGCAGTGATATTTCTGCATGGCGCTACGAGCGAGTTTTATGCTCCTATATCTTCGATTAGTTGGTATATTTCAGCCGCTGAAGATAGCTTGGTCCGTTGGTGCGTCCCTGTGTTTGTTATGATTAGTGGGGCATTGCTCCTAAATCCAAACAAGGAGGTAACATGTCAAGATGTCTTAAAAAGGAGAATTCCTCGTCTTCTTTTGGCGTATGTGTTTTGGACGGTCTTTTATGTTATGCATAACTTTGTTTTTTGGAATTGGGAAGCTTTTTCTATAAGGCATCTAATAAGAAGGTCAATTGTCATTCCGGCTGCGCATTTATGGTTTTTGCCATTGTTGATGTGTATATATCTTTTAATTCCAGTTTTACGTAAAATTACTCAAGATAAAGGAATCGTGCGTTATGCTTTGATTATATGGATAGTTTATGTCTTTGGTAGTTTCTTGCAGTTTATAGATGGCTTTAAAACGGTGAACCATTTTTATTCGTATTTCAATCAGAATTCTATTCTTGGTTTTACAGGGTATTTCCTTCTTGGATACTTTCTTTCTCAACAAGTATTCTCAAGAAGACAGAGGATTTGGATTTATATAATGGGAATTGGAGGCGCTTTGGTAACCATTGTTGGAACTTTTTATCTTTTTGATTCAAAGGGAGAGGCAAACGAACGTTATTTTGACAATCTAAGTCTTCAAGTGGTAGCTATGGCTACGGCTCTTTTTGTTTTGGCGAAGGAATTGGCTCCAAAATGTGGGGTATTGATTCTGAAATTCCTTGCTTTTGTCAGAAAGGACTTGTTCGGTGTTTATTTGATACATGTTTTGTGGCTTTATATTGTTGATAAAGATGTTTTACGTCATTGCTGTAGTGAGATAATCACTTTGCCCCTAATCACAATAATAGTGTTTTTGCTTAGTTTATTTACGACTAAACTAATTCGATTGATTCCATATTTAAGGAAGGTAGTAGAATAACAATTATTCTAAATTTTTAGTTTCCTTAAACCTCGGATGATAAGTCGTCAAAGTATCGCGCAACAACTCGTCAGAAATATGCGTATAGATTTCCGTGGTACTGACGCTGGCGTGGCCGAGCATTTGTTGGACAGCAAGCAAGTTGGCGCCGCCTTCCAATAAATGCGTGGCGAAACTGTGCCTGAATGTGTGCGGGCTGATGGTTTTGGTGATGCCGTTTTTCTCAGCTAGTTCTTTTACAATCAAAAAGACCATTTGTCGGGTAAGGCCTGTGCCACGGCTGTTGAGGAATACAATATCAGTAAATTTGGGTTTCGGCGTGATGTGTAGCCGTGCGCCTTCGATGTATTGGAACAGGATTTTCAGGCTACTGTCGCCGATGGGGACGAGTCTTTCCTTGCTGCCCTTGCCTATGATGCGCAGGAAGCCATCTTCCCTGTATATGTTGCTGATTTGTAGATTGGTAAGTTCTGAGACGCGGAGGCCGCAGCCATACATCACCTCAATCATCGCTTTGTTGCGGTGGCCAGTGGGCTGGCTCAGGTCGATGCTGTCTATCATCTTTTGGATTTCTTCATAGGTCAGTACTTCGGGTAGATGCCGCCCCATTGAGGGCGAGGGAATGAGTAGGGTAGGGTCGGTCTCAGTCAGGTTTTCTTGCGTGAGGTAACGCCAAAATGATTTCAGTCCCGAAAGGATTCTCGCTTGCGAGGTGGCTCCTATGTCTAGGTCTAAGAGATATGCAAAGAAATTATCAATGGTGCCCTTTTTGATGTTGCTGATTTCAGTCGAAACCTTTTCAACCTCAAGGTATTGCAGAAACAAACCGACATCATGGCAATAGGCCTCCACGCTGTTGTCGGACAAGGAAAGCTCTAACCGCAGATAGTCTGCATAGTGCTTTATGAGGTTCGGGCTGATATTGACAGGTTGCTTATCCATCGCTTTGTTTTTGCAAAGGTACGATTTTTTATTGCTAAGGTGGTGCTTTTTCCCTACCTTTGCCCCGAAAACTAACATTAAAATCTTATAAAAACATGAAAAACACTAGAGTAAATCTACTTTTTGCAGCAGTTTTGGCATTTTTGATGCTCACTGGTTGCTCAAACAAAGAAAACAGTAATGAACCAGTTACTTCCAATGAGGTTTCCTTCGATGAGGTGTTGGCAACCAGAAGAAGTGTTCGCAGCTATGATGCCTCGAAGACCATCAGCGAGGCCGAGGTGCGCGAACTGCTTATCGCGACGCAAGAGGCTCCATCGTGGGCCAACCAACAGCCATCAAAATACTATGTGGCCATGAGTCCAGAGAAAGTCGAGGCGGTGGCAAACCTTGTGGGTGAGCGTAACAAGCAAAACATTGCCGGCGCGCCTGTACTGATTGTCTCCACGTACGAGAAAGGCAAGTCAGGCTTCTTCCGTGGCGAGCAGACTAACGAAGTGGGCGACGGTTGGGGTGCCTACGACAACGGCCTCAGCAATGCCTATTTCATCCTGAAGGCCCGCTCTAAGGGCTTCGACACGCTTATCATGGGAATGCGCGACTCCGATGCACTCCGCACATTGTTCAATATTCCTGAAAACGAAGCGATTATGGCGGTCATTTCGTTGGGCTACAGGTCGGGTGAGCCTCGCCAGCCCCAACATCGTCCGTTGGATGAGATGGTACAGTTTTTCTAAATAATACTTTTGCGCCTGTCTTGCTTGTTGAAAAAAAGTGTACTTTTGCAAAAACTCATCGATTATGCAGGGTAATATCGTAAATACTAGCACAGACACCTATATTTGGGACGAGGGCTATCCGCATCCCACGGAGCAGGAACGCATTGTCACATTTGTTAGTTCTTGCATCGAGTCGGTGGCTGATAGGCTTGGTTGCAAGGCAACGGAAGTCTATCGCCGTATGGAGCGTGTCGGATTGATTCACGACTATATCATTCCTTTTTATGACACTATTCATACCGAAA
Organism: Bacteroidales bacterium; assembly: GCA_016285355.1. Next base: position 10,141 of record JAEEQP010000068.1, read on the forward strand.
GCCGCGAGAATGTCACTGCTGACATCATTGAGACGTTGGAGTTTTGGGAAAAGAAGAAAGGAGTAAGGCAATGATTACCGTGTATCATGGTTCTGCCATTGAAGTGAGCAAGCCGTTGGTGGCTTTGAGCCGGCCTAATCTGGACTTTGGACAAGGCTTTTATGTTACCGATATGAGACAACAAGCGGAAAGATGGGCCTCAAGGATTGCGACACGGAGATTGACAAATCCAGTCTTGAACATTTATGAATTTGACTTGGATGCCGTCACGCAGAGTTATCGCTATTTGAAGTTTGAATCATACGATAAGTCATGGCTTGATTTTATTGTAGCAAACCGAAAAGGGAAGATGCTTTGGAAGGATTTTGATGTGGTTGAAGGCGGCGTAGCTAACGACAATGTCATTGACACGGTGGAAGACTATATGCGTGGACGTATGTCAGCCGAAGCAGCTTTAGTTGAGCTTTCAAAACATCGGCCAAACAACCAGTTTTGCTTCTTGAGTCAAGAGATCATAGACCTGCATTTACGTTTTGTTGAATCAATAAAAATGTAAGACTATGCTTAGGACAGACCAAATGTGGTATAAAATCGGAGGTGTCGTTATGGCATTAGCTGCACAACTGAATATCAGTCCAGTTCGGGCTTTGGAACTTTTTTATGAATCAAAGACTTGTGAAGACCTCCATAATCCTGAAACCTTGCTTTATACTTTTAGTGATGCTTATATTGCTGATGAAGTGATAATGGAATTGGAAGGAATGTAGGCAAGATTTAGGTCTGAGGTAAAAACAAAACCACGGAACAAGAATGCTTGCCCCGTGGTTTTTTCTTTAAGAATCAGCCCAATCAATCCAAAGTGTGGATTACCAGACCAGATCTGAGTTTAGGCTCAAACCATGTGGTCTTGGGAGGCATGATGTTGCCAGTGTCGGCGATGTCGATGATCTGCTTCATGCTCACAGGGTAGAGCGCGAAGGCGACCTTCATCTCGCCGCTGTCAACACGACGCTTCAGCTCGCCGAGGCCACGGATACCGCCAACGAAGTCGATGCGCTTGTCGGTGCGGAGATCCTTGATGCCTAAGATCTTGTCGAGGACAAGGTTGCTGAGGATGGTGACATCCAACACACCGATAGGATCGTTATCGTCGTAGGTGCCAGGCTTGGCGGTCAGTGAATACCATACGCCCTCGATGTACATCGAGAAGTTGTGCAGCTTATTGGGCTTGTACTCGGTGTCGCACTCGCAGTGGCAGGGGAACTCGCAGTTGCACTTGCCGCCGTCCTTGGTGCAGTTACACTTGCACTCAATGTCGAAGTTCTCTTGCAGGGCCTTGAAGAAGTCCTTGGTGCTGAGGCCGTTGAGGTCTTTCACGACGCGGTTGTAGTCGATGACGTTCAACTGGTTGTCGGGGAAAATGACGGTCATGAAGTAGTTGTACTCCTCCTTGCCGGTGTGGGCAGGGTTCTTCTCCTTCTTCTCCTGGCCGACGAGGGCGGCAGCAGCGCTACGGTGGTGACCATCAGCAATGTACATGGCCGGAACCTTCTTGTCGAACAGTTCGACGAGGCGGGCGATGGTAGCCTTGTCGTCGATGATCCAGAAGCGATGGCCGAAGCCGTCTTCCTTGGCGATGAAGTCATAGATGGGCTTCTCGGCGGTGATCTTGCTCACGATGGCGTCGATTTCGGCGACGGCAGGGTAGGCGAAGAACACAGGCTCGACGTTGGCGTTGGTGAGGCGGACGTGCTTCATGCGGTCTTCCTCCTTGTCCTTACGGGTCAGCTCGTGCTTCTTGATGACCTTGTTGACATAGTCTTCGCTGTAGGCGCAGGCCACGATGCCATACTGCCAGTGGGCGTTGGCATCGGTGGGGTTCATGCTTTGAGCGTAGATGTAAAGCTTCTCATCTTGGTCTTGCTTGATCCATCCGAAGTCCTTGAACGAGTTGAAGTTCTCGACGACTTTCAGATAGGTCTCGAGGTCACTGTCCTTGTGGCCTTCGGGCAGGTCGATTTCGGCCTTGGTCACATGGAGCAGGCTGTAGGGGTTGCCCTCGCATTCCTTGCGTGCCTCTTCGGTGTTCAGCACGTCGTAGGGACGGGAGGCGAGTTTTTGGACGATGTCCGCGCTGGGACGCCATCCTTTGAACGGTTTGATAACTGACATTTGTATTAAGTTTTAAATGATGATTCTTTTGTTTGTTATTGACAGTCAGACTTCTAGGTTATTGACTGAATCATGTTTCTGAAAAGAGATAATTAGCGCGCCTATCATCTTGGTGAGTTCCATCAGCTCGTTTCGGATGTCGTTTTCCTGTGTCTCGTCAATCAGAGATTGCTTTGAAGCTAAAGTGCAGAGCATCACGCATTTGCCAATGTTCGACTTGGCTTCCTGCAAATAGTCGGTAAACTCTGTTTTGGAATGAGAGGCACCTTCGATGATGTTGGCAGAGATTTTCCCTGCTTCGTTGATGAATTGGTCAACGAGAATCTTTTGGGCGGCCGTTTGGGTGGTGTTGCTTAGGGCTAAAATGGCATTGGTGAAGTCCAGCGACTTATGGTAAATGCGGAGGCCTTCAAATTTGAAAAAATTGGTGGGTTTTGTGGTTTCCGGAATCATTATCAGACAATTAAGGAAAAGACACCACAAGACAGGCTTGCGGTGTCTTTCGCAGTTAATAGAATTATTTGTTCACTTGGAAGCGCTTGTTGCCGGTCTTGAAGAAATCAGCGATTTGGTTGGCAGCGGCCAAACCAGCGTTGATGTTGGCTTCTTCGGTTTGGGCACCCATCTTCTTGGGCGTAGCGAAGTAGCGGCCTTCGAAGGCTTTGAACTCGGCGTCAGCATCCGGCATGATGTCGGTGATGTACTTGAGGTCGGTGCGCTCGGTCATCAGCTTGAGCAGTTCAGGCTCGTTGATGACTTCCTTACGGGCGGTGTTAACGAGGATGCCGCTTTTGTGCATCTTGTTCACCACAGCGTAGTTGATGCTCTGCTTGGTCTCGGCAGTAGCCGGGATGTGCAGGCTGACCACGTCGCAGGTCTCGAAGAGGGCGTCGCGGTTGGCGACGGCGTGAACGCCAGCCTCTTCAATCTTGTCGGCGGGGACGAATTCATCGAAAGCGTAGACATCCATGCCGAAGCCCTTGGCGATGCGGGCCACGTTGCGACCCACGTTACCGAAGGCCAACAGACCGAGCTTCTTGCCCATCAGTTCGGTGCCGCTCTTGCCGTTGTAGAAGTTACGGACGGCGTAGACCAGCATACCCATGACGAGTTCGGCAACGGCGTTGCTGTTCTGACCAGGGGTGTTCATGGCCACGATGCCTTTGGCGGTGCAAGCCTCGAGGTCGAGGTTGTCGAAACCGGCGCCGGCACGGACGACAATCTTCAGGTTGTTGGCGTGGTCGATGACTTCCTTCGTCACCTTGTCGGAACGGACGATCAAAGCGTCAGCATCGGCAACGGCCTTGTAAAGGTCATTGACATCAGTATACTTTTCCAAAAGAGCCAGTTCATAGCCGTTCTTCTCAACGACTTCGCGGATGCCGTCAACGGCGATTTTTGCGAAAGGCTTTTCAGTTGCAACCAGTATTTTCATTTGTTTAATTGTTGAGTGTTTAACTGTTTAATTGTTGTTTTTGTTGGATGAGGGTTGTTGTTTGTTGGATTGTTCGGCGCGTTGATATTGACTATTTTTCAATGCGTTGATTTTGTTGGAGAGTTCGCTGATTTTCTCTTTGAGTTCTTCCAATTGTTGTTCGTTGATGTATCCCATGTCGAAAGACAAAAGGAAAGCACAATAAACTTCTATGGTAGAACCATATGCAATTTCAGAGTAATGGGCTTGCTCTTTATAGGAAGACCGAGAAGTCATCTCTGCAAGATTCAGGGCAATGGAAGTTGTTGCACGCCTAATTTGATCGACCAAATTGTATCTTTCACACGAAGGGAAGGTGTCGATTAATGAATAGGAGTACTTAAAGAACTTCCTAGCCAGCTGCCAAACCTCCAGTCTTTCAAAAGCAAACGGGTAACCCATCTCTTTTCAGTGTCTCTCAACAACAATTCAACAATTCAACAATCAACGTTTCAACATTACTTGTTGGCTTTCTCAAAGTCTTGCATGCACTGGACGAGGGCTTCGACGGCCTCAATCGGGCAGGCGTTGTAGAGGCTGGCGCGGAAACCACCGACGCTGCGGTGACCCTTGATGCCGACCATGCCACGCTCCTTGGCGAAGGCCATGAAGGCGTCTTGCTTGTCCTCGTAACCGGGAGCCATGACCCAGCAGTGGTTCATGATGGAACGGTCTTCCTTCTCGGCGGTGCCGACGAACATGCTGTTGCGGTCGATCTCTTCGTAGAGCATGTTGGACTTCTTGGTGTTGATCTTGTTCATAGCCTCGACGCCACCGATGGTGTCCTTCAGCCACACGAGGGTCTCGTGCATCATGAAGATAGGCAGTACGGGCGGGGTGTTGAACATGCTGATGTTCTTGG
>JAEEQP010000025.1 GCA_016285355.1 Bacteroidales bacterium
TTCCGACGTACAAACATGCCGCAAAGATAGCACGGGACACCCAAAAACGCAAATTTTTGAAAGAGATTCTACTGGAATTTAAGCACTTATAAAATCTCAACTGAAAATCGCGGAAAACAGGAAAACCAGTTGGATAATCAAATCTTGTTTCTGAAGAACATTTCAAAGGAGACGTTCAATCCGACGGGGGAAATGTTGGTCGAGTATGCCAGGCTTTTGCAGACTTTCGGCAAAGGGGAGAGTGCTTGTATGGCCTATTGCCGTTATACGCATAATGTGATAGGTAGCAGCAACTTGAAAGATATTAAAGCGTATTGTGAAAAACAGCAAATCACATATCTGACCACGATTGATTTCCTTTATTATGGGATAAAACGAGGAAAGATGTCACTTGAAGAATGTGAGCAGTTTGTCAAGGATGTGGTGGCAAAAGGAAGCAAGTTGCCAACAGTGGATTTTGAGAAGTATTTGCCTAATGCCCTGATTTAATGTTTTATTTCTTCCCTCGACTCTCCACCCATACCCACAGCCGCCACATCAAATATCCCCAGGCGAAGAAGAGGACATAAAAAATCCATTTAGGCACGGAAGTTTGATAAGCACCTTCCTTGTCGATTTCGCTGTATTGCTCGGTGGGAATGTCGGCATAAAAATAGGCCCCTGCACCGAAGTCGTAGCCTTCGACGAGGCCGAGTTTGTTGGCCATGATCCAACCAGCCAAAAACAAAGTGATTACCACCACGACGATGGTAATCACTTTGAATATTTTGTGGTTTTTGTTCATCACTTGAACATTTCAAGCACCGGGACCTTGAAGACGACGCCCGACAGCAGGAACCACACGGCAAACAGGGTGAGAAGGATGTTGAACACCTGGCCAACAATGTAAAGCCAGAGCACCTTACCGCCTTGCATCTGCTTGAAGAGGCTCTTGAAATTGGTGTCGAGGCCGATGCTGGTGAAAGCCAGCACGAAGGCCCAGTTCTTGTATTGGTCGAGGACGCCGTTGATGGCCTTCACAGTAGCGCCGTCAGTGAGGGGCAGGACGATGAAAGAGGCGACCAACGAAGCCACGAAGAAACCGATGATGAACTTCGGGAAGCGGTTCCAGATTTCGCTGGCACCGACCTTTTGGTTCGGGTCTTTGTCGACCTTGGTGGCGAAGAAAATGGCCACGAAGAAGGCGATGAAACCGATGAGGATGTTCTGGATGGACTTCACGAGGACGGCGGCCTGTTCGGCTTCCTCGCCGAGGGCATTACCAGCCAGTACCACAGCACCCGTCGAGTCAACGGTGCCGCCGATGAGGGCGCCACCCATGAGTTGGTTCATGCCGCAGGCACGGATGATCATAGGCTCAAACACCATCATCAAAATGGTGAAAATGATGGAGATAGAGATGGCCAACGAGAGGTCTTCCTTCTTGGCTTTCGAAGCAGCACCTGTGGCGATGGCGGCACTGGTACCGCACACCGAAGTGGCAGAAGCCAAGGTAATAACCAGCGGCTTGTTGTCGATTTTCAACACCTTGGTGCCAAACCACCACATGAAGATGATGACGATAGGCGTCACAATCCAAGCGATGCCGAGACCATAGAGGCCGAACTTGGCGATGTTGGAGAACAACACCGAAAAGCCCATGATGACCAGACCCGTCTTGATGTAGAACTCCGTGCGGATGGCGGGCTTCAGCCAATCAGGCGTTCCGACGGTGTTGGAGATGAGCAGACCGATGAGCAAGGCCCAGAAAGCCCATTCGAGGTACATCTTCAGGGTGTATTCGGCACTGATCATCCTCACCACGATACAGATGAGGAACAGCACGACGAAGGCAGGGATAAACTTGCCGATCTTCTCGCCTTGCAACTTGATGCCGATGCCAAACAGGATGGCCGTCACCAAGAAGGTGCGGAGCAGCTTGACCCAAAACTCACCGTTGAATTGGGCGGCCAAGGATTTCTTTTCCTCGACGTTTTCCCACCAGTGCCAGGTGCCGAACTTGGCGGCGTCGAAGTCAAAACCTTGAGTAAGGACAGAGATGCAGCCGATGGCGATGACGATGAAGCCAATCCACACGGCGAGCCAGTCTTCCTTTTTCCAGAGGTTGGATGCTTTGTTGTTTGACATAGTGATTTAAGATTTAAAATTTGAAGCTCAGGATGGCCACCACGCGGTGGGAATAGTTCTTGTTGTAGTAACCGTCAACTTTTTTGAAGCCATCAACTAAAGAATAGTCAAGCTTGAAATTCACGCTTTTGATGGGCCAATAGTTGATGCCGACAGTGTAATAACTCGTTGGGGCAGAAACATTTGGAAGATAATAAACAACGTGATCAGTAGTGTGAGCTCCCCAAACACCAGTTTGCTGTTCGAAATGCTCAAACCTAAGCACAGGCATCAGTTTGTGTTCCTTGCCTTCCTTGCCGAATTGGAAGTTGTAGCCAGCCTCGGCATAGTAACCCAAGCTGTTGAATTTTTTCGGTGCTCCTTCGCCTTCAAAACCTTGATAGCCTGTCGTGCCACTTAAATATTCGCCACGAATCACAAGTTTACCGTCGTTGTATTGCAAACCAGCGGCCCAACGATTGCGAATGCCGTTGTAATCCTCGTCTTTGTAATACTTGCCGTAGTAGTACGAACCGCTCAAAGTCAGGGCTTTCAGACCGGGATGGATGTCCAAGCGGCCCACAAGGTCCTTGCGGTTGTTGTTGTCGAGTTGGTTGGCGCCGTTACCGTTGAACAGACCGATGCTGTAGTCGACGATGCTGAATTTCTGTCCGTTTTGCATTTCAACGGGGAAGAGGCTACCTGTGGCCATGATACCGAGGTCACGACCCAAAGAACCTACGCCGCATACATCACTGTAGCCGACGAGTTTCTGAATGCCTTCGCCGTAGTCGAAGATTTCGAGATTGACGGGGTTGATGGGACTCTCGATGGAGAACGGGGTCTTGAACTGGCCGATTTGGATGGCAAACTCGTTGCAAGGCTTATACTTCAGGAAAGCATCAACGAGCATAGGGCTGCGGCTGAAGTCGCCTTGAATCTTGTAAGTCAAACCCTTGACGAGGGTACCTTCGACCGACATACGCACGCGGCGCATCCTGAAGGTGTTGTCTAACAATTCGCCTTTGTCGTTAAGGTTGGCTTGGTACAAACCTTGCACGAAACCGGAGATTTTGGGCATACGGTCCACCTTGCCTTCAAGGTTGTTCACTTGTTGCTGTAAGTTGTCTTGTGCGCTGACGCACAAAGGAATGGCTATAGCCAACATTCCGATGAAATAACGAAAATTGCGTTTCATTTTAGTAAGTTTTAATACGTTTTCAATTCTAAAAATCGCCGCAAAAATAGTAAAAATACTTATAGTAAGTATATTTACTAATTATTTTCGATGAAAAAGTGGGGAATTTGAGTGTCTTTTAAATTCCTAAAAGTTCCGCGTGCCGCGTCATCTCCTCAAAAGTAATCTTAAACCATTCGGTGTAATGCTCAGGATGCGTCTTGATGTCTTCTGATAACTCTTTAAGGCTCATGTATTTCCATGATTCCACTTCGTCGCGGTTGATTTGCGGGATGTCGTCACTTTGGCCAATCCAAACGTGGTCGAATTCGTGTTCGGTGAGGCCTTGCCCCACAGGAGCCTTATATATAAAGGTGTACACTTCGTGCATCTCGCAAGTCATGCCCATCTCCTCCAGAAGGCGGCGCGAGGTGGCTTCTTCCAAAGTCTCGCCGTCGCGGGGATGGCTGCAACAGGTGTTGGTCCAGAGGCCGGGGGAGTGGTATTTAGAGAGGGCGCGCTGCTGCAACAACAATTCACCTTTCGAATTGAATATAAAGATAGAGAAAGCACGATGCAAATGCGGCGTGACATGTGCCGACTGCTTCTCCATTTGGCCTATGGGCTGGTCGTTTTCGTCGACTAAGATTACATATTCTTCCATCACACGTTAAATCTGATGTTGAGTATGTCACCATCTTGTACCACGTATGTCTTGCCTTCCACACGGAACTTGCCCGCTTCCTTAACAGCAGCCTCTGATCCATATTGCAAGAAATCCTCCGTACTCATCACCTCAGCGCGGATAAAGCCACGTTGCAAATCGCTGTGGATGGCTCCGGCAGCGATGGGGGCAGTGTCGCCCACGTGAATGGTCCAAGCTCTCGTTTCGTCGGGACCAGTGGTGAAGAACGAATGCAGGTTCAAGGTGTGGTAAGCGGTGCGGACGAGCTTGTTCACGCCAGGTTCGGTCAGTCCGGCATCTTCCATGAAGAGTTGGCGGTCGTCGGCATCGAGTTCGGCAATTTCGGCTTCCAACTTGCCAGCGATGACCAGCATTTCCTGACCTTCCTTCAAAGCGGCTTTTACGGCATCAGAATAGGCATTGCCAGTGGTGGCGGAAGCATCGTCCACGTTACAGACATAAATCATAGGTTTGGCGGTGAGCAGTTGGATGTCCTGCACATATTTCTTGTCTTCCTTGGCCACCTTGGCATCGCGGGCGTTGCCGAAGTTCTCCAAGGTCTCCTTATAAACCGTGAGCACATCGAAAGCTTTCTTGAAGTCTTTCTCGCCGTTTTTGAGCATTTTCTGGGTGCGCTCTAATTTTCTTGTGACCAAATCCAAGTCGCGGACTTGCAGCTCAAAGTCAACGAGTTCCATGTCGCGAACAGGGTCGATGCTGCCCTCGCTGTGGGGGATGTTGGGGTCGTCGAAGCAACGCAGCACGTGGATGAGGGCATCCATCGTCTGCACCTCGGCGAGGAGCTTGTTGCCCACGCCCTGACCGCCTTTGCTCAGTCCGGGCAGGTCGACGATCTCGACCGTGGCGGGCACGATACGCTTGGAATGGGAGATGTTGTCGATGAGCTTCAGACGCTCGTCAATCACCTCGCACATGCCGATGTTCGACTTTGAGGCAAAACCGATTTCTGCCTTAGTGTTTGATATACAATTGAATATGGTCGTCTTTCCAACGCTTGAAAGACCGATGATTCCGCAATTTAGTGCCATAACATTATAATTTTGATGGCGCAAAGATACAAAAAAGAAGTTGTTTTTGAATTGCCGGCGACAATTTCAAAAACAACTTCAAAAATTCGGCATTTCGACTGTTATCTTCTGAAATTCACAAAATTGGCATTGTCAACACCGAGGTCGAAGCGGCCGCCAGTCACGTCGATGCGGGTGCCGTCGGGCGTGAAAGCGCGGAATTGGAACTTGCCTGAAACCACCACTTCGGCATCGGCCTTGTCAACGAGGACTTGTTGCACCTTCTCAAATTTGATGTATCCGCTGTAGATGCTCTCAATCTCAGGAGCGTAACGGCCTTCCATCTTCACGATGCAACTCGTTGGAACCGTGTCGATTGTGAAAGACTTTCCATCGAGGGTGAGAAGGCTGTGATAGTCTTCCAAATGATAGGTGGTGTCAATCGGCAGGGTGAAGACCATATTGAAGTTGTCATTGTTGCACCATCCGTAGAGGGTCATCGTAAGGTTGTCGCGGTCGGCGACGAGGTAGAAAGGACGGTCATTCTGGTTGCAGTAAAACACATTTTGGTTGATATAGGCACCGAAAGTGTTGTAGCCCATTTCGGAATAGATGGGCAGACCTGGAAAGTCAGGGTCGGCAATGTATTGGGTTTCCTTGAAGTCTGATTTTGAGCAGGCGTTCATGACGATAAGTGCCACAGCAATGATGAGGTATTTTTTCATGGTTGGTTATTTTAAAGGGATGAGTAATTCGACTTGCAATTTGCTTCCGGCAAACTTGGGTTTGGTAGGTAACATGCCGGTTGAGCCGCTGATTTCAAAGAGGTGGATGAGCCAATTGAAGCCCACACCGATGCCGTTCCTGTTGCCTACCTGAAAACCAGCACCGAAGTAAGTGGAGGCGTTCATCGGGTCGGGATTGGCGTAGTGCGAGGTGACTTGGTCGGCGTAAGGTGCCATGCCGTCTTTGTCTAAGAAATTCACCTTGTTGCGGTTACCGACGAGGAAATCGAGGTCGGCTTCGGCGGCAAGGTACATCCTGAAGGTTTCGAGGCTCGACTTGAAGTAATAGCGCAGTTCAATCGGGATGCCGAGGTAGTGGGAGTGTTGCTCGATGCCTTTCACGCGGAGGTATTCCAACTGTTGGTCGTTGTCGACTTGGAAGTAGTACCATTCTTTGTCAACGTAGTCTGCAGGGTGGAATTTCTCTTCGGCTTGCTTGTAGCCGATGCGTTTGTAGTTGAAGCTGTATTGCAGGCCCGTGCGCAATGACCAATGGTAATCGGGACTGACGATTTCGTAGCGGAACGAGCCTTGCCAGGTCCTCATTCGGCTATTGACATTGATGTAAGCGCCCCAGCCACCCGTTGGCCTGAAGGGTTCGAGGTTGGGCGAGAGGTGTGCGGTGAATTTCGGCCCCACTTCCACATAAAGGTTGTGGTGCCATCCGTTTTTCGGCTCCGTTTCTTGAGCCGTCGCTGCCGTGGCTGTCAGTAGGAGCAGGCACGACCAAAGGAAAATCTTTTTTCGCATGGTAAAAACATTTTGGTTTGACAAGGCAAAATTAAGACTTCTACCTGTCACCAAAACGCTTTGTCAAGGCCTTACAAACTTTTTCGGAAAGTTGGTGTTGATAACCAATTTGTTACGTTATAGAATTACAAACTTTTGTGGCGAAATGGACTCTTAAAATCAGGGCCTGTTGCCTGCGTTCCAGTCGATGCGTTTGTATTCTGGGTCGTTACTGTTACCAAAAACAGCATTCACTCGGGCTTGTTTTCGTGAGTTCTCCTGCTGTTTGCGGATGTACTTCAGACCGAGTTTCCAAAGCTTGATGTCGCCCCAAAGGAAAACGAGGTAAATAATGCCGCCGATAATGGGCATGACGCTGGCCACCATCAGCAGCCAATCGAACAAACCGTGGGCAAGCATGGCCAAAAGCAGTCCAGACCAAAGGTAAGTGCTGCGTTTTTCGGGATGGAACTTCGCCATCGAGAGGAAATAACCCATTACCACGCCGAAGAGGAAATGACCCGGAACTGAGAGCAAGGCACGCACGACACCTGTTTGAAAACCATAACTGAACACATATTCAATGTTTTCCACACAGGCAAAGCCCAATCCGATGAAGGTAGCATATACGATGCCGTCGAAATATTCGTCAAAGTTTTTGTCACGCCAGATGAAAATCATAAAAATGAGGAATTTGGAGAGCTCCTCGGGAATACCTGCTTCGAGAAAAGCACTGAAAAACACCGTTTGGGTAAAGGCACTATCGCCAGCCAATTGTTGGATTCCTGTGACGATGATGATGTCCAAAGGAATGGACAACATGCCGCCGATAAAGGCTTTTGCCAAAGACTTGACGGGCTCTTTTTCATACTTGTCCTGACGGTAGATGAAGATCATCAGCAGGACGACAGGCAGGATGGCGATGCCAAAAAGTAATAATGGATAGAGCATGGTTTGGATTCTTTTCGGCAAAAATACGGTTTTATCGTGAAAAAAGACTATTTTTGCACAAAATTTTCTTTTATGCAAGAAATGATTCTCATTCTCGATTTCGGCTCGCAGGTCACGCAACTCATCGGTCGTCGTCTCCGCGAACTGAATGTATATTGCGAAATTCATCCGTTTAATAAGATTCCGGCGATGGGTTCCAATGTCAAAGGTGTGATTCTCAGTGGAAGTCCGTTCTCGGTACGCGACGAGAAAGCACCTATTGCCGATTTGTCCAACATCAAGGGGAAACTGCCGCTGTTAGGCATTTGCTATGGTGCGCAGTTCATCTCGCAACATTTTGGCGGCGAGGTCAATGGCAGCATCGCCCGTGAATATGGTCGCGCCATGTTGACGGTGGTGGACGAGCAATCACCTTTGTTTAAAGGGGTGAGCAAGACCTCGCAAGTGTGGATGAGCCACGGCGACACGATTGCCCAACTGCCCACCAATGCAAGAATCATCGCCTCGACTGACGACGTGGAGAATGCCGCCTATAAGATTGACGGTGAAGAAACCTACGCGGTGCAGTTCCATCCCGAGGTGTTCCATACCAAGGAAGGCCCGCAGATGTTAGCCAATTTTGCCCTCGACATTTGCGGCTGCAAAGGCGACTGGACACCAGATTCTTTCATCGACAACACGGTGGCAAGTTTGAAGCAAAAGTTAGGCGACGACAAGGTCATCCTCGGCCTTTCGGGCGGCGTGGACAGCACGGTCGCTGCCGTATTGCTCAACAAGGCGATTGGCAAGAACCTGACCTGTATCTTTGTGGATAATGGCCTTTTGCGCAAGAACGAGTTTGAGGAGGTACTTGATTCCTATAAGGAAATGGGCCTCAATGTGATAGGCGTGCATTCAGGCAAGTTGTTCCTCGAAAAACTGAAAGGTGTCACTGACCCAGAAGCCAAGCGTAAGGCTATCGGCTCCACCTTTATCGACGTGTTTGATTCTGAAGCACAGAAGATTGAAGGTGCACGTTGGTTAGCGCAAGGCACCATCTATCCCGATGTCATTGAGAGCGTGAGCGTGAATGGGCCGAGTTGCAAAATCAAGTCGCACCACAACGTGGGCGGCTTGCCAGAGAAGATGAACCTGAAGATTGTGGAACCGCTGCGTTCTTTGTTCAAGGACGAGGTGCGCCGCGTGGGTCGTGCCTTAGGCATCAAGCGGGAGCTGATTGGCCGCCATCCTTTCCCAGGACCGAGTTTAGGCATTCGTATTTTGGGCGAGGTCACGGAAGAGAAACTCCGCATCCTCCGCGATGCCGACGACATCTTCATTAAAGGTCTGCGTAATTGGCCTTGTGAGTTGCCGAGCGCGTCCTATCCGAACGAAATGGCCGATAACTTATACGATAGCATTTGGCAAGCAGGAACGATTCTGCTTCCGGTGAAGTCGGTCGGCGTGATGGGCGACGAAAGAAGCTATGAATACACCATCGCCCTCCGAGCCGTCATCTCCACCGACGGCATGACCGCCGACTGGGTGCATCTGCCCTACGAGTTCATGGCCAAGGTGTCGAACGACATTATTAATAAGGTAAAAGGCGTCAATCGCGTGTGCTACGACATTTCATCGAAGCCGCCGGCGACAATCGAGTGGGAATAATTGAAAATCAAATATTTAATATTATGATAATCAAGCGATATTTGTCTTTTGCTTTCTTGATAGTGCTGATGGCTATAGCTTTAGTGGCTGAAGCACAAAGAAAGTCGGAGATTTCATCCAAAACCAAAATCATAGATGGTAAGGAGTATTATATACATCGTGTGATGAGAGGGGAGACGCTTAGTGGTCTTTCCTCGGCCTATAAGGTTTCCATTGGGGAGATTGAAAACTTGAACCCGAGAGTGAAGGATGGACTAAAGGCTGATGATGTCATTAAGATTCCTGTTAAGGTTAGAAAACAAGCGGATCCGATACCGGTTGTTATTGAGCCTAAACCTGAACCGATTACAGAAGAGCCTAAGCAAGAACCAGTTGCGGTGAAAGTGGAGATACAATTAGAGCCGATACAAGAGCCCATAGTTGAACCTAAAGTAACTGCCAGTGAACCGGAAGCGGAGAATATAAAGACAGAGATTGTTGCATCTGCGCCGATGGAAATGGATACGATTGAGGTAGGCGGATACTATGTTGTGCAGCATGGGGAAGATTTGTACGACATCGCCAAAAAGTTTGCCATTGACATCGCTGATTTCAAGGCGGTTAATCCTGGTCTGGACAACAATCCTCCAGCAGAAACCATGATAAAGGTGCCGAATATAGTCAATGAAAAGGATTATATCATCCATAAAGTGGAGTATAATGAGCGCGCCACTTCGATGCTGAAACGATGGAAAGTAAAGGAAAAGAAGTTTAGGGAAAAGAACATTTCTGTAGGCTCTCATGTGTTTGTCAATCAGATAGTTTTGATTCCTATTGAACCTGTTGTGGTTAGACCTGAACTCATAGAGATGGAAAAACAACAAGAGGAGCAAATTGAAGAACAGGAAGAAGAGGTTGAAGTTGAGGAGCAATTACTGGTGGATGACAATGAAATGGAGAACCTGTTTTTTGATGAGATTCCTGACGATTTGCCGGAATGTCAAGCCTTGCCTGAGAATGCGCTTAGACGCTATAAGGTGGCCTTGATGGTGCCGCTTTACCTTCAGGAATTGGAGGGCATTTCGATGTCGAAGGAAAAGGCGGCGCAATCGCAGTCCTCGCGTCCGTTGACGTTCTTGCAGTTTTACGAAGGCTTCATGATGGCCGCTGAAAAACTGGAGGAAGAAAATGATATGAGATTGGATTTGACCGTCATGGATGTCACCGATAATGTGTCTACCGCTTATCACGCTTTGTCGCAAATCGAGGGGAAAGACTTCGATTTGATTGTGGGACCGTTTTTCGGCAAGTCGTTTTCGGTGATTGAGGAATATGCCAAGGCACGCAACATTCCTGTGGTCAACCCTTTGTCGACTCGTGCCTCAATTCTTGAAGACAATCCGAACGTCATCAAGGTGAAGCCAGATAAAATCGGTCAGATTATCACGGTATCCAATCTGGTGAAAAACTACTATCCCAATTCCAATGTGTTCTTAATCAGTAGGGAATCATCTTCCGATTCCGTTTTCTTGAACCAATTGGAACATCATTTGAACTTGGCCGTGAACGAAGAGGTGAAGGTTTCAGGCGATGAGTTTATCCAATTTGCGAGAAAAGAGAGCGAACGCCTTGAGATGGGGAGCAGGATGGTCCCGACTGTGGATGTGGAAGGTCAGGTATATTCCACCAATGACTTCCAGGATGGTTCGATACAGAATGTCGTATTTGAGAATGCAGTCAAAAGATACGAGTTCACTCCTGAAAATATAGAAAAGATTTATAAAAAGCTTTCGGGTGTGCGCAACAATCTTATCATTGCCTGTGGCGACGACAATGTGTTTGCTACTCAGATACTTAATAGCTTTGCCAAAGATACCGACCGTTATCCCATCACCCTTGTGGCTGTTCCCGATTGGGCAAAATACGAGAAATTGCTTGTGGATAACCTTTTGAAAATGAACACCATTTATGTCAACGATTTCTTTGTCGATTATGGGAATGAAGCGGTGAAGCGGTTTGTGATCGATTTCAGGCGGAAATACGTTTGTGAGCCTCAGAACTATGCTTTCGAGGGCTATGATGTGGCTTGGTATTTCCTCAATGCTTTGATGCGCTATGGCGACCATTTGATGGATTGCCTGCATTGCTACGACATGCCGCTGTTGCACACACGTTTCCGTTTCTCTTACAATGACTATTTGAAATCGGGAGGAAGCTTTGGTAAGGAGAATTTCTATTGGGGCGCATATCAATATGACAATGAGTCGATTATGTTGAAACCTATCGATTCGTTTAAGAAGGTTGCAGAATGAAGAGATTGTGCTTGGGATGGCTGTTCATCGCTTTGTCGGTTTTTGTTTCATGCAGCGATGGCGTGAAAAAATCCTATTGGGAAAACGGTAAGCTGAAATCGGAGTTGCATTATAAGGATGACAAACTCGATGGCGAAAGTGTGTGGTACACCTCTAATGGAAGGGTGATGACCCGAGCTTTTTACAGGAACGACACACTTGAAGGACGTTATCAGCGGTTTTATCCGAATGGTGTTTTGGAAGTGGAGTGCTGGTACAAGGATGGTCAGCGAGACAGCATTTATCGTTCCTATTCTGAGAAGGGCAATTTGGCTTCGGAGGAGTATTATGTAAAAGGTAAACTTAACGGAGAGTCGAAGAAATGGTATGACAACGGACAGGTCTTTCAGGAAGGCCAGTATGTTGACGGCATGCTGGACGGCTCATGGTTCATCTTCTATCCGAGCGGTGTGTTGGCGAGCAAGGCCGAATACAAAATGGGCACAGGTAGGCAGATTTGCTACGAGGAATCGGGCTACAAATGTCTTGAAGTGCCGTACGTCGAAAACTTGAAACACGGTAAGGAAATTTATTACAATCCCGACGGCACCGTAACGAAAATCGTTGAATATGAGCAAGGGAAGGTGGTCTTTGAAGACAACGACCCGCAAAACGCAGGTGAGTGAGCAAGGAAAATGAAAATATTTTGGAGAATTTGAAATTTGTTCAAATAAAAACCATATCTTTGCAACGCTTTATATAAGCAGCATACTTTCAAACACAACAAATAAACCTTTAATTAAAGTCAAACAAATGAAAGTCAATGAAATTATGACCGCTCTGGAAGCCAAGCATCCGGGCGAAAATGAGTATCTGCAAGCAGTGCGCGAAGTTCTCGAATCCATCGAGGAAGTCTACAACCAGCATCCTGAGTTCGAAAAGGCCAAGATCGTCGAAAGACTTGTTGAGCCCGATCGTATCTTCACGTTCCGCGTGACCTGGGTTGACC
This sequence comes from Bacteroidales bacterium, assembly GCA_016285355.1. The sequence continues at coordinate 12,388 of JAEEQP010000025.1, forward strand.
GCAATGGCGAAGTTCAGACCAACTTGGGCTACCGTGTCCAGTACAACGCCGCCCTCGGCGCTTACAAAGGTGGTCTCCGTTTCCACAAGGCCGTCAACGTCTCCATGCTGAAGTTCTTGGGCTTCGAACAGATCTTCAAGAACAGCCTCACCAACCTGCCTCTCGGCGGTGGTAAGGGTGGTTCCGACTTCGACCCCGTTGGCAAGACCGACGAGGAAATCATGCGCTTCTGCCAAGCTTTCATGTATGAGCTTTGGAGAAACATCGGTCCTGACCAAGACAGCCCTGCTGGCGACGTCGGTGTCGGTGGCCGTGAAATCGGTTATCTCTATGGCGCTTACAAGAAGCTTGCCCGCGAACACAGCACTGGCGCTCTTACTGGTAAGAGCTACGGCTGGGGTGGTTCTCTGATTCGTCCCGAAGCCACTGGTTTCGGTGCTATCTACTATGTCGAGCGCATGGTGAAGCAGACTGGCGACAAGATGGAAGGCAAGAGAATTGCTCTCTCAGGCTTCGGTAACGTGGCTTGGGGTGCCGCCATCAAGGCTACTGAACTCGGTGCCAAGGTCGTTGCCCTGTCAGGTCCAGACGGCGTGTGCGAACTGCCGAACGGTATCGACAAGGAAATGATCGACTACATGCTTGACATGCGTGCCTCCAACCGTAACAAGGTTGAGGACATGGCTACCAAGTTCCCCGGCAAGGCCGTCTTCACTCCTGGCAAGAAGGCTTGGATGGTGAAGTGCGACATCGCTTGCCCCTGCGCTTTCCAGAACGAGCTGGCTGAAGCCGATGCTAAGGAACTGATCGCCAATGGCGTGAAGTACGTCGCTGAGGTCTCCAACATGGGTTGCCAACCCGCCGCTATCGCCGCTTTCCAGGCTGCCAAGATTCCGTTTGGTCCTGGTAAGGCTGTCAACGCTGGTGGTGTTGCCACCTCTGGCCTCGAGATCTGCCAGAACGCTGGTCACATCAACTGGACTGCTCCTGAGGTTGACCAGAAGCTGCACAAGATCATGAACGACATCTATGACATGTGCGTTGAATACGGCAAGCAAGCTGATGGTACCATCAACTACGTGAAGGGTGCCAACATCGCCGGCTTCATGCGCGTTGCCAAGGCTATGCTCGCTCAGGGTATCATCTAATTCCAGAGCAAAAAAGGTTTTTGCAAGGCGGCCGATTTTTGGCCGCCTTGCTTTTTATTTCCCGAAAAATGTGTTATCTTTGCAACCGAAATACAAAGCATTCAGCGAAGTTAAAACGATAAAAACGACAAATCATGAGCGAAGCAACTTTGACCAATCTGCTTGAATACCTTTACGACACGCTTACACCGAGCAATATGCAATGGTTAGGCGAACATTTGATTGAATATGCCCAATCTGACAAGGAAAATCTGAAACCTTATACTGTTGAGGAACTTTTAGAAAGGGCAGAAGAAGGGCGACGGCAAATCGCACTAGGAAACTATGTGACAAGCGAAGAAATGTTCCGAGACCTGTTTGAGGAATTTGGTCTTGACCCCGACGAAATGAAAAAGATTGAGGATCAAGTGGAAAAAACCAATTTGCAATACGCTGAAGCCGTATGAAAGTAATTTGGTATCCTGAAGCGACAAACAGGCTACGTCAAACCGTTAGTTATATCCATACTAAATACGGTTCTAAAAGCAGTGCAAAATTCCTTAAGGAAGCTTATCGCACTGAAAGGCTTCTCGCAAAGTATCCATACATAGGCTCGGTCGAACCCTATCTTGCCGATGCTCCCGTGACATACAGAAGTATCGTCGTGAACCGCCTAAACAAGATTGTCTATTGGATTAACGATGATGTGATTGAAATCGTGGATTTCTGGGACACCCGCTGTGAGCCGAAGAAACAGGCTGAACAAGTGAAAACAGGTTAGGAAAGAATGTAAAAGATTGTTATTGAATGATTTTTGCTATTTTCCAAAGAATTACGTAAAAACCGTTACATAAAATACGTAATATTTTTGAAAAGGCTTCTAACGTTATGAAACAAACCACCCAATGTTATTTAGAGCGCGGTAGCCAATACCTCATGCTGCACCGCACCAAGAAGGAAAACGATGAGAATCACGACAAATGGATTGGCGTGGGCGGCAAGTTCGAGGAAGGGGAGAGCCCTGAGGACTGCATGAAGCGCGAAATCTGGGAAGAAACAGGCTTCACCGTTACCCAATGGCGCTACTGTGGCATCGTCACTTTTGTCCACAACATCTGGCCTGCTGAGCAAATGCACATCTTTGTCTGCACAGAATGGGAAGGGGAACAAATTGAATGCAACGAAGGAGATTTGGAATGGATTGAAAAACAAAGGCTTTTAGAACTGCCCTCTTGGGAAGGCGACAGGATTTTCCTAAAGCTGATTGATGAGCATCGGCCATTCTTTTCCTTGAAGCTCACTTACGAGGATGATACGCTGAAAGAAGCCGTTTTGAATGGGGAGATAATGGCTCGTTCATGAAAAAAACTTGTTTTTTCAGACTAAAAAACATATTTTTGCGGTTCTATATATAAAAGCTGTCGGGCAGCACGCCTTCGACCGCAAATTGAATGGTATGGTTTTTGCGAAAAAACGTGCTTGTGCCTTGTCGGCGCCAAATGTTGAATTTAAATAATGCACAACATGAAAAAACACTTAATAGTCCTTGCCGCACTGCTATTTGGACTTTTTGGGTCAATCCTTGCCCAAACTATTGTCAATGCGGATTTCGAAAGCGGGAATTCCGGATTTCTAACGGATTATACTTATGTGAATCCACAGTATAATGGTCAAAATGTGGGCATAGAAAACGGAAAGTATACGATTGACAACACTTCGTATGGACATGGTATCGGTTATGTCGGCTGGCCAACGGTTTTGGGTTATGGCGGATCAGGCAAATATATGCTTGTCAATGGTTATGGTGGCAACTCGAGTTCTACCAAAGTGGTATGGAAACAGACCGTTACCGTATCTTCCAATACCAATTATGCCTTTTCGTGTCAAGTAGTAAATTTGGCCCAATCCTTTATGGGATATAGCCCCAACCCGGCAATATTGAGACTAAAAATCAATGGAAATCAGGTAGGTGACGATTTGACGGTGGCACAAAACAATAATTGGCACGAGTGGACGAATGAATGGTTTAGTGGAAACGCAGTGCAAGCAATGATTGAGATTTATGATGTTTATACGGGCGACCAAGGTCTTGGTGACGACTTCGGCCTTGATCATATTTCTTTGACTCCGTTGGCGACATATAGCGTAACAGCGGTAGACGATGAGGCATCGGTTTGTTTGAACCAACAGGTGCAGATAGAAGTATTGGATAACGATATTATTTTGCCCAACAGTCAGGGCGTGACGGTGCAGATTACCCAACAACCTTCCCATGGCATGGCTTCGGTTAATCAAACCACACATAGAATTACTTATTATTTCAATGAGCAGGGCTATACAGGTGGCATCGACCAAATCAAATATAAGGTAACCATCCCCCATGGCGAAAATGACGAGGCCTGGGTGTATATTAATACGAATTTGCCACCCAATGTGGGTTGGATTGACCCTCCAGGAACAATTTGTGCGGGCGGTCCTTTGGGTATTCCGACACCTGAGGTGGTGCCCAATCAAGGAACAGGACAATGGGTGTGTTGTCCGTACAATGGTAATGTCAATGAATACGTGCCTTTTGATGAGACCAACGTTCCCATTGGTATGAATGGCTATTATGTGAAGTTTAAGGTCATAAGTGATTGTGGTGATGGCTACAGCAATGCCGTTCAGATTTCCGTGATCGACAGTCCAAATTTCACAGGCCAGACGCCTCAGGTTCAGCCGATTTGTGCAGGTGGTAATCTGAACCTGAGCCCACCGGCATTCAATACTAACGGCTCAACCATCACAAACCAAGGTTGGGTGATTTCTCAAACGGAAAACGGAACCTACAACTCATTTAACCTGAATAACATTCCGTCATCTTACAATGGCTGGTACATTTGCTACATGGTGGAAAGCAGTTGCGGTCCCATCTACAGCACACCCAAACGCCAATTGACGGTGAATACAGCACCTGACATCACAGGAACGCTGCAAGCTCCACCAGCGATTTGTGCAGGCGACGACCTTGTAGTTTCAGCACCAACCTATAGTGGAAGCGGCACAGGATCATGGGAAATCAGCCAGAACCAGAATGGTACATACCAATCTTTTAGCATTCAGAATGTTCCAGTGACATACAACAACTGGTACCTGCATTACAAGGTAACCAACGACTGCGGCAACGATGTCAGCAATGCGGTTCAGATTCATGTGTATGATGCGCCCACGATTGGCACACCAGTTGCCCCGCAAGCCATTTGCGCAGGTGGCAGTTTCGCCCTGACCACGCCGACTATCCAAAACAACGGCTCCACCATCACCAACCAAGGTTGGCAGATTGCAGCCACCCAAAACGGCACTTATAATAACTTCAATAACAATAATGTACCATATACCTATAACGGTTATTGGATTCGCTATTTTGCTGAAAATGACTGCGGCGAGACCCATAGCGTGAGCGTTCAAGTAACGGTGAATGACGAACCATTGGTAGGCCCAATTATGGCTCCGGCAGGCATTTGTGCAGGCCAGTCCTTCTCCTTGACCGTGCCGACCATCCAATGGCGTCATGTCAACCAAGGTACTGGCAGTTGGGAGATTCAAATCAATGGTACTTGGCAGGCTTTGAACAATAACAATATTCCGTTTGCTTACAATGGTTGCAGCATCCGTTACAAAGCCGTCAACGGCTGCGGCACGGCCTATTCGACGAACAACGTGCAGGTGACGGTGTATTCCACTGAACCGACATACGATACTATCACCGCTTGCGACACATACGTTTGGAACGGTGTGACCTGCAATCATACAGGCAACTATCAGGCGCAAGTGCAGAATGAGAATGATTGTACCATTACAGCCCACTTGTATTTCATCATGAGCGATGCTTATACTGAGACCCAATCTGTTTCGGCATGCAACGCTTACACATGGCCAAAAAATGGTGTGACGTACAACAGTACAGGCAGTTACGAGTATACCGTTGAAAGTGGCGATCCCTTGATATGCGACAGTATTTTTACCTTGAATCTGACCATAAACCATGCGCCTGAGATTATGGGCAACATTTCGGCTCCGACGGATATTTGCTCAGGAAGTCCTTTGAATGTTGTTGCGCCGCAATACGCTTTCAATCATACCGATGGGGGAGAGGCCCATTGGGAATATGCCACTTCGCAGAACGGACCTTTTTCAGCCTTTGACCCATCGACAATTAATTTGAACTTTGGTACGTATTACTTGCGCTTCGCGGTCAGCAATGCTTGTGATGAGGTCTTCAGCAATGTGGTTTCGTTCCACGTCAATGACGTGCCTCAGACTGTCATGCAGCTTTCCCCACAGCAAGTGTGCGAAGGCCAAAGCCTTGAGTTGCCAAATGTGAATGTGGTTTGGAACAATACGAATGAGAATGACCGCATTGCCCAATGGCAGATGTCCTCTACTCAGAATGGCACATACGCACAAATTGACCCGACCATGCCCATGCAAATGAATTATAACGGCTATTGGCTGCGTTTCTGGGCACACAATTCCTGCGGTGATGATTATGTGGGTCCGGTGCGGATTACGGTGATTGCTGAAGTGGAAGAGACACTTCCTACCATCGAGGCTTGCGATTCCTATACTTTGGGGTCAGGCGAGGTGATTACGGAGAGTCAAGTGGTTGATTATGAGACTTACGACCCCTGTCTCCATATCATTCACCAACCGATTGAAATCAATCATAGCGACTATGTGGTAGAGCCTATTACTTCGTGCCATGAGACATTTGAGTGGCATGGGATGACCTTCTATCATTCCGAACAGACGCAATACGCTACCGATACGTTGACCAATATGTCGAACTGCGACAGCGTGGTGGAACTGCAACTTGATTTCGACGAGTATTCCTCTTACACGCACAACAGAACGGCCTGCGATTCCTACGTTTGGGAGATGAAACCTGATTATGTCTATACGGAAAGCGCTCGTGACTCGGTGTTCGTGCCTGCCGTGGGTCCGGATGATTGCGACACTTGGTATTTCCTCGAACTCACCTTGGGTCACAATTCCATCCATGAAGGCGAGCCTATGACGGAATGCAGCGGATTTGTCTGGCATGGGGTTCCTTACTATGAGAATGCCGTGGTGTATGATACCTTGTATACAGCCGTGACGCATTGCGACAGCATCATTGTCTATGACCTGACCATTATCCCACCACTTTCTGGCGAGGAGAGCATTGAATCATGCCAACCCATTTGGTGGCAGGAACACTATTGCGAGGAAGACGGTGATTATCAGCATGTCTTCCAATCGGTTCAAGGCTGTGACAGTATCGTCACCATGCATTTCAGCCTCTCTGATGTCATTGTCCATGAGTTCGACACCTTGGCTTGTGAGCCTTTCACTTGGTTTGACTACAGTTGCAACCAAAGCGGAATGACATGCACACACAATTTCCTTACTCCGTTGGGCTGCGACAGCACGGTCATTATGCATGTGGATATCAACTCCATGGAGATGAGCACCCAGTTCATTGCGGCTTGTGATTATTACGAGCTGAATGGAGTTGTTTATGAAGAGCCAGGGGTTTACATCATTAATATGGATACGGTGTTCAGTCAGCAGGGCTGCGACAGTATCGTCTATCGGATAAGGCTCGAAATCAAGGATTCGGATCAGATGGGGCATATCAATGGTTCGCCGAATGTGTACGTGGCATCGAACCTGATCAGTGGCATTTACCGTTACGAACTCGATAATGCGGAAATTCAAGGAGATGTCAATTGGAGCTTGTCCAATCCCGAGTGGTTGGTTGTGGATGCCCAGGACAACTATTGCCATGTGTTTGTCGCTTCACCAGGAGCCAGTACTTTGACGGCTACCTTCATAACGGCAGAATGTGGTGAAATCAGGCGTAATTTCGAAATCAATGCAGGCTACTTCGATGTGGATGATTATCAAGTGGTTGATGTCAATGTGTTCCCCAATCCTACAAAAGGTACAGTGACCATTGAGTCAGAAGGCATCGAAAGCATCCGCATTACGAACATGATGGGTCAGGTGCTTGAATTGCGCGAATGCGGTCGCTCGAATCAAGTCGTCATGAGTCTGGCTGGCTATATGCCCTCCGTCTATTTGTTTGAAATCAATACGGTGAACGGAATGGTGAAACGCCGCGTGGTGCTATGTAGGTAGTTTGAGTTTTTTCGCTGTATGTTTTGAGTTATGCCAAAAAGATAGTATTTTTGCAGTCCATCAACAAAATTGCTTGCATCATGCAGAAACTGCCCATCGGAATACAGAGTTTTGCGAGCCTTCGCAGAGATGGCTTCGCCTACGTCGACAAAACCAAATTGGTGTATGACCTTGTTCATAATGGGAAGTATATTTTCCTCTCACGTCCGCGAAGGTTTGGGAAAAGCCTGTTGTTATCCACATTGAAGGCATACTTTGAAGGGAAAAAGGAACTGTTTGAAGGTCTGGCTATTGCCGAAATGGAGCAGGCATGGGAACCTTGTCCTGTACTTTATTTGGATTTGAATGTGGGATTGTATAATTCTGTGGAAGGCTTGTTGGAGGCACTCAATTCCAACCTCATCGATTGGGAAGAGAAATATGGCATCAAGCTAGTCACGACTGACCCAGCCCAACGGTTCAGATATATTATCAGAACCTTGGCACAGAGTATGGGTAAAGAAGTAATCATCCTCGTTGATGAATACGACAAGCCGCTTCTGCAGGCTATAGACGATGAGCCCTTGCAGCAAGACTTCCGCAACATCTTGAAAGCGTTTTACAGCAACTTGAAGACCTGCGATGAATACATCCGTTTCGCCATGCTCACGGGTGTTTCGAAATTCTCCAAAATCAGCCTTTTCAGTGATTTAAACAATTTGACGGACATTTCCTTGGACGAACGCTATGCCGACATCTGTGGTCTCACCGCTGATGAAATAGAAAAGACTTTTGACGATTGTCTTGAAAATTTCGCTCAAAAAGAAGGTTCCGACAAGGTCGCCGTCATGGAGCAGATGCGAAAGATGTACGATGGTTACCATTTTTCGAGGAGCATGTCGAAAGATATGTATAATCCATTCAGTGTACTAAACGCATTGGATAAATGTGATTTCGAAAATTATTGGTTCTCGACAGGCACGCCGACTTTCCTCATCAAATTGTTGCAAAACGGCGACTACGATCTGCAGGATTTCTCCAAAGGAGAACTGTGGGCAAGCGACCTTGCAGCCAAAGAGAGTTTGAAGCAGGAGCCCATCGCTATGTTTTATCAAACGGGTTATCTGACAATTAAAGGATATGACAAGGAACTTGAGCTGTTCCGTCTTGGCTTCCCTAATCGCGAAGTGGAGCAGAGTTTCCTCAAATTCCTCCTGCCGCGCTACACGGGAAACACCGATAACCGTTCCTCGGTATTCATCGGGTATTTCGTGCGCGACCTTCGCAGTGGCGACATCGAAAGTTTCCTGAACCGGATGAAGAGTTTCTTCGCCGACACACCATACGAACTGATACGTGACTTGGAGAACCATTACCAAAACGTGATGTTCACCATCTGTCGATTGATGGGCTATTATACACAAGCCGAATATCACACTTCAAGTGGACGTATCGACATGGTGGTGAAAACACAACAAAACACATACGTTTTTGAGTTCAAGTTCAACAAGTCGGCAAAGGAAGCATTGGAGCAGATTGACACGAAAGACTATCCTCTGCCGTTCAGTGCTGACGGACGGAAATTGTTCAAAATCGGCATCAATTTTTCAAAGGAAACCAATAATATAGATGACTTTGTTTGGGAAAATGTATAAAAGTTATGACCTATGAGATTCCGTTTTACTATCATAGTGGCCTTGTTGAGTTGTTTGACAACGACTGTTTTTAGCCAGCCAGTCGTCATAACGCCACCTTCAGCCACCATACAGCCTGGCCAGTCGGTGACCCTCACCGCCTCGGGAGCAATGTATTACCAATGGTCGCCAGCCACTGGCCTTTCGACTACCGAAGGACCGGTTACCGTTGCTTCGCCCACAGTCACCACTACTTACACCTGTGAAGGTTATGCCCCGGGAGCGGAGAGTGTCGTTAACGGCGATTTTGAGCAGGGCAATGTGGGCTTTACCTCTTCCTATGAATACAATTCCAACCTCTGGAATGAGGGAACCTATTATGTGGATTCTGATGCCAGCCTGCACCATGAAAATTTCCACGGATATGGTCATGGTGGTAGCGGCAATTTTATGATGGTCAATGGTTCCATCAGCCCGAATACAAACGTCTGGACAGAGCAAATCAGCGTGGTTCCCAATAAATGGTACGCTTTCTCGACTTGGGCGTGTACGCTGGCGGGTGTCGCCGGCCAGATGGCTTTGCTTCAGTTCAGCATCAACGGCACACAGATTGGTGACATATTTTCGGCTCCACCATCGACCATGATTTGGGAACAATTCTATGAGCTTTGGTACAGCGGCAACTCAACCACCGCCACTATAACCATCCTGAACCAAAACACCAACGGCGACGGCAACGACTTTGGCTTGGATGACATCTCCTTCCGTGAACTTGTGCTCGTGGGCAACCCGACCTGCACGGTCTATGTGGGTAGCATGAGTGCCACAGCCACCGCTGATGACACTGAGCTCTGCGAAGGTGAGTCAACGACACTTCATGCTTTGCCGACTGGCGGCTCGGGCAACTACTCCTATAGCTGGACACCCGCCAACAGCCTGAACAACGCCAATATCCAGCATCCAGTGGCAACCCCGCCTGTGGGTACGACCACTTACACCTGTCACATCACCGACAATAGTTGGGGTACCTCGCAAAATGTGAGTGTCAGTATCGTGGTGCATCCCAACGAGGAAGCACATGAGTATGAGACTATTTGCGAAGGCGATACTTACGATTTCTATGGCCAGACGGTCAGTGCTCCGAATACGTATGAATATCACACGGAAACCCAATTTGGATGCGACAAGACCATCTACTTGCATTTGGACAACTGGCCGATTTATGACGAGACCACCATCACTGAATACATCTGTAATGGCGAGAGCTACACTTTTTATGGAACCACATACGACCAAACCTGTCAAGTGTCCTATACCGACCATAGCGTCCATGGTTGTGACAGTATCGTCAGGCTTAATCTGACGGTGTATCCGCCTAACGATACCACGCTTATAGACCCCAGCATTTGTATTGGAGATACATACAACTTTCATGGAACGCTCTATGACCAAGACGGTAAAATCGCCTATTTCGACACCATCGACAACCACGGCTGCCTGAAGGTGGAGAAGTTGGTGCTTACCGTCGACGAATACCAAATGCCTCCAGTACTCAACCAATATGAGTGTTATGCGAACGGAACAACGCCCAATTGGTACTGGGATAAAACCGGAATCACCTACCATGAAGACATTTACGATGAAATCATCCTTGACGACCCGAACGGCGGTTGCCCTATTAAGCATAGGCTGAACCTTAGGTTCCACGAAGAATATTACAACGAGGAATCGAAAGTGGCTTGCGACTTTTATTATTGGCCTATCACAGGGGAGACCTATTACGACAGTCAGGACAGGATAGAAAAGACGTTCCATCATGATTTCGGTGACAAATCGTGTGACAGCACCTATGTGCTTCACCTTGTGATTAGCGATTACGAGACGTCAGAATTCGATGTACCGCAAGAGGAAAGTTGCGACAGTTATTTTTGGGATCCCAAAGGTCTGGAATACGAAACAGAAGACCCATTTGATCCTGAAAACCATGTTTTTACCGAATCGGGCTCTTACCACAGGAGATATAAGAACACGATGGGTTGCGACAGTTTGGTGACCATGAATGTACAGTTCCAGTACACGCCTTCGCCCACCGAAATCTATCCCATGGATAGCACAAATACAGCTCCCCATTGGGTCGTCACGGCTACCGAGTTCCAAATCAACTCGTATGATTTCCATCTGTGGGATACCAACCCGAATTGTTATTGGGACACCGTCACATGGAGCTTCGAGGAGCCTATGCTTTGGGTGCTTGAGCCTTTTGGTGAAAAGGGCAAACATTGTAAAATTTATGTTCTGAATCATGTGGACGACACCGTTTGGCTGAATGCTCATGCCTTCAACCGTTGTGCTTCGGAAGAGGGTATTGTGCAAAGATACTGGTTCATCTGCTCGTTCTATGGACTTGAAGAGGGCGGTGCTTCGACAGGCTCAGCAACCGCTCGCTTTGAGGTTTTCCCCAATCCTAACGACGGACAGATGACGCTGCAATTGGAACATCTGATCGGCAAAGTGGACATCAAGGTGTATGACATGTTGGGCAACCTAATTGACCATATCCAGACTTATAACGGAATGGAATTTAACACGATGCCTTACGACTTGAAATGCAGTTCTGATGGAATGTATTATTTCGTCGTCACAGGAAAGGAAGGTGTCGTGACCAAAAAAGTGATTGTTAACAATAAGCGATGAAAAGACTCTATTTGGTCATATTATGTTTGGGCATTACCTTTGGTTGCATGGCGCAAATCGATACCGAGTTTTGGTTTGCCGCTCCCGACCTTGAGGCCAACCATGCCCAACAACCCATACGGTTTTGCGTAGTATCATACGAGACTGCCACCACGGTGGTGTTTGAACAGCCCGCCAATGCTTTTTATAGCCCGCAGACTTTTCATCTTGAAGCCAATGACTGCTATGTATACGATGTGTCAAACATCATCAACATAGTGGAGACCCAACCTTACAATACTGTACTTGATTACGGTTTCTATATCCATTCCGACGCGCCTGTCTCGATATATTACGAGTCGGACAACAACAATAGCGAGATCTATTCACTGAAAGGTCGCAATGCCTTGGGTACCAACTTTGTGGTGCCTATGCAATACACGTTCGAGAATTTTTATTCCAGCACTTGCAGCCGTATCGAGGTGGTGGCATCAGAGGACGACACGGAGGTGACTTTTGTCCCTTCTGTCTCCATCAAGGATTTTGGGATGCCTGGCATTCCGATTACGGTCACGCTCAATCGAGGACAGTCGTATGCCATCGAAGCTGCCAGTCCGCAGGGCTCAGCCCATCTGCGCAATACCCGAATCACTTCCACCAAACCTATTGCCGTCAACACTTCGGACGACTCGGTGAACCTGGGCGGGCACTATGACCTTGTCGGCGACCAAATCGTCCCCATCGACCTGTTGGGTACTGACTACATCGCCATTTGGAACAATAATCCCGACGAATACCTCTTCTTTTTCCCGACGGAAGACAATACCAACATTTACTTGAATGGAGGTACTATGCCCATCGCCACTTTGGACGTTGGGCAGGAATACACTTGTCAGCTTACTTCAGCGGTAGTCTACATCCATGCCGATAAGCCTATTTCTGTGTTCCAGCTGTCTTCAAGTTCGCAGAATGAGTTTGGTGGCACGGTTTTGCCCCAAATCAGTTGCACCGGTTCACTCAAGACAGTATACAAACGCCAGAGTACCTCCAACTTGGTGGTCACGCTGATTGTCAGGACACCCTACACCGATGGTTTCGTCCTCAACGGCAATTCAACCTACATTACTGCTTCTGACTTCACCCCTGTGCCCGCCAATCCTGACTATTCCTATTGCAAGAAGAACGTCAGCAACTATGTTCCCACCAACGGCCTAATGTCGCTTGAAAACACTTACGCAGAAGGCTATTTCCATTTGGGTATTTTGACTGGTATTGAAGGAGATACTTGGAATTATGGTTATTTCTCTGATTATCAACCCTACGCCTTTGCGGAGTTTCTGATGGACGATACCTATTGCTCGGGTCAAGATATTGAGTTCTATTATTCGACGGAAAACGTGTCCAATCTCATTTTGGTGCTTCCTGACGGCAGTGTTGCGGAGTTACCATTTGTGTTGGACAACGCGCAAGCCGAACAGTCAGGCCGTTATTCGCTTCGTGGTGAGGACTGCAATGGCGTGCGCATATTGGATGAGATTGACATTACGATCAATGACCCTGTCCAGACACAGGTTTACATCAATGGCTGCGACAATGTCGTTTGGCATGGCCACACCTTTTCGCATTCTCTCGATACGGTCTGGATGGAGCCTGGCGCGGGTCTTGATGAATGTGACAGCGTCTTTTTGCTCCATTTTACCGTCTATCCGCCCAACGATACCTTGATTGTTGACCCCAGCATTTGTGTCGGAGATACATACAATTTCCATGGAACGCTCTATGATCAAGATGGTCAAATTGCCTATTTCGATACTGTTGACAACCATGGCTGCCTGAAAGTGGAGAAACTTATGCTTTCTGTCGATGAATTCCAAATGCCGCCTGTGCTCAACCAATACGAGTGTTATGCGCATGGAGCATCACCAAGTTGGTATTGGGACAAGACTGGAATCACCTATCATGAAGACACTTACGACGAAATCATCCTTGACGACCCAGATGGCGGTTGTCCCATCAAGCATCGGCTGAACCTCAGGTTCCATGAGGAGTTTTATCAGGCGGAGACGAAAGTGGCCTGCGATGCCTACTATTGGCCTATCTCCGGCGAGACATACTATGAAAGCCAGAATGGGATTACGAAGACCTTCCATTACAGTTTTGGGAATACGGAATGCGACAGTACCTACGTCCTTGACCTGACCATCTCCAACTATGAAACGAATGAGTTCACCGTTTCGGAGGAAGAGAATTGCGACAACTACCTTTGGGACCCGCAAGGACATGCGTACAGTACTGATGACACTTACGACCCAGCAGACCATGTTTACACTGTGTCAGGCACTTACCAGAGGACATACAAAAACCAGATGGATTGCGACAGTATTGTCACCATGCATGTGGATTTTGACTATACACCGCATCCTACCGAAATCTATCCTATGGACACGGCCAATCATGCCCCGCACTGGGTCGTCACCGCGACGGAATTCCAAATCAACTCGTACGATTTCAATTTGTGGGACACCAATCCTGAATGCTCTTGGGATACGGTTACCTGGAGTTTCGAGGAACCGATGCGATGGGTGCTTGAGCCTTTTGGCGACAAGGGCAAACGCTGCAAAGTGTATGTGTTGAATCATGTGGATGACACGGTTTGGCTTGATGCCCACGCATTCAACCGTTGTGCCCCAGAAGAGGGCATCAGGCAGAGATATTGGTTTATCTGCTCATTCTACGGAGTTGATGAATACGGCTCTTCGACAGGCTCAGAGGCCGTTGGATTTAATGTGATTCCCAATCCGAATGATGGTCAGATGAAACTTGTTTTCGACCATCTTACAGGTAAAGTGGAGGTCAAGGTGTATGACATGATGGGTAATTTGATTGATCAAATCCAAACCACTAATACCTTGAAATCTTACGAATTGGTATACAATTTGGTGGGTCGTGCAAAAGGTGTCTATTTCTTTGTGGCTTCAGGGAAGGAAGGCACCGCGACTAAAAAGGTGATAATCGAATAAAAAGATTGACTATGAAAAACAAGAAATGTATATGGTGCTTTTGCCTCCTCTTTTTAGGTGGCTTGGCACTGACTTCCTGCACGAAAAACGACGACGACACTATTGCGCTCATTGGCACGGAGTACTATGTTGATGACATCCTTTCGGTGATTCCCGACTCGTTGCAGACGCGATTTTTTGCTGAGTTTGACAGCATTCCAAAAGGTCCAGTGCCACCAAAGATTGAAGGCAGCTATGTGATGGATCCCAAGGAGCGGGTGAGTTCCAATGTACCTGTGTGGCCACTGCAAGCCCATGAGCCTAACCTGTATATGCGCTTCTCGAACCAGCACAACGGCATTGTCAAGATGGACCTAAATGAGACCACTGAAACCGTGACCGATACGGTCTTCGTGTGTGGCAACGACAATGCTTTTGCTGTGTATTTCATTGAGAACAAACAATACGAGATTCCCTTTAATGGCTTGACGTATCATGCTCGTGTAAAACGTGGTATCGTCATGAAAGGTCAGGTGACTTCCGAGGGGCTTAAGGATTTTCGTTACGCCACCATTATCATGGAAGCAGAGGACGACTCCAACGGCCTTATCGGTCAATACGATAACGGTTCCTATTTCATTTATAAGGATGGTGACGGAATAGCAAAAAGAGAGGAATGGTAAATTTGTGAAGCGATGAAGAGGTATTTGATAATCATATTGATAGGTCTTGGCTTTGTTGGGGCTTCCTATGCACAGGTGAAAACCAACCAGACGACTGAGGAAGCAATGTCCATCGGTTTGAAAGGTGGCCTGAATGTGCCGAGGATGCTTTATTTCAATAATGAAGCATTGAGCCAGCTGCCCCAAGCCTTTACCTTGACCCCAATGGGTGGTCTGTTTGTTGACATCCCGATGGGTAATCTTTTTGTGCTGTCACCTGAGTTTGTGTATCTGAAACGCGGCACGGATATCAGTTACGAGCATTTTTCGGGTGCTAAAGTGCATTATTCGATGTCGGTTCACTATGTGGATTTCCGTTTGCCTTTAGAAATACGTTGGCCTATCAAGCCGTATTTCCAGCCTTATCTTATGGTGGGTGCCGAAGGTGGTGTGCGCTTGGGTGGTCAGATTCACATTGACCGGACTGCACCTATCGTATTGGACCAGACCATCGATGTGGGTGATGCCAACATGAGCTTGATTCACGCCGGAGCTTTTGCCGGAGTAGGCATCCGCAGCAGAATCGGTTTGGGAAGCCGTCATATCCTGCTCAAACTCAGTGCTTCTGCCCATCAAGGATTGCTCGACAACTATGGTGCTGCCGAGAAAGAAGGAAGCGTTCCCGCTGTTAATGTCAATGCTTATCAAGTGACAGGTTGGCGTCTGTCACAAGGTTTGGAAGTCTGCTTAAGTATAGCGATTCCTTTGGAGAAACGTGTTGAGGATGCTTGCTCAACCTTCGCCAACGACCGTTATCGTCGCCATGGGAAAGGTAGACATCTCTTTGGGTACTAAATCACTCTAAATACGTGTAGCCGTACAATCCAGAACGATAGTTGGACAAAAATTCTTTTCCTTCTTCGACTGTAATCTTGCCCTCCTTCACGCACTTCGTGACCCAGGTTTCCACCGCACGAACAAGTTTCTTCGGGTTATATTGCACATATTCCAACACGTCAGCAACAGTCTCGCCATCAATGACTTGGTCGATATAGTAGCCCTTTTCGTCCACTGAGATATGCACCGCGTTAGTGTCGCCAAACAGGTTGTGCAAGTCGCCCAAGATTTCCTGATAGGCACCTACGAGGAATACACCTATATAATAATGCTCCTTGTCGTTGAACGAGTGCAGCGGGATGGTGTGTTGCGTCGACTTGGCCACGAAGTTGGTGATTTTGCCGTCGCTGTCGCAGGTGATGTCCTGCAAGGTGGCGAGATGGGTCGGGTTCTCATCAAGCCTTTGGATGGGGATGATGGGGAAGAGTTGGTCGATGGCCCAGAGGTCGGGCAGCGACTGGAACAGCGAGAAGTTGCAGAAGTATTTGTCGGCTAAGAGTTTCGGCAATGAAGTGAAGTCCTCGGGGACGCGCTTCAAGCTGTTGGCGATATGGTTCACCTCGCGGGCAATGCTCCAGAACAAACGCTCGATTTTGGCGCGAGACTTGAGGTCGAGCAGGCCGAGGCTGAATAGGTTGAGGGCTTCTTCACGGATTTCTTGGGCGTCGTGCCAGATTTCCAAAGAAGAGCTTTTAGTCAGTTCGTCCCACGAATCGTAGAGTTCTTTGATGAGTTCGTGGTCGCCTTCTTCAGGTTCCTCGTTGTCGTCCCATTCGGGCAGGGAGGTCTTCTCCAACACTTCGAAAATGAGCACAGAGTGATGTGCCGTCAGGGCGCGACCCGATTCACAAATGACGTTGGGGTGGGGGAGTTCGTTCTTGTCGCAAGCATCCACGATGGTATAGATGGCATTGTTGGCGTATTCTTGGATGCTGTAGTTGACCGAACTGGCACTGCTGGAACTGGTGCCGTCGTAGTCGACACCGAGACCGCCGCCCATGTCCACATATTCGATATGGTAGCCCATCTTGTAGAGTTGCACGTAAAACTGTGCAGCTTCACGCAAGGCCACGTTGATTTTCTTAATCTTGCTGACTTGGCTGCCGATGTGGTAGTGCACTAATTTCAGGCAGTCCTTCATGTCGTGTTCCTCAAGGAAGTCGAGGGCTTCGAGCAATTCGGAAGAGGTGAGGCCGAACTTACTGCCGTCGCCGCCCGATTCCTCCCATTTGCCGGAGCCGGAACTGGCCAATTTGATGCGCACACCCAAATTAGGCGTGACCTTCAGCCGACGAGCAATCTTGGCGGTGGTTTTCAGCTCATTGAGTTTTTCGATGACGATGATGATTTTTCGTCCCATCTTTTGGGCGAGCAAGGCCAACTCGATAAATTCTTCGTCCTTGTAACCGTTGCAAACGATGAGCGAATCCGAATCGGTGCCGAGGGCGATAATGGCGTGGAGCTCAGGTTTGGAGCCGGCTTCCAGACCGATGTTGCACTTTTTGCCGTGACTCACGATTTCTTCGACCACAGGGCGCATCTGGTTCACCTTAATGGGCATTACCACGAAGTTCTGGCCGTGGAACTCATATTCCTTGGCCGCCTCCTTGAAACAGGAGTCAATCTTGTTGATGCGGTCGTCGAGGATGTCAGGGAAACGCAACAGCATGGGAGCTGAAACGTCCCTAAGTGACAGTTCGTCAACTAATTCCGGCAGGTCGACGGAGGCACAGCCTTCCTTGGGTGTCACGACCATGTGGCCTTTCTCGTTGATGGAAAAGTAATTGCCGCCCCAGCCTTTCACATTGTAAAGGTCTTCGGAGTCTTCAATGCGCCATTTTCTCATGTCTTTATCTTTGGTTAGTGAGTTTGTCGAACTATTAATTGGGCTGCAAAACTATAAAAAACATTTGGTTTTACGCAGATTTCCGTAATTTTGCAGAAAATAATTTGCCATGCGACTCATAATTGATGCCGGCTCCACAAAAATGGATTGGATTCTCCTTGACGGAAAGGAGGTCATGACGCGTTTTACAACGGAAGGATTCAACCCGAATTATGCTGAAACGCAATGCCTTGATAATATCATTCGCCTTGTAGAGACGCGATTTATCGCGTCTCCCAATGCCGAAACACCGTTTCCGAGACGCGATAAATCGACGTCTCTACAAGGCATACATTATTATGGTACCGGTTGCGGCAATGAACAGAATTGTTTTTTGATAAAAGAGGTGTTCCTGCATCATTTTCCCAATGCCGAAATCTATATTGCCCACGACCTGGTGGCGGCCTGTCATGCCTTGTTAGGGCGCGATAGAGGCATTGCCTGTATTCTTGGAACAGGTTCAAATTCATGTCTTTACGATGGAACAAATATCGCCGAAGAGGCCGTTTCCTTGGGTTATCTTGTTGGTGACGAAGGTAGCGGAGTGCACATCGGCAGGGAAGTGGTGCGGGCGTATTTCTATGATTTCATGCCTGAGGATTTGAGGCAAAAATTTGAGGCGGAATATCATTTGGAATTGAAGGATTTCATCCATCGTTTGTATCACGAGGGCCAATCCTCAAAATATTTGGCCTCGTTTGCCCGATTTGCTGGTGAAAACCAGGCGCATCTTTATATTCAGGATTTGGTGAAAGATTGTTTCAAAGCTTTTATTGAGGCTTTTGTTCTCCGTTACGCGGACTGCAAATCGTTGAAGATTAGTTTTATTGGATCCGTGGCTTTCCATTTCAAAGACCTGCTGAAGGAAAGTCTTACAGAATATGGTCTCACCATGGGCGAGGTGATGCAAACCCCTGCTGAAGGGTTGATAAAGTATTATATGGAATAAAAAAAGCAAAAAAATGGATAGAAGTGGACTAATTTTATGTCTGTATAGCCTCTATTTGTAAATTTGCAACCTGAAAACAATTGCCTATGAAATTGAAATCTATACTCATTTGCCTTTTTATTTTATGCTGTTTGGCATTGCAGGCGCAAACTATTTCGGTAAAGTCCTTTCGAGCCTTGCCGATGGACATGACGGCTTCGAGCCTTGAAGGGAAGCGCATCGATCAGAACGGTGAGGTAGCGGCGTTGATTAGAGTTGTAACTCCAGAGAAAGGATTCGTGTTCGAAGGTGGAACCTTGGGTATTGTCGATACCAAACAAAGAGTCGGTGAGATTTGGGTTTGGGTTCCGAGAGGAGCAAGAAAGATTTCCATCATGCACCAGCAGTTGGGCGTGCTTAGAGAATACCGTTACCCTTTGGAGATTGAATCGGAACGCACTTACGAGATGGTGCTGACTACCGGCAAAGTGGAAACCATAGTGAAACAAGAGGTTACGCAGCAATATTTGGCGTTTCAGATTTCGCCTGCCAATGCTGTGCTTGAAGTGGATGGCGAACTTTGGGAAGTGGCTTCTGATGGTTCGGCAATGAAGTTTGTCAATTTCGGTACATACAACTATCGTGTGCAGGCACCGAATTATCATCCCGAAATAGGAATAGTGACTGTGAATGACCCTGAAAATACTCAAAAAGTGATTGTAACTTTGAAGCCTGATTTCGTGAAGGTGACCTTAAAAGTAGATGCCGATGCCGAGATTTGGGTGAACAACGAAAAGAAAGGCATACGCTCATGGACAGGAAATTTGGGCAAGGGCAATTACAAAATAGAGTGCAAGCAGGTAAGCCATGAAACGAGCATGATAGCAAAGGAAATAACAGCCGATATGAATGGGCAAACCATAGACCTGCCCAAACCGATGCCCATTCATGGCTCGTTGAACATTGAAAGTACGCCTAACTTCGCCACGATTTACATTGATGGGGAGATGGTTGGGGAGACACCGAAGTTTATAAAGGAGATTATAGTTGGAAAGCATGAGCTAAAATTGACAAAAGAGGGTTTTGCTGACCATGTTGATACTATAACCATTATTAAAAATGAAAAAAAACGAGTGAACCCTTCTATGAATAAGAGCCAATATGGCCAGACGATAGTTTCTCTACCAAAAATGAATGTTCCAGAAGGAGCTATCAATGGACTTTTTTCTGTGAGTGATACAAAGCAAGTATATTTTTCACAAGGTAATTTGCAATATCAGCCTTCAACAAATACATGGCGTTTCGCTGAAAAGCAAAGTGATATGGTTGGCGATGGAAATAGCATGTCCAACAACGATTGGATTGATTTGTTTGGTTGGGGCACAAGTGGTTATCAAAGAAATCTACCGACCAATACAAGTACTACAAATTCGGATTATTGTCTTGGCTATAATGAAATTACTGGAACCAACCATGATTGGGGTGTAAATAACCCAATTAGTAATGGTGGTTGTCAAACCAATATGTGGCGTACTTTAACAATAAAAGAATGGGATTATGTATTTAATATCCGTAATACTTATTCAAGTATTCGCTTCGCTAAAGCAAAGTTAGAAGGGATAAATGGCGTAATATTATTGCCGAACAATTGGATTGAAGATTATTATAATCTGAGTGAAACAAATAATGGTAACGCAAGTTTTAGTAGCAATATAATTACAGCTTCAAGATGGAAGTTTTTGGAGGAGCATGGAGCTGTTTTCCTTCCAGCATCTGGTGGACGTTATGGGACATTAGTTTCTAGCGTTGGTTTATATGGCATATATTGGTCAACGGTGGGAAGTGATAGGGACTATGCACGCCGTTTGCATTTCGACAACTCTATCTTGAATTCTAATGATTATGGTAGTCGCTACCAAGGAATAAGTGTACGTCTTGTTCAAGATTATTAACCATAAAATCTGAATATGAACGAAGTTACAATAAAGACCATTGATGAGCGCATCAAGTTTATTGAGCAGAATTACGGTGTTGAGTTTGAATTGGTTGAGTCAGATGAAAAAATTTTTCTTGAAACTCCAGAGGATAATTTGTTTGATGAAGCGGGTATTAACGTTGAATTATTTTTGAATTATACCGAGAATATTGAAGAATTGAAAAAGATAGACGAAACCAGTGTGCGCTGCGGAAAATATCGACAAACCATTGTTTATGAAAGTGATTCGTTTGTTAAATGCTACCCTTCCTTAAAAACGGAGAAATGTAAACTGTCTATTTTGTATCAACCTTTTTTTGTTGGGATAGTTGCATTACAAGAAGGTTGTGATAAAGAAGATCCCTATTCATTCTACACCGCTGTTGAATTAGAGTATATTGGTGAGAAAAGGATGACGGAGGAAGAAGAAACCGTTTTGATAAAGAGATATTTATACGATGTGTCTTCCAAGTTAGGCTATTCTGTCACGATTGATACTTTCCATAATTGGCCGGATTTTTCAAAAGAAGATGAAAGTATTTCTAAGTACAAAAATCAAATATTGGCCGTCGACAATATTCCGCCATACACCAAGGCGATGGACTATTATATAGGTGCTCTATCAACTTCAGATAATGCAATTCGATTTCTAATGTATTATAAGGTTATCGAGTATTTTTATCAAAGGGTGTCGATGAAGGAGTATTATGAAAAGTGTATTGAGGCTAAGAGTTTTAATGAATTCGAGTTGTTAAATCGAAAAGAGGTTTTCAAATCCGGAGAAGAAATTATTCCAAAAACTATTTTGAGAAATTGTGTTGAATCAAATGAAATGGTTTTTTTGTATGGTCTTCTCCCAGAAAAAACACAAAAAGATTTGAAAAAGCGTAATAAATTAAAAAAGGATGAGTGTGTCATTGGTAAACTGAACGAAATCAAGAATGATATTGCATCTATCTTATGTTCAACAAGAAACAGTATCGTTCATGCTAAAACCAATTATAAACCTAAAGGGAATGAATGTTTCGAAGATGATATGGAGGAACTAAACGAGTTTATGGATAAACTATGCCAGTGTGTTTTCACTTGGAATGGGAAGCAACCAGAGATTTATCAGTTGAAGTAATAGGGTCTCCAATTGCTTGTTTGTCATCCCCAAAGTTTAAATGCCGAATTTGCCTTTCCTCAATAGAGACGGTATTCGCTTTGAAATCATCCTCATATTAATTACCAATTAAATCTGTTTTGGGGTAAAAATTGCTTTTTGTACGCAATTTTATTGCCAATCCAAACAAAATATCTATCTTTGCCGTGAATTTCTAACGGAATCGATATGATATTAAGATTTATTGCGGAGAATTTTGCGTCTTTTAAGGATGCTGTGGAGTTTAATACTTTCCCATCAAGCAAAAGCCATAGCCACGAGAACCATAAGGTCACTTGCGGCCATGCGACCGCATTGCGCATGAGTGCCATTTATGGAGCTAACGGCGCGGGCAAAAGCAATCTTCTTCAAGCTTTAAACTGCCTGAAGATGATGGTTGAAGCGGAAACAATGCGAGATATTGATTTTTTTGACAATCCAACGTTTAGGTTCGATGTGCAATGCGCTGATAAACCTTCGGGGTTGGCTGTTGAATTCTATTTTAAAGGGAATGTCTTCTATTATCATGTAGAGTTTACGCCACAAGAGATTCGTTTTGAAGAATTGTTGTTAAGCAAGAAAAGCAGGGATTTGATGCTGTTCAAACGTGAAAACGCTGAAATTAGCATCAATCCCAACTATATTGCCAAAGGTATAGATGTTCAGTTTCGGGATGCGTTGAAACGGATTGTTCGTCCTGACATGTTGTTGCTTTCCTATTTGGGTAAGTATTATGCCGAGGAGAGTCCATTGGTAGGCGACGCTTATTCATGGTTTAATGAAAAGTTACAGCTTGTGCTTCCCGCTTCCGTTCATGGATTCGTGCCCCATTTGTTGGATACCGACACCGAGTTTTCGGCATTGGTAAATGCAACTTTGCCTGAACTGAAAACAGGTATCGACAAGCTGGTGGTGAAAAAGGAACTTATGACCGAGGAAGACATAAAAGGAACCAAAATGATGCGGTTAGTCAAATTGGCCAAGGAGCATCCAGGCGAACCTCAGGCAACGGTAGGCCGAAATGCATCGGATAACGCCATCAATGTAATTTATGAGGACGGCAATGTCTATATGAAGACCATGGTTGCTGTCCATAAGGACCTTGATGGCATGGATGTTGAAATGCCGCTTCGCGATGAGTCCGATGGCACACGACGACTGATAGAATACATGCCTTTGCTTTACGCCATTATCAAAAATGATATGGTTTATGTGGTTGACGAAATCGAGCGGAGCATCCATCCCATCTTGATTAAGGATATTGTCCGCAAACTTTCAGAGAGCCAAACCGCCAAAGGACAACTGATTTTCACAACCCACGAATCAGGACTACTGGATCAAAAGATTTTCCGCCCGGATGAAATATGGTTTGCCCAAAAGGATGCCGAACAAGCCACCCAACTTTATCCATTGAGCGACTTCAATATTCATAAAACCGCCAACATTGAGAACGGCTATCTGAATGGTCGATATGGGGGTATTCCTTTTTTGTCAAACCTTAAAGACTTGCATTGGTAATATGATACAGAGAAGGAGGGAATATGGCAAACGTGAGCCCTCAAGGGATGCCCATAAGATTTACATCGTTTGTGAGGGAAAAGGCACTGAACCGGATTACTTTGCCTTTTTTGAAGGACTATCCTCCAACTTGCAGGTTATTACAATTCCTCCAACAGAAGGAACCGACCCATTGAAATTGATGGAACGAGCCAATCAAGTGCTGCTTGGAGATGAAAGAGAGTATACCGTTGAGTATGAACATGGAGATACGGTGTGGTTTGTCATCGACACTGATGAATGGGAAAAACAAGGAAAAATAACTCCCTTGCGTGAATTCTGCGCCGATAAAAACGCATCTATACCTGAATCTTTGGATGAAGTCAAAGGCTATCCAGCATGGAACGTGGCTCAAAGCAATCCGTGTTTTGAAATTTGGCTTTATTATCATTTCTATGACGAAAAACCGAATGATGAGGATGTTGAAGAATATGCTTCTTTCAAAGAATACGTCGATGGAACCATTTCTGGCGGATTCAATTTCGGGAAAGACCCGGTAAGACTTGAAGATGCGATAGCCAATACTGAGAAGAATTATGCAAAGGACGATAATGGACTATTACAACAGTGTTCTTCTGAAGTATTCATGCTTGGAAAGGAAATTGATGGCTTTGTAAAAGCTGACCTTAGGAAACTAAGAAACAAATTGGTGTAGTTTGTTTATTATGCTGAATTGTCCTAAATCAGGCGTGTCAAATGTCGAATTAGTGGATATATTTCAAGAGTATCATTCGCCTCAAACCATAGATATCCATTATCTCTCCTCAACCACGTCATCTGTCGTTTGGCATATTGCCGCGTGTGAATCTTGATTAGCTCCACAGCTTCTGCAAGGGTGCAATCACCATCGAAGTAGGAGAACAACTCTTTGTAACCCACCGTGTTGAGTGCATTCATTTGACGTTTTGGATGAAGTGCCTTGGCTTCTTCCAATAGACCTTGTTCCATCATCAAATCCACTCGGCGGTCGATGCGCTGGATGAGTGCTTGACGGTCCCAAAGCAAGGCGTATTTCTTGATGCCAAAGTCACGTTGGATGGTGTTGCCGTTGCGGAAAGAGGTGAAAGTCTTGCCTGTCTGGTAGCAGACTTCCAAAGCTCTTTGCAGCCTTCGTGGGTTTTGCTGGTCGACGAGGGCGAAATACTCGGGGTCGAGGCGCTGGACTTCATTTTGTAAGGCCATCAGACCACCTTCGTCAAACAACTTTTGCACTTTTTCTCTAATGTCGGGATCCACATCGGGCATGGTATCAATGCCGTTGCATACCGCGTCAATGAAAAGGCCAGAGCCGCCTGTCATGATGACGCTATCGTGGGTCTTGAAGAGTTCACCCAAGAGTTGCAGGGCATCGCGTTCATAGTCTGCTACATCATATTTATCCTCGATGCTGATGTGATGAACAAAATAATGTTTGACTTGATTCAGTTCTTCCTCAGTTGGGGCCGCAGTGCCTATGCTCATTTCCTTATAAAACTGTCGACTGTCGGCGGAGAGAATGACGGTGTTCAACGCCTTGGCCATTTTGATGGAAAAAGCGGTTTTACCCGAAGCGGTGGGGCCAGCGATTACTATAAGGATTTTGTTTTTTTTAGAGTACGGGCCCTTCGACAGGCTCAGGGACCCTTTGCTTTTCATAGAGCTAAGGTCCCTGAGCTCGTCGAAGGGCCGATTTATATGGTTTAAGCCATTATCCATTTCACATTTTATTCGGTACTGGTCCGTTATTGGCCACAACAATCGGCTCTTGGATTTCTTTTACTACACTGAGACCAAGTTTTTTCCCTTCTTCTTTCATGAAAGTGTAAGCCTCAGCGAAGTTATTTCCAATAACTCCGTCCAAAATGGCCTCGCGAATAGCATTTTTGATGACACCCACCTCGCGGCCTTCGGGGATGCCAAAGGTCTCCATAATAGCGATGCCGTCAATGGGCGGCTGCCAGTTGCGCAGATGGTCTTTGGCCTCGATTTCCTTCAGCTTCTCCTGCACAATCTCGAAGTTATGATGGAATTTCTTCACCTTCTCCTCGTTCTTTGAGGTGATGTCGGCGTGGCAAAGTAGCATGAGGTCGTCGATGTCATCGCCAGCATCGAAGAGTAGTCGGCGCACAGCGGAGTCGGTAACGATGTCCTCGGCCAAGACGATGGGGCGGAGGTGTAAGAGCACCAGTTTCTCCACATATTTCATCTTCTCGTTCAAAGGCAGTTTCATGGCGGCGAAGATCTTGGGCACCATCTTGGAGCCTTTAAACTCGTGGCCGTGGAAGGTCCAGCCGATGCCGTCTTCCCAGCGCTTGGTCTGGGGCTTGGCGATGTCGTGCAGCAATGCGGCCCAGCGCAGCCAGAGGTCGTCGCTCTTCTCGGCTACTTGGTCAAGCACTTGCAAGGTGTGCAGGAAGTTGTCCTTATGGCCTCGACCTTGCACGACTTCCACGCCTTTCAACAAGCAGAGCTGCGGGAAGATGAGTTTCAGCAATCCGCTTTCGTCGAGCAGCTTGAATCCGATAGAGGGCTTAGGCGAGAGGATGATTTTGTTCAGCTCCTCGGTGACACGCTCCATCGAGACGATCTTGATGCGCTCGGCATTCCGCTTGATGGCCTTGAACGACTCGGGCTCAATATAGAACTTGAGTTGTGAGGCAAACCTTATGGCGCGCATCATGCGCAAAGGGTCGTCGGAGTAGGTGATGTCGGGGTCCAAGGGTGTCCGCAACAGCAGTTCTTCCATGTCTGCCATGCCACCATAAAGGTCGATGAGCGTGCCGAAGTCCTCGGCGTTGAGGCTGAGTGCCATGGCGTTGATGGTGAAGTCGCGGCGACTGATGTCGTCCTCCAAAGTGCCGTTTTCTACCACAGGCTTACGGCTGTTGCGGTCGTAGGATTCTTTCCTTGCGCCCACAAACTCTACCTCAATGCCGTCGAAGTGAATCATGGCCGTGCCGAAAGCACCGTAGTATTGGGCTTCTTTGTGGCCGGGTAGGAGAGAAGCGACCTTTTTTGCCAAGGTGATGCCGCTGCCCACTGTCACCACGTCAATGTCGTTTGACGGACGGCGCAGCAGGATGTCGCGCACATAGCCGCCGATGACATAGCTCTTGTAGCCCAACTCCGCGCTGGCGTAGGCAATCACCTTAAAGATCTTGCTGCTGATATGTTTCTTGAAGTCGTAGTTCATGCGACAGGGGCTTCTTCAAGGATTTTTTTCTCACTTGGGATGACATTGACGATGGTTTCTTCGCCTTTTTCGTCGAGGTCGATGCTGATGGTGTCGCCGATGTGGAGGTTGGCGGAGATGATGGCCTCGGCCAAAACGTCTTCCACATATTTCTGGACAGCGCGTTTCAGCGGACGTGCACCATACTGTTCGTCCCAACCTTTCTCGGCGAGGAAGTCCATGGCCTTTTCAGTGATTTCAATCTTGTAGCCCATCTCTTCAACACGCTTCACCACCTGACGGATTTCAATGCCGATAATCTTTTGGATGTCCTTCTTATCCAAGGCGTTGAACATCACCACATCATCGACACGGTTAAGGAACTCGGGTGCAAAGGTACGTTTCAGGGCGTTGTCAATGACGCTTTGCGAATACTCGTTCTTCGCGTTGAGTTTGGCCTGTGTGCCGAAACCGACACCCTGACCGAAGTCTTTCAGTTGGCGCGAGCCGATGTTGGAGGTCATGATGATAATGGTGTTCTTGAAGTCGACCTTACGACCCAAACTGTCGGTCAGCTGGCCGTCGTCTAAGACTTGCAGCAATAGGTTAAACACATCGGGGTGAGCCTTCTCGATTTCGTCCAAAAGCACGATGGAGTAGGGCTTGCGGCGCACTTTCTCGGTAAGTTGTCCGCCTTCTTCATAACCCACATAGCCTGGAGGTGCTCCCACGAGGCGCGACACGGCGAACTTCTCCATGTATTCGCTCATGTCGATGCGGATGAGGGCATCTTCGCTGTCGAAGAGGAACTTGGCCAACACCTTGGCTAAGTAGGTCTTACCGACACCAGTGGGACCAAGGAAGATGAACGAGCCGATGGGCTTGTTCGGGTCTTTCAGTCCGGCACGGTTGCGGCGGATAGCGCGGGTCACCTTCTTGATGGCCTCGTCCTGACCGATGACGGTGCCCGCCAACTCGGTTTCCATGTGCATTAAGCGGTCGCCTTCGTTCTTGGCGATGCGCTGCACAGGAACGCCGGTCATCATGGCTACCACCTCGGCAACGTTCTGTTCCGTGACTGTTTGGCGATGTGCAACAGTGTTGTCTTCCCAGGCTTTCTTGGCAGCTTCGAGGCGGTCAAGAATCTTGACTTCCTCGTTGCGGTACATGCCCGCCTCCTCGAACTTCTGCTCGGCAATGGCGGCTTTCTTGTCCTTGCGCACGACTTCAAGACGACCTTCCAATTCGGTGATTTCACTCGGCACGTCGATGTTCTTGATGTGGACACGAGCACCAGCCTCGTCCAAGGCATCGATGGCCTTGTCGGGCAAGTGGCGGTCGCTGAGGTAACGGTCGGTGAGCTTCACGCAGGCCTCAATGGCCTCTGGTGTGTAGTTCACCAAGTGATGGTCTTCGTATCTGGGTTTGATATTATTCAAAATCTCGATGGTCTCGGCGGGCGTGGTGGGCTCGACGAGAATCTTCTGGAAGCGGCGTTCCAAGGCACCGTCTTTTTCGATGTATTGGCGGTATTCGTCAAGGGTAGTGGAACCGATGCACTGCAACTCGCCACGCGCCAAGGCAGGCTTGAACATGTTGCTAGCATCCAATGAGCCGTTGGCGTTGCCTGCGCCGACCAAAGTGTGAATTTCGTCGACGAAGAGGATAATGTCGCGGTTGTTCTCCAACTCGTTGAGGATGGCCTTGATGCGTTCCTCAAACTGGCCGCGGTATTTGGTGCCAGCTACGATGGAGCCGATGTCGAGCATGACGACGCGTTTATTAAATAAGGTGCGCGGCACACGGTGTTGCACAATGCGGATGGCTAACCCCTCTGCTATGGCTGACTTGCCCACGCCAGGCTCGCCAATCAAAATCGGGTTGTTCTTCTTGCGGCGGCTGAGAATCTGGGCGATGCGTTCCAGTTCGCGCTCGCGGCCCACGATGGGGTCGAGGCGGTTTTCCTCGGCAGCCTTGGTGAGGTCGCGGCCAAAGTTGTCCAACACAGGCGTCTTGCTCTTGATGTTGCTCGTCTTCTTGGGTTTCTCTTGTTGCGGCCGGATGTCGTTCATCAGGTCGTCATCTTCGTCGTCATCCTCAAAAATGTTGGAGGCATAGCCCTGCGATTCTTCAGCGGATTCCTGTGGGTCAGCGTTTTCGGATGTATAACGCAACAGTTCCTGCTTGAAATTATCGTAGTTGATGCCTTCAAACTCAAGGTTTTGCGAGATGATATTGTTCTTTTCGTGCAAAATGGCCAGCATGAGGTGTTCCGAACGGACAATCTCCGAATGGAACTCCTTGGCGATGATATAGGTGAACTTCAGCACGCGCTCAGCCTGCTTGGTCAAAGGCAATGCCAAAACTGGATTTTGGTTGCTGTTGGCGGTGCGCACTGAGGCTTCCAATTTCTTTGAAAAGACTTCGATGTTCAGGTTGAGGTTCTCCAAAATGCGGATGGCAGCACTGCCTCCTTCTTTCAACATACCCAGAAAAAGGTGCTCCAATCCGACGTATGCATTCCCCAAACGTTGCGCCTCTTGATGACTAAGTGACAAAATGGCACGAACGCGGGGAGAGAATTTTGCATCCATATAATTACAATTCTTTTGTTTTCAATACTTTAATAAAAATCCATCAATTTACCTTGTCCGATTCTTTCGGAGCGCAAAGGTACAAACAAAAACCGCGCCGCGCCACCCTAATTGTCAAGAACGCAAAAATATTGTTGTTTGGTTTTTTCGAGTTTGGAAAAATGTTCGCAAAATTTGTGAACATTAAGGATAATTTCGTACTTTTGCAGCGATAAAAACAGATGGAATGCAGATTGTCTTTCAAAAAGAGTATCTGAGCGAGTTGTACTATAAGGGCAAGTCAAGTGACAAGAAACATCGTTTTCAGCCAGACATCGTTAAACGATACACTCATGTCATCAATACCCTTGCTTCTGCAAATAGGATTGAGGATTTGTTTCCTTTGCATTCGTTGAATTATGAGGTGCTTGAGGGCGATTTAAAGGGGTATGAGTCTGTGCGCGTTAACGACAAGTATAGGGTACTGTTCCGTTCAGAGAAGATTGCGAGCGAACCGATGATCACCATCTGCAATATTGAAGAGTTGACAAACCATTATAAATGATATAGTTATGGCCAATTTAGGTTATTCATTTTATCCCACGCATCCAGGTGATATTCTCAAAGAGGAGTTGGAAGCCCGAAAGATTTCGCAACGTAGTTTCGCGAAACAAGTGGGCATGTCGTATTCGGTATTGAATGAACTGCTGAATGGTAAACGACCGTTGACGCCTTCTACAGCGTTGCTATTTGAGGCCGCATTGGGCATTTCTGCGGATATGCTGATGAACATTCAAACCCGATATAATATGCAGACCGCCCGAAATGACAGCAAGATAACCAAGTGGTTGTCAAGTATTCCGCGTGTGGCAGCGTTATGGTAATGCAAAAACGCATTTTTTTGAAAAACCTATCAGTTTTTTTCCTATTTTTGCACCCTTATTAATAAAAGCGAAAACTAACACCCAAAAATGGACGAAAACAATATCAATACTCCTGAGAATCAAGAAGAAAACATTCCTGAGAACACTGGAGAAAAAATCATCAAGGTCAACCTTGAGAACCAGATGAAGTCGGCTTACATCGACTATTCGATGTCCGTCATCATCTCGCGTGCCTTGCCTGACGTGCGCGACGGCCTCAAACCAGTGCACCGTCGTGTGCTCTATGGTATGAAGGAACTCGGCGTCACCTCGCGCAGCGGCTACAAGAAATCGGCTCGTATCGTCGGTGAGGTGCTCGGTAAGTACCACCCGCACGGTGATTCATCCGTTTATGATGCCATGGTGCGTATGGCCCAGCCGTGGTCATTGCGTTATCCTTTGGTCGACGGCCAAGGCAACTTCGGCTCGGTGGACGGCGACAGCCCTGCCGCTATGCGTTACACCGAGGCGCGCCTTCAGAAGATTGCAGAGGAGATGCTCGACGACCTCGACAAGGACACCGTCGATTTCCAGAACAACTTCGACGACTCATTGCAAGAGCCTACCGTGCTGCCTACGCAGATTCCTACCTTGCTGGTGAATGGCACCAACGGTATCGCTGTGGGTATGGCCACCAACATGGCACCTCATAACCTTAGCGAATGCGTTGACGGCATCATCGCTTATATCGATAACCGCGAAATCACCACGCAAGAATTGATGCAACACATCAAGGCTCCCGACTTCCCGACTGCTGGTGTGATTTATGGCTACGAAGGTGTGCGTGAGGCGTTTGAGACAGGTAGGGGACGTATTGTCCTCCGTGGTGAGACTCACTTCGAGGAACACAATGGCCACGAGCGCATCATTGCCACTTCGATACCTTATCAGGTCAACAAGGCCGAGATGATTAAGAAGACCGCCGACCTTGTCAATGAAAAGAAGCTGGAAGGCTTAGCCGACATCCGCGACGAGTCAGATAGAAAAGGTATCCGCGTGGTCTATGAACTGAAACGCGATGCCAACCCCGATGTGGTGCTGAACAAGCTCTTCCTGATGACTCCGCTGCAAAGCTCGTTCAATGTGAACAACGTGGCTTTGGTCAATGGTCGTCCCTATACATTGAACCTCAAGCAGTTGATAGAGCATTTCGTGGCTCACCGTCATGAAATCATTCTACGCCGCACGCGCTATGAGCTGAAAAAGGCCGAAGACCGTGCCCATATCTTGGAAGGTCTGGCCCGCGCTATTGACATTGTGGACGAAATCATCGCCACCATCCGTGCCTGTAAGGGAGGCACGCCTGAAGCCAAACAGGCCATCATGGACAGGTTCGGCTTCGACGACCCGCAAGCCAGTGCGATTGTGGCTTACCGCCTCGGTCAGTTGGCTGGCCTCGAAATCAAGAAGATCATGGACGAGTTGGAGGAAATCCACGAACGCATCAAGCATTTCCACGAAATTCTACAAAATGAGGAATTACAATTCCAGATTATCAAGGACGAACTGCTGGTCATCAAGGAAAAATATGGCGATGCTCGTCGCACCCAGATCGTGCCCGCCGCTGGTGAGTTCCGCATGGAAGACATCATCGCCGACGACGCTGTGGTCATTACCATTTCGCACCTCGGTTATATTAAGCGTACCCCGCTGACCGAATACCGTGTGCAAAGCCGTGGCGGCAAGGGTTCGAAGGGCTCCGCCACCCGCGACACCGACTTCATTGAACATATCTTCACGGCCACCAACCATAACCACCTGCTCTTCTTCACCGAACAGGGCAAGTGCTACAAACTCAGAGCCTTCGAGATTCCTGAAGAGGGCAAGAACAGCAAGGGTCGCGCCATCCAAAACCTGTTGCCACTCGACAAGGACAACAAGGTGATGGCTTACCTTAACGTGAAGAGTATGAGCGATGAGGACTATCTCGAAAATAACTACATCATCCTCTGCACCAAGAAGGGTATTATCAAAAAGACCAACTTGGCTGCTTATAAGAACATCCGCCAAAACGGCATCATCGCCGTCAACATCCGTGAGGACGACCAACTCTTGGAGGCTTGCCTCACCAGCGGTAACGACGAGGTGCTGATGGCTGTCCGTTCGGGTAAGGCCGTCCGCTTTAATGAGCAGACTGTCCGTCCGATGGGCCGTACCGCTACTGGCGTGAAAGCCATTACCCTTGGTTCGCCTGAAGACGAGGTCATTGGTATGGTGTGCATCAACGACCCGCAACAGACCGTTTTGGTGGTCTCCGAAAAAGGCTTCGGCAAGCGTTCCGACATTGAAGATTACCGCATCACCAACCGTGGCGCGAAGGGTGTGAAGACCTTGAATATCACCGACAAGACTGGCGACCTCATTGCCATCAAGGGCGTGACTGACGACGAAGACCTGATGATTATCAACAAGTCGGGCATTGTCATCCGCATGGCGGTCAGCAAGTTACGTGTGATGGGTCGTGCTACCCAAGGCGTGAAGCTCATTGACTTGCGCGGTACTGACGAAATCGCTGCCGTCACCAAAGTCGAGCATGAAGACGAACCTGAAGATGCAGAGGTCGTTGAGCCAGTCGAAACACCGACCCCAGAATCACCTGAGGCCCCTGAGCCTGTCGAAGGGCCGACTGAAGAAAACAACGAAACCACTTTGGAACAATAATTGTAAAGAAAAAAGATAATAAACGAAAATTGTCAAACTTTAAATAATTGAAAACATGAAAAAAGTAATGATTTTGCTGGCCGTCCTGCTCACCGCCAACGTGATGATGGCCCAAAAGAAAGACAGAACCGACGCCTACATGTACAACAAGAATGGCCAATACGAAAAGGCCATGGTTTCCATTGAGAAATGCGTCAACCACGAACAGTTCCTGGGTATGAAGCCCAACGACCAGTCACAGGCTTGGTTGTATCGCGCTGCCATCTACCAGAACATCATCCAATCGGGTGACGAGGCACTGCAGGCCAAGGCTCCCAACGCTTTGGAAGTCGTTTACGAATCGCTGATGAACTGCATGAAGAATCCCGAATTCCTTGAGGAAAACAAGCAGGAAATCTACCAACGTGTTGGATCGGTCATGAACACCTATTATACTAAAGGTGCCGACGACTACAACGCAGGTAATTTTGCCGAAGCTGCTCCCATGTTCAAGAAGGCTTACGACATCGCCAAGTCATTAGGTAGCCCCGATGCCAACGACATGCTGAACCTTGCCGCCACTTCGGCTTTGAGAGCTGAAGATTATAATACGGCTTTGAGCTACTTCTTGGAACTCAAGAACAACGGCGTGGACAATGTGGACATCTACAGACACCTCGCTGCCTGCTACAACGGTTTGGGCGATGGCGAAAAGGCCATGGCAATGATTAACGCTGGCTTGGAGAAGAACCCTGGCGATGCTAACCTGATTCTTGAAAAGGTCAATGCTTACCTGAAGGAAGGCAAGGGTGCTGAAGCCATCGAAGACCTCAACAAGCTTCACGAACTCGATCCTGACAATGCCCAACTGCTCTTCGTGCTTGGTACCATCTATGGCGACGAGAACAATGCTGACGTGTTTGATTCTGACAAGGCGGTCAAGTATTATGAGGATGCCATCAAGATCAAACCTGACTATTACGATGCCATCTACAACCTTGGTGCTTTGTACATCACGATGTCGAACAAGCTGAAGGCTCAAGCCAACGAAATCACTGGTTTCTCGAAGGCTGAGGTTGAACAGTACAACAAACTCATCGGTGATGCCGAAGAACTGCTCCGCACAGGTCTTCCCTACGTGAAGCAAGCCTACGAAGCCCAGCCTACGCCTGAAGTTAAGAATGTCTTGAAGACCATGTATGTGCAGCTCAAGATGAATGACGAAGCCAAGGCTTTGGACGAAGAATAAAGATTTTACAATAATCAATCTATCGAGCCTCGGGGAAACCTGAGGCTTTTTTTGTTTCGTCTTGTAGGACTGTCACCATTTGCAACCTTATGAGTTATGGTAGTGTCATCTTATTTTTATTGTTGTTGATAGATTTTCGCAAGATATGTTTCCTCAAACGAGAATTTCATTATCTTTGCCCCGACAAACAATCCAAAGTCTAACCAAACAATTATCGAATGAATACAGCGCATTGAGCGCATTGTCGGAAAGCGGAATATTAAAAACAGAATAGTTTAACTCCATGCTTTATCTATAGAACTACCACTTCTAAACTCTTGTAAGCAAGTAAGTTGATGTTCATGTGTTTTCACATGGACTTTACTTGTATGGTTGCAAGAGTGGGCTGTGGTAGGCCTCTATAGACGACTTAGAGTAAAATCCATGTTTTTTATGTCTCGCCCGAGAGAAAAAAAGGAAAACAAGAATAAATCAAATAATTAAAACCTATACATTATGAAAGTAAAACATTTACATTGGAAAAGGTCGTTGCGTACTGTCCTGCTTGTCCTATTGCTGAATGTAGTAGGGATGACGAAAGAGTATGCCCAAAACCTTATCGTCAATGGCGATTTCGAATCCTATAATATTTATGGCCAAATTACCACTCCATCGTATACGGATTATCAGCGGGTGAATGGCCCATACGTGGTTGAATTCGGCCATTATGTTATTGACAACACAACCAACGGACACGGTGGAGGTTATTTAGGTTGGCCTTCGGTTCAGGGACATGGTGGCTCAGGCAAATTCATGATGGTGAATGGCTATGGAGGCACCACCAATCCTACTAAAGTGGTCTGGAAGCAAACGGTTAATGTTACGCCAAATACCAATTATGATTTTTCGTGTATGGTGGTGAATTTGGCCCGGTCGTATTTCGGTATTAACTTAAATCCAGCCACTTTGCAGCTGAAAATCAATGGTGTGGCAGTCGGTGGCGAAAACCAGCTTCCACAAAACAATGAGTGGCAGGAGTGGACCCATACTTGGGAAAGCGGTACGGCTACCCAAGCCCTTATTGAAATCTATGATCATTATACTGGAGAAGGGGGACAAGGCGATGACTATGGCTTGGATGATATCTCCTTTATGGCACCTTATAGTAACAATATTACTTTTGCTGATACCAACGTGAAAGCAATCTGTGTGGCCAACTGGGATACAAATGGAGATGGAGAATTGAGTTATGATGAGGCTGCCGCTGTGACTGATTTAGGTCAAGTGTTTAGGGATAACTCTACAATTACATCTTTTGATGAGTTGCGATATTTTACTGGATTGACTTCTCTTGGGGGCTATGCATTCTATCATTGTAGCGAATTGACTTCAATAGCCATCCCCAATTCCGTGATTACTATAGGCGATTATGCTTTCTGTAATTGCACTGGTTTTATAGGTGAATTGGTTATCCCTCAATCCGTGACAACAATAGGCAATAGTGCGTTTGCTAATTGCAAGCACTTTACTTCTATAATAAGTCTTCCCTCAACACCTCCTACATTGGGTAATGGTGCATTCGCCGTTTTCGGGATCTGGAACTATAGTACCTCCGTTTATGTTCCTTGTGGATTTGAAGATGCATATTCTTCTATGGTCTGGGGCGGTTTCAGCAATTTTTTTGGATTGTGTGGAGGTACGGTCACCGTGACTGCCGAACCTGAAGAAGGCGGTATAGTGATAGGTGGTGGAATAATTGAAGCTGGGCAAACCTGCACGGTGACAGCCTCAGCCAATGAGGGTTATGTTTTTGTCAACTGGACCAAAAATGGCTTAATTGCTTCCACGAATGCTGAATACACATTTTATGCGGCAGGAGACATGACTTTGGTGGCTCACTTTGTGCCAGAAGAGGGCAACATTGATTTCGCCGATGCCAATGTAAAAAGTATATGCATTAATCACTGGGATACTGACGGTGATGGCGAATTGAGTTATGTGGAGGCTGCAGCCGTGACAAATTTGAGTAATTATTTCAGCGACAATGCAGAAATCATTTCCTTTGATGAATTACAGTATTTCATCGGATTAACGCTTATCAATATGATGGCTTTTCAGAATTGCAGTGGCATTTCTTCGATTTCCATTCCCAGCTCTGTAATTGGCATAGGTACTTATGCATTTTATGGATGCAATACCCTTTCTTCAATTTCAATTCCATATTCAATAACGGATATTGGTTCAGT
The DNA here is from genome assembly GCA_016285355.1 of Bacteroidales bacterium. Next base: position 48,771 of record JAEEQP010000025.1, read on the forward strand.
AGCATTTTATGGTTGTAGTGCACTTTCTTCGGTTTATTATACGGGTGATATTACACAATGGTGCAGGATTAATTTTTATTCATTAGGTAATCCATTATCCTTAGCCCATAATCTATATATTGATAACAACCTTGTGACGGACTTGGTCCTTCCTGATGAAATAACAGAAATCAATAGCCAAGCTTTTTCAGGAGCGACATGTTTGACTTCTTTAACTTTCCCAAATTCTATTACCTCAATTGGCGGTTCTGCGTTTTCTGGATGTGATGGCTTAACAGAAATAATGATGTTAGGAACAACTCCGCCATCTTTGGGAACCAGCGTTTTTAATAATACCAACAACAGCCCAATTTATGTCCCCTATGAATCATTGAATGATTACAAAACAGCCACCAATTGGAGCAATTACGAAGACAGAATCTTTCCTATGGCCTACAAAACCATTTCTGGCTATGGAGAAGGCGAGGGCAACTGGCGTTTCATCGCTTCACCGATAGTGGAAAACACAGCTCCAGCAGCAGTAAACAACATGATAACCGAATTGGCATACGACCTTTACGAATTCAACCAGTCGGCCACGGATGGAGAATGGCAAAACTACAAGGCTAATACCGAAGACTTTGTTTTGGAAAATGGTCAAGGCTACCTCTATGCCAATGCAGAAGATGTCAATATTATCTTCAAAGGTGCATTCAACGAGGACGACACGAAAGAAGTCAATCTTGTTTACGATGCCAATGCAACCTTCGCTGGTTGGAACCTCGTGGGCAATCCGTTCCCTGTTAGTGCCTACGCCAACAAGAGTTATTACACGATGAATGAAGACGGTACAGGCATCGAGCCTGTGGCGGTTTCAACTGCAATGGCTATTGCGCCTTGCACGGGTGTTATGGTGGAGGCGGAAGGAACAGGAGAGTCGGTCACTTTCAGTAAGACCGTGCCTGAAATGGCTGCCAATCAGGGTAATGTGCAAATCGCCTTAAGTCAGGTCGTTGATAGGGGTGGCGTTTCGACAGGCTCAACGGCCGCTGTTGATAAGGTCATCGTCAGCTTCAACATGGGCGATCAATTGGAGAAATTCGTCTTCAACCAAGGCAATGCGAACCTCAGCATCCCGCAAGGCGGCAAGGACTTTGCCATTGCTTGTGCCGAGAAACAGGGCGAAATGCCTCTTAATTTCAAGACTGCGAAGAACGGCTCATATACGCTCAGTGTGAATGCCGAGAATGCGGAATTAGAATACCTGCACCTTATTGATAATTTGACAGGTGCGGATGTTGACCTGTTGGCCACGCCAAGTTATACCTTTGAGGTCAAGACATCAGATTATGCTTCACGTTTCCGTTTGGTGTTCAATGCCAACGAGACAGACGGCCCTTCGACAGGCTCAAGGAGCTTTGCCTTTATCAGCAATGGAAACATTATTATCACTGGTGCCGAGGCCGATGCTGTGTTGCAAATTGTGGATGAAATGGGACGTGTTCTTGTTTCGTTCAAGGGAGACGCGATGAATCGCGTCTCTACAGGCGGGATGACCCCAGGCGTGTATGTTCTCCGCCTCATTCAAGGTGAAAACATGAAGACGCAGAAGATTGTCGTGTGGTGATTTTAGGTGATGCGGCACAAGACAGAAGGAAGTCGGCGAACAATCGTCGGCTTCTTTTTTGTGCAAAAAAACGCCCATTTTCTTGCACTTATATTAAAATTCCTATATTTGCATGGATTTTTCCGCGAAAACTAACTCATATTTCATAATATCATGTTCGAGATTTTACACAAAGAAACCTTCGCGGCTGAGACCTACCTCATGGATGTCTACGCGCCGCGTATCGCGCATTCGGCTCTTCCCGGGCAGTTCCTCATCGTCAAGATGGAAGAGAACTCGGAGCGTATTCCGTTGACCATCAGTGACTACCATCGCGTCAGAGGAACGGTGACCATCGTGTTCAAGGCCATTGGTGAATCCACCAAGAAGATGGCTGAATACAAGGAAGGCGACCGTTTTGCTGACATCGTCGGCCCCTTGGGCAAGCCCTCGGAGTTCGCCACGATGACGGCTGAGGAATTGCGTAAGCGTTCGTTCGTCTTTATCGGCGGCGGCGTGGGTATCGCCCCGATTTATCCCCAAGTGAAGTGGTTGAACGACCACGGTGCCACTGCTGACTGCATCATTGGTGCTCGTACCAAAGATTTGCTCATCTTCGAAAAGGAACTGGCTGAAGTCAGTAACCTGTATGTTACCTCCGACGACGGCTCAACTGGTCGTAAGGGCTTGGTGACCGATGTGTTGCGTCAGCTCGTGGCCAGCGGCAAGCAGTATGATGAAGCCGTGGCTATCGGCCCCATGATTATGATGAAGTTCGCCACCAAGACTTGCGAGGAATTGGGCATCCGTTGCACGGTGTCGCTCAACTCGATTATGGTCGACGGTACAGGCATGTGCGGTGCCTGCCGTGTGAGTATCGCTGGCAAGACCAAGTTCACCTGCATCGACGGTCCTGAGTTCTTGGGTCGTGATGTCGACTTCGATGGTGCCATGAAGCGTCAGGCCATGTACAACAATGTGGAAACGCGTAAGCAACTCGAAGCAGAGGAGAAAGCTGAAGGCCACAAGTGCCACATCGGCGGCATCTCGGAAGAGACCTTTGATAAGAAAAAGCGTGTGCCTTGCCCGGAGCAAAAGCCTGAAATTCGTGCCCACAACTTCGATGAGGTCTGCTTGGGTTATTCGGCTGATATGGCCATTATGGAGGCCCAACGCTGCTTGAACTGCAAGAGCCCACAATGTGTGGCGCATTGCCCGGTGAATGTGAATATTCCTGGCTTCATTGCCCGTGTTGCCAAAGGCGACTTTGAGGGTGCCGCTGGTGTTATCAGCTGCGACTCGGCACTGCCGGCTGTCTGCGGTCGTGTTTGCCCACAGGAGACCCAATGTGAAGGCAGTTGTGTGATGGGCAAGAAGTTTGAGCCTATCGCCATCGGTAAATTGGAACGTTTCGTCGGCGACTATGCCATCGAACACGACCTGCATTTCAGCAGCCAGAGTATTCCGAACGGTCATAAGGTTGCCATCATTGGTAGCGGTCCTTCTGGCCTGACCTGCGCTAAGGATTTGTTGTCCATGGGTTACGATGTCACTATCTTCGAGGCTTTGCATGAGATGGGCGGCGTGTTGGTCTATGGTATTCCTTCGTTCCGTCTGCCTAAGGACACTGTCGTTAAGAAAGAAGTGGAGAGCGTGCGCAAGTTAGGTGCCAAGTTCGAGAAGGACGTGGTCGTCGGTCGCACCATCACCATCGACGAGCTGATGCACCGCGAGGGCTTCGAGGCTGTCTTCGTAGGTTCGGGTGCCGGTTTCCCGATGATGCTCAACGTGCCGGGCGAGAACCTCTGTGGTGTCGTTTCGGCCAACGAGTTCCTGACCCGCAACAACCTGCTCTTCGCATACAAGGAAGGCTATGAGACCCCGAACTTCGTGGGTAAGAAGGTCGCTGTGGTCGGTGGTGGCAATGTGGCTATGGATGCTGCACGTACCGCCTTGCGTCTCGGTGCCGAGGTGCATATCGTCTACCGCCGTTCCGAGGCCGAGTTGCCTGCGAGAGTGGAAGAGGTGCATCACGCCAAGGAAGAAGGCGTCATCTTTGACCTGTTGACGGCTCCTGTTGAAGTATTGGGTGATGAAAACGGCTGGGTGAAAGGCTTCAAGTGCGTGAAATGCGAACTTGGCGAGCCCGATGCTTCAGGCCGCAGAAGCCCTGTCCCGATTAAGGATTCAGAGTTTATTCTCGATGTCGACATGATCATCATGGCTTTGGGTACTTCACCCAACCCGCTGATTGGCAGTACGACCCGCAACCTCGATCTGAATAAGAAGGGTTGCATCGTGGCCGACGAGGTGGGTACGACCTCACGTCCTGGCATCTTCGCCGGAGGCGATGCCGTGAGCGGTGCCGCTACAGTCATTCTCGCCATGGGTGCCGGTAAGAAATCCGCCAAGGCGATTGACGAGTATATCAAGTCGCTGCATTGATAATGCGATTGTTTAGATGGAAAAAAATCCGCCAAAATGCTTGGCGGATTTTTTTGTTCATTGAATTTTGTGAGAATTTCGGCAAAACAACAGTAAATAAATATGAGAATTTCGGCAAATGACCATGTTCTTGTGATTGAACTGGTTGTCAAGAAATCTGAGACCTAAAAAACTATTTTTTAGATTATGTAGGGCTGCCCTATCAGGGCAGCCGCGTATGGGTTATCCCCAATGCGGCTGCCACGGTGTGACAGCCCTACAAACAGGATCAATCAATGATTATTTTTTGCGTCCTCACATCGTCGCCATTGATGAGGCGTAACACGTAAACGCCAGGTGCCATCCCGCTTGTAGAGACGTGGCGCGCCGCGTCTCTACTGAAGATCACTCGTCCCATCACGTCAATCACCTGTAAGGTACAGGTCCCTGAGCCTGTCGAAGGGCCGTCCGTGATAATGATGTTGCCCGAAGCA
>JAEEQP010000026.1 GCA_016285355.1 Bacteroidales bacterium
TCCATGACAAAGACCATGTTTCCATATTCGGTGGTTTTGGTTATGATGAAAATGAGCTTTCCTATGAATACAATGAGATTAGAACCGATGACGGATTTGCAACCTATGAGTGGCTGCAAACTGAAAATCTACCAATGGGTTTGTGGCCAGTTATAACTGGGATAAGCTTTTCTGACCCACAACACGGAATCATTGTCTATTTGTTGGAGGGAATACAAGGTTTCTACCCGACAGGAATTATCACTTATCAAACACAAGATGGAGGCAATACATGGATGGAATTGAACGCATTGATTTGCTCTGGCAACGTATCATATGCTGGCGTAAGCAGTTATGAAAGTGTTTATTACCTTACTTCAAGAAATGGAGGTGTATATAAGTTAGTGAAAACATACGAAGGAGTTGCTGAGAGAAAAAATAGTGTCTTTGCGTTCCCAAATCCGGCTTCAGAGACGATTCATATTGAAGGCATCGAGGCTTCCGAAGTGAATGTTTATAACGCGCTTGGGCAGGTGGTGAAGACGGTGCTGGGGACAAATGAGATTGATTTGAGTGGATTGGCGGAAGGGGTTTATTTAGTGAGGATTATGGATAAGGAAGAAGTTTCTGTTACAAAACGCATTACCGTAATCAGATAAATTCGACAGTTAATCGCACTTTTAATCCAACACGAAACTCCTCGGATTGAAGTCACTATAGAAACGGCCATCCGTAGCCGTAAACTTCAGTACACAATAGTCGGGGTCGGTGACACCACCAGGGTAGTACTCCGTGTCGCCATCACGCCAAATCCTCATAATCAAGCTGCCCAGGCAAATGGAGTTTTTCCTTTTTCGGGAAAGCGGCTTCGTAAGCCTCAAAAGCTTCGGGGTTCTCGTCAGCCACAAAGTAACCCTTCGGCGGACAGTAAGTGCCCTCACGTTCGCCCCAATAGCCCGGAATCAACTCTTGAGCGAGGAAATAAGGCACTTCCGACTCTCTCGGCTCGGCATGATAATGGATTTTCAATTTGCTGGCCAAATCAAAACCTGCATTTTTGTAAAAGTCAATATTGCCCTCCATGCTGAGCAGACCGATGCCCATTGCTTTGGCCTTTTCAAGCGCATAATTCAAGAGTTTCAAGCCATAACCCTTCCGTTTGTAATCAGGATGGATGCTGATGGGGCCGAAAGTCCATGAGGGGAACACGGTTCCATCGTCAAGGATAATTTCAGCCTTTGAAAACATCACATGGCCGATGATTTTTCCGTCTTCCTCCATCACGAAATCCAGTTCGGGGATGAAATCAGGGTTGTTTCTATATTGGTTGAGCACATAATGCTCGGTGCATCCTGGACGATAGATGTTCCAGAATGCCTCGCGGGTGAGGTTTTCCACTTCGCGATAGTCTTGGGGTTGTTCCAATCGGATATTCATTTCCATTATTGTCTTTCAAATTATATTACTTGTCTATTTGTTCTCGCCAAGCTTCTCTTTGGCCTGGTTAATCACTTCCTCCGCGCGAATCCACTCAAGCATCTGCTCTTGAGTATTGGAATCATCTTCACTATTGTCTTCACTTATCGAGCGCTGACGGCTGAACTTGTCTAATTCATCTTCTCTGACTTTCATCATTTGCATACAATGGTTGCGCGTCTTCCTCATGGTTTCTAAAGAGTTTCTGTTTGTGTAGTAAAGTTCTGGAAAGTTGACATTGAAGAGGTCTTCTAAAGACTGTGAGACGTGTGCATTGGATATTTGCTCCTTCAACTTATCCAAAACGGTTTCTTTGTAGGCACGGCGTGCATTGTAGAAAGAAGAAACCTCATGAACAAAATTAACATTGCCAAGAGTGTTGAAAGTCTCGATATTGGATGAGAAAATCTTTTCTGTCGTTTCGGAAAATTCAACAGAGGCAATCAATATTGCCGGCATAAAACTGAAACGCAGTCTGTCGAATTGTTCCAGATGAAGGGCTATCTCCTGTTGCAACAAGCTTGCCTGATGGAATGCGGAATCAGCATTTTGCACTTGTTCAATGGTTTTGTCAAAGTCATAGATGATCATCATGACCATTTCCTTTTTGGCCGCCTCTTTATGACGCTTTTCAATGATAGCAGAGGTGCCGAAGGTCAGCACAATAGAGATTGTTGTGGCCAAAAGCGACAACAGAAATTGTTTGAGATTTGGAGATTCGATCTTTTTCATAGTGCTATAGCAGTTTTGTACCTATTCCATTCTTCTTGAATATCGTTATTGTGTTCTCCCATAAAGAATTCCGCCTGGTAGTCTTCCCGAAACGGTGTCCAGTTGCCGCAGATGATGCCATCATGGGCGATGACAGGCTGGAAAATGCCGCTGTTGTTGTGTGCCTTATGGCTGTAATCTGGCGAGAGGACGACATCGCGGCTTTTGTAACTGATGAGGTATTCGTCGTATGGCGGAATCAAAAGACATTTGCCCTTGCGGAAACCTCGGGTGCGGCAATCGTCGGTCAGATAAAATTCCCTGCGTTGGGACGCACGGCCGCGCGTCTCAACGTGCAGGTAATCCCCTAATAATTCAATCCCTCTCCGACAATCGTTGATGTTCATCCCCGACCACCAAACGAAATCCTCCAATGTGGCAGGCTGGCGACTCTGGAAATATTTGCGTGTCAACATTTTCAGGGATTCATCGCGGTCCATTTTTACATGGTTTTTCACCTTGTCAGCAGTGAGCGCGTAGGTCGCCTTCATGGGCAACAAATCACCACTACAAAGCGTTCCCGACAGCTCGGCGTAGCGGATATGGTACGACAGGCGATGCTCGTCCATGTGGATACCCTTCTCCGTCAAAGTCTGCACGAAGTCTTCTTTGGTAACACTTCTTTTGTCGGCAACGGTTTGTACAAGAATCTCACGAATATATGCTACTTCCTCATCAGGGATGCTGATTTTATTGCTCCTCATCCAGCCTTTAATGACCGACAAGGCTTTCGTTGAACAAAGTTCAAGCAAAGGCCAATAATCCTCTGCGGACACAAGTTGCCACGTGCCGCGCATCAGGTGCAGCCGAAGGATTTGCCCACTGTCAAAAGCCTTTTTGAACGCCTTGACTGAAGGCTTTTTGGTCCGCATGGCCACTGCCCAGCGCATCAGACGATATTCCTGCGCCTGCATGGCACCCATGTAGTGGACGACCTCTGCAGGTTCGTTGAATTGCTGACAAACAAGTTGCTGATTGAGCAGTCGTATGGCTATTGGATTCATTTAATTTTCCGATTCTCGCGCAAAGGTACACATTTTTTCAGCCCATTTCCACAAATCTCCAGAACATTTGTTTTGTCGATTTTTTTGGAAAAAGAAGCCAGTTTCCAAAAAATGGCGTACTTTTGCAATCTATGAAAGACAAAAGACTGTTTATCTTGTTCATTTTTTGGCTCTTCTGTACGAGTTCAACCATAGCCCAAAAGCTCGGCGGTGGCCTAATGGTCGGCCCTGCCATTTCCACCATGAAGATTAGCGGCAACGACAGTACCACTTTTCGCCCCGACTTCACAGGCGGCGTGCGCATTGCCCTCATCCCTGAGCATTTCATTATCGGTGGTGAAATTGATGTGATTTACTCGCGACAAGGCACAAGTTCAAAAAAAGCTGTCTATGAATCGGGCAACACCATCCGTTACATGGAAAAGTCGCATTATATCAATGTGCCACTGCTACTCAACATCTATCTCCGCAAATGGAGCGAAGACGACGAGGACGAATCGATGATTCCGAGGCTGCGTATTGGGCCGCAAATCGGCTTTTGCGTGGGTGGTAATGAAGTGAAGGAAGTAAGCGGAAAGAAGAAAACACAATACATTGAGCCTTGGGCATTGGGAAGTTTCAACCGCATCGATTATGGTTTTACGGCTGCCCTCAGTTATTGGTTCATAGAAGTGCGCTACACCTACGGCATGGCCAATGTCTTCAAGGAAGGCGAGCGTTCAACCAATCATGTTATTTCGGTTACATGGTCGGATATTTGGTGATTGTTTTAGAAAAAACTATACATTTGCATTTTTATTAAAGAAAAACGAAATGAACATAGTAATAGCTGGAGACGGAGAAGTAGGCATGCATTTGGCGGAGGCCTTGGTGCGCAGCAACCATAACATCACCATCGTTGACCCAAACGAGGAATTGCTGAAGATGATGGAATCGCACAGCGACCTGATGACCATCACCGGCGACTCTACTTCGACCGCGGTGCTGCAACGCGCCAATGTGAAGAAAGCCGACCTTATGATTGCCGTGCTCCATGATGAACACATCAACCTGCTGACAGGCATCATCGCCAAGAAATTAGGTGCTAAAAAAGTCATCGCACGTGTCAACACGATGGAGAACCTGAGTCCAGAAGTGTGGCGCATGTACCAAGACCTTGGCATCGACGGCTTACTCTCTCCCGAAGACATTGCCGCACAAGAGATTATCTCGCTGCTGAAGAAGAACGCTTCCTCGGAGACCTACGACTTTGCGGGCGGCAACCTGCAACTTTTCATGGTGAAGTTAGAGCCAGAAGCCGAAATCCTCGGCAAGACCGTCGACGAGGTCATTGACCAATACGAACACATCGAGTTCCGTATCGCCGCCATCCACCGCCGCCAAAATACCTTTGTGCCTCAGGGCGACGAGGTCTTCCATGTGGCCGACATGGTGTATGTGGTCACCAAGCCGCATGCCATCAAGGACATCATCAAGCTGAGCGGCAAGAAACAGATTAATGTCCACAACGTGATGATTGTAGGTGGTGGTCGTGTAGGTCGTATCACCGCCAAACGTCTTGAGAGAGACTTGAACATCAAGATTTTGGAAATCAACAAGGAGCGTTGCATGGACTTGACCAACTACCTTTCGGAGGCTTTGGTGGTCAACGCCGATGCCCGTAATCTCGACCTGCTTGAAGACGAAGGCATCAAGGACATGGACGCTTTCATTGCCGTCAGCGACAACACCGAGACCAACATCCTGACCTGCTTGCAGGCCAAGTCGTTCGGCGTGAAGAAGACCATCGCACTCGTCGAAAACATCGACTACATCGACATCTCGCAGAACATCGGCATCGACTCCATCATCAACAAGAAACTCATCGCAGCCAGCTACATGGTGAAGTACACCCTCGGCGCGAAGGTCTCCACGCTGAAGAGCCTCAGCGGCATCGATGCTGACATTGTGGAGTTTGAGGTGAGGGCTGGCTCGGCGGTCACGCGCAAGCCCATTGGACAACTTGCCATGCCCACCGACGCTATCGTCTGCGGCATTACGCGCGACGGCGAAAGCTACATCGCCACCGACGACTTCCAAATCGAGGCCGACGACCAAGTGGTGGTTTTGGCCCTGCCTGCCGGTATCCCAGCTGTTGAACGTTTGTTCCATTAGAAAAGTCGGCGTTTCGACAAGCTCAACGACCTTCACTTTTTTCAATTAGTTAAGGTCCCTGAGCCTGTCGAAGGGCCGAACCAGAAATAAAGCAATGAATTGGAAAACCAAAATAAACCACCCCTTAGTCCTCCGCATCGAAGGCCAGCTGCTGCTCATCGAAGGCCTCTTCATGCTGATGGTGCTCCCTGTGACCTATTTCCACCACGGACTTTATGCCTTCAGTATGCCCTTCTCGGCCCTCATCACCCTGCTGACCGGCTTCATCCTGCTCATCACCACCCGCAACCATAAAGACGACAAAACCACCTCGCGCGACGGCGTGTATATCGTCTGCATTTCATGGCTCGTGCTCTCTCTCTTCGGTGCCATGCCTTATCTGCTCAGCAAGAGCGTTCCCAATTTCACCGACGGCTTCTTTGAGGCTTTGTCAGGCTTCACCACCACAGGTGCCACCATCTTGACCCGCATCGAGGCCGTCCCGAAAGACATTCTCCTTTGGCGCAGCATGACACAATGGATTGGCGGCTTGGCCATCATCGTCTTTTCGTTGGCCATCCTGCCTTATCTCGGCATGAGCGGCATGCAACTCTTTGTCTCCGAAATCAATGGCATCACCTACGATAAACTGCACCCGCGCATTATGCACACTGTAAGACGGATTTGGTTTATCTACTTGTTTTTCACGCTATTGGAGACCCTTCTGCTCTATTGGGGCGACATGGACCTCTATGATGCCTTTTGCCACTCGATGACTACCATCTGCTCGGGAGGCTTCTCCACGCGAACCGCCAATATCGGGGCGTTCTCCAATTATTCGCAAGTTGTAGTCACCATCTTCATGGTGCTGTCAGGTTGTAATTTCTCACTGTTGTTACTCTCCTTGAGTTGGCGTTCGTTCACCATCCTGAAGAACCAAGAGTTCAGAACTTTCTTGCTTTACACCGTTTTCTTGGGCATTGTCATCGGTTTGGTGCTGTTGTTCGGTTGTCACAAGAGTTTCGGCTCCTCTTTCCGCGAGTCGTTTTTCAGCGTCATCTCGGCTTTCACCACGACAGGCTTCTTCGTCAGCGACTATACGGCGTGGCCCACTTTCCTCTGGGTTATCCTTTTCCTCCTGATGTTCATCGGTGCCTGTTCGGGTTCCACATCGGGCGGCATCAAGGTTTTCCGTCACCTTATCTTTTCCAAGAACTCGCTGCTTGAGTTGAAGCGTATCATCCACCCCAACGCCGTTTTGCCTGTGAAAGTCAACGGAAAAGCCATTTCCACCAGTGGCGTCTACAAGCACATCACCTTCATCTTCGTCTATTTCTTGGTCTTCCTCGTCGGTGCCATCATTTTGTTGGCCATGGGCATCGACATCGAGACGGCTTTAGGTGCTTCGGTGGCTACGCTGAGCAATGTCGGCACAAGTCTCGGGCAAGTGGGACCAGGTGGTTCGTATGTCATTTTCCCCTTAGTCGCCAAATGGCTACTGATGCTCTTCATGCTCCTCGGCAGGGTGGAGCTTTTCTCACTGATTACCCTGCTTTCGCGGAGTTTTTGGAGGAATTAAGTTTTTCCAAATAGAGTTTTTTGGTGAAATGCAGCATTTTTTCTATTTTTGCCAGCATAAAACCTAATCATCATGAAAAAACTCCTTCTTTCTGCGCTCCTTATACTTTCCGTGAGTGCCTTTGCCCAACTGAAATTCACCTTGCAATCGCCCGACAAAGACATCACCGTCACCATCGAAGTGGGCGAACAACTCACCTACGCCGTCACGCATGGCAACACCTGTGTTTTGGCTCCTTCGGCCATTGGGATGAAACTCGCCGACGGCACGATGATTGGCAAAAAGCCCGTCGTGAAAGACGCCCAGACGCAATCCGTCAACCAGACCGTGACCTCGCCGTTCTATAAAAAAGCCGAGATTCCCGAGAGATATGAGGAATTGGCCCTGTTCTTCAAGGATAATTACAAAGTCGTTTTCCGCGCTTACAACGAGGGTGTGGCCTATCGTTTTGTGACCGACATCCGCAAGCCCATCATCATCGAAAGCGAGACCGCCGACTTCAACTTCGACGCAGACTATCAAGCACTTATCCCTTACGTCAACGCACGAAAAGGCGAAGGCGACTTCATCAACCAACAGTTCTACAACTCGTTTGAGAACACTTATACCCACACGGTTTTGAGTCAGATGGAGTCCGATCGTTTGGCCTTCCTGCCTGTGTTGGTTGAGCTGAAAGATGGCAAGAAAGCCGTTATCACTGAGTCCAATTTGGAGGAATTCCCCGGATTGTATCTCCGCAACGAGAAGGGAAAAACTGGCTTCACGGCGGTTCATGCAGGTTATCCCAAGACCCGCGAGCAAGGCGGACACAACAACCTGCAATGGGTGGTGAAGGAACGCGAAAACTACATCGCCAAGGGCGAGGGATGGCGTGCCTACCCTTGGCGTTGCATCGTCATTTCTGAAAACGACAAGGATTTGGCTGACAGCGATTTGGTTTATCTTTTGGCCTGGCCAAGCCGTGTTAAGGACATCTCTTGGATTCAACCTGGCAAGGTGGCTTGGGATTGGTGGAACGACTGGAACATCTACGGTGTCAACTTCAAGTCGGGCATCAACAACGACACCTATAAATATTACATCGACTTCGCCTCGCAATACGGCATCGAGTATGTCATTTTGGACGAAGGTTGGGCCGTCAACAAGAAAGCCGACCTCTTCCAGGTGGTGCCTGAAATCGACATTCAGGAGTTAGTGAACTACGGTGCCGAGCGCAATGTTGGCATCGTGCTTTGGGTGGGTTATGCCGCCATCGACAAGGACATGGAACACGTCTGCCAGCACTATTCCGACATGGGCGTGAAAGGCTTCAAGGTCGACTTCATGGACGGTGACGACCAGATGATTGTGGACTTCTACAACCGCATGGCCAAAACCGCCGCCCAATACCATCTCTTCATCGACTTCCACGGTGCCTACAAACCCACTGGCTTGAGCCGCACCTACCCCAATGTGCTGAATTATGAAGGCGTCTACGGCTTGGAGCAGGCCAAGTGGGACAACGAAGGCGACCTCGTCACCAACGAAGTCACCATCCCCTTCATCCGCATGGTGGCCGGCCCCTTCGACTACACCCAAGGTGCGATGAAAAACGCCCAAAGGAACAGCTTTGCCGCCAACTGGAGCGAGCCGATGAGCCAAGGCACACGTTGTCGCCAATTAGCTGAATACGTGATTTTTGAGTCGCCGTTCAACATGCTTTGCGACAGTCCGAGCAACTACATGAAAGAAGACGAATGCACCCAATTCATCGCCAATGTGCCCACCACTTGGGACGAAACCGTTGTCTTGGACGGCAAAGTGGGCGAATACTTGGTCATCGCCCGCCGTAAGGACTTCCATTGGTATGTCGGGGCCATCACCAATTGGGAAGAGCGCGACCTTGAAATCGACCTTTCCGTGCTGCCCAATTTCAGTGCCAAATCGGGACACATCTTCCGCGACGGCATCAACGCCAACCGTGTGGCCCGCGACTATGTCAGCGAACAAGCCCAAGTGATGGGCAACAAGGTAAAAGTCCACCTCGCCAAAGGCGGCGGCGCGGTGATGGTGTTCTAAAGCAGTGATGGTGTTTTAAAAAAGCTATTGCTTCAAAGGACAGCATCATGATTGAACGATAACTACTATGAAACGCATCGCAATACTCCTGTTGGCCATCATTGGCCTCGTTTCTTGCGGCAACAACCTGAATGTCAGCATTGTCAACTCCAATGTGGAGCAGCAAGTCCATCCGCAAGCCTTGGCTACAGCTCAACCTCGTTTCAGTTGGCAATACGAGTCGGAGGAAAGCAATGTCATGCAACAGGATTACCGTATCATCGTGGCATCAACAATGGAAAACGCCCAAAAAGGCATCGGCGATTTATGGGATTCTGGCGTGACAACTTCAAACCAAATGCTTTATATCCCTTACGAAGGCAAGACATTGCAAAGTCGCGATAAAGCCTATTGGAAAGTCTTCGCCACCGTGACAGCCAAAGGCGGCAAGAAAGCCAAAGTGGAAAGCGAAGTCAAATCCTTTGAAATCAGTTTGTTGAACCAAGAGGACTGGCGAGCGAAATGGATTGGTCAAGAGTTTGAGGATGATGTTTTGGTGGGTCACACCCGCTTGGCGGCGCGTTATCTCCGCAAAGACTTTACCCTAAACGGCGAGGTCAGCGAGGCAAGGCTTTATGTCAGTGGTATGGGGGTGTATAGTGCCTATCTCAATGGTGCCGAAGTCGCACCCGAAGAACTGCTGAAACCTACGCTTTCCTGGTACTCCAAGCGCGTGTATTTCAACACCTACGATGTGACCGAGATGCTTCAGCAAGGCGATAATGCCATAGGTATCATCCTTGAAGGCGGTCGCTATACGACCATCCGATACAACGTCAAAAACCCCAATTGGGATGACTCCGAAAATATATTTGGTTTCGGTACGCCCCGATTGTTGCTGCAATTGGAAGTGACTTATAAGGATGGAAACAAAGAATTGATTGTCAGCGATGAAACCTGGAAAATCACCAACCGAGGCCCCATCCGCACTGCCAATGAATATGACGGCGAGACCTACGATGAGAACTATGAATTAGGCGATTGGAACAAAACTGGTTATGACGATTCTGCTTGGCTCCAAGCTGAGCTTGTCGAGGCTCCCGAAGGCCAACTCAGTGCCCAGCCCAATCCCAATATCACTGTGATGGAGAAACTGAAACCTACAGCAATGTTCCAGAAAGGTGACAAATGGTATTTGGACATGGGTCAAAACATGGTCGGTTTCATCAATATGAAGGTGCGCGGACAACAAGCGGGGGATGTCATTACTTTGCGCTTTGCCGAACTTTTGACACATGACAGCCTGCTTTACACTGCCAACCTGCGTGGCGCGGAATGCACTGACCGATACATTTGCGCTGTAGAGACGTTGCGCGCAACGTCTCTACATGTTTCTTGGCATCCTATGTTTGTGTATCACGGCTTCCGTTATGTGGAGATTTCTGATTTGCGCGAAACACCCAATTTGGATGATTTCGAAGGCTGGGTAATCTACGACGAAATGCCAGTCACAGGCTCATTCGAGACCTCCAAAGAAATCATCAACGCAGTGTACCACAATGCCTATTGGGGCATCCGAGGCAACTACCGCTCCATGCCCACCGACTGTCCGCAACGCGACGAGCGCATGGGCTGGACCGGCGACCGCACCACAGGCAACTACGGAGAGTCATATATTTTCGATAACCATCAACTCTACGCCAAATGGCTCACCGATGCCGACGACAGCCAGTGGGACAACGGCTCCCTACCCAATGTCATTCCGCCCTATTGGCGTGGCTATACCGACAATATGACTTGGGTTGGTGCCGTGGTTACTGCGACGGACATGCTCTACACCCGTTTCGGCGACACGAAACCCATCTGCCAACATTACGCGGCTTGGAAAAAGTGGATCCTGCACATGAAAAACGACTACATGCGAGGCGGCCTCATGCCCCGCGACACCTACGGCGACTGGTGCATGCCCCCCGAGTCGTTGGAACTCATACATTCCAGCGACCCCAAACGCATCACTGATGCCACTGTGCTTTCCACGCCGTTCTACTGCTACCTATGCGGTAAGATGGCCAAGTTTGCTCAAGTTTTAGGCTACGACGAGGATGTCTCCTTCTTCCAACAAGAAATCACCACCTCCACTGTGGCTTTCAACGACAAGTATTTCAATAGAGTAACAGGTGTTTATGCCAACAATACTGTAACTGCCAACATTCTTCCCCTGTGGTTTGGTATGGTGCCCAAAGGCCTGGAGAACAAAGTCTTAGAAAGCATTGTGGACAAGACAGTAAACGAATGTGACAGTCATGTCTCGACAGGTGTGGTCGGCATCCAACAACTGATGCGTTGCCTGACGGAATACGGTCGCGGCGACCTTGCCCTCAAAATTGCCTCCAACGACACCTACCCCAGCTGGGGCTACATGTACCGTAACGATGCCACCACCATCTGGGAGCTTTGGAACGGCAACACTGCCGACCCCGCCATGAACTCAGGCAACCACGTCATGCTCCTCGGTGACCTTATCCTTTGGGAATACGAATACCTTGGCGGCATCCGTGCCTTGGAGCCAGGATATAGCAAGATACAATTGAAGCCTTATCCTATTGAGGGATTGGACTATGTGAACTGCGCCTACGAGTCAGTCTCAGGTCGCATCGAAAGCAACTGGAAGCGCGAAGGCAATCACTTTGAATGGGATTTCACCATCCCCGCCAATACAACGGCTGAGGTCTGTTTACCTACCGCAAACGGTTATGAAATAAAGACTTACGGCAGCGGAAAATACCATCTGTCCTCAGAACTCTAAAGCGTTAAGAACAGCCAAACAAAAATCGCCCGTCTATGTCATTCCCACGCCGACAAATGCGGCAGGAAGGAATCTATAGACGGGCGATTTTTGTGAATCTAAATGTATCAGGCAGTTTGCGCAGCTCCTTCAGCACCAAACCACATATTCAAAGTCTCCTCCACTTTGGCGTCGATTTCGGGAGTAATCTTGTTCTGCACTTTCTTCACCACATAAAGCACGGCCACGCCTTCGTCGAGCAGACCGAGAATCTTATGGGCTTTATAGGGAATCAAGCTGAAAGGCAAAACGGTGTAGAGGATGGCACCCACAATGAGGGCCTTCTCAAGCGTGGTGGTCTCGCCCATCATCAGCACATAATAGAGCTGGAGCAGCGGTTTGGAGGTGACACGACCTGCCTTTTTGGCATACGTGCCTATCTTTCCCCACAGGTTGGAAGTCTTCTTTTTCCAGTCCACGTTCTTCAGCTTGTCGAGCAAACCGTTGATGTCTTTACCTGAAATGGCGTAAGCCAAGATGGTGATACACAGAATGGTAATAATCATTTTGTTTTGTTTTTATGATGAATATTCGTGTTGATTGTCAGTGCCTTTTAACAAATTCTATTCCAACATCTCTTATTTCTTTACCCTATCAGGATTCTCGGCGATGAATTGACTCCAGTCGGGGCGGCGGTGCGCCTTGGCTTTCTCGGTGGTGTGTTTGGTGTAGTTCACATCCTTACCCTTCGAGATGGAGTGGCATACGGCAGCGGCCACGGCGTCAGTAGCGTCAAAAAACTGAGGATTTTCTTCGGTCTTCAAGATAAAATGCACCATCTTGGCCACCTGTTCCTTCGAGGCATTGCCGTTGCCTGTGATGGTCTGCTTGATAGTCTTGGGTGAGTATTCGAAAATGGGGATGTCGCGGTAAAGCGCGGCGGCCATGGCTACACCTTGGGCACGTCCCAATTTCAGCATCGATTGCACATTCTTCCCAAAAAACGGTGCCTCAATGGCCAGTTCATCAGGATGGTACTCATTGATAATTTCCAAAACGCGTTCAAAAATCTTCTTCAACTTCAGTGCCTGATTCGCCAACTTCTTCAAGTTGATAACCCCCATCGTGAGGAGTTCCATCTTCTTGCCTTGCTCACGGATGACGCCATAGCCCATCACCATCGTGCCGGGGTCGATGCCTAATATGATTTTTTCTTGGTCCATTATTTTATTGCTTCGTCATAAAAAAAGCGGCGTTGTTCCTTGTCGACCTTAATTTTCCGGTATTGTCCTGTGAAGAGGTCGCAGTCGAACAAAGATTGGATTTGCGAGACAAACAACCGTGAATAAAGACGGTTCTGGAAGGCCTGCTTCTCCTGCATGAAGGCGATGGTTTGCTTGATTTGTGGAATATCCAAGTCTTCCTTGGTGAAAACGAAGAGGTCGAACTCGGGAAAATCACCATAGAAGCCGTTGTTCACCTTGTCCATCTTGTTTTCGAGGATGCGCTTCAAAGGCAAGGCCAAAGACCAGTATTCGTACTCGTTGCGACCGACAATGCTACCATCGCCCAAACCGTAGGCATAGCCGCTTTGACTGATGTGGCGCAAGTCGTCCGCATTTACCTCCTTCACCGCCTCGCCCGCCATTTCGTTCACCAAAGCGTTGGCCACATTCTTGTTTTCGGCAATGGCCCGAGTCACCTCAATGCCGATGCCGCCTTGCTCATCCTGCAAATCCGGCCTGTCGCGGTTGACCAAATGCGCATACGGCTCGCCCAGCAAAGTAGCTAACGAGACCATGGCATAACGCTCAAAGAAACAGGTGTCGAATTTCGGGGTTAGCATTGGCTCTGGCATTTTCTGTATTTTGTTGCAAAGATAATCATTTTTATCAACATTAGAATTATTATGTTTTTCTTTGTAATTTTGCCTCCAAAATAAGCAAATATGAAAATCACATCTCAACCTATCCATCGAAGTGAGTTAAACGCCATGCTGCCAGGTTATTTCGGGGACATGGTAAAGGCTGTTGTTGATATACAAAAGATAATTATCGGTTTAGATGCCGAATTGCACGCTGATATTGAGCGGGAAATGCTTTTGCAAGGCTCTGAACAAGCTGACTTATGGGGAATCAATCTCTACCCAGAAATGGATGGCGAAGATTTTATAGAATTTGACTCTCTCATCAATATTCGTCCTTATCAGGGCAACCGTAGTCGTGATGTGCAGGACCCCGCTATCCGCAAACGCATTATTGAGGTTGTTAACACATTGATACTATGAGCAATTATCAACACACCGAATTAGCCGCTGGACGTTGGGCGACAATGACTTTGGCTGAGCAGATGCTGAATATTGGTAGCGAGGTGTCGCGAGCCAACCGTTGGCAAAGCAAAGGCAACATGGAGCAATGCCATCGTGCCGCCGACCGAGCATTGGAACTGCTTTCGCTCACCATTGATGCACAACGCGGTAAGCACGATCTTGGCGAGTTTTGTCGCCTTTATGAAGTTCTCGCCGATTGTTACTACGGCGACAACATCTATCAAACTGACCCTGTGAAATTACAGCGGTATTTTGATGTGTTTTACAAAGTGTAATAATTTGTAGATTGCATTAACTTTGAAGAGAATTTTGGTGCAATCGTGGTATTTATAGCCGATATTGAAATCTGTAATAACAAAATAAAAACCAATTAATCTTCTACAAAAAAGCAATTATCCGTTTCTTTTTCCGTTTCAACAGCAGCAACAAAACACAAATAAAATGAAAGAACCACAATTTTTCACTTTGCATGATGGAAGAGGAAGCATGCGGTTAGATCCTTGTTTTCGTCCTGAAGAATGGGATGTATTTAAAATTGGAAAAGACGAGAATGTTCCTAAAGGAAAACTTTGTTTTATTGCTTCGGGTGGCAAAAAGTTTTGGGATGTTATCTCAACAAGTGGTGTGTTGTATGTTTTTTCGGAAAAGGTAGTCAAATTGTTACAAAACAACAATATAACCGGTTGCAAGTTTTATCCAATAGCTATCAAAGGACACGAAGATTTAAAGTATTATTTACTTACGATAACAGGAAAATGTGGTCCATTGGACGACTCAAATGCCGAATTGATAGAGTCATTGAGCGGTCCTGCAACGAAAATCCAGAACACAAACATTACAATTCCTAAACAGCAATTTTCTGTAATGAAAGGCAAGTCTGTTCGATTGGAAACTTGGGATGGGTGTGACTTCTTCTTGGTGGAAAACACATTACATAGTCTAGTGACAGAGCGGGTGAGAGACCTTTTCAAGAAGCACCGGATTAACAACGTCTATTTGGAAGATTTAAAAGATTATATTTGGTTTTTAGATTAGAATAGATTCTACCCAAACAACTCCGTCCCCAATTCATAAACCGAACCTACTAGCACAATCTGAATCTTAAAACTATTGGAATCAGAAATTTACAAAATAATATCACTTTTTTTGCGAAGATTTGAAAAATTCATTTTATCTTTGCGGGCAAGATGAAAGTAACTTTTGACAAGGAATACTTACAGAAGCTGTACACAACCGGCAAGTCACCTGACAAGAAGCATCGTTTTCAACCCGATGTAGTGAGGCGATATGTCAAGGTGATTGACATTATGATAGAGGCGGAAAATGTCAATGTGCTTGCATTAATTGGCGGACTTCATTATGAACACTTGTCGGGAGATAAGGCAGGGCTATCGTCGGTCAGGGTGAACAAGAAATACCGTGTTGAGTTTACGGAACAAACCGAAGGAAACGAAACGATTGCCACCATCTGCAACATTATAGAATTGTCGAACCATTATGATTGAAGAAGATGATACACATAAACGGAATTAAAGACGAAATGATTGCCAATAATCTTACTCCTTTCAGGTTTACGCACCCTGGAGAAATTGTAAAAGACGAACTTGAAGATCGCGGCATCTCGCAGCGTAAGTTTGCAGAGCGTATTGGGATGTCTTATTCCGTACTCAACGAACTGCTCAATGCACACCGCCCCCTCACCACCAACACGGCATTGCTTTTTGAGGCTGCTCTCGGTTTGCCTGCCGATATGTTGCTGCGCATCCAGACCAAATACAACCTTCAGACTGCTCGAAAGGACAAGGAAATCATCCGTTGGATGGCGAAGATTCGGAATGCTGCGGCTGTACTGTAATAATCAATAACACCTTTACTTCATGAAAAAGATATTTTTTGCTTTGCTTTTCGTTTTTAACATTGGTTTTGTGGTCAATGCGCAAGAAGATATGATTGTCCTTCGCGATGACTTGGATAGTTGCAGCATTGTACGGCCTGATGTGATGCCCAAGGATTTCCAATTGGATTATGCATCGCTTTTTTATTACACGCATATTAGTCCAGTTTTAGATTATCCTGAAGAAGCAAAAAAGAACCATATTCAAGGAAATGTACTCCTTACTTTTCGTATCACAAAAGATTGCAAATTAACCGATTATATAATATACAAAGGATTGGGTTATGGCTTGGATGAACAAGTTCTCAAATATGCCCATTTGATTTGCAATCCATCCGAGGCAGCAGAATATCAAGGAGAAAAGGTGGACATATTGTATATGATGAAAGTTTCTTGTACTTATGAACCAGCCTGGCCCATCACAATAGCACAGAATTTCAGTCTTGAAAAGTTGCTCGAAGAAAAGGCTGTTTTAATAGAAGACCATCCAGACCAAATCGACTTTGAATGTAAGGTGCCTTATGTGCGTTTCAAAGTGAAGAACCGAAAAGGCAAAATCGCCAAAGTGGAATTGGAAAAAAGTTCTGGATTTAAATCTCTTGATGATGAAGCGGTCATGGCTCTTTGGAATTTGAAGTATTGGGAAGGCGGTCGCATGGAAAAGGATGCTGAATACATAGTCCCTGTTCGGTTTGATGCAAATTTAGAAGAATAAAAGTTCGTAAAAAGAAGGGTACTTTGCTATTAGGCAAGATTTGCGTTGTACTGAAAACTATTTTATCCAAACAACTCCGTCCCCAATTCATAAACCGACCCCACAGGCACAATCTCAATCTTAAACCGCTTGGTATCCAGACCCTTGGCGTTGTATTTCGAAATGAAAATCTTCTCAAAGCCCAACTTGTCAGCCTCGATGATGCGGGCTTCAATGCGGGTCACGGCGCGGATTTCGCCCGAGAGACCTACTTCGGCGGCAAAGGCATAACGCGAGGGGATGGGAATGTCTGCATTCGAGGAAAGCACTGCTGCAATGACAGCCAAATCAATGGCGGGGTCATCCACGTGGAGACCGCCAGCGATGTTAAGGAACACGTCTTTAATGGAAAGCCGGAAGCCAGCGCGTTTTTCAAGCACGGCTAAGAGCATATTCATTCTACGGATGTCGAAGCCTGTGGCAGAGCGTTGTGGCGTGCCGTAAGCCGCACTGCTCACTAAGGCCTGTGTCTCGATGAGCATGGGGCGTTGGCCTTCCATCGTTGCGGCGATGGCAATGCCGCTCACTTCCTCGTCACGTTGCGAGAGGAGGATTTCGCTGGGGTTGGTCACCTCACGGAGGCCTGTGGCGTTCATCTCAAAGATGCCCAACTCAGATGCCGACCCAAAGCGATTCTTGATGGTGCGCAGGATACGAAAACCATAATGGCGGTCGCCTTCAAACTGCAAGACGGTATCGACGATATGCTCCAAAATCTTCGGTCCAGCAATGCTGCCGTCCTTGGTGATATGGCCGATGAGAAATACAGGAACCTGATAGGTTTTAGCGATTTTATTCATCTCGGCAGCCGTCTCACGGATTTGCGAAATGCTACCAGCGGCGGCATCCACGTAAGGCGATTCCAAGGTCTGAATGGAATCCACTACCACGATGTCGGGCTGCACGTTCTTGAAGTGCTTCAGGATTTCCTGTGTGTTGGTCTCGGTGAGGATAAGGCAGTCGGTGTTATGGATGCCAATGCGTTCGGCCCGCATTTTGATTTGGGTCTGGCTCTCCTCGCCGGAGATGTAAAGCACTTTTCTGCCAGCTAATTGCAAGGCCGTCTGCAAGAGCAAGGTCGACTTGCCGATGCCAGGTTCACCGCCCACGAGGGTCAGGGAGCCGAGTACCAAGCCGCTTCCGAGCACGCGGTTGAATTCTTCGTAGGGCAGGATGATGCGCTGTTCCTTGGCGTTGCCGATTTCATTGATGGGTGTGGGAAGGCCTTTGTCGATCTCCAATCCGACGTTTTTCTTCACCGATTTCGAGTCTTTTCCCGTGACGACGGTCTCCTCCACGCAGGTGTTCCATGCACCACAGGCAGGACATTTCCCGAACCATTTCGGCGACTCATTTCCACATTCCTTGCAGAAAAAGACGGTTTTTTCTTTTGCCATAATGTTGCTTTTCTCGTCGCTTCGCGTCATTGCGAGGAGGAACGACGAAGCAATCCATAAATATTCTCTAGATTGCTTCGCTTCGCTCGCAATGACGCTAAGCGTGTCTATTTATGCCGCAAAAATAAGAAAAACGCCACGTAAAAGAATAGAGTCTAAGATTTTTCCTATTTTTGTCCCAAAATCAAAAGGTTGAATGAAAAGACGTTTACTCACCTTTATCGTATTGCTTTTCTCCTTGCAGACAATTGCTCAGCAGGGCGATGTGGTGTTGTGTGAGGGTTTCTTCAACTCTTGGCTTGAGGAAGGCTGGGATGCGAAAGGCGACGATTGGGTGGTTTGGTACATCTCCAACACCACTTTTGCGGGATGCAAGCCGAATGAAATGCAGATGTATCCCGACTTCAACTTTGAAGGCACCACTCGCTTGGTGACACCCATCGTGGAATTGAATAAATACGACTTCATCAACTTCCAGTTCAACCATGCCCTTGAAGCCACGCAAGGCGAAATCAATGCGCAAATCGGCATCGGCATCTCCCTAAATGGCGAAGACTGGGAAAGCATCTGGGAAGACACTTTGGTGGGCAGCATCGCGCAAAGCCAGTATCTGCTCACTTTCGACATGGAAGAATGGCCTACCAAGGAACCTCAGTTTTGCCTTTATTTCACCGGACACGGAGCCTACGTCACGAGCTGGTATATCGACAATGTCATCATTTTTGCTTCGAAGAAGAACAAATACGGCGACATCGAAGACACTGACGAAAATGGCTTTGTGGCGGCACGGTCGTCCATCACCACCTTGAAAGGCCCTTCGGCGGGTACGGTGACCAGTTTCTCAAAAATAAGATCCTCTCGAAACCGCTATGCTCGAGTGGTTGAAGGCCGACAAAAGAAATGGTGGCAGTTTTGGAAATAACATGTAAAACTATGAATAAGAACATAATAGCTTTTCTATTGGTTTTGTTTTCGTTGTCGGTTTCGGCGCAAAATTTCACCGACAGCAACTTGCCCATCGTGGTTATCGAGACCGACGGTGGTGCCAACATCCCTGACGAACCCAAAGTTCTTGGCACAATGAAAATCATCTGGCATCAAGACGGCTCGCGCAACTACATGACCGACATCGATAATCCAGAGTTCCTCAATTATGACGGTCGCATCGGCATTGAGCGTCGTGGCAGTAGCTCTCAAACTATGCTCAACAAGAAGCCATACGCCGTCGAGACCCGCGAGGACGACGATATCACCAATAGAAATGTCAGCCTTTTGGGAATGCCTGCCGAGAACGACTGGGTGCTTAACTCGTTGGCTTTCGACCAGACGGGAATGCGTGATGTGCTTGCTTACGAACTCTCAAACCGCCTCGGACAATATGCCTCACGAAGCGTGTATTGCGAAGTAGTGATTAACGGTGACTACAAAGGTCTTTATGCTTTCATGGAGAAAATCAAGCCCGACAATAACCGCGTGAACATCGAGAAGATGGACGAGACCTGCAACCAATACCCCGAAGTGACAGGCGGCTATATCGTCAAGGCCGACAAAACCACTGGCGGCGACCCTGTGGCTTGGACCATGCAAGGCTATGGTGGCGGCTGGGGAGGCTGGGGTGCCAGCACAGATTTCATTCTCCATTATCCCAAGCCTTCTGATGTCACCAATACCCAAAAAAATTATATCCACGGCGTGTTTAACGACCTTGCTTCGGTTGCCAACCAGCACAACACTTCCGCTTCATCGGGCATTCCGTCGGTCATCGACATCCCTGCTTTCGTCGACTTCATGATGATTGCCGAGTTTGCCTCTAATGTGGATGTCTATTCGTTCAGCACCTTCTTCCATAAGGACAGGATGGGCAAACTGAGGGCGGGTCCTGTTTGGGACTACAATCTCGCTTTCGGTTACGATGCTTTTGGCAACCGCAGCAAATACGATGTGTGGCAGTTCAACAACCAAGACAATAACGGCCCGAAGTTTTGGAAAGACCTATTCGATACCGACCTTTTCCGTTGCTATTTGGCCAAACGCTGGTTTGAGCTGACCGAGCCTGGACAGCCTTTAAACTACGATTTCGTTTGCAACCGCATTGACGAAATCGATGCCCTGATTGCCGAAGCCGTTGCCCGCGACAACCAACGCTGGAACCAGATGAACCAACACGCACAGTATGTAAACGATATGAAGACCTGGATTCAACAGCGTATCAATTGGTTGAACAATTATGTCGGTTTCACACAGGACTGCATGGATGTGGATTTGCCGCCATTGGTCATTTCCAAAATCCATTATCATCCGATGGACTGGTGGAATATCGACGGCGACAAACTCGAGTTCATTGAAATCACCAACAACGGCGACAACGAAGTGGACTTGACAGGCATCTATTTCCGCGAGTTGGGCATCACCTACCAGTTTCCCAACAACGCCCATGTTGAGGGCCATCAAGCTATCGTGCTGTGCTCTGACTCCCTGTTGTTTAGCGAATATTACAATACTACACCTTTCGGGCAATATACGCGCAAACTCTCCAACAAGTCCGAAAACCTCGTCTTGGCCGACGCTTGGGGCAATATCATCGACCAAGTACATTACACCGACAGTCTGCCCTGGCCCATGGAAGCCGATGGCAACGGTCCTTATCTTGAGCTGAAAGACCTCAATTCCGACAACAGCCTGCCTGAAAGTTGGACTACTGGTGATGATTTGACTGGAATCAAGAAATTTGCTGAAAATCAAAACATTGCCCTTTATCCTAATCCCACTTCGGGCAAGATTCATATCGCTTTGTCGGAAAATGCCACTCGTTGCCAAATCATCGGTTTGATGGGTAATGTTTTGCAGGAAACTTCGCTTTCAAGTCCTGACTTTGAGCTTGATTTGAGTAGTTTGCCTTTGGGAATGTATTTGGTGAAAGTGCAGTTTGCTGATGGAAGGATGGCTTTTAGGAAAGTTGTTAAACGATAAAAAGCTGTTAATGTAGATCAGTCGGATTATGTCGTTCTCGAATCGTGTCGTTTGATCGGTCGTGCCGTTCGGTCGGATTGTGTCGTTCGGTCGGATTTGTAATCCGACCGCATTGAACCCGCGGATTTGTAATCCGCCCCTATAATAAACCACAAAAACAACAATATGAGTCAAGGTTTCCTCACACAAGAACTTTATTTCACCACTTTAACCGTTGTGGACTGGATTGATGTCTTCACTCGCCCACAATACAAGCAAATCATCATCGAATCACTTTCATATTGCCAAGAAGAAAAAGGCTTGGACATTTATGCCTGGGTGTTGATGACCAACCATTTACACATGGTGACAAGCGTTCGCGACGATAAACAAACCATTTCCGATATTCTGCGCGATTTCAAGAAATTCACCAGCAAGAAAATCATCGCCAGTATCGAAGAAAACCCTGAAGAAAGCAGAAAAGTCTGGATGCTTGACCGGTTTTGGTTTGTCGGCAACAACGACAAGAAAATCAAGAATTTCAAGTTTTGGCAAGACGGAAACAATATCGAACAAATCTATTCCTACGATTTTTTCAAACAGAAAGTGAATTACATCCACATGAATCCTGTAAGGCAAGAAATAGTCGAACGCCCCGAAGATTATCTTTACAGTTCGGCTCGGGATTATGCGGGAATGAAAGGACTGCTGAAAGTGGTGGTTTGTAATTGATTTGCTTTTATTTGCGGATTACAAATCCTTATATTCACAGCCGGCGGATTGCAAATCCGCCGGAACTAAAGGAAACTAGAGTAATTATGAAAAATAAAAAATTAGAGTTGTTATTATTTCGTAACAATCCTTCTCATTTCTATTGCCTTTTCTTTTGCAAGGGCAGAATTTTCTTCAAATGATTTACTTCCATCAATAATCATTAGAACATATGCGTTCTTTCTCGAATCAGCCTGTGATTGGTATTCGGAATTTGTCACAAAATATCCAAAATCTTGATATTCCTGTTCGATGGTATTTATATCAGTATTGATTTTGAATGGTTTACCATTTAATTTGAGATTGTCTATCATAAAGACAGACAAAATACTTCCTTTTTCTGATTGGTTTTTCGATTTAATTACACCTCCTGTTGATACCGATTCAGAAATGAGGCCATCGCTGAACGCAATATCCTTGAATACGAACTTGTATCCCTGCTTCGCAAAAGTGCCTTCAATACTAGCTTTATTGCCTGTTAGATCTTCTATTGTCATGCGAATACGTTTGTTCAAATAACCTTTAGGAATAAGGAATTCGAAACCTTGGATGGAAAACTGCTCTTCAAATTCTTTCACAAGTTTGTCAAGATTGTCACCATAAATTGGAGCTGGTTTTTCCACCCCTTTTGAAGATCCTCGGTATCCTTCCATCATATTCATTACATAATTGTTAAAAGTCACATTATCCATATTATTGCTTCTTCTCATTTTTTCCAAATCTCCTGCCGTGAACAGAATCGGATAGATTTGAAAGTAGTCTTGTTTCTGTTTACGTCCCATGACTTTGCTTTTTTTCTTGTTTAATTTTGAAATATAACTATTGATGTCTTTGTAGTGACCTTGATGATTATTTTGGGCAACTACAGTTGAACCATTATCTAATCCATCGGTTAACAACACAATATAATACTTCGTCTCAGGATCTTTATGCATTACTTTTTTTCTCACATATTTGATTCGATCCAAAGCCATATCTAAGGCATAATACCCAACTGTATTTTGTCCGTCAGGAATACTCCTTATGAATTTATCCATTTCATTTCTTTCACTTGGATTAAGCAAATCATATGGATTCGATTGTGGCATGAAGTTTTTGAAAAAGCCAGGTTGATAGTCAAAACTTGTTTGAACATCATCACTGAACCCTATCACGTCGCCCATCAAACGGTTTTCACGTACTGTTGCACAAGAATTGAATGCCAACGCAATAAGTAGCAGTAAAAATTCTTTCGTAATTCTTTGTTTTTTAATGCTTTTTACCATAATTTTAATAATTTTGAATTAATACGATTTCACTTACAAAAATAACATCACTTTTAAAGGTCACAATCATCCCAACCGTGACTAATTCTCACATTTCCTGTGAGTAATAATCACGCGTCATTTTTGAACTCCGAAACCTTTTCTATCAACCGTTCCATCTTCTCAACAGTAAAATTCTCAAAATCAATGCAAATGTTTAACTTTGGGCTGAAAGTGGTGGTAAGACCATACAGCCTCATGGCATCATCAAGGAAGTTGTGGTTGAGAATTTCAGAGAGCATGGCCAAAAGCTCTATATCGATAGTACGACGTTTAAAAATGGTATAGACGTTGGTACGTTCGCATCGAAGTTGTCTCGCTAGTTCACTCACTGTCATTCCGCTTTCATCAAAGACGGATTTTATTAATTGTCCGATATGCACATTGTCTGTATTTGCCATTGCATCGTGCCTTGTTTTTGACATGAAAAAAGCGTGGAATTTATGCCTTGCTTGATACTCCGGGTTACCACGCCCGCACCTTCTAACAAGTCATTCCACGCCGTTACAACGGCGTTTTTCAAACCTATTCTTGAAGGTGTGTCCAAAAAGGAACGATGTGGTAAATTGAGTATCAAGAATCAGACTCAAATCGCTGTTTATTCTATATCAATGTGTTGATTTTGCTACATAATTAGTTTGTTTGATTGGGTGCAAAGATAAGCTTTTTCGTAATATGTTTCCCAGTAATTTCATCTCTTAGTTCGGTCGGATTTGCAATCCGACCGCATTGAACCCGCGAATTTGTAATCCGCACAACTACAAAATTCAATGTAACTATTTGATAAACTTAAAGTTATCGGATTACAAATCCTTATATTCACAACCATCGGATTGCAAATCCGCTGGAACTTTGTGGAAAACTTTACATTTCCTCCGCAAACTTAATGTCCTTAACATTAAGCTGCAAGTTGGTCTTGCCCTGCCAGGTGTTGTACTCCAGATGGTAGCAGATGCTGAAAGGCTCGCCGTCGTGGATGCGGTCGAAAAAGTCGCCTTTCTGGAATGCAATGCCCGAGAAAGGTGCGATGCCCTGCTCGGCATCTCCAGGTTGCGTCACGGTGAGCTTCAGGTGACGGTGGCCGCCCACAGGACGTGAGCCGCCCGCGTCAATAACATTGTCCGTCCAAAACACAGGAGCCATGTTGCCCGGACCGAAAGGCGCAAACTGGTTGAGGATACGCATGAACTTGGAAGTGATATCGCTGAAGTTGATCTTCAAATCCACCTCAAGCTCAGGCACAAAGTCTTCATCCACAAGATGCTTGCTGACGTATGCTTCGAAACGACGGCGGAACTCAGGCAGGTTCTCAGGCTTCATCGACAAGCCAGCTGCGTATTTGTGACCCCCAAAATGCTCCAACAAGTCGGAGCAATGGTCAATGGCATCGTAAATGTCGAAACTCCTGATGGAACGTGCCGAACCTGTCACCAAACCGTTGGCGCGGGTCAGGACGATGGTGGGACGGTAATAATAATCGGTAAGGCGCGAGGCCACGATACCAATGACACCACGGTGCCATTTTGAATTGAAGACCACGGTGCTCTTGGCGTCTTTCAACTCCTGGTCGGCGGCAATCATATCCAAGGCTTCCTCAGTGATGCGGTTGTCGAACTCGCGGCGTTCGTCGTTCAAGTCGTTGATGGAAGCGGCCAACTTTTCGGCATGTTCCTTCTTGTCAGCGATGAGCAGACGTACCGAATCCGAGGCCTTGGCAATACGTCCGGCAGCGTTGATGCGCGGGCCGATAAGGAATACCAAGTCACTGATAGTCAGCTCTCTTGTCAGCACACTCTCGTCACCGTCCAACTGGTCGTCATCGCGACGGTAGATGTTGGCATGTTGCAGGATGGCTTCGATGCCCGGACGTGGTTTTTTATTCAGTTGTTTCAAGCCGAAATAAGCCAACACACGGTTCTCGCCTGTAATGGGCACGATGTCGGCGGCAATGCTCACAGCCAAGAGGTCGATGAGTTCATACACCTCTTCGATGGTGCCTAACCCTCTCATGGACAGTGCTGTAATCAACTTAAAACCCACGCCGCAACCTGAAAGTTCGTCGTAAGGATAATGGCAGTCGGGGCGTTTGGCATCGAGCACAGCAACGGCTTTAGGTATCACATCGCCTGCACGGTGATGGTCGCAGATGATGAAGTCGACACCACGCTCGTTGGCATAGTCGATGCGCTCGTTGGCCTTGATGCCGCAGTCCAAGGCGATGACTAACTTGAAGCCATTTTCGGCCGCATAGTCAATGCCCTTGAAGGAAATGCCATAGCCTTCCTCATAGCGGTCAGGGATATAAAACTCGATTTTTTTCTTCTTGAAGAAAGGCTTGAGGTAAGTATAGACCACGGCCACAGCAGTAGTACCGTCCACGTCATAGTCACCATAAACCAGAAGTTTCTCGCCGTTTTGGATGGCTTGCAACACACGATCAACCGCCTTGTCCATGTCCTTCATCAGGAAAGGGTCGTGCAACTGCGAGAGCGAAGGACGGAAGAAGGATTTGGCCTCTTCGTAGTTGGTAATTCCGCGTTGGACAAGCAAAGTGGCAAGGTTCTCATCGATATTGAGCACCCTGACAATCTCAGCAACTTTCTGTCTATCAACAGATTGATTTAAAATCCACTTCGTTTCCATCCACGCAGTTTTGAACTTGTAAAAATAAGGAAATTTTCAATGCCGCAAAGAGAAAATGAAAAATAAAAATTGAAATTAGCGCATTTTCTTTATTCTCAACGAATTATAAACTTCTTGTTTGTGGATTCGTTGTAAAAAAGGGGAAGAATACAAGAAAAATCTCAAAAAGGTGTATTTTAAAGCTCTAAAAAATCTCAAAAAGGTGTAAATTTGCAGCGTGAAAAATCTCAAAAAGGTGTAAATCATAAAAATATGAAACGGAAGATTTATCAGCAACTCCTTGATTGGAAAGAGAATAGGCATGGTGAGGTGGCTTTGCTCATCGAAGGAGCACGTCGCATTGGAAAAAGCTATATCGTGGAGGAGTTCGCCAAAAGGGAATACGAGTCGTATTTGCTCATCGATTTCAACAAGGCTCCCCAACAGGTAAGGGAATGGTTCGACCTATATTTGGAAGACCTTGATACTTTGTTCCTTTACCTGAGCCAGCACTACAAAGTGAGGCTTCATCCTCGTAATTCATTGATTATCTTCGATGAAGTACAGCTTTGTCCAAGGGCGAGGGCAGCCATCAAGTTTCTTGTTGCGGATGGTCGTTACGACTACATCGAGACGGGTTCGCTGATGAGCATCAAAAAGAACACGCAAGGCATAGTGATTCCCTCGGAGGAACACACGCTGAAGATGTATCCGATGGATTTTGAGGAGTTTCTCTGGGCTATGGGCAATGATATGCTGATGGATTTGATTCGGCAGATGTTTGAACAGAAACGCCCGATGGGTCAAGCTTTTCATCGCCGTGCAATGGATGTATTCCGTCTTTACATGATTGTGGGAGGAATGCCCCAAGCTGTGAAGAAATATGTGGAAACCAAGAACTTCGATGAAGTGGATGCCACGAAGCGCGACATTTTGGACATCTACCGCAACGATATTTTCAACTATGCCGGTGAACAAGCCGACAAGGTGGCCAACATTTTTGACCAAATCCCTTCGCAACTGTCGAAACATGAGAAAAAATTTCGGCTGTCGGCTTTGAAACCTGGCGCAAAATACCGTGACTGGGACAATGCCTTTTTCTGGCTTAAAGATGCGAAGGTTGCCAACATCTGTTACAATTCCACCGAACCCAATGTGGGACTGAGAATGAGCGAAAGCCGCACCACGCTCAAATGTTACCTGAATGACACAGGCCTACTCATCAGCCAGGCTTTTGACGAAAGGGGTATCGTTACTTCGGAAATATACCAAAAACTGCTCTTCGGAAAACTTGAAGCCAATGCGGGCATGTTGATTGAAAACATTGTAGCCCAAATGCTTACTGCTGCCGGACACAATCTTTATTTCTTCAGTAAATCGTCAGAAATAGCTGAGGAACGGATGGAGATTGACTTTTTGCTATTGAAAAGCAAGGTGACGAGCCGTCACAATATCATCCCTATTGAGGTGAAAAGCGGGAAGAACTACACTTTGTCATCGCTCAACAAAGGCATGAAAATTTACGCCGAGAGTCTCACCACACCCATAGTGCTCCACGCTGCTGACTACAAACAGGAAGAAGGCGTCACCTATTTGCCTTTGTATATGACGCCTTTGCTGTAGGGGTGAATCTTGGTTGTAAAAATTTGTCATCCAACTATTGCGTCGCTTTCAGTTTTTTCGTAATCTTGCAGTCTTAATTTAGCAAAATTTTACACCCTTGAAAAAGATTAGAACTGCTTTAATATCAGTATTTTATAAAACAGGCATTGATACCATTGTTGACTTGCTGAAGCAAAATGAGGTGCAGATTTACTCCACAGGAGGAACCTACGACTTCATCAAACCCTTAGACCCCACCGTGAAAACCGTCGAGTCACTCACAGGCTATCCGTCCATTTTGGGCGGTCGCGTGAAGACCCTGCATCCCAAAGTGTTTGGCGGCATTTTGGGTCGCACCCAGCTTGCATCGGACCAGAAAGAGATGCAGGAATATGATATTCCACCCTTTGATTTGGTCATTGTGGACTTGTATCCCTTTGAGGAGACTGTGGCCAAAACCGAGGATGCTTCACAAATCATCGAGAAAATCGACATTGGAGGCATATCACTCATTCGTGCCGGTGCGAAGAACTTCAACGACGTACTCATCGTGCCTTCGCAAAAATATTATGGCGAACTCATCCAACTGCTTAAAGACCAGCAGGGTGAGACCTCCATCGAAGACCGTCGCCGTTTTGCAGCATACGCCTTCGGTGTGAGCTCACACTACGATAGCGCGATTATGAACTGGTTCACGAAAGACGACGAAAAACAGCCGCTTAGGATTTGTGAAGAAGAAGGCACCACCTTGCGCTATGGCGAAAACCCACATCAGAAAGGCACTTTCTATGGCGACCTTGATGCGATGTTCGAGAAACTGCACGGCAAGGAATTGTCTTACAACAATTTGCTCGACCTTGATGCAGGTCTCAACCTCATCCGTGAGTTCGACGAGCCCACCTTCGCCATCCTCAAGCACAACAATCCTTGTGGCATCGCCTGTCGCAAAACCGTGAAAGAGGCCTATCTTGCTGCCTTAGCTGGCGACCCAGTCTCTGCCTTCGGTGGCGTGCTGGTCTGCAACCGTCCCATTGACCTTGAGGCTGCCGAGGAAATCAACAAGCTCTTCATTGAAGTCATCGTGGCTCCGAAATATGAAGACGGCGTGCTCGACCTGCTCTTTTCGAAGAAGAACCGTGTGGTGCTGCGCCTGAAGGCTGACCAATACAAGCCCTTTACCGTGAAGACCGCCTTGAACGGCTACCTTGTGCAAGACCGCGACCTCCACACCGAGACCGCTGACGATTTCAAGGTCATCACTACCAAGGCACCCACTGCCGACGAGGTGGAAGACATGATTTTCGCCAACAAGATTGTTAAGCACAGCCGTTCCAACGCCATCGTCCTCGCCAAAGGCAAACAGCTCTTTGCCTCGGGCATCGGACAGACTTCGCGTGTGGATGCCCTGCGCCAAGCTATCGAGAAAGCCCGTTCATTTGATTTCGACCTCAATGGTGCCGTTTTGGCCTCCGATGCCTTCTTCCCCTTCAAGGATTGCGTTGAGTTGGCACATGAAGCGGGTATCACGGCCATCGTGCAACCTGGCGGCTCCGTCCGCGACCAAGAGTCCATCGATTGTTGCAACGAGAACGGCATCAGCATGGTATTTACCGGATTTAGACATTTTAGACATTGATGTAGGGGTGGACCCACGTGTCCGCCCAATAAAAAGATAAAAAAACAACAACAAAACAACAAAGACATGGGAGCATTTTCATTCCTGAACAAAGAAATCGCCATTGACCTTGGCACGGCCAACACGATTATCATATACAACGACAAAGTGGTCGTCGACGAGCCTTCCATCGTGGCCTTGCAGCGCGACACGAAGAAAATCATCGCCGTCGGCAAGCGTGCCATGATGATGCACGGCAAGACCCACGAGAACATCAAGACCATCCGCCCGCTGCGCGACGGTGTCATCGCCGATTTTCAGGCCGCCGAATACATGATGCGCGAGATGATCAAGATGATTAATTTCAAGAACACCCTGTTTCCGCCCAGCCTAAAGATGGTCATCTGCATCCCTTCGGGCATCACCGAGGTGGAGGAGCGTGCCGTGAAGGATTCCGCTGAGCAGGCTGGTGCCAAGGAAGTGCGTTTGATTCACGAGCCTATGGCCGCCGCCATCGGTATCGGCATCGACGTGCTTGAGCCGACCGGTAACATGATTATCGACATCGGTGGCGGTACCTCCGAAATCGCCGTCATCGCATTGGGTGGCATCGTCAACAACAAGTCCATCCGCATTGCTGGCGACGACTTCACCGCCGACATCGAGGAATACATGCGCAAGCAGCACAACATCATCGTGGGCGAGCGCACCGCCGAACGCATCAAGATTGAGGTGGGCTCTGCTATTCCGCAGTTGGACAACCCGCCCGATGACTACGCCGTGCAAGGCCGCGACATGCTGACCGGTATCCCGAAGGAAATCAAGGTGAACTATGCCGAAATCGCCCATTGTCTCGACAAGAGCATTATGAAAATCGAGACTGCCGTGTTGAACGCTTTGGAGCAGACGCCGCCTGAGCTGTCAGCTGATATTTACCGCACAGGTATCTACCTCACTGGTGGTGGTGCCTTGCTGCGTGGCCTCGACAAGCGTCTCAACGCCAAGACCAAGTTGCCTATCCACGTGGCGGAAGACCCCTTGCGTGCTGTCGCGCGTGGCACTGGCATCGCACTGAAGAACTTTGACAGATTTACGTTCCTGATCAAATAAATGCTGAATTATGGATGCTGAATGAGGAATGTCGTAATACAACGACAAGTTTTTCTTCATTCTGCATTCAACATTCTGCATTCAGCATTAAAACAACTATGTATAACCTGCGGCGTTTTATTCTAAAACATCACTTCGTCATCCTCTTCATCCTGCTTGAGGTGATTTCTGTCTTGTTGCTCGCCCGTAGCCAGAATTTCCATCGTAATCGCATGATTAGCAGCAGTAACTATATGGTGGGAAAGGTCTACGAATGGAGCAGCGAGATAGGGAATTATTTCCGCCTCAACACCGCCAACGAGCAATTGGCCGAAGAAAACGCCCAACTCAGGATGCAGCTTTCAATTGTGTACGACACCTCTACCTGCCATTACGACATCGACCACGGTGACACCTTGTATAAATATATCCCGGCGCAAGTCGTCAACAACAGCACCAACCAAGTCAACAACTATATTATTATTAATAAAGGTGCAGTCGACGGCATTGAGCGTGACATGAGCGTTATCTCCACCGACGGCATCGTGGGCGTGGTGACCGATGTCAGTAGGCATTATGCTTCCATCATGAGTTTGCTGCATAGCAAATCCATCGTCGGCGTGCGTTTCAAGACCAACCAGGAAATCGCTGGCCTGAAATGGGAGACCAACAACTACCGTTATGGCATGGTGGAAGACATTCCCACACACATCGTGTTGCAAAAGGGCGACACCGTGTTGACGAGTTCGCATTCCTATATCTTCCCCAAAGACCTGATGGTAGGCACAGTTGAAGAGTTCTACCCCACTGCCGTGGACGCATTGAGCAAGGCCAAGATTCAGTTTGCCACCGACTTTGCCACACTGCGGCATGTTTACGTGATCAAAGATTTGCACAAACCCGAGCTTGACTCGTTAAAAGCCAGATTACAATGAACAAGACCGTGCTCCAAATCATCCGTTTCATCGTGTTGGTGCTCCTTCAAGTGCTGGTCATCAACCACATCCGCCTGGGAGGGTACGTGCATCCATATATTTACCTGATTTTCATCATGTTGTTACCCTTCAACACCCCCAATTGGCAATTGCTGATTTTGGGCTTTTTGTTGGGCTTGACGGTCGATATGTTCACAGGAACGCCTGGACTTCACGCTGGAGCCACCACCCTGATGGCTTTCTGCCGACCTTCCATCATCAAGCTTGTTTCGGGTAACCAGAAATTTGAGAACGTTTATGAGCCTAACCTCGGACAAATCGACGGCATGTGGATGTTTCGCTATGTGCTGTGCATGGTGTTTGTCCACCATTTCGCGCTTTTTTTCCTTGAGTCGTTCAGTTTCAGGCTCATAGGCCAAGTGCTGTTGCGCATTTTGCTCAGCGTTCCAGTTTCCATCTTCCTCATTATGATGATTTTATACATTTTCAAGACAGATAAGAGAAGAGATTAATACCATAAATAACTGAATATCATGAAGAAAAACATTTTATTCCTACTCGCGACGATGCTCCTCATGACCGCCTGCAACCAACAGAAAACCTTTAACGTCAACATCAGTTTGGCCAACGGTAACGACAAGACCGTCTACCTGCAAAAGTATGTCGACAACGCTCCTGTCACCATTGACTCGGCTGTCATCAAGGACGAAAAAGCCATCCTGACCGCTCCAACGGACAATCCGCAAATTCTTTATTCTCTGAAAGTGAAGGGAATGCGCGGCTCCATGCCTTTCTTTGCCGACAACCAGGATGTCACCTTTGTGGGCGACATGAACAACCCCCAAGCCGTGGAAATCATGGCTTCGGAGACCCAAGCCGAATTAGATGCCTACAATGACCAATTGAAGGCATTTGACGTGCAAATCCGCGACCTTTATGCCGTCATGCAACAAGCCTTCTCCGACAACGACTCCATCAAGATGGACTCGCTCAACAAGGTCGGAACCGCGTTGATGGAACAACAGGACAGTTTCCGCGACGACTACATCAAGGCCCATCCTGAGAGCTTCGTCACCCATTACATTCTTGATGGCGTGAAGCAAGACTATCCCCTTGACCAACTGAAGGACTTGATGGCAGGTTTCACCACCGAATCCATCTATCGCGACCATCTTAACGAATATGTCGCCAAACAGGAACGCCTTGAAGTGGGTCAGCCTTTCATTGATTTCACTCTGCAAACCAAAGACGGTGAGAATGTTACCCTTTCCGAAAGAATCGGTCAAAACAAGCTCACTTTGGTTGACTTTTGGGCTTCGTGGTGCGGTCCGTGCCGCAAGGAAAACCCTGTCGTGAAGGCCGCTTACGAGCAATTCCACGAACTCGGTTTTGATGTTGTTGGTGTCAGTGTCGACCAAGACGAAGCCGCTTGGCTGAAAGCCGTCGAGGACGACCAACTGCCTTGGACGCAGGTGCGCGACAGCGAAAACAAAGCCAGCGAACTTTACATGATTTATTATATTCCGTCCAACTTCCTCTTCGACCAGAACGGCACCATGGTAGCGAAAGGCTTGAGAGGAGAAGACTTGACGACGAAATTAGCTGAACTTTTACAATAAACATCGGCCCTTCGACAGGCTCAGGGACCTTAGCTTATTAAAGGCAAAGGGTCGTTGAGCCTGTCGAAACGCCCATACCTAAATAATTACGTTATGAAAACAAGATATTTAGTTTTTACTGCAATGGCTATCCTATTGGCTGCCTGCACTTCTAAGCCAAAGACCGAGACCTTTAAGGTCAACGTGAACCTCGCCAATGCCGATGGAAAAACCGTCTACCTGCAAAAAGACGGACAGGTGTTGGATTCAGCCGTCATCGAGAACTGGGATGCCGTGTTCAACACGCCGGTTTGCGACGACAACGAGATGTACGGCATCATGTTGAAAGGCTGGCGTCGTCCTTTCTCTTTCTTCACCGACAACACCGACGTGACCCTTGAAGGCGATGCACAAAACCCGAACAACATCATGGTGAAAGGCTCTGAATCTCAGGCTCGTCTTGATGCCTTCACGCAAAGCTACAACGACCTTGAAGCCAAGTTGGAAGCCGACAGCACCGCCCAAGCTGATGCCGACGAAATCCTGAAAATGCACTGCTTCGACTTCGTTTGGGAAAATCCTACTGACCCTGTGGCGCATTATGTGATGTACCGTTACAAGTGGGCTTTCGGTCCCTGCGAGCTGCGCACGATGATTGACAACATCCACCATGCCGACAGCACGCTCAGCACTTCCAACCTGAAATTGGCTGAGGAATACGTGGAAAAGCAGGAGCGTGTGCAAGCAGGTCAACCCATCATCGACTTCACCCAAAACGATGTCAATGGCAACCCAGTAACCCTGAGCCAACTCGCCCAAGGCAAGCTTTTGTTGATCGACTTCTGGGCTTCCTGGTGCCCCGACTGCCGCAAAGCCAACCCTGATGTGGTGGCCGCCTACCAGAAGTTCCACGACCAAGGCTTTGATGTGTTGGGTGTCTCCTTCGACACCAACAAGGAAGCTTGGCTTGCCGCCATCGAAAAGGACGGCTTGACCTGGACCCACGTTTCCGACCTGCAAGGCTGGAGCAATGCCGCTGGGGCTTTGTATGCCATTGCTTTCATCCCGCAAAATGCTCTTATTAAGGATGGGATGATTGTCGCACGCAACCTTGAAGGTGAGGCTTTGATGGAGGAAGTGGAGAGGCAGCTACAGCCGTAATCTCTTATTATTCTTGAAGCGCTTTTACGCTATCAAGCTGTTTTTTATAGACTTCTAAAGTATTAAGGCTTTCCGGCTTAAGATACGGAGTGTAGAAATCGTCACTGACAGGCGCTTGCTCTTCGATGACGATTTCTTTATGGTATTCCTCCATAAACTCCTCCAATTCTTTCCTGGAAATACCTATCACGCTCATATTCTGCTTGTTGACATAGCGCATGTATTCAGCCTGAAAATGCAACCAGCAGATCCAATTGTGCTTCATTGCCATCGCTTGGCGAACATTGGTGTTTCGCAACCATTTTGTGCAAGTATATTTTCCAGGATATTGCTCGGGGTCTCCGCTGATATCATCGAAGAGTTTCTCCTCTTCTTTCACCCTGTCGTTCCAGTAATCCTCAATGCTGTGCATTCTAGTAAAACAGTCACCAACATTATTTATAAACTGGAAATTACCCAAGTTTTTCCATGTTTCAAGATTGTTGGAAAAAATGTTTTCAGCGGCTTTGTCGAACGAGACGAAGCTGTTGCTCACGGCATCAATCACCAATTCTTCCAACATTGCTTTTGGCAGTAGTTCCAGTTCATCGACAGGCACACTGAGGAGCCATACGCAAAGCGAGTCGCAACGCTGTTGTCGTTTAACAATCTCTTCGATGCCGTTAGCAAAGTCCTCTATGGTGCCCATCACCATAAGCGCCGACAGCCTGCGGTCGTTGGCTCGCTCTCTGAACTCAAGCGCCATACTCGCACCAATGGTAAGTACCAAAGAGATGGTGGTACCGATGATAATCATACCTATCTGTTTCCAAAAACCGGCGTGTTTTTTCACTTCAATGCTTTGCGGTAACTCTATTTTCATGTTTTTCGGATGTCTTGCTGTTTATGGGCGCAAAAATACAACTATTTTGCCCATGCTACAAACGATGGGTTAAGTTTACTTCCGTTTTTTGATTTCACCTTTAAGCCTAATTAGTCTAATCATCGCTTCGTATCTACTCATTATTTTGCCCTTAGTTCCGCACTTTTGTTTGGGAGGCAAAGTGTAAAGCTTTCCTCTTCTCTCGGCGATGCTGGTTTCGCTGTAGCACTGTTATTCAGCCAGAATACTGCAAAAACATCCTATTTTGGCTGAATAAAAAATTTAATCCAGCCAGAAGAGAGTAAATTCCCATCCTCTTTCTCCACATTCCACAATCATTTTTCCTGTGGAAAACTTGTTTTTCATACGGAGATTGTAAAAATTCTCCGTTAAAACGACATAGATTCTATTTCTTCCAAACAGGCAAATTCTGCCAATCCAACGGGAATCATAGGCGATCAATCTTTTCGTCAACAGTGAGTGGTTTTTTCGTGTATTGCATGGGGCGGGTTCTTTATAAAAATCGAAGACCCCCCTGGTGCGCTGAACTAATGGGAAGCGAGGGGAGTCATATTGAGCGCAAAAATACACATAAAAACGATACGGACAACGATAAATGACAAAAATTTGGCATCTCTATAAATATTACGTATCGCGGTTGGCATAAGTGGCCTTGATAGTTTCACCTTTTTGTTTAAAACATGTATTGGGTGAACAAACCATTTAATAAGAAAAACACTATTTTTGCCCAAAACTAATCAAAGATGATAGTAGATAAAATCAGGCGTTATGTATGGTTGCTCGACACCATCTATCGTGCTGGCGAAAACGGCATTACTTTCAACGAAATCAACGATAAATGGCAACGTTACGATTTGCTGTCAGAGGGGAAACTTTATCCCAAAAGGACTTTTGAGCAACACAAAGAAGAAATCCAAGAAACTTTCAACATCGAAATCAGTTGCGACAGAAAGACCAATAGGTATTATATCGGCGACAGGGAAGAATTGAAAAATCAAAACCATATTTTGAAATGGTTAGTAGAGACTTTCAATCTGAACAACATCATCGGCCAAAGTAAAAGCCTTCAAAACAGAATTGGTATAGAGGACATTCCTGCTGGTCAAGACTACCTTATCGACATCATCGACCTGATGAACAACAATTGCACTTTCAACATGGAATATCAGAAATTCTATGCCGATGAAAAGAAGCTGTATCGCAACATGGAGCCATACGGTGTGCAGATTTTCCAGCGCCGTTGGTATGTGCTGGCCAGAAACCCCGAAAACGACACGCTTCACACCTATTCCCTCGACCGTATCATCAGCTTAAAGAAGAACGAAAGCACCTTCAAAATGCCAAAGCACTTTTCTATCAGCGATTTCTTCAGCGATTGTTTTGGCATCATCAAGGATGCGACCCCAAAACAGCATGTCATATTAAAGGCTAATGCTTTCCAAACGAAATACTTGAAAACATTACCCCTCCACTCATCGCAGGAAATTGTTTCGGAAGATGAAAACTTTACCTTGTTTTCCTACTACATCCGCCCGACATTCGACTTCAAGCAGAAGATTCTTTCCTATATGGAAAACGTGGAAATAATAGAACCTCAATCATTCCGTGATGAAATCATCAGGGAGATTGAGGTTATGAGGGAGACCTATAAATAACCGTATTGGCGTAAATGCTCGTTGATTACATTTGCCATTTCATCTAACAAACCTTTGTCTGCTCTACTGAGTTGCCATGTATGAATAACCAGTTTTGTAGGATCATGGGGATTGTGATGCGTGGCAAACCACATTTTTCCATTCTTATGCCATCCTTTTGGAACACCTTGCTCATTTGGCTCTTCATCGAACACCACATTAAAAGTGTCATTGATTTGGAGCAATCCTTTTTCTTTACGATTTACGAGATATGGTCCGCATGCCAAGACAATTACAGGGAAAGACTGAATAAATTCTGATCGTTTGAAAAATTCAAGCCTTTGGGCAATTCTTTCATGAAGTTGATCCCTTTTTTCTTTCCTTTTGGATTTGTCTTCTCCTTCTATTCGACTTGATGGTTTCGCCTCATTATTGAGCTCTGTCGTAAAAGCAAATTCTTCAAAATCTTTTATTTTTGACCTTTTTGTTTCACGGCCAATAGATTTATCGACTAGCTTTTGGTAATAATACCAAGTTTTTGATTTGTTATCAACTACCCATGTGGTACGTTCTTTACAATACCTATAGTTGTCACTTAGATAACTATTCCAATCTTCTTCATTAATAATCGGTTTAGGAGAATAATGTTCCTGCCCAACCAGAAGAATGTTGGCATTAGGGTTGCCTGCACCACATATTTGTTTGGCTTTCCTGCAATCTTCTATAAACTTTTCGAATAATTCTTTCCTTTCCATAACAATAATAAATTTGTTCAAAGCGCAAAGATACAAACCAATAGTGCAAAAACAATGCATAAGCTATAAAAAACACTTCCACATTCCTTTTGCGGAAGTCTATTTTATTTTTGCCTCGTAATCAACCCGAATTTATCATGGATATCACAGAATACATCATTACCAATGCTGAAGGAAGCATTGATATAATAAAGCATCTAATCAATTCATTGCCAACAGACCAACTGATTGAATTGAGAGATAACACAACCAACGATGAATTGTGGTATTACATCAATAAACAAATCAATCCTCAACCAGCGCATGAAAAAACCAAGAAAATAAATCCTCCACTTCAGCAACTTATCGACACATTCAACCATAGTAAAGGCAAACAATTGAATGAAGCGCGTAGGGAGCTGCAAAAGCGCTTTGATGGTCAGTCGTTTTCCGACCAAGAGCTAATCATTAATACCTTTATGAAAAAGGGGCTGAAAACAGATGTCGTATGGTGCTCCAAATATTTGATTGAGGAATACGCCGACACCATTACATTTCAAGATGAAACCTTCGAGGTTGTCGGTAATCTATTATGGAAGGATGAGTATCTGGATGTGGTGAAATCCTATTGGGAGCATGATATGTCTAATTACAAGCTATTGAAAGTCGTCATCCAATTCGATTCTCCTGAGTATCTGAAAGATAAGATACTATTCATCGAGAACGAATGCGACGGAGTTATCGACAATT
Organism: Bacteroidales bacterium; assembly: GCA_016285355.1. The sequence goes on from JAEEQP010000026.1 coordinate 37,786, forward strand.
TGGCATATTCATGTTTGCTTTTGAAAGTTTGCGAAGACAAAAGCTATCCTCTTCCGAAAAGCCGATTAACTCCTTTCCAATATGCTTATATCTCAGCCAAAACTGACCGTCCAATTTCAGAAGAAGAGGCTAAAACTGCTCTGGTTTGGGCTGCTAATAAAGAACCTTTTTGGCCTTCTCATTTTGAGCGCAATCTCCAAGGCCAACTCGTTTTCCGAGATTACAAATATAGTACTCTCGGCCTTGCCCTTTGGTCACTATCAAAGCTTGGCCACCATTCAGTCATCATCTCATTCAACGAGTGGATAAAAGCGGTTATTTATGCCTTGGAGATGGTAAAATATTTGGATGCCTCAACAATTAGCAAAATCATCCAAGAGAAGTTAGTCGAATTGTAAAAAAACAATAATACGCTATGGTATATTTAGCTTTTCAAATTATATCATACGGAATTTGAGCAAGAGGAATAGTTTTTGTTGTTGTAATCCGTAATTTCAAACCATCATGTCATGAAAAAAACACGCATATACTTATTATTGGCTGTCTTTACGGTTATCGGCTTCGCCCTTGGATTGGCTTTTGAGGGCATTGTGGGAAAGGCCTACGCTAAGACGGAAACACCCGACAAATTCGTCCTTCCTGAAGGTGTGGCTTTTGAGAACGAGGCCGTTGGTTCGGCTCGAAGTGCCGATTACGAAATCGTCAGCATCTATGGCCGCAAGTACATTATCTTCAGTTCTGGCGGCGATATTGAAGTGTTGGAGTATTGAAGAAATTTTCCCCCAGTTCGGCTGAATTTGCAATTCAGCCGTGTAAGAATATAAGGATTTATAATCCGATATTACATCAAGTAAAATGTTCGTTCCGCATTACAAACGCTGATATTCAATACGTTCTAATGGCAAATCCGAACGACCAGAAGATTTTTTGGAACGAGTTAATAAAGGATTTTGACCTTTATGTTGCTCTCAGAGGCCGCCCAAGCCACAAACGGCGGATTAGGATAATCTTTCTTGCTGTATTCCAAGGGCATTCCATCGCTGATGCGGAGCACCTTGCCACCTGCGGCGCGGAGAATGGCATCGGCGGCGGCGGTGTCCCATTCTTTGGTTTTGCTGTAACAGACATAGACATCGGCACTGCCTTCGGCCAATCGGGCAAACTTCAGGCTGCTACCCTGCGTGTCGATGACGAGGTCGGGATGGGCGGGGCGCAATACCTTATTAATATATTCATCCACCTCGGGCGTGCGGTGGGATCGGCTGACTAAAACCGTGAACGGACGTGGGACTGAGGACGTGGGACTGAGGATGTGGGACTGAGGACTAAGGACTGAAGACTTTTTGTCCTCCGTTTTATGTCCTCTGTCCTTCGTCCAATGTCCTCCGTCTGCATACCAAATCGTATCCATCACTGGCGCATAAATCACACCTAAAACAGGTTGCTTGTCGTCAATCAGCGCGATGTTGACTGTAAATTCGCCGTTGCGATTCACAAATTCAACCGTGCCATCCAAGGGGTCGACGAGCCAATAACGTTTGAATTGTGAGCGGTCGGGCGGCAGGTCTTCCTCACTGACGAAAGGCAAACCTGTGGGTTTCAAGATTTCCTTGATGATGTTGCTGGCACGTAAATCGGCCTGTGTGACAGGAGAATTGTCGTCCTTGGTGTAGACCTCAAAAGGCTGTGCATACACTTCCATGATGGCTTTTCCAGCTTCAAGTGCTGCGTGTTGGGCTAATTTCAGTAGTTGTTCCATGTCGCAAAAGTAGTGTTTTTTTGACTATGACCGACTTATGGCAGCTACACAAAAAACGCAAACTCTACCCTTATGTGAAGCTGCCACAGGCCTTTCGCCATCTATCATAGTCATTTTATAACGCTGAAAACCAATAATATGAGAAAAATTTTTCAAAAAAGTTAGCTTTGTCAACTATTATTCCACTAATTTTGCACGCGAAAATGCAGCGCATTTCAACGAAGTTAAATCGGGGGTTGCAGGTGCGCCCTTAGCGAAAAAATTGAGACTATGGCAAAGAATTTAGTTATCGTGGAGTCACCGGCCAAAGCCAAAACCATCGAAGGTTTTTTGGGCAAAGAATACACGGTGAAGTCGAGCTACGGACACGTGCGCGACTTGAACAAAAATACCTTAAGTGTCGATATTGAACATGATTTTGAGCCTGAATATGAGATTTCGGACGACAAACGCACTTTGGTGGCCGAGTTGAAGAAACTCTCGAAATCCTCTGATACCGTGTGGCTTGCATCCGATGAGGACCGCGAGGGAGAATCTATCTCATGGCATCTTTATGAGGCCTTAGACCTGAAGAAAAAAGACACCAAACGTATCGTCTTCCACGAAATCACCAAGACCGCCATCCTCAACGCCATTGAGAATCCGCGCAATATCGACATGGATCTCGTGGCCGCCCAACAGGCCCGCCGCGTGCTTGACCGCTTGGTGGGTTACGAACTTTCGCCTTTGCTTTGGAAGAAGGTAAAACCCTCATTGTCAGCAGGTCGTGTGCAGTCAGTGGCCGTGCGCCTCATCGTCGAACGTGAAGAGGAAATCAAGAACTTTGTGCAGACCAGCAACTATCGCGTTACGGCACAGTTCACTTTCACGAAGGACGGACAGGATTACACCATCGCTGCCGAATTGCCCAACCGTTTTGATACTGAGGAAGAAACACGCAAGTTCGTGGAATCCTGCATCAATGCTTCCTACAAGGTGGAAAACATCGAGAAAAAACCTGCCACAAGATTCCCTGCACCGCCGTTCACCACTTCTACCCTGCAACAGGAAGCCGCCAGAAAACTCGGTTTTTCGGTGGCCAACACCATGCGCATCGCCCAGCAGTTGTATGAATCGGGAAAAATCACCTACATGCGTACCGACTCGGTCAACCTCAGCAGCCTCGCCCTCGGCATGGCCAAAAAGGAAATCACGGAGAACTATGGCGCAGAGTATGTGAAGACCCGCCAATATCAGACCAAGACCAAGGGCGCACAAGAGGCTCACGAAGCTATCCGCCCGACCTATCTTGACCAACATACCATCAAAGGCTCTACCGACGAAAAGAAGCTTTACGAACTCATCTGGAAACGCACCATCGCCTCGCAAATGGCTGACGCTCAGATGGAACGCACCAATGTAAACATTGGCATCTCGACCAACGACAAACAGTTTGTCGCTACAGGTGAAGTCATCCTTTTTGACGGCTTCCTGAAGGTTTACATGGAGAGCTACGACGACGACCATACTGAAGATACCGCTGCCATCCTGCCACCTATCGAAGTGGGTACCGCCCTCGACATGGACAAGATGGAAGCCCAGCAACGCTACACACGTCATCCGCTGCGTTACACTGAGGCCAGCCTCGTGAAGAAGATGGAGGAACTCGGCATTGGACGTCCTTCCACCTACGCGCCCACCATCTCCACCATCCAGAAACGCGAATATGTGACCAAAGGCGACATCAAAGGCGAGCCACTGAATTACAAAACCATTACACTGAGAAACAACAAGATAAGCGAAAAGATGGGCAAGGAGAACTACGGTGCCGAAAAAGGCAAACTCCTGCCTACCGATGTCGGCATACTTGTGAACAAGTTCTTGACCCAATATTTTGAGAGCATCATCGACTACAACTTCACCGCCAACGTGGAGAAGGAGTTTGACAAGATTGCCGAAGGCGAACGAGCCTGGAATGCCATGATCAAGGAGTTTTACCAAGGCTTCCACCAGCAAGTTGTCTCCACCACTGAGAACTCGGGCAAGTTCAGCGGCGAGAAGATGCTCGGCATTGACCCCGCCACAGGCAAGAAAGTGTATGTGAAGGTGGGGCGTTTCGGTCCAGTGGCCCAAATCGGCGACACTGAATCGGACGAGAAGCCTCGTTTCGCTGGCTTGAAGAAGGACATGAGCATTGAGACCGTCACTTTGGAGGAAGTTTTGAAATTGTTTGATTTCCCACGCATCCTCGGTGAGTATGAAGGCAAGGAAATCACGGTGGCTGTGGGTCGTTTCGGGCCGTATATCCGTCACGACAACAAGTTCTACAGCCTCGCTAAGACCGACAACCCCGCATTGGTGGAATATGACCGTGCCGTCGAAATCATCAACGAGAAACGGCAGAAAGACTTGAATAACATTATCCTCACTTTCGATGAAGAGCCCGAGTTGCAAGTGTTGAACGGCCGCTTTGGACCTTATATCACCTACAAGAAGAGCAACTACAAGATTCCGAAAGGCACCGAACCCTCCTCATTGACCTACAAACAATGCATGGCCATTGTGGAAGACCCGAACAATGCACCAAAGAAGAAACTGGCAAAGAAAAAGTAAAACCCAACAAAAGCGGTGGAATCCAATTCTGCCGCTTTTTTATTGAAATCAAGCCGCAAACCAAATAAATTCCTATTTTTGCAATCTTAAAATAAGGCTTGGCCCTTCGACAAGCTCAGGGACCTTTGCTTTTACGAGAGTTAAGGTCATTGAGCCTGTCGAAATGCCGACAGAATCTTTAAATCTTGAATTTTAAATCTTAAATCTGAAATACAATGGAGAAAAAAGACTTACTGAAAGACGTTGTCGAACATATCGACATTAAGAAGTACGATTCGACCGAACTCATCAACGCCATGCGCAAGATGTCGTTCACCTCACGCGACACCGCCCGCGCCGCCGACATCCTCTGCCAGATGATTGCGGAGAAGGACTGCACCAACATCCTCACCATTGCTGGTTCCACCTCAGCTGCCGGCTGCATGCAGGTGTATGTGGAGATGGTTCGTAATAAGATGGTGGATGCCGTCGTCAGCACAGGTGCCAGCATCATCGATATGGACCTCTTCGAAGCCCTCGGCTACAAGCATTATATCGGCACGAAGGAAAACGTCATCCCTGACACCAAACTGCGTGAACTCTATATCGACCGTATCTATGATACCTTCATCGACGAAGAAGAACTGCAAGCCTGCGACCAAGCCACCTGCGACGTGGCCGACACTTTGGAGTGCCGTCCCTACAGCAGCCGCGAGTTCCTCTATGAGGTCGGCAAATGGTTAGCCAACGGTCACGGTGTGAAGAAAGAAAGCCTCATCCAGACCTGCTACGAATGCGGCGTGCCGATTTTCTGCCCCGCTTTCAGTGACTCATCGGCTGGTTTCGGTATCGGCAAGCACCAATGGCTACGTAAAAAGGCCGGCAAGCCCTACGTCAGCATCGACTCGGTGGCCGACTTCCTCGAACTCACCGAAATCAAGATGAACAGCCCCGAAAGTGGCCTCTTCATGGTCGGTGGCGGCACACCTAAGAACTTCGTTCAGGATACTGTCGTTTGCGCCGAAATCCTTGGCGTCGAAGTGCCCATGCATAAATATGCCATCCAAATCACTGTGGCCGACGTCCGCGACGGTGCCTGCTCTTCATCGACGTTGCTTGAAGCTGGCTCATGGGGCAAAGTGAGTGAGGAGCTCCAGCAGATGGTCTATGCCGAAGGTACCACCGTCATCCCCGCCATCGTCAGCTACGCCTACCACAACGCACCTTGGCGCGAGCGCGAGTATAAGAACTGGCAGAAATTGTATCATTGATTTTTTCTGACTATGACCATTGACCATGACTATGACCGCTTTTACCGAAAGTGGAGCGGTCATGGTCATAGTCATAAGTCATAGCAAACAACCCCACCATGGACATCAGTATTTTCCTTGACCCTGTTCCAGAAAAGTGTTTCGGTGAACTTCATCGCCCGGGCAAGAAAACCTTAAGCGAAACCATCAACATCTACCGCAATGAGGACACTTTCCCCGACCTTGAAGGTGCTGATTTGGCCCTCATAGGCGTCAAGGAAGAACGCGGCGCGGTCGACAACAAAGGCTGCGCTGACGGCGTGGATTACATCCGAAAAGCCCTTTATCCGCTTTTCAACCACTGGCCTCAGTTGCATATCGTCGACTTGGGCAATATCAGAATCGGGAAAGAACTTAACGACACCTATTATGCCGTCAGTCAGGTGCTTACCGAATTGATGAAGAACAAGACTGTACCCATCATCATCGGGGCGGGACAAGACCTCACCTACACGATGTACCAAGTGTACGAGCCGACAGGCAAACTTATCAACATCGCCGCCGTCGACCCCATGTTTGACATCGGCAACGACAAGGAAGCCCTCAACTCGCATTCCTATCTGAGCCATATCATCCTACATCAGCCCAATTTCCTGTTCAACTTCACCAACATTGGCTACCAGTCGTATTATGTTGACATCGAGAATATTGAGCTGATGAAACAGTTGCTCTTCGATGCCTATCGTTTGGGCAGCATCAAGCAAAACATCGAACTGACTGAGCCGCTCATCCGCAATGCCAACCTTCTGAGTTTCGACATCTCGGCCATCCGTGCCGCCGACGCACCAGGCGTGAAAAATGCCTCGCCCAACGGCTTCAATGGTGAGGAGGCTTGCCGCATGACGCGCTATGCCGGCCTGAGTTACAAGCTCTCGTCCATCGGCTTCTTCGAGTACAACCCGCACTACGACATCAACTCGCGCACGGCCAACCTCATCGCCGAGATGATTTGGTATTTCATCGAAGGTTTCGCCAACCGTCAGGACGATGTGCCCACTTTGGAAAGCACCGACTTCAAGCGTTACAATGTGCAAATCGGCGATAATCAGAGCGATATAGTCTTCCTATGCCACAAAATCACAGGTAAGTGGTGGATGGACATGTCGTTCCTGCAAAACGCCGACCAACGTTACGAGCGACACCATTTCATCCCCTGCTCGAAGGAAGACTACGACCAAGCCATGCGCAACGAACTGCCCGACAAGTGGTGGCAGTTTTATCAGAAGCTGATGTAAGTCAGAACATTTTCTTATCTTTGCCGCAAATTTTTCGAATTATGAAAAAAACACTTTCTATTTTCGCTATGATGCTCCTGATGGCCGCCACCATGCAGGCTCAGGACAACAAGAAACCCGATTGGATGAGATGGCACTATCTCTCCGAAGAAGAAATGTACGACCACTCGCGTGGGATGAACTTCGTCGAGACGGACCCGCCAACTGGCGAGCCGCGTTTCGTGGCTGAGTTTGAGCCCATGCAGGGCGTGATGATCCGCTACCCTTTGGGCATCCCGACTAGCCTTGTGGCACAATTGGCCGACAATTGCCAAGTGTATTGCATCGTCAGCAACAGTCAGCAAAACCAAGCACAAAACTCCTTCCAAAGTGCGGGTGTCAACATGAACAATGTCACCTTCGTGAACGCCCAGTCCGACTCCTACTGGGTGCGCGACTATGGTCCGTGGTACATCTTCGAGGACCGCAACCCCGCCATCGTCGACAACATCTACAACCGTCCGCGCCCCAACGACGACAACATGTCGCAGGTGTTCGCCAACTTCTGGGAAATCCCCATGTACGGCATGAGACTTGAACACACCGGCGGCAATATGATGGAGGACGGTCGCGGCCACGGCGTGAGTGATGACCTGGTTTTTCAGGAAAACCTGCAAGACTATGGCATCAATGAAGCCACTGTCCGCCAAAAGATGAGCGACTACCTCGGCATCGATCCTTATCATGTGACCATCGACCCGCAAGGCGACTACATCGCCCATGTGGACTGCTGGGGCAAGTACCTCGCTCCCGACAAGATTTTGATTGCACGTCTGCCACAAAGCAACCCACGTTATCCTTATTACGAACAGGTGGCTGAATATTTCGAGACCACCAATTGCTGCTGGGGCTATCCTTACCGCGTGTATCGTGTGGACGAACCCGGTGGCTACACCCTCGCACCTTACACCAACAGCCTGATTCTCAACAAGACCGTATATGTCCCTTTGGGCTCCAACAACACCTATAACAATGATGCCTTGGCCGTTTATCAAGAGGCTATGCCCGGCTATGAAATCATTGGTGTGCCCAGCAGTGGTTATAGTGGCTGGGAAAACACTGATGCTTTGCACTGCCGCACTCGTGGCGTGATGGATTTCAACATGCTCTTCGTCGACCACCGCGATGTGCTCTTCGGTGAGCAAGAATGGCAGGAATCCATCCCTGTTGTTTCCAAGTTCATCACTTACAGCGGTGCCAATTTGAAACAAGATTCACTCCTTGTTTATTATAGCATCGACGGCGGCACCTACCAAGTGGCCCACATGACCGCCACCGGCAATCCTGACGAATATGTCGGCTACATTACGGGGTATCAAGGCGGCTCCGAGATTGACTATTACGTGTTTGGTGCCGACGAATCGGGACACCGCTATACGCAACCCGTCTTTGCCGACCTCGACCCGCATCATTTCACCGTGGGGGCACATCAGCCGACAGGTGAATTGATTGTTACGCCTGATACACTGTGGTTTGAACAAAATGGCGACATACAATCTTTTACCATCGAAAACCAAACCAATGCCACGGTTCAAATCAACTCCATAACCGAGGAAGGTGGATATTTGCTTCCTGACACTCAAAACCTTCCCTACAACCTGCAAGTTGGAGAATCCATTTCGGTTAGTTTCCTTTTCAGTTTTCCGCTAAAAACGAATCGTGCATCTGATGAGTATGTTTCAAGTTTGATAAAGGTCCAGACCTCTGTTGGAGAAAAATTTGTGACTGCTATGATAAGCAAACAAGGCATGGTGAATTTCGTGTACCAAGATGTAATGTATTTTGATGACCCAACTCTGGTCATAGAATCAGCTTTCTTCAACAAATCTGTTTTTGTCCCTATAATCAGGGTATTTTCCATTGCCGAGAAAGACACTGATTATCTGAATATTGAAACAACCCCTACCCCACCTTTCGATTTGGAATTCAATGGCGATGAAGCCTTTATGTTCGTGAGTTTGAAGGATTTCGCAAAAGGTTATGTGCAAACAAGCATCGAAATCGAAACGGATTATGGTGTTTTCGAAATAGCCGTTTACATCAACGAGGACATTTTAACCGTTACTGAACTCCCTGCCGAAGCCAAACTTTACCCCAACCCGACCACAGGCCAATTCACCGTGGAAGGCGCGAATGTAGATAAGGTGGAGGTCTATAACCTCGTCGGACAAAAGGTCTGCGAGCAGCAAGGCAGCAAGGTCGTCAACATCGACGCCACTGAATGGAACAAAGGTATCTATCTCGTCAATATCGTTGAGGAGAATGGTGCTGTTGTGACCAAGAAACTGGTAGTGAGATAAACGGTAAAATAGTAGAGACGGTGCATGCACCGTCTCTACAACAAAACCATTTCAACTATCCAAAACCATGAAAAAACTGTCATTCATTATTCTGTTCATCTCGTTTGTAACAGGTGTTTATGCACAACAAAACGCCACCACAGAAGAAATTGAGCTTTTCTATGATGATGGGGTTTATCTTTCTGAAGTCGGCGTGGGCGGTAATTTGGTTTGGGGTGTAATGTTTCCATCAGATATGCTTCAAGCCTTTGGATTGCAAACCTTAACAAAGGTTGCCTTATACGAAACGGCATACAACCAACACGACCTTGGTCTTGATATTTACATCGGTGGTGAAAATGCCCCTTCCTTGCCTATCAGTTCGGAGACTTTTTCTCCATCGGGCGAAGTCGGATACCATTATTATGAACTTAACAATCCCATTTCTATAGATGGAACACAAAACCTTTGGATAGTGTTCAAACAACTTCCAGGACAGTTCGATTTGTATCCTGCGGCAGTAAGCAATGATGTCACTGGCAATCCTAACGGTCGTTGGGTGTCATTGGATGGTTCTCACTGGATGGATTTGTCGGTAGCAGGTATGCCAGGTTACACGTGGATGATTCGGGCATATGGTATTACTACTCTTGGTGTGGAGGAACCAATATCCAACAAGACCACAAGTCTCTATCCCAACCCGACCACAGGCCAATTTACCGTTGAATGCGCGAATGTAGATAAGGTGGAGGTCTATAACCTCGTCGGACAAAAAGTCTGCGAACAGCAAGGCAGCAAGGTCGTCAATATCGATGCTACCAACTGGAACAAGGGCATCTATCTCGTCAATATCATTGAGAAGAACGGTGCCGTCGTGACCAAGAAATTGGTGGTGAAATAAACCAATTGTATTGTATGAACATTGTAGAGACGTGGCGCGCCGCGTCTCTACAATTGTTTTTATACGTCAAATTTGAATTCGGCATCAAACCAGCCTGTGTCTTCCTTCAAGAGGTCATATTCTTCGCCCGTTTGGTGGTCAACCACGTGCACGGTGCCTTTGATGTCGTCGTAAGTGAATGTAAACTGGGAGTTTACGTCGTCTTTAGGTACGTCCATTTTAGATGTTACTGTTGATTTTGGACTGCAAAGATAGTAATTAATTCTGAATGTGGAATGCTGAATGGCGCGAAGCGACCACTTCCCACATTCCTCATTCAGCATTCCTCATTCAGCATTCAAGACAAGCGTTTGTTCAGCGCAGCAGTTTGCTCCTCAAACCCTTTCTTGCCCAACAGTGCGAACATGTTCTTCTTATAGGCTTCCACGCCAGGCTGGTCAAATGGATTGACATCGAGCATGTAACCGCTGACGGCACAAGCCATCTCGAAGAAATAAATCAATTCGCCTAAAACCTTTTCGGAGACATTGGGGATGACGATGCGCAGGTTCGGGACACCGCCGTCTTCGTGGGCCAAAACGGTGCCGAGTTCTGCCTTGTGGTTCACTTCAGAGATGCGCTTTCCAGCGATGTAGTTCAGTTGGTCGAGGTCTTCGTTTTCCATCGGGATGCGCAACTCGTGGTTGGAGTTTTCGACTGAAATCACGGTCTCAAAGAGGTTGCGCAGGCCGTCCTGGATGTATTGTCCCATCGAGTGCAGGTCGGTGCTAAAGGTGACCGAAGCGGGGAAGATGCCCTTGTGCTGCTTGCCGTGGCTCTCGCCGTAGAGTTGTTTCCACCATTCGCTGAAATACACCAGACGCGGCTCATAATTGACCATGATTTCGTTGGTCAAGCCTTGGGCATACAGGGTTTGGCGCACCACCGCATATTGCGAAACTGGATTGGCAAGCGTCTGGTTTTCTTTGCATTGCTTCTCCATCTCTACGGCACCCTTCACCAAAGCGCGGATGTCGATGCCCGCCATGGCGATGGGCAGCAGACCCACAGGCGTCAACACTGAGAAGCGTCCACCCACATCGTCGGGGACGATATAGGTCTTGTAGCCTTTCACGTTGGCCAACTGCTTGAGGGCACCACGAGCCTTGTCGGTGATGGCCACGATACGTGTGGCGGCTTCAGCTTCACCATATTTATTAATAATGTGTTGTTTCAAGATGCGGAAAGCGATGGCAGGTTCGGTCGTCGTGCCTGACTTGGAGATAACGGCCAAGGAATAATCCTTCTTGTCGAGGATGGCCATCAGGTCGTGCAGGTAGTCCTCGCTCATGTTGTGGCCGGCATAGACGATGAGAGGCATGTCGTTGGTAAGCGGCGCAAAGTGGTTTTGCAAGGCTTCGATGACGGCACGAGCACCGAGATAAGAGCCTCCGATGCCGATGACGACGAAAATTTCCGACTTTTGACGCAGCATGGCGGCAGTTTTTTCAATGTCGGCCAACAGACTTTCGTCGATTTCGGAAGGCAGGTCAACCCAGCCGAGGAAGTCGTTTCCGGCACCAGTTTTATGGTACACCGTGTTGTAAATTTCTGGTATTCTTGATTCTAAGTCGTTTTTAACTTTTTCGTCCAAAAACGGTTGGACATGCGTAAGGTCGATTCTCATAATTTCTGAATATTAAGATGCTGCGAAGATAAGGAAAAAAACTTTTGATTAGAATACAATTTTTTGAGAAATTTTTTGTTATTATTTCAGCGAAATTCATATTTTTGCGACACTTTTTTCAGACTAAACGAGCAACTTATTGAATCCACTTAATCAAAGGCTTATTTTATTATTTTTATTTTTACCGCTATGTCACAAATTAGAATTTTATTAGCCGAAGACGACAAGAATCTGGGAATGATTCTCAAGGCATTTCTTGACTCGAAAGGTTATCTCACCACATTATGTTCGAACGGACAGGAAGCACTTGACAGTTTCAATGCATCGGATTATGACCTTTGCATTTTCGATGTCATGATGCCGGTGATGGATGGTTTCACCTTGGCAAGACGCATCAAAACCACCAGCAAGATGACGCCTATCCTCTTCCTGACGGCCAAAAAGGAACAAGAGGACATTTTGGAAGGCTTCCGCATTGGCGCGGAGGATTACATCACCAAGCCGTTCAGCATGGACGAGCTGTTGGCCCGCGTGCAGGTTTGGCAACGCTGGAGTTCGTATGTCCAAATCCAGGCACAGCCTTCGGTGTTCCATCTGGGCGACATAACTTTCGATGCACCGCGTCATGAGCTGACCAAAGGCGACGAGTCCATAAAACTGACCTCAAAGGAAGCCGACCTGCTCCTGCTCCTTTGCGAGAACATGGGCAACACGCTGGAACGCTCCAAGGCACTGCAACTCATTTGGAAAGAAGACACTTACCTCAACGCCCGCTCGATGGACGTTTACATCACCAAGCTGCGCAAATACTTCAAGGACGAACCCAACGTGGACATCCAGAACGTTCATGGCGTAGGCTTCAAGTTGGTGGTAAAGTGATTTTGGAATAAGTTTCCAAACATAAATGATGAAGACGTAATGGTCTCGAAAGGGATTTTTACGCCTTTTTTTGTTTGTTTTTTCTTACTTTTGCAGGTGTGAAAAGGTATGGTTTTATAGGAATCCTTGTTTTGTTGGCCCTTGTGGCCTGCCACACGCCCACACGTGAGGCACGGCGCATGATAGCCCTTGCCGAACAGTTGGCCGACACCCAGCCTGATAGCACCGTTAGCCTGATTGACAGCGTATTGCGGATGCCTGCAAACCTTAGCGAACGTCAGCGTATGGACATGGCTTTCTTGCAGGCTGAGGCCCTGTTTGGCTGTAGAGACGGTGCACGCACCGTCTCAAACGACGGCAACAACGGCATTTCGGGAGACGGTGCGTGCACCGTCTCTACCATTTCGCCTGTGATGGACGATGATTTCTTCGACGACAAACCTTTCCTTTCCACCAGCCCCGATTTGGAACGCGCCGCCGCCTATTACGCCCGAAAAAAGCAATACGACAAAGCCGCCCAAGCCGCACTTTACAGCGGTTTCGTGCAACAACACTACAACGAAAAAGAGGCCGCTATGCAGTCGTTTAAAGATGCGGAGCGGTATGGCGTGATGGTTAATGACAGCCTTACGGTAGCACGAGCACAATATAAAATGGGGAAAATGCTATATGAAGAAGACAGAAAACAGGAGGCACTGTTTCTATTTAAAACTTCTGGTAATTATTTTGGGAAACGATATGCCGAACAAGCTACAATAGAAAACAGCAAAGCCGTTATTTATATGCTATTGAATCAAAACGATAGTTCGGAGTTTTGCTTACAGCGAAGCCTTGATTATTGCCAATTGAGCGGTTCGGAAAAGGTGAAGCACAAGGCATTGAACAATTATTCCGTTTTATATCGCCAGCAAGGAGAATTTGACCAAGCTATTGAGTGCCTCAGAAAGACAGCCAAAGATTATGATTTTGATGATACAGAATTGTTTGTTTATTATCTCAATATGGGTAAGACTTTTATGGCTGCGGGTAGTATGGATTCTGCGGCATTGTATTATCTCTATTTAGAAGAAATCTTACCTACCGCCAATGTAAAAAATGAAACTAAATTGTCTGCCTATAATGAGCTTTCCCGATTTGCGGAAAGCCGAGGAGATGCACCCAAGGCTTTGATATGGCGTGAAAAACATGGAATAGTCTTATTTGAGGTGATGTATCAACTACAGGAACAAAACGTTTACCGCATTCAACAGCAATATGATTATGAAAGTCTGCAAAATTCCTTAAATAGGAAAATCATTTTAAGGCATCGCTTGATACTGATTATCAGTATATTGCTATTTATCGCCGCCTTTATCATATTGATTTTGCAATATAGGCACAAGCAATTGATAAAAGCGGAAGCCGAGATGAAGATGCAGATTGATGCCATGAAACAAGATTTGCGACAAACGGTCAAGTTTTCTGTCATTGAAA
>JAEEQP010000069.1 GCA_016285355.1 Bacteroidales bacterium
GTGGAAGATTTTGATGATTTCTCAGACTTTCAATTAGGTGGGAAAAATGTGCTTCGAGCATTCCAATCTACTATGCAAATTGGTGATATTATCATGTCTTGCTATTCAGCCAAAGAAATAGATGCTATAGGAGTCGTTACAGGAGAATATGAGTATAGGGAAGAAGGAGAAAGATTTCCAAGGTATAGGACTGTAAAATGGTTGGTTAAAGGAATAAAGGAGAATATTGTTGACTTGAACAAAGGCAAAACTTTTACTCTTGCCACAGTATATCGCGCAAACATCTCTGCGGAAGCGGCATTAGGTATTGTCCGAAAATACACTTCTGAACATGTGCAAACAGACAAACATTTTGTCTTCATCATCGACGAAATCAACCGTGGCGAAATTTCGAAGATTTTCGGAGAGTTGTTTTTCTCCATCGACCCAGGTTATAGAGGGAAGGATGGTATTGTGCAAACCCAATACCAGAATATGGTGGAAGATGGCGATGTGTTCAAGGAAGGGTTCTATGTTCCTGAAAATGTCTATATCATCGGCACAATGAACGATATTGACCGAAGCGTGGAAAGCATGGATTTTGCTATGCGCCGTCGTTTTGCATGGAAAGAAGTCACAGCGGAGGAGAGTTTCGAGGCCATGAAAGACAGTATGACCCATGCTGAGGAAATCAAAAAACGGATGACCGCTTTGAACAAAGCCATTTGTGACGAAAAACTTGGACTGAACAAGTCATACCAAATCGGAGCCGCCTATTTCCTGAAACTGGATGAATATGATGGCGATTTTAACAAGTTATGGGAATACCATTTAAAAGGCTTGCTTTCCGAATATCTTCGCGGCAACCGTGATGCGGAGCGGCAGTTGGAGAAATTGAAGAAAGCCTATGATGGCAATAGCGAATCTCAGAATGGATGATTCAGACCAAGGACAATAGCATTACGGCAGCCATTCCAGAGGGTCAAGAACTTAACGACCTGAAACGGATGGCCAAACCTTCCATTGCCGAACTGTGTTCGGACGAGGGAAGCAGTTTGCTCGTTTTTCCTCAATCTCTTGACGAATACGGCGACAAGATTGGAACGGAACATATCTTTACCATTAACAGTGAAAACCAATTGGTAACCGGAAACATTATGGGTTTTGTCGGCTGTAATGACACACAAGTTTCTATCCGTTCTCGTTTTGCACAGCAAGAAGGCGACTATTTTCTGCATTATATGTTACAGAAAGTGTTCGCTATCAATCTTTTCGACCTGAAACATGATTCCGACAAAGAAAGTGTTTTCGATTTTCTGATTTATCTGTTTCCCGCTTTCTTGAAACGGGCATTGCGACAAGGACTTTACAAAGAGTATCAAACCCGACACTATAATGATGCCAATGTTCGTGGAAGAATTGACATTCAGCATCATATACGACAAAACAACCCATTTGCGGGGAAAGTGGCATATACCACACGGGAATATGCTGTGGATAATTCTGTCACTCAACTTGTTAGACACACTATAGAATATATCGCAAGCCATCCCTATCGTGGGAATATCCTCAATAATGACGAAGAGACCAAAGAAGCGGTCGGCATGATAAACAATGCGACGCCGAGTTATAATCGAAATAATAGAAATCGGATTATCAATTTGAATAAAAGGCCAATCAATCATCCGTATTTCAATGAATATCGTGATTTACAAAGACTTTGCGTAAGGATTCTTCGCCATGAGGAAATGAAATATGGTAGGGAAGAGGAACGGATATACGGTGTCTTGTTTGATGGAGCATGGTTGTGGGAGGAATATTTGAACACTATTTTGAAGAATATAGGTTTTGAGCATCCACAAAACAAAACAGGAAAAGGTCGGAAGTACTTGTTTTTTGACCATGCGGGTGTTTGTTATCCGGATTTTTATAGCCAAAAAATGGTTCTTGATGCAAAATACAAAGGTTATGAGGATATAAGTAAGGTCCAAACTACTGATTTGTACCAAGTAATCTCGTATATGCATATTCTGAAACTCAATTACGGAGGCTTTGCTGTACCAGTTTCAAGTAGCAATCAATCCATTGCCAAAATGCTGAACGGCTACGGCGGTCAAATGTCGATTCTCGGAATGAATGTTGACCAAAAATGTGCATCGTTTAGTGATTATGTCGCCAATATGGAAACGGAAGAAATGAGGCTACGAGAGTTTATTAGTGGTTTCATTTTGTAGTATCCCAGCCTGCCATCCAAGCCCTGAAAGGGCGACCCGATGTCAAGCGGTGGTGCAACCTCCGCTTATATGAGCATAGAAACCAAAAACCTAGTCAGTCTCAAACGCATACCGCTCATCAAATTCAATGCCCGCCTCGTCTAAAAGTTGCTGGTATTCATCTCTCCAGTCTGTGCGATGATGGTGCTCCGCTTGGTTGCGGATGTATTGCGCGGTTTGGTCAAGATTTCTGTAATCCACCGAGAAGGTTCCATAGCCCGCCTGCCAGCAGAATCCTTCGTAATAGCTTTCGTCCAAGGTCTTGATCCACTTGCTACTGTATGCCTTGATGCTCTTTACGAAGTCGGACAGGGCGATGGTCTTGGGTAACGAGGTGAGGATGTGGACATGGTTGCCGATGCCGCCGATGGCGATAGGGATGCCGCCCATGTTGCGGATGAGACCACCAATGTAGGCAAACACTTGGCCAAGGTCCTCGTCACGTATCTCCATGCTATGGTACTTGATATGGAAGATGAGGTGGATGTCGTTTTTTACGAGTGAGCTTTCCATGGTGGTTGAGTTTGTTGTTTCGCACCTTCGGGGCAGGGCGAGGGTTGCACCCACGCTTGTGGTAGGGTCGTCCTTTCAGGACTCTGCCTCGACTTCAGAGCACAAAAGTAGGAAAACTCTTCGAAAGGATGTAGCTTTATGGGAAAAAAGTCATTCTTCTATCAAAGGCGATAAAGTCCTGAAAGGACGGCCCTAATTCATCGGACGGTTTTAACCTCCGCAGGTAAAGAAGGTCTCAAGTATGCTGAAAGGATGCTTTTAATTCATCGGACGGTTTCAACCTCCGCAGAAGAAAAAGAAAACCAAAACACCCTCATGCCCAAATCAAAAATAGTTGTATTTTTGCCCATCACTTTAATATTGTTGTGCTATGAAACGTATTCTTCTTTCCTTATTGACTTTCGCAGTGCTTTGTGCCTGCAATAATGATAACGTGTGCACCATCAGCGGTACTTTGACGGATCCGGTGGATTCCGTGCGACTGGTGGATATGTCGGGCACCGTGTTGGACGTGGCGACTGTTAAAGACGGTGCCTTTACCTTGAAATGTGAGATCGATCCAGAAGCGGGTGTCAGCATCATCCGAGGTGC
This sequence comes from Bacteroidales bacterium, assembly GCA_016285355.1. The sequence continues at coordinate 3,357 of JAEEQP010000069.1, forward strand.
CTTGCCCACGGAAGACTCGTATTATTCTGAGGGATCCATGTACTATGACCCCATTCCGCTCATCCCGGATGTCAAGAAGATCACGGTTGACATTGCTGATGATAAGTCAAAAATATCGGGTAGTCCTCTCTCGCAAGAAATCCAAGATTTTCAGCAATGGGCGATGGATACCTATTTAAATGATATTGAAACGATTAGCACTTTGGAGGAAGCCGGCGACTCGATAGGGAAAATGAAAACAAGTGAAGAATTGGCCAACAAGATGGCTACTCATTGCCGTGAAGTCTATCAAGCACATAAGGCCGATGCCATTGGTGCGCAGGCTTTGAACTTCTTGATTGAATTTGCCGACGAGGACGAATTCATCGCATTATATGAACAAGGCGGGAAAGCCGTCAAGGCGGATGCCCAATTGGGTGGATACTACGAGCACCTGAAGTCATTGCCTGAAGAAGCCATGATCACGCTTTTGGAAAGCGGAGAGATCGTCAAAGAACAGGGTACTTTTGAGGATTATGTGGGGGCAGGAAACTACACGCTTGTGGATTTCTGGGCTTCATGGTGCGTGCCCTGCAAGGCCGAGGCACCCAATGTGATTGCCGTTTTCGAAAAGTATCGCGAAAAGGGTTTGGTCGTCATTGGTGTGCCGGTGAACGACAAGCAGGAAGCGACGGAAATGGCCTTGAAGAATCTGGGCATCCATTATCCCCAGATGCTTGACCCATCGCAGGCACTGGCGGAGAGGTTCAACATCGTCGGCATACCATACATCATCCTCTTCGCTCCCGATGGCAGCATTGTCGCCGAAGGACTAAGAGGCACCCAGATTGAAGAGGCGGTGGGGAAGGTACTGCAATAACGGAAAAAACGCTTCTTTATTATCTTTTTGTAAACCAATAATATACCCGACAGCAAACGACAACAAACGACTACTGTCGACAACAAACGTTTGTTCAACGGCTTTTTCTTGACAAGCTTCGTTACTTTGCGGCATCAAATCTCATTAACGATGGAATACCGCATTTCAACAATTTTGGATCAAAACGGCCTGCCGTTTGTAGAAGCCCCCGATGGAGGCATTGACTTTGGATATATCACAATGGAACAAAACCTACCGCCTGCACCCATCCGCTTGTCGATAGGTGATAGAAGCAACGGATTGATGCATATCGAAATTCGTCACGGCGACCAAATCAGGAAAGCTGGTTTTAAAACCGTTGTCGCTTTTGTGGCATACGTTGCGCAAAACTATAATAGCATTAAAAAAGGCAACACATATAGGAACTCGGTTGAAGAAGAAAATCAAACCTACTTAGTTCAACTCGCTGATGAGCATAACAATACTCTATGGGTACAATTGTCAAAGGATGATACCTATTGGAATGTCAATAGTGCTGGTGTTTTGTCGAAAAGGTATGGGAGAAATAAGGAAAACATCTGGTCTGCTTCCGAATTGCAGAATGAGGAACCGGCTTCCAGTAATACTTCGCAACCTGCAACAAATGCCGATAAAGAGGCAGGTTCAAACGGTACTGTATCCGATGTTTCCCAAGGCAAAAATACAACTTTTTTATAATTAGCAAGTCTGTTTTTAAAAATAAACCCAAATTAATGTCAATAACACAAATTTTACTATTTTTGTAACTTTTAATATTGAATTGTATCTCACATCAAAAATCTTGAATCTTTAAATCTTAAATCATTAAATACTAACTTATTAAAAACCCCACAATCATGACTACAGAAAAAACACAAGAAGAAGCTGCAAAACTGAGGCAGGAAAAACTGAAGGCTTTGGAAGCCACATTGGGAAACATCGAGAAGAGCTTTGGCAAGGGAAGCATCATGCGTCTTGGCGCCGAGGCCGAGAAGATGGAGAGCATCTCCACTGGCTCGATTGGATTAGACTACGCCCTCGGTGTGGGTGGTCTGCCGAAAGGCCGTATCATCGAAATCTACGGACCCGAAAGCTCAGGTAAAACCACGCTGGCTTTGCATGTCGTGGCCGAGGCCCAAAAGAAGGGTGGCATCGCCGCCTTCATCGATGCGGAACATGCCTTCGATCGCTTCTATGCCGCTAAACTCGGCGTGGACATCGAGAATCTCCTCATCTCACAGCCTGACTATGGCGAGCAAGCCCTCGAAATCGCCGAGAACCTCATCCGCTCTGGTGCCATCGATGTCATCGTTGTCGACTCCGTGGCTGCCTTGACGCCTAAGAGCGAAATAGAAGGCGAAATGGGCGACAGCAAAATGGGTCTCCAAGCCCGACTGATGAGCCAGGCCATGCGCAAGCTCACTGCCACTATCAATAAGACGGGCTGCGTGTGCATCTTCATCAATCAACTGCGCGAGAAGATTGGCGTGATGTTCGGCAACCCAGAAACCACCACAGGCGGTAACGCTTTGAAGTTCTATAGCTCCGTGCGTATCGACATCCGTAAGATTAGCCAAATCAAAGATGGTGAGAATGTGCTGGGCAGCCGGGTCAAAGTGAAGGTTGTCAAAAATAAGGTGGCCCCACCGTTCCGCAAGGCTGAGTTTGACATTCTTTATGGCGAGGGTATTTCACGTTCAGGCGAAATCGTCGACCTCGGTGTGGAGATGGGCATCATCAAGAAGAGCGGCTCGTGGTTCAGCTATGGTGAATCTAAGCTTGCCCAAGGCCGCGACTCAGTGAAAAAACTCATCGAAGACAACCCCGAACTCGCCGACGAACTGACGGCTAAGATTTTCGAGGCGTTGGAGAAGAGTGAAGAATAGCTCATAATTGGGCCCTTCGACAGGCTCAGGGACCTTTGCTTTTGTTTGAGTTGAGGGTGCCTGAGCCTGTCGAAGGCCCCGATGCTTTAAAAAATTGATTTTACAACCATGATGAAAAAACTCCTATTATTCAGTGTCTTGCTCGCCCTCTTTGCCTGCAACAACACGCCGAAACCTGAACAAGAAACCAAGTCGCAAGAGCCCAAGGCACCAGTGACAGTCAATGAGGCTATCAAATTGCTGTCAGACTCCATCGCTATGGACAGCACCGATGCCCGACTCTATCAAAACCGCGCCAAGGCCTATTTCGCCAACGAGCAAATCGGGCAGGCCATGATTGATATCAATAAGTCGCTACAACTCGACCCGAACAATATCGACACCTATCTTTTGTTGGCCGATGTGTATTATGCTTTGGGCGACCAGGATAATATCAATGCGACACTCAACAAGGCGGTGGAAATCAATTCTTTGGATGCACGTCCTTTGGTGAAATTGGCCGAACTGAACCTCTTGCAGCAGAATTTCAACCTTGCCATCGGCTATGTTGACAAGGCTTTGAGTCTTTCCTCTTACAATCCGAGGGCTTATTTCGTGAAAGGTATGTGCTACATGGCTGCCAAGCAGGATACAGTTAATGCGCTGAAAAACTTCCAGTTGGCTTCGGAACAGGATGCCAGTTTCTATGACCCTGTGGAGCAAATCAGCCGCATCTATGCCGTGCAGCAACCGCCATACGCTTTGGACTATCTCCGCAAAGCGCAGCGGCAGTTCCCCGATTTTCCGACTGCACGTTACGAATTGGCACTGTACCTCCAAAGCCACGGCGAACCAGAAGAGGCCTTGCTGCATTACGACACTTTGCTGATGCAGCGTCCCGACAACTACATCGTGCTATTCAACAAGGGCTATGTCAACTATGTGTATCTTGAGGATAATCAGGCCGCTTTGGAGTATTTCGATCAGGCTTTGGCGGTCAACCCGAATTATCTCGATGCCAAATACAATAAAGGTCGTGTGTTGGAGCAGATGGGCGATTATTCTCAGGCCATGGGGATTTACAAGGAAGTGCTCAAGGCCCGCCCCGACTATCAGCTGGCCATTGATGCCGTGAATCGTGTGCAAAATCAAGAAATAGAATAAGTTATAAGATACTAAAACTGAGCTATGATTCAAGTTTATTGCGTCAATACGAAGACTACCAAGGAGTTCAATGAAGGCATGACCTTGCTGGAGATGTTGCCCGAATTTGAGTTCGAAAAACCTTATCCCATTATTTCGGCCAAGGTCAATAATGTGTCGCAGGGATTGAAATTCCGCGTCTACAATAGCCGCGATGTGGAGTTTCTTGACCTCACTCATCACACGGCGCGTTTGGTGTACTTCCGGTCACTGAGTTTCCTGCTCTACAAGGCCGCGCAAGACCTCTTTCCTGGCAGCAAAATGAACATGGAGCATCCTATCTCAAAGGGTTTTTATTGTCGAATCAAGAAAAGCGACGGCAAGATTCTCGATGGCAACGATATTGCCGCGCTCAGGGTGCGGATGAGGGCTATCGTGGCCGATGATATCCAGTTCCATCGCCATGAGGCCCGCATTGAGGATGCCATTAGTATGTTCAGTAAATTGGGACTTGAAGATAAGGTGAAACTGTTGGAAACCAGTGGTAAAGCCTATACAGACTACTACACCTTGGACAACACAACGGACTATTATTATGGCCGCTTGGTGCCTTCTACCGGCTACCTTAATATTTGGGACATCGAGACCTATCGTGACGGCATCTTGGTGCGCATCCCCGACCGCAATCATCCCGACCGTTTGGCCGAAATGCAAGACCAACCCAAGACTTTTGAGGTGTTTTCGGAAAGCCTGAAGTGGAACGAAATCATGGGGCTGAGTACGGTAGGCGATGTCAACCATGCCTGCCAAAACGGAATGGCGCATGAGTTGGTGCAGGTGGCTGAGGCCTTGCAAGAGAAGAAAATCGTTCAGATAGCCGAGGAGATTGACCGTCGCTATCACAGCGAGAATCCTGTCCGTTTGGTCTTGATTACCGGACCAAGCAGTAGCGGTAAGACCACCTTCTGTAGCCGCGTCAGCATTCAACTGAAAGCCTGCGGACTGAAACCTATCTCGTTTTCGACGGACGACTATTTCGTCAACCGAGAGGATACACCCAAACTGCCTGATGGCAAATACGATTTCGACAATTTCGAGACCGTCGACCATGTCGCCCTTGAACGCGATTTGATTTCCCTGTTGAAAGGCGAGGAAATCGAAGTGCCTGAATATAACTTTGTTACAGGTATGCGCGAATATAATGGGAAAAAGTTGCAATTGAAGAAGGGTTCCGTTTTGTTGTTGGAAGGCATCCATGCGTTGAATCCTATGCTGACGGAGCAAATCCCTGAGTCTACAAAATTCCGCATCTTCATCTCCACCTTGACCAGCACGGCCTTGGACGATCACAATATCATTCTGACTGATGACAACCGCCTTTTGCGCCGTATCGTGCGCGATTATAATAAAGGTGCATTCACTGCGCGTCAGACCATCAGCCAGTGGTATAGTGTGTGTGAGGCTGAGGAAAAGTGGATCAATCCCTATCAGGAAAACGCAGACGTGATGTTCAACTCAGCTTATTTGTTGGAGTTCGCCGTCATGCGCAACCATGCTGAGAGCATCTTGGCTACCGTGCCGCATAACTGCCCAGAATACACCGAGGCACACCGTCTGTTGCGTTTCCTGCATTATTTCACGCCAGTCTCCGACAAGGAGATTCCGGCCACCTCCATGCTGCGGCAGTTTATCGGTGGCAGCAGCTTCTTATGATGTCGGTTCGACAAAGTGCCTTATACGCCTTGAAAAGTCCTTTCCTTGGGATAGGGCTTTTCTTTTTTCCTGTGTGTAAGTTTTTTTGGCGTTTCCAAAATTTGCCCATTTTTAGCCCCGTAGAGCCATTTTGGATAAAAAACAAAATTTTCAACTTTTTTGACCATCGTGCCGAAAAATTATGTATCTTTGCACCTTTGTTTGAAAAACCCTAAAAATCAGAAAATGACTGAAGAAGAGAAAAGAGAATTGGCAAGCGAAGAATATGGTGCCAGTAAGATTCAGGTGTTGGAAGGCTTGGAGGCCGTGCGCAAACGTCCGGCCATGTATATTGGCGACGTCCATTTCCGTGGCTTGCATCATTTAGTATATGAGGTGGTTGACAACTCCATCGACGAGGCTATGGCGGGCTATTGCGACAAGATTGACGTGCGCATCCTGCCAGGCAACGCCATCAGTGTTTTGGATAATGGCCGTGGTATCCCTACTGGTATGCACCCCAAAGAGCACCGCTCGGCATTGGAAGTGGTCTTGACCGTGCTCCACGCTGGCGGTAAGTTTGACAAGGGCTCCTATAAGGTCTCTGGCGGTCTGCATGGTGTGGGTGTCAGCTGCGTGAATGCCCTTTCAACCCACCTTACCGCTGAGGTCTACCGTGAAGGCCAGATTTTTAAGCAGGAATATGAATGCGGCAAGCCCCTCTACGATGTGAAAGTGGTGGGCACGACCGACATGAACGGCACCCGCATCACCTTCCAGCCCGATGGCAGTATTTTCCAGACTACCGAATACGACTACAGCACATTGGCCAACCGTATGCGTGAACTGGCTTACCTCAATCATGGCATCACTATTCAGCTCACCGACGAGCGTGAGAAGATGGAAAACGGTGAATATCGCAGCGATACCTTCTATTCTGAGAACGGCCTTATCGATTTCATTGCCTATCTTGATGCCAACCGTGAGAAACTCATCCCTGAACCCATTTACATTTCGGGCGAGCGGAACAACGTGCCAGTTGAAATCGCTTTGGAATACAATAACGAGTACAAGGAAAACCTGCACTCGTATGTCAACAATATCAACACCATCGAAGGTGGTACGCACCTGCAGGGCTTCCGCTCGGGCTTGACGCGTTCGTTCAATGCTTACGCTGAGAAGAGCGGTCTGTTGGAGAAATTAGAGAAGTTAAAGGTGAAAATTTCGCCTGACGACTTCCGCGAAGGTCTCACAGCCGTCATCTCGGTGAAGGTGCCGGAGCCGCAGTTCGAGGGTCAGACGAAAACCAAGTTGGGCAACGACGAGGTAATGGGTATCGTCAACTCCATCGTGGGTCAGCAACTGTCTGACTATTTGGAGGAACATCCTAAAGAAGCTAAGACTATCTTCGATAAAGTGACGTTGGCCGCCCAAGCGCGCCAAGCCGCCCGCAATGCTCGTGAGAAGGTTCAGCGCAAAGGCGCATTGTCAGGTTTCAGTCTGCCGGGCAAACTGGCCGACTGCTCCGAGCGTGATCCCTCCAAGACGGAGCTTTACCTCGTTGAGGGTGACTCCGCTGGTGGTTCCGCTAAGCAAGGTCGCGACCGTAACTTCCAAGCCATTCTGCCACTGCGTGGTAAGATTCTGAATGTCGAAAAGGCCATGGAGCACCGCGTATTCGACAGCGAGGAAATCAAGAACATCTATACCGCTTTGGGTGTCACCATCGGCACCGAGGAGGATAGCAAAGCCTTGAACCTTGAAAAGTTGCGTTACCACAAGGTCATCATCATGACCGATGCTGATGTCGACGGTAGCCACATCACCACCTTGATTCTGACCTTCTTCTTCCGCTACATGCGCGAACTGATTGAGAACGGCTATGTGTATTGCGCCACACCGCCTTTGTACCTCATCAAGCGCGGCACTAAGCCCATCCGTTATTGTTGGACCGACGAGGAGCGCTTCGCCAGCATGGCCGAGCTGACCAAGAACGGCACGGTGAGCGGCTACGACGTACAGCGTTACAAAGGTCTTGGTGAAATGAACCCCGAGCAGCTTTGGGAAACCACCATGGACCCGGCTCACCGCACTTTGCGTCAGGTGACCATCGAGAACGCCATGGAAGCCGATCACATCTTCTCCATGCTGATGGGTGACGAGGTGGCCCCACGTCGCGAGTTCATCGAACAGAATGCGACATACGCGAATATTGATGCATAATCAATGACATTCGACACAATCGAAAGGCCGCGAAAGCGGCCTTTTTTGTTGAAATAATGCCGCTTCTCTTGCACAAGTCAAATTTAATCTTGAACTTTGCACAAAATTATCGCTTATGGAAACATTCAAAAAAGGGGAGAAGATTGGCAAATATGTCATCAACTCGTTCATAAAGAAAGGCATTGTCGCTGAATCATATACGGTGCTCGGCCCCGACGACATGATGTATTTCATGAAGATTTATGAGCTCCGAAGCATTCCGCATGAACAACTCTTTGAGGGCAAGGAGGTCTACGAGATTCAACTCTGCAAGGAGCTGAACACGGACGAAAACCAGAACGTCGTTCGCTATGTCGACAACGGCGAGGTGAAAAAAGGCAACACGATATATCATTACCTCGTGACGGAGTTCTACCGTGGCGTGTTGCTTTTGGATGCCGTCAGGGAAGAAGGCCGCTTCGACCTTGAAGATGCGGTGCAAATCACACTTTGCGTCTTGAGCGGACTGTCGTTTATTCATTCCCGCGCCTTGATACACAACGATATAAGGCCGTCGAATATCATGCTTCAGGAGTTGGATGACGGTATGTTGATGCCCACTATCATCGACTTGGGGCACATCTCTTATATGGTCAAGGGCCGCCCGACCTTTGCCGATGAGGATTTGATGCCGTATTTCCGCGCTCCCGAGACTTTCCGCTCGGTTTACACGGTGAAGAGCGACATCTTTTCCACAGGCGCACTCCTTTATTTCCTGATTTTCGGCAAGTCGCCGTGGGAGGAGATGGATTTGCGAGTCTATGAAGGCGACAAGCAGAAAATCGCCGATGCGCTGAAGAAAGCCAGAAAACAAGACCTTATTTTGGAGACGGACGAGGTGAAACTGCCTGATTATATGAAGGCTATCCTGATGAAAGCCTTAGCCAAGAAGCCTAACGACCGTTTCGCTTCGGCTGCTGAGTTTGCACAGGCTTTGTTTGAACAGGTGATGCCCGAATTGGCGAAACGCATGGAAGAGGAAGAGGCAAAGCCACAAGCCGAGGCGCAAGGACAAGACAACAGTGGTCCTACAATCACTTTCAAAAAAGGCTCAGGCAGTGGCTTCGACAATGTTACAGGTCGTGATGAGCTGAAGGAACAACTGCGCAAGGAGGTGCTTTTCGCCTTGCAGAATCCTGAAAAAGCAAAGCTGTACAAACTTCCGACCATCAACGGTGTGTTGCTCTATGGCCCTCCAGGTTGTGGAAAAAGTCTTGTTCTTGAGAGCTTTGCAGAGGAATTGGGCTTCAATTACACCATCATCAGAGGTCCGGAGATGGGGCATATCTATCAGGATGGTGTGCTCGACAACCTGCAACGCTTGTTTGATGCGGCTGAAATCAAGGCTCCGTTTGTCATCTGCATCGATGAGCTGGAATTTGTGGCACCCAATCCGAACGCTGAAGGCGAGGAAAACGTCACGCCACAGATTTCGGCCTTGTACGGCATGATGAACGAGTGCGCCAAGAAGGGCATCCTCGTAGTAGCTACTACCAACCGCCCCGACCTCATTGACCAGTCCATCATGCGCATCGGCTGTTTCGACCGTGTGTTTTTTGTGCCGCAGCCTGATTTTGAGGCTCGTAAGGACATTTTCATCGACCATTTGAAAGACCGCCCCTGCGAGGAACTCGATTTCGACGAGTTGGCCAAGATGTCGGACGATTTCAACGCGGGCGATATTACCGAGGCCGTCAATGAGGCCGCCATGACCGCCGCCTACAACGATGTGCCGATTTCACAGAAAATTCTCGTCGACGTGCTGAAATACAAGAACCCGACCTATTCCACCAAGACCCGCATCGGATTCAACAAGAAATAAGCGAGATGAACACTAAAACATTGGTGTCGAATTATTTGAAGTCTCAAGGCATCGCTCCGAAAAGGAACGACTTGGGCTTGAATTTCAGCTACGAAGGCTGGAACTTTCTCCTTTGGAACGATGCCGACGACCCCATGTTCTTTCGCCTCATCCTGCCCGGTGTCTTCGATGTGACCGACGACAATTTTGCCAAAGCCATCATGGCCTGCAACAATGTCAACTGGAATTATAAGGTGGTGAAGGCAGTGCTTTATGAGTTTGAGGATGAGCATGATAGCGGGACTTCAGTCTGGATGTGCTTTGAGCAAGTTTTGGATGCAAATCCACAAATTGAGGAACTTGTTCCCCGTGCAGTCCACAGCCTCATCGCCGCCGCCGAGGCGTTTACGAAGGAGATGTCTGACGATTAACTATTTAGAATTTAAAATCTGAATCACAAAACCTGCAAAACAATGCAAAACTCTGAGAGAAATGAAAAGCGGCTTCACAACCGTGTCGCCGCTAGGAAGCAGCCGGTTGGCGTGCTTCCGACAATCCTGTAAAAATGTTTTGTTGGTTTTGAAGGTTTTGTGATAAATACAAATAATTAAAAATATGAAAATCAAACTTTTACTATTATCAATGCTGTTAGCAAACATCGCCA
>JAEEQP010000070.1 GCA_016285355.1 Bacteroidales bacterium
ACTGTCGGCTCCACATATCACCGCCAGGACGCTCAAAACCAGTATGTCGGTCAGTTTGTGTGAGCTTCGCCCCACCACTCTCGGGTCGTTCAGCTTGCAGAAAGTCTCGTACATTGTTGCCATGTCCTTCCTCCTTTGAATCTTTGGCAAATATACGAAACAATTCGCAATAAACTGTAAAAGAATATATTATGTTGATAACTTTTCAGAATCTGTTCATAACACACTAATTTCCCATGATTTTAGTGCGTTTGCCCTGCCTCCCAACTTTCCCGCCATATCAAATAAAATGCTATTTTTGCATCCACTCAATCTCAAAACCTATGAAAAAAGCGCTTATCTTTTCTTTGATAATGGCCCTCGGCATTGAGGCAGCCATGGCTTGCACCAACTTGATTGTCGGCAAGAAAGCCTCGACCGACGGCAGCGTAATGTGTACCTACAACTGCGACGGCTTCGGCTTCTCCGGTTCGCTGTTCTACAGCCCTTCAGGACGACATGCCAAAAGTGAACTTATCGCTATCCATGGATGGGGTCCGCCTCACGAAGGCCAATATGTGAAGCAGGTGGAATATACCTATAATGTAGTGGGCCTGATGAACGAAAAGCAAGTGACTATCGTGGAAACCACTTTCGACGGACGATTGGAACTGGTCAACCGAGAAGGCTTGTTGGACTATTTCTCGCTGATGCGTTTGGCTTTGCAACGCTCGTCTACAGCCCGCGAAGCCATTAAATGCATGGCAGAACTGGTTGAGGAATACGGCTATAATAGCAGCGGTGAAAGTATCACCGTGTGCGACCCCAACGAGGCTTGGATCATGGAAATCATCGGCAAAGGTCCAGGAAAGAAAGGTGCCGTTTGGGTGGCCTTGCGTATCCCCGACGACTGCATCTGCGCCCACGCCAACTTGAGCCGTATCAGGCAGTTCCCTTTGGAGAAGAAAGGCAAATACACCAGCATCAGCAGCAAGAACCTCAAGCACATCAACCGCCCCGAAGTGGAATGTGTCTATGCCGCTGATGTCATCAGTTTTGCGAAAGAGTGGGGCTATTTCAACGGAAAGGACGAGGATTTCTCGTTCCGCGATGCCTACTGCCCCATCGACTTCGAGAATGTGCGCTATGCCGATGCCCGCGTGTGGAGTTTCTTCCGCCACCATTACAGCCACGAGGAGATGGACAAGTACCTCCCCTACCTCAACGGCGACTTCAGCGAATACGACCATCTGCCGCTTTGGATCAAGCCCGACAAACCACTCTCGATGCGCGACTTGCAACAAGACATGCGCGACCATTTTGAAGGCACGGCCTTAGATATGACCGCCGACATGACCGCCGGTCCGTGGGGTATGCCCATCCGTCCGCTCCCCATGCACTTCAAGGACAGCGACAGTCTCGACTATTTCCGCGAGCGTCCCATCGCCACGCAACAGTCCGGTTTCACCATGTGCTGCCAAATGCGGTCATGGCTGCCTGATGACGTGGGTGGTGTGACCTGGTTCAATTGCGACGATGCCAACATGGTGGCCTACGTGCCGCTCTATTGCTGCATCACCCAGGTGCCTGATTGCTTCCGTCCCGAAAACAATCCACGCGCCGAGTTCAGCGACAAGTCGGCCTTCTGGATGAACAACTGGGTAGCCAACATGGTCTATCCACGCTATTCCATGATGATTGGCGACTTGCGCAAGGCACAGAACGAGTTGGAAAACTATTACTTCACCGACCAAGACAGCGTGCTTGTCGCCATCAAGGACATGATGTCAGCTGACCGCCAGAGTTACCTCAACCAAAAGAGCATCGCCTACGCCGATATGATGATGACACGGTGGGACAAGTTGGCCAAACACCTCATCGTCCGCTACAACGACCAAATCATCCGCCGCGTGGACGAGAACGGCCAGTTCCTCCGTTGGGGCCACGACACGCCTGGCTACGACCAACAATTCATTGATGCTATTGGCAAGAGTACTGGAGACAAATATCGTTTGAAGGAAGTGATTGAGCGGAGGGAGAGATAAATTTTCTATGTCGGCAGCACAATGTCTGCCATAAGAACCGCTGCCATTCTACAAAGAAATCGGAAAAGCAAAACGTGTTTGTAGTTTTTTTCTTACTTTTGCGGCAGAATAATCAAACAACAATCAACAATACAATGAAATTAAGAGAAATTTCAGAATTATTGAACGCCAAGGTACTTTGCGGTCACGACCGCCTAGAAGAGGAACATACTAGCGCTTTCGCCTCCGACTTGATGAGCGACGTGCTCACCTTGGGCGATTACAACCCAGTTATTTTGACCGGACTCTGCAACATGCAGACCATCCGCACCTGCGAGATGGGCAACCTCGACATCATCGTCTTGGTCAGGCGCAAGAAAGCTACCGAGGAGATGATCGAGGAAGCCGAAGACGAGGGCATGGTGGTCATGGAATGCGACTTCTCCATGTTCAAGGCCTGCGGACTGCTCTTCAAAGCGGGTATGCAACCCATTTTCTGATGTCAAACCAAAACACAATGCCATGCACCTAGAATATCAAGTATATGAAGCGGACTTTGTGAACGCCGGAGCCGCATCGAGTGCCATTAAGAAGACTTTGAAGCAGCTCAACGTTAGCCCTCAAATCGTGAAACGAGTGGTCGTCGCGCTCTACGAGGCGGAAGTCAACGCCATCGCACACGCATACGGTGGCACCATCTATGCCGACATCGAGCCCGACAAAATCAGCCTGAAAGTGGTCGATACAGGTCCAGGCATCCCCGACATCGCTTGGGCCATGCAGGAAGGCAACTCTACCGCCTCACCCGAGGTGCGCAACATGGGTTTTGGCGCGGGCATGGGTTTGCCCAACATTCAGAAGAATGTCGACAAATTGAATGTGACCTCTACCGTGGGTGTGGGAACGACGGTTGAGATGGAGGTTAATTTCGCGTGATTTTTTCGGACGCACGCGATGCGTCCCTACAAGGGCGGACACACAGGTCCGTCCCTACAAATAACAATTAAACAATCAACAATATGGAAAAGACCCCTTTCTTCCACGCCTTAAAGATAGATGAAGACACCTGCATCGGCTGCTCGCGTTGCATGAAGATTTGCCCCACCGAGGCATTGCGCGTGCGCGACGGCAAGGCTGTTTTGGTACCCGACCGCTGCATCGACTGCGGTAACTGCTTCAAGGTGTGCCCCACCCGATCCATCTACATCGAGCAGGACGACTTTGACAGCATTTTCAACTATCCTGTCCGCGTGGCCCTCATCCCTGCCGTCTTTTTCGGACAGTTCCCGAACGACATCACCGTGTCGCGCATCTACGGCATACTCAAGGACTTGGGCTTCACCCATATCATCGAAGCGGAGTCGTCCATACCTGTCTATACGGCGGCCAAAAAGAAATACGCCGCTGAAAACCCCGACATCAAGCCACTCATCTCGACGTTCTGTCCCGCTATTGTGCGCCTCATTCAGGTGAAGTTTCCAGGCCTCACTGAAAACCTCATCCCCTTGCGCGCGCCCATTGACATCACGGCGATGTATATCCGCCGTAAAATCAAAGAAGAATTGGATTTGAAGGATGACCAAGTTGGCATCTTCTACATCACTCCTTGCGCAGCCAAGATTGCAGCCGTGAAGAGCCCTGTGGGTGAAGAGAAGTCATTGGTCGATGGTGTCATCAACATGGACTCTCTCTACAACCGTGTCTACAAGGAAATCAAGAAACAAGGACATGGATACAAGGAACAGAAACTTCCTGTCTCACAACTCTCGGCTGACGGTGTTTTGACCTCGCTCACCAATGGTGAAAGACGTCTTTCCGATGCCCACCACTCCTATTCCATAGACGAAATCCATAACGTCATCGAGTTCTTGGAAAAGGTGGAAAACGAAGAAATTGAGGATGTCGACTTCCTTGAACTGCGTGCCTGCGACCAAAGCTGTCCCGGCGGCATCCTTACCTGTGACAACCGTTTCCTTATTTGTGAACGAGTGTTTGGCCGCGCCAGAAAGATTGCCGACCGCGAACGCAAGGGTGAGCAGACCAAGGACCACGAGTTGGAAGAGGAACGCAACTACCTCATGCGCCACATGAAAGTCGGCGAAATCAAGCCGCGCTCCATGCTCGTTTTGGACGACAATATCGCTGTGGCCTTGGAGAAGATGAAGAAGATTGACGAATACCGTGCCCGCCTGCCCCAGACTGACTGTGGTATCTGTGGCGCACCCACCTGCGATGCCCTCGCACATGACATCGTCTGCGAAGATGCCGAATTGACCGACTGCATCTTCATCCAGCGTAACCTCGAAGCCCGTGGCAATATGGATGTGCAGGAGTCACTCAAAATCATGGAGGTGATCTGGGGCAAGGCCAAGATGAATGATTACGTGAAGAAGAAGTAAATCATTTCATCATCATCTATACAAAAACGGCCACCTCGATTGAGATGGCCGTTTTTGCACTTTTGTTGGGTTGTAGTAAAACTATTTCGTGCTTGTGGGGAAAGTGAATGTCCTGGTTCCAGGTGAATTCGAGATGTAGATGTAACCCTTTCCAGGCACAAGTGTATTCAACTGTCCGCCCCATCTATTGTTTTGGTATTTCGCATTTTGCGACTGCGATTTGACCAAATCGTTATTCATGGGGAACGAGCCGAAGAAGTCGGAGACTGAAATGCTCTCGCTGTAGGGGAATGCAAGCCAGTTGGCTCCACTAATAATAGTAGCCGTAAGCCCTGAAAGGTTTATAGGCATACCTACAAGCGAAATTTCGCAATCATTCTCGACCGAAATCATGTACATCCGTGTCAGATCCAAAGTTGTCAATTGTCCAGCCCATCTGCCGTTTTGGTATTTGACGTTTTGGGTCTGTGACTTGATGTTAATTGTTGTGCCAGGCAAAGCTTCCACGAGGGCTGTTTTCAGGTCGGCAAGAGTGATGTCTAAGTAGGTTGACCACCAGTTCCAACCTTGCACAAGCATATCGCTTTGGCAGACAGGCTCCGGCCCATCATAGAAATAGACATACTCCGCCATCATGTCCTTCTCCTCGTGGTTGCCCGCCGAATCGACGGCCATGACCAAGTATTCGGTGGTCTGGTATTCGTCGAATTGCAGCATATAGCTATTCTCAAAGATTCTCGGAACCTTCACCCGCCATTCCATTTCCGTAGAGTTGTTGCGGTAGTACAAAGTATGATACCACATGCCCGAACGGTTGTCTGAAGAAACGAAGCTGAAACTCAGACTATCGTCTATGAACTCTGCTGATTCGATGTAAGAAACAGGTTTCACCGCATCGACAACGTTCGTCCAAGTTGGGGTCATAATAACATCATTTTGGTCGAAAATGATGCCAGCGCGGTTGTTGATGGCAGTGCCGTCGGCGAAGGCTTGCTTCAGGTTGATGCTGTAGTCGATGAAGCCCACGCCGTTGCCAAAATAGTTGACGGGCAACACGCCCTGATACGGGTCGTCGGTGGGTTCCATTGTCATTGGGTCAAGAGATTGAATCGTCCATTGGATGATGCCAGTGGCAAGGTCATAGTCCTGTTCAATTTGGGCAATAACATACAACTCTGGGCGCAAGTCCAAAGTGCGGGCAAAGGTTTGTTCTCCGTTGAGATCCAAACGCTTGTCGCCGATGGTGACGCTGCGGGCGGCCAAGGAGTTCAAATCGAACTTGGTGGCATCCAAGGTGTCGCGCACGATGATGGTATGTGCGGCAGCGGTAGCCAAAGTGGTGTCGTTCTCAAACTCAATCTCATACTGCACATTCTGGATTTCCTGACGCATGTAGTGGCTGCCCGATTCGGAGAGGTAGCCGTGGATTTCGTTGGGGTCGAGGGAGTTGACGGGGTTAGATGGACCACCCGGGGAATCTCCTTTAGGACAGTCGGGGATAGGTTCAGTAAAGCTAGAACAAGTAATAGCAGAACTATGTGTATTTATAGAAGATGTGGCAATACTCATTTTTTCAATGATATTGTCAGCAAGCTTTGCTATTTTACGAGGATTGCCAGGGAGAAATGATGAAAAGCATTTTGTTATTGATCCAACAATGGATGTTGCTGTTCCAACAGCTTTTAATTCTTCCCAAATATAACCCCAAAAACTATTACTATTACTATGACCCTCCCCACACAGCAATTCACTAGTAATCGAATTGGCACTACTTGCTATTCCACAAATACAACTAAGTATTGAAGTAGTTATTGCTATAGGAGTTCCAGGAGCACAACTTGTTATAGCACTAGCAAGATCCAACACATTACATGTCAAATCAAACCAACAACTTAATTTATCTTGTACACAGCAGTATCTATCCCAAAACCCTCGACCTTGAACAAGAGTCAATGGTTGTACTGTATCATTTGGTACTGTAATATAGACGTTTATCGGTTCATCAGATGTTATTCTTAACGTCAAAGTTCTTGTCTCAAATGAAGCGAGATTCATGAAAAAGAAATTGCTTCTCACATAGATGGAATCTTCCGTTGCTTCATCAACTGTACGAGACCTTATGAAATAATGGTCTTCACCCATTTCTTCAGCCCACGCCCTTAAGAATGCAACATCAGTTACAGACATAGAATCCAAATCAACACCGTCAATGACTGAAGGCAAATCCAATCCATCAAATTCCAAATGGGAAATTCCGTCTTCTGTTTGTGAAGAGATATACACATAGATTGGCACGACATACGCCGACATATTGCCATTATTGGTAATGGTGTAGGTATATGTACAAGGTGTATTTATCAAAAATGTCGATGGATACGAAACCGTTGTTGTCAACGTAATGTCCACGGGTTCTTGCACTTCCAATGCTCCATTGATTCGGATGGCCTCACCATAGAATTGGAACACGGCATCATACACACCCAAGTTCTCTTGATAGAAATTCAACGAGACCGTGGTTAATGTATTGCTCTCGTGCCCAATGTCCAGACTCCGAATGGTGTCATTCTGCGTGTTCACCAAATACATGTCCAACAGGCTATTGAAACCGTTGCCTTGGAAAGTAATGGTGGAACAACCGCCATTACCTACTAAATGCACATCATAGTCCGAGATGGTGTATCTGTAAATCCAATTGTATGTGATAGAAACCGTTTCGCCGCTTCCTGTCACATCATGCACAGCCAAATAGTACGCACCGTCTTCCCAAACATTGAATCCTTCCAATACAATGGACTCAGGCCCAGAAGCGGCATATATTTCCTCGCCCGAGGGGGCAAAAAGTTGCATGGTGCAGGCTTTGTCGGCTTGGAAAGACAAATAATCGCCAGCATGTGCATCCAACCAGAACCATTGAATCTGATTGTCACCTGGCACAGGAATGGTGGTTATCGTGTTCCGTTCCAATGTGTCGGCCACAATCGGCTCCGAAACATTTTCATCAACATACATTGCCGACCTTTCAGCGAAGGAATCCCAAATCCAAACACGGAAAGTGATTTTGTTTTTGGCGTTGATGCAAGGTGCATCGCCGTTGGGATGGAAATGGAAGCAGGAACTTCGGATTGGACATTGCTCCACGGGTAACAGAGTGATGATACCCAAAGTATCCACATTTGGTGAAATCTTTGTGGCATGACTGACATTATCGTCGTTCACCCAATACTCCCATCCTGAAATGTAGCCTCCCACGGGTCTCTTGTAAAACCAATAGCATTGTGGCACAGAGAACTTCCCATTGTCGAGTTGTACTCTTAAGGCGTGCAGTCCATCGGACAAGTCGCCGACTTCCAATTCAAAAGCACTTCCCACTGGCACGGAATGTACAACGGTGTTGTCGTCGTCAAACCAATAGTGGAGGGCATAATTCGGATTCTCTTCGCCGGTTGATTCTGGTTTGTAGAACATATAGGTTTGCGAAGAGGTCAATTCGCCGTCCTCCAAAGTCACATGCAGTGCATGCACACCTATTTCAAGTGTGTCGGCATCCAACAGCAAGTGTCCATCGCCAAGCAGCCCTGTTTGCCTGTTCTCTACGGCTTGGTCGAACCAGTAATGGTAAACCAAATCAGGACTGGCTTGCGTCGGGTCGAACTTGTAGAAAATGTAAGACTGGGGAGGGTTCAGTCCGCTACCTTCCAAGGTTACATGCAGTGTGTGTACACCTGTTTCAAGGTCGTCGGCATCCAACAGCAAATGCCCATCGCCGAGTAGTCCTGTTTGCCTGTGCTCCGTGTCTTGGTCGAACCAGTAGTGGTAAACCAAATCTGGGCTGGCTTGCGTTGGGTCGAACTTGTAGAACAGGTAGGCTTGCGATGAAGTCATTCCGTTGCCTTCCAATGCCAAATGTAGCATGTGTACACCCAATTCAAGGGTGTCAGCTTCCAACAACAGATGCCCATTGCCGAGCAAGCCTGACTGCCGATGCTCCGTGTCTTGGTCAAACCAGTAGTGATAAATCAAATCAAAGCTGGCTTGCGTTGGGTCGAACTTGTAGAACAGGTAGGCTTGCGATGAAGTCATTCCGTTGCCTTCCAATGCCAAATGCAGCGTGTGTACACCTGTTTCAAGGTCGTCAGCATTCAATAGCAGATGCCCATCGCCGAGCAAGCCTGACTGCCGATGCTCCGTATCTTGGTCAAACCAATAGTGGTAAACCAAATCTGGGCTGGCTTGCGTTGGGTCGAACTTGTAGAACAAGTAGGTTTGCGGAGAGGTCAATCCGCTACCCTCCAGTGTCACATGCAGCATGTGTACACCCGCTTCAAGGTCGTCTGCATCCAACAGCAAATGCCCGTCGCCAAGTAGCCCTGTTTGCCTGTGCTCCGTATCTTGATCGAACCAGTAGTGGTAGGTAAACCCCGACTGCGCATTCAAAACAAGAGACAGTAACAGGATAGTTAAGGTTATCAGATAGCGTTTCATATTATTGGTCTCCTGTGACGACCTCAACATCCACGCTCAGTTTTCCATCAACAGTAGTACGGCTTGCCACAGTGCAACGATAAGAAATCAAATAGCTTGGACGAGGATTATATGGCATCATACCGCCAAAGATTCCCACTTCTGTGCCATCTGTCCCCAAGAAACCTGTGGCAATTTCCTCTTTTAAAGAAAAATCCGCATCGAATGAAAAATTGCCATCCCAATTCTCAAAAACATCCGAATAGGAACTGACAGTCATGCAATCCACTGTTTGAACAGAGCTTGGAAAAGTCGAACCCACTTGGATACAATTGTATGCACGGGTTCCATTTATCTTATGCGCATTGCCTAATATACAATTGTATAGATGCATATTGTGAGAAGAGTTACCAGCAAGCCTGATGTTAATAATAGAATTAAATGCTAGAACTGCATTATTAGATAAATTCGTATTGTATAAATTGTTTACTACACAGTTAATAAAAAAAACACTATTAGTTCCTGACCTAACGGAGATATTATCAACTAGACAATTGATGAATTGCACATCTTCCATAGATTCCCAACTAAGATTATGAGTTACAAAGGAACTAATATTACATCTGATAAATTTTGCATGTTTTATATTTATATAAGACATAGAAGAAAAAGCAATCCCTTCAATGGTCATAAACATAGAATCGTTTGAAATATAATTATCAACATTACCAGAAATTTGCGTCGGCATAATCCCTAAAGTGTCAGAAACACAACCCGCTCCATGCAATGTAATGGCCTTTGTAATATCGCAGCCGTCGAAATTACCACTTGAAAGGGTAATGGTGTCGCCATCCGCGGCGGCGGAATGTGCTTGCGCAAAGGCATTTGGCCCAGTAAAAGCACTGATATTGCCTGCATGTTGCAGTGTTGCGGTTTGAGTTTGAGCAAGTGCGTTCTTCATGCCCGCCACATTCAGCAGCAGGACGAACAAGGCGGCACTTATC
Organism: Bacteroidales bacterium; assembly: GCA_016285355.1. The sequence goes on from JAEEQP010000070.1 coordinate 9,868, forward strand.
GCCTTTCCGAATTGTAATGATACTACTTTCATTTTTTTAATTTTTAAGGGTTAGTACGTTTATTTGTTAAGAACTACTCAGGCAAACAATAAAGATTTTTGATACAAAGACCAACATTTTTGCGGACAAAGTTAAAGAAAAAATATAACGACAAGCAAAATTTTATAGATTTTTTAATTATGACATGGCTAAAACCAATTTCATAAATTTTCGTCATTCCCACCAATAAGTCGCTCTATGAGTGCCTTCGACTGCCTATACACAACAACCACAAAAGTAAAGCCCATGTGAATTACATGAGCATTGGCTTTTCGGTCTGTTGTGTATTGGAAGGTGTCTAAGTTTTCGTTGACACAAGCTTTTAAGCTAACGCTATTTCCTGACTTTGACAATGCTTCACCCGTTTCACGCGGGCGCATGAGAACAATCCTCAATCAGCGGTCGAAGTGCCTTCTGCTGGGGCGTGTTGTATAGAGTCTCGGTATACAGCTCCCCGTTCGGCAACCTGATTTTTAGCGTCGTGATGGTTCTGGCATAGAACAAAGCCTTATCTACGCTCATACCTATTCCAAGTTCCCTTATGGTTCTTTCCAGCTCCTTGTAGACCTTGTACGCAACGAAGCAGATGCAGATGTGGGCCTCGATGCGTTTGGGTGTGAAGTGAAAGATCGGTCTCATTTCCAGACTTGACTTCCCGATGCGGAAGGCCCGTTCCACCACCCAAAGCCCGTGATACTGCTTGATGACCTCCACCGGGTCAAGGCCCGTGTTGGTGATGTAACCTTTCAGGCCGTCCCAGAGGGCATCCTCCTTGATTTTGTCGTAGTTGATGCTGACGGTGACGTCCTTGCTGATGTCAAGGAACTTGTTATAGCCTCGCTTGTTCACCTTGTCCTTTGTCAACGTGCCCTTGGCGTACGCCTTCTGGAGCCTGGCGACGCCTTTCTCGCGGTTGTGGGCGTTCTTCTTTGCCCTGGATTCGGAGTAGCTCACTATCAGCCGTTGGCCGGACTTCTTTCTGTACTCTTCGCAGTGGCCGTCCACCCGGTCGATGCCGAGCATCCATTCCTTCACTTTCGGGGACTCGCTGCGGATGCGGGCCCCTAGGATGTACTTGTAGCCTGCCGAGTCCAGCAGGCCGACGTTGGTCTCGTTCATCAGCCCCGAGTCGGCCACCACGATGAAGTCTGTCAGCTTGAAGCGTTGGACGAAGTCGTCGATGAGGGGTATCATCGTGTATCCCTCGTACTGCCTGCCGTTGAACACGGAGTATGACAGCGGGTATCCGTCCTCGCTCACCAACAGCCCCAGCACAATCTGCGACTCCGCGGTCTTGCCGTCTTTGGAAAACCCGTCCTGGCGTAACTCGTCCGCAGGGTCCGGAGCGGACTCGAAGTACAAGGTGGTGACATCGTAGAACACCAAGCCGATGCGCCCTCCCAGCACATCCATCGTATGCGCCACGCTGATCTGTTGTACCCTCTCCTGTTGCGTGCCGTGGAGCTTGTCCATATAGCGGTAGATGTCATGAAGGCGCACGTCCTCGTCGAAGTATGATTTCAGGTAGTCAACTGTCGCGGTCTTGCTCATCGGCTGGCAGACCCGGGCAATGGCAAGCTGGCGGAGGATATCGTCCCCGATGGCGTTGAAGCCGATGCGGTCATAAACCCGATCAAGAATGAGTTGTGGCGCGTTCTGGAGAGCCCTTTCTATCCTGGATATAGTCCTGCGGGCCTCTTCCCGCACTTTTTCGCTCTCCTCAAAGTCCAACAACCGCTGGCCGCCGTAGCTGTCAATCCAGCACCGGGCCCTCTGCTCCAAAACTGGCAGCTCCTCCACAGACGAGCAAACACCGATGGTCTTGAGCTCTTTGAATCGACCGCCGCTCTTGTCCACGACAACTACGCTAATCGTACCGGACTTGTTCTTTCTCTTGCGTACAAACATGCCACAAAGGTACGCAAAGGTGACGCGATTCACCCAAATTATTTTCACCCTTATTGGATGTGGCTGATTGTCAACAACTAACAAAACCTAGAAAAAAACGCTGTCAAAGTCAGGAATTTTCGTCATTCCCACCAATAAGTCGCTCTATGAGTGCCTTCGACTGCCTATACACAACAACCACAAAAGTAAAGCCCATGTGAATTACATGAGCATTGGCTTTTCGGTCTGTTGTGTATTGGAA
>JAEEQP010000002.1 GCA_016285355.1 Bacteroidales bacterium
CCTGCCATCGGTCAGCTGAAAAGCCTCTATGCCAACTTGGACAAGGTGGAAGAAAGCCTTTCTGCGGTTGGAGGCTCGCCCTTGTCAAGCACCAAAGATTGGGAATATTGGTCATCGACCGAGTATTCTGTCTGTGATGCGTGGAACATAGATTCATCTGGTATGCTCATCCACAAGGACGAAAGTTATAACGGCAACAAGGACGACAGAAAACTCATTCGTGGAGTGAGAAATTTTTAAGGCCGAGTCAACGAACCAAATGCCTCTGCATACGACTTCATGCAGGGGCATTTTGTATTTTGATTGGGGTGCAAATTGCGTCGAAAATTTGAGAGTTGGTGGAAAATACTGATTAATTTGTACCTTTGCAGCCAAAATTTGAACAACAATGAACACCTGGATAATCTATTCTCTAATGGGCGCGGGCCTCTTGCTGATGGTCGCCGCCATGATACTTTTGTCACGACTGATTAAGATGAAAGACACTGAACTCCGCAATGGGAGCAAAATGGAACTGAAAGTGCAAGCCCTCAAAATCATTATGCCGCTGAAAGTGCAGGCTTACGAGCGTTTTTTGCTTTATCTTGAACGTGTGCAACTGCCTCAGTTGGTGAAGCGGGTCTATGTGCCAGGCATGGAGAAGGGCACGTTCCATCTCCAACTTTTGCAGAATGTGAGGGAGGAGTTTGAGCACAACCTCGCCCAGCAGCTTTACGTTTCTAATTCCACCTGGAACGCCGTGGTGAACGCTAAGGAAGAACTTGTCAATCAAATCAATACGACTTTTGAGCAGTTGAAAGACGAGGAGGATGTTTCCATTTTGGCGCAGAGTCTCGTAGCTTTGCCCAACCCTATGGTCGAGCATGCTGTGGCCGTTTTGAAGCACGATTTTGAAAGATTACTATAAACTATTGAACGAATGAAATTCACCGCTACCCAAATCGCTGGAATCCTTGAAGGCAAGGTGGAAGGCAACCCCAACGCCGAGGTATGGAATGTGGCCAAAATCGAGGAAGGTGCCCCTGGCATGATCAGTTTTCTCGCGAATCCGAAATACACACACTATATTTACGAAACCCAGTCGAGCATCGTCATTGTGAACGACGATTTTGAAGCTACTGCACCCATTCAGGCTACCTTGATTCGTGTCCCCGATGCATACGCTTGTTTTGCCAAACTGTTGGCTTTCTACGATCAAATGACGCAGAACAAACAGGGTGTTTCCTCTTTGGCTTTCGTTTCTTCGACAGCGCAATGCGGTGAGAATCTGTATCTTGGAGAGTTTGCCTTTGTGGGAGAAAACGCCAAAATCGGCAATAATGTGAAACTGTATCCTCAGGTGTATGTGGGCGACGGATGCATCATTGGTGACAATACTGTGCTATATCCGGGCGTGAAATTGTACCGCAATACGGTCGTCGGGAAGAACTGTATCCTCCACGCAGGTGCAGTGCTTGGTGCCGATGGTTTTGGCTTCGCTCCGCAGCCTGATGGACATTACGAGAAGATTCCGCAGGTGGGCAACGTGGTCATCGAGGACAACGTGGAAATCGGAGCCAACACGACCATCGACCGCTCCACAATGGGCTCAACATACGTTCGCAAGGGCGTGAAACTCGACAATTTGGTGCATTTGGCGCATAATGTGGAAGTGGGTGAAAATTCGGCTTTGGCTGCCCAAGTGGGCGTGAGCGGTTCCACACATCTCGGAAAGAATTGCGTCGTGGGCGGACAGTCGGGCTTTGTCGGGCATATCAACATTGCCGACGGCTCAAAATTCGGCGGACAGAGTGGAATCATGGGTAGCATAAAGCAAGAGAATCAGGAGTTTATGGGCACACCGATTCAACCTTTGCGACAATATTTAGTTTCCAACGCCCGTTTCCGTCACATCGACGAGATGGCCCGCAAATTGGATGCACTTGAAAAAGAATTGGCCAAATTGAAGGACGAAAAAGAGGGAAAATAGACCTCGTTAGCGGATTTTTTTTGCAGGTGATAGAATATTTCCTATCTTTGCGCGTTTTTTGTGGAGAAGCATCCACAATAATTGATTTTTATGGAGAAACAATGTACGCTCAAAAATAGAGTCAGTGTCAAAGGAGCAGGGCTCCACACGCGTCAGTGCGGCACCCTCACTTTCAACCCGGCTCCCATAAATTCCGGAATCCGTTTTCGTAGAATTGATTTAGAGAACCAACCTATCATTGAAGCCGATGTCGATAATGTCATTGATACCGCCCGTGGTACTACCCTCGGTAAAGGTGGCGTGAAGATTTATACTGTTGAACATGTTTTGGCTTCGTTGCGTGGTATGGGCATAGATAATGTGCTGATTGACATTGATGTAGAAGAAACACCCATCATGGACGGCAGCGGCAAGTTTTTTGTCGAAGCCATTCATCAGGCGGGTATAGTCGAACAGAATGCACCTCGCAATTATCTCGTTATCGAAGAGCCGATTTCCTATAAAAACGAGGTTTTGGGCATTGAACTGAAGATAGAACCAGCCGATTCATTCCAAATCGACGTGAAGGTGAAATACAACACCAGAGTGCTTGACGAGCAACATGCTTCGCTGCATGACTTGAAAGACTTCGAAAACGAGATTGCTCCTTGCCGTACGTTTGTTTTCCTGCATGAGTTGGAGACCCTCATTAGCCGTAACCTCATCAAGGGCGGCGACTTGACCAACGCCATCGTGTTCGTCAACCGCAACGTTTCTTCCGAGGAACTTGACCACATCGCCGCTTTCTTCAAGAAGCCTAAAGTTGCTGTCAAGGAACGCGGTATTTTGAACAATGTGGAGCTGTATTTCGAAAACGAACCTGCTCGTCACAAGTTGTTGGATGTCATCGGTGACCTCACTTTGGTTGGGCGTCCCATCAAGGGTAAGGTGACCGCCATCAAACCGGGTCACTTCTCCAACACGGCTTTTGCAAGAAAAATCAAGCACACCTTATTATATTAAGCATGAATCAGCCTTTAGCCTACATCCATCCCAATGCCCGCATCGCGGAAGACGTGAAGATTGAGGCGTTCGCATGGATTGGCGAAGACGTTGAAATCGGTTCCGGCACTTGGATTGGCCCTAATGCCACCATCATGGACGGTGCCCGCATCGGAAAGAACTGCAAAATCTTTCCTGGTGCGGTCATTTCAGCCGTTCCGCAAGACTTGAAATACAATGGCGAGACTACCTATTGCTATATCGGCGACGGTACCATAGTGCGCGAGTCGGCGACGGTCAATAAAGGCACAGCAGCTTCGGGCAAGACCGTAGTAGGCAAGGACTGTCTGTTGATGGCTTTCACCCATGTGGCGCACGATTGCTACCTTGGCGACCATGTCATCATGGCCAACGCGGCTACTTTGGCAGGTCATATCACAGTCGATGATTGGGCTATCTTTGGCGGTCTGGCTGCGGTGAGCCAGTTCTGCCGCGTTGGTGCGCATGTGATGATTTGCGGCGGTGCTATGGTGAACAAGGACATTCCACCGTTTGTGAAGACAGGTACTGGTCATCCGGTGTGTTACGCGGGCGTCAATTCCATCGGTCTGATGCGTCGTGGCTTCTCGCGTGAACGCATCAACGCTATTCAAGATGTTTATCGCGTGATTTACAGCGTTGGAATGAACGTGACTCAGTCGGTGCAATACATTCGTGAACATTTGCCCGAGTCGGAAGACCGCGAGTTTATCCTCAATTTCGTGGAAAGTTCCAAGGTTGGTATCATGAAGAATGCCGTCGGGAACGAAGACTAATTCACCACTTCTTTATACGCCTCAAAAATCTGCCTCCCGATGATGTGATTGGAGAAGGTACTGACCGCATATTGCCGAATGGCTTCGCGATTGTATTCTGAACTGTGGTCAAGCATCTGGTTCAGGCCTTGCAATAAAGCGTTTTCGTCGCCTTGTGGAATGAGAATGCCGCGTTCGGGCGAGACAATTTCAGCAATGCCACCCACGGCGGTGCTTAGTACTGGCACACCAGAGGCAAAAGCCTCAACGATAACACAGGGCAGGTTCTCGAAGTTGGAAAACAGCACAAAGAAATCAGCTTCTTGATAGGCTTGGGCAACCTCAGCAGAAGTCTTTTTGCCATGGAAAAAGACACAATCCGAAAGGACGTGTTCCTTCACAAAAGATTTGAACTCAGGAACTTCATAGTCGTGGATGATATGCAGTTCAAAGTCGTCACGCTGCAGGCGAAGTCGTTCGATGGTGTGCAACATGCCGCTAAAGTTCTTAGCCTCGTCACGCAAGGTTGAAATGTGAAGAATCCGTTTCTTGCTGCCGTGCATGTCATTCCCGCGTGGATTTGTGCGTAGGCTGGAATCTATGCACGGCTTGAACATATCCGTATTCACCAGATTATAAATCACCTTAAAGCGATTTTTCACGCCATGTCCCTCCATACACCGCTGCAAATCCAAACTGACAGGCATGATAAGCTCAGCGTTATTGGCAATCTTGACAATCTTCTTCTTCAATCCGCCAACCAACACCTCCTTGTTTTGAGGTTGATAAATCGTCCAATGCTCAGTGAGAACGTATTTGTAACCAAAGAGTCTTTTCCATAGCAAAGCCACTTGACCTAATGGATAAGTGACATGCAAATGAATCAAATCTGGCTCGAAGAAATGCTTCTTGATGTATTTCAGGCCATATTGGTACATTTGCAGCATCTTCAATTTACGAATAGCATTGATTTTCGGCGGATGGATGTAAATCTGCACATGAGTGTGGTGCGCGCCCTTTATCTCCTTGACTTCGAAGGATTTCGTCATGTTCTTGCCATCACAAACGGAGAGGATGACGGAATGACACTCTTCGGGCAGCGCGTCAATCATGCGGACGCAGAAGTTGCCCAAAGTAGGGTCGTCAGGGGTGGGGAACCAGCTCAGCAGATGCAGGATGTTCATGTCGTCATTATTCGTAGGGCAGACCCATGTGTCTGCCCTTTCAATTATTCAATTCTATGCGTTTTGATTTCGATTTCAAAGTATTTATGTGGTATTTCGTAAGGCACAAGTTTGTGTGTGAGGAAGTCTTCAGGTAGATATACGGCGCACAAAGTATTGGAAACATGGTAAATATGTCTGCGTTTCTCGGCAGGTGCACCGTCCAAGATGGCCCCCATCACATCCCAGCGGATGGTCTCGGGGTCGAGGCCGTAGTCATGCCAGACAATGATGCTGCGCTCGCCTTTCAGCAACTTGAACGCAGTTTCGGTGTCTTTCTTCACGCTTTCATAATGGTGGTCGCCGTCAACGAAAACCATGTCATATTTGCCAAAGTGCGGGCCGAAGTCGAATGTTTGTGAATCGCCATAGAGCTGCTCCACATTAGTCAAGTCCTTGCTGAAAAAGCTATGCAGGTCGGCATAGAGTTGGTTGCCAGTCAGCTTGACAATATCTTCTTTAGGCAGGTTAAAAGTGACGCAATGTTCTGCCACATCAGCCAAATTCGCCACACTCTCGCCGCGCCAGGTGCCGATTTCAAAGTAGTCCTTCACCGCATAGCGTTTGGCCAAAGCCCGCAACAAAGCAATGTCGATTGGCATGGTGGCACCTGAAAGATAGGCGTATGGTTTGGCAATCTCTTGGAAATCATGGAACAATTCATTGATTTCGATGACGGACAGACCGTCTTTGAGACCGTATTTCCGAATCACATCCTCTTTGTTGCTATCTTCGTCTTGCAGGACGAGGTTGAGCAGGTAAGGGTGCCTGATAATGCGCCCGATGGCTTTGGTAAATTTATGGAGTTTATTCATTTTCAGTAGGTTGTTTCAAGAATTGTTGTTTCATTTCAGCGATGTAGTTCTGTATCTCGCTTTTGGTCAGGATGAAGTCGCGACCTTTGAAATGCGACTCTTTGAGGAAGAAGACGAACAAGAAAATCGCGTTCATCGTATAAGAAACCGCCGAAGTGATGGCCGCTCCTGTCACGCCATAGCGCGGTATCAGCGTAAAGCCGCAGACAAAAGTGGCGACTAATCCGCAGAGGGCCGCGAAAGTGTTCATCTGATAACGCCCGATACCCGAATAATAGTGTCCGAGGATAAGAAAAACGCAATACAACAGGATACCTGGCGCGAGAATGTGGATGAGGTGGGCCATTGCGCCGAAGTCCTTGCCAAAGACGAAAATATAAAACTCGGAGGGCAACAGGCACAGCACCAGTACGGCCAAAGCCGAAATGAGGAAACAAATTTTGCTCAAATCGAGGGTGAGTTTTTGCGCATAGGCGCGGTCGTCGGCGTTGGCGATTCGGGCATATTGCACCAAAGCGATACTGTTGCTGATAATCCAGATGGCCTCGGCGAGCGAGACAGCGTTGGAAAACACGCCCACACTGCCCACATCGATGAAACGTTTTAGGAGGTAATAACTCAGGCGCAGGTTGAAGAACTGCACAAAATGGCCAGTCTGGTTAAGGAAACCGTATTTGAAGAGGTCTTTCAGCACAGGACCATATTCGCGGTCTTTGTCGTGGCGCAGGTTGGTGTATTCATCACGCAACATCCACACGCCCAACAAGAACGTGCCGCCGTAAGCGGCGTAGAGTGCGATGACATAACCATAGATGTCGGTCTTTTTTAGACAGAGGTAATAGACGACCAAGGTCAGTACCATCAGTACAGGCTGGAGCAGGGTGTTGTAGTTGGCTTTCTTGATTTCCTCCTTGCCGACCAAGAAGCGGAAATTGATGTTGCTGAGTGAGGAGATAAAAGATAGAATAGCCACATGCAAGACCAACTCAGGTTCCAAGTCGGGATAGAACAGCCAGATGGCGAAGCCCATTATCACAGCAACGAGGGCCGCCCAAACCGTTGAAGCCACCAGAATCTTCTTGAACGAATGGCGTGGGGCGAGATAGATGATGCTGGCACCGCAGACGATGTCGGAGAAGATGAGGATGAATGAGATGGTGGCCACTAATAAGGCTTGCGTACCCTTACCCGTGTCGCCCAAAGTTTGGGAGATGATAATGGCGATGAGGAAGTTGAGCGCGGCGGCCAACATCTTCGTTCCAAAGGTATTTAGGATTTTTTTGAACACGGGGTTGAACTGATTATGAATTGCAAAAAGATGTCATAGTCGTCATTTACGAGAACGCATTAAGATGGATAGATATTGCATTCATTTGCTCAACAAACTTCTGAAAACCAAAATTGTATTGAGCACACTCTACTATATCTTTTGGCTTTCTCTTTTGGTTTAAGATAAACTTGTATAGCTGTTGTGCTTGATTGCAATTTTTGTTTTCCTTGTCTATTCCACCCCTTGTACGGATATGTTTGTTGAGGATATTCAAGCATCTATTGGTATTCTTGCATTCATTTTCAACTGACGACACAAACGGAATCAGCCAACATTCAATTTCTTGAATACAAATGGCAAAAATCAACTTATCCTTCGGAAAGTCTGGATGAACACTTTCGGCCAACTTGACCTTTACTGCATTCCAAAACGTTTGAATATCATTGTATTTGTTATCTATTCCATATTGTGCGCTGACATCCGTATCTATCTGAATTATCACATACTCGCATCCTTCCTTGACAGCTTCAACAATCAAATTGTCATTGCCTTCGATATAGTCAAAAACACCTTGCCAAGTCCCATAACCGACTTGCTTGTTTTGTGCCGAAACCTTCGGTTTCAAAGGAATCGTATAAACATCCTTGTCTTTCAGATACCGTTCAACAATATGCTTGAGGATGAAGAAATCCGAAACACCTTCACTGACAACGCCAATCTTTGTACTCATAACAATCAGAAATTATCAGGTAATCCACCAATCAAACCGCTCATCCACAATTCCGACAAGGGCATGTTTCTGTCCTCACGGTACATTATCCTTTCCAAACGGGTGTGTCCGTCAATGTCCCTACGAGCGACAAACAATCTCACTTCATCATCTGAAAGATCCAGACCATCCAAAACATACGGGCTGTGTGTGGTAAGAATGACTTGTTTTTCCTTTTCCTTGGAAGTATGTATCAATCGTGAAGTAAGTTCAGTGCAAAGTCTTGGATTCAAGGCAGTTTCGATATTGTCGATGCTGAAGAAAGGAGGCGTGTCCTTGCTGTTGAATAAAGTCAGGTAAAACAACAGGAACATAAAGCCTTCATTCGTACTTCTTTGGTCGAAAAAGTGCATGGAATCGCGTAGGTATCTGTCGCCAATGGATAATTTGTATTCATTGTTCAGTAAATCGCCTGGTACCGCTACCCCATCAAACCAATCCAACATCCCAAGTCCTTCGTTTATAGTTTCGAACATGTCTTTGTATTCCGTTTGCTGGCTCTTTTCTTTCAGGTATTGCAATAGTCCTTCTCCTTTGATTCCCAAGGGGTAAATGGGAGAATCTTTGACTTCCTTAAGGTGTTTTTCATCGGGATGGTAAACTAGGAAAGAGTCCATATCACTTTGAGGATAATCAAACAAATTCATAAACATGTCAAACTTTTCAGGAGACTTTGCTCTGAGTTTCAACAGCTCTTCTTTTGTATCAAGATTCTTATCTTTTAACTCAGCAACATGCTCAAATAAAAACATGAAAAGATCGGGATAATTTAACAAACTCATATCGACCCATTGGGATTTATTAAAAACCAGTGTGATAACCCTTTCTTTCACACCGTCCTCTTTGACATTGAATATCATGATGCCATTTGACAGATCCATAAATGAAGCACTAAATTCATATGCCCCTTCCTCAAAAGCATTTACCATCAATTCAGGCTTAGTAACACGCAAATCCCTATTCATCAGAAACTCATTGCTAAGTTTCTTAGCATTGGCCGCAGCAGCAAATGCAATGGCTTCAAGAATATTGGTTTTGCCACATCCATTGGCTCCAATGATGACATTGAATCTGCCCAAATCTAAAGTCAAATCGACAATGGACTTGAAATTCTTGATATTGATTTCCCTAATCATTTGTTTTTCCTTTTCGAAATGTTTGGCAAAGATATTACTTTTTTAATAATGTTATCACACAAAGACAAGGTTATACCAGATTAATAGAGTATTTCTGCTAAAATTCTAGACAGCAGATCTGCAATGATTACCAAAATCTCATTCAAAAATGTGATGAAGTATTACCGGTAGTAATAGTAGTAGAAAAAAGAATATTACAAAAAAAGCCGTCTTCATGTAGAAAACGGCTTGGGCGTGGACGAGGAAAATCATTCTTCATGAATTTCACAGATAATGAGTGTTAATTCTGTGATGCGGAGCGCACAGGGCGAATAACTAAACCATAATAACGAGGCAGATCACCAATGTAGCATGCTTCCGAAAAGAAGCAGAAGTTTTTTGCATTGTACGGGAGTTCTGTGCTGAGCGAGCTTGACCAATAGAGGCCACTGGTGTAATAGCCAGGGTAAGTGCTACTAGGACGCATGTCAGTAACAGGTAAAAAGATACTATTGCCATTCGACCCTCTGAAAATAAACCCTTTTGTGCCGTTTGACGATGTCGTCCAGATGCGGGTAGTGTTATCAAGCAGTTCCTGCCAGTCTTCATGGGTAGGCGTACGCCAGTCAGAGCCCCATTTCGCTGTGGCAGCATCGTCATCGGGCTGCAAGATGGTTAGACTGTCTGTAAATCCGTTATGGCCATAACTTGCATCATTACAATACTTAGTAAGCGTATTCTCACTACCGTTGCAGTATTGGTAGGTGCTCCAATCATAAATTCCTTTAGTTTCCGTTTCACCCCAAGCAAAGTAAGAGCCGCTGACCCAATCAGCAAATGCCCCAATATTACAAGTAGCCCATAAGGTGCCACTTGGTAAACCAAGGTCAACTCTATCGTGATCAAGTGTCGTAAAGCTGAATTCCTCACCGTAGTAAGTTCCCGTTGCTGTTACTGCAAAAGCGCGAATATAATAAGTGGTACTTGGAGGCAATTCGGTCATCGAAATTGTGAAGCTTCCTATCGCGTTTTCTACCTCTATATAGTTGTCATTAAAAGTAGGATTTGGATTATTACTCCAACAAATGCCTCTTAGGGTTACTGTTACATAGTCTCCATTGCTGGATGCCACATTGCCGCCACAGACGGCAGAACTCATGGTGATATTCGTTGGCTCCAAAGTCGTCACCACGACTTGCGGGGCAGGTTGCTGCGCATTGAATGTCACTGTAACTGGCATTGATCGATTCGACTTGTACATGTATCCGTACCCAGGATAAAAGTGAGAAATTGGGCCTCTCCACTGACCATTTTTGTAAGAGGCAGTGCTCCATTGCGACTTAATCATATCGCCTGCAACAGGTGTGAAAGAGCCTAACGCCGTTTCGAAATCCAACGTGTCCATCAATGGGATGCTAATCCAATTCCATCCTGGCATCAAGGTTATCGTCACACTTTGAGCGAAAACATGGTAACTATTCATGGTTAGTGCCAATAAGAGCATCAAAAGCATACTTGTTTTTTTCATAATTCATAGATTTAATTGCCAACAGACTCCTTACATTGGCGATTTCAACAAATTGACTTTGAAACATATAGAAAAAGCGCGGGAGTCAAAACTATTGCTTATCCCGTACCTTAGGCTCTCGCATTGCCTTCCAATCGAGGATAAACAATGCTGATGCCCACGCTTCGGATATACATACATAAGTATATACGAAACAATGGACGCCAAACATTGTCTTACCGTGCGATTGGATATGAACTTGCGAGATTCAAAGATACCGCAGATAAAACGTCAGTTCAACGTCTTTTCATTATGTCTGTCACATGCGTTTTCGCGCAAATGACGAGGCAAAAGTAAGAATAAAATGGATAAAGAGGAATTACTTTGTGGAATTTTTCAATCAGTTATTTCCAAATCCGCCCACTGCAGGTATCGCTCTCAGCCCCAGTAACCGAGGCCAAAACATTGGTCTTCCCCACCAAACGGAGCAATCCAAGAAAAGCAAAAACCAAAGCCTCTTTGTAATCAATAATCATCTTGTCGGGAATGACGACTTCATGTGAAGTGCGGGCTTGCAGGCGTTCCATCAGGAACTTGTTTCTTGCGCCGCCGCCGGTGACAAGGATTTTTCCCTTGGGCAAATGACTCACACCCAATGCGATTTGCAAGGCAATATGCTCCACGAAGGTGGTCAATAAGTCTTCGGCGACCAAATCCTTCAGCAAGTCCTTCTGGTTGGCTTCGAAAAACTCCCTACCCAAAGATTTGGGTGGCAACTGACCATAGAAAGGATGTTTGTTCAACTGTTTCAAGAGGGTAATGTCCACTTTGCCGCTGCGGGCTAATTCGCCATCACGGTCGTAGGGGAGACCTTTCATTTGGGCAAGATAATTCAAGGCTTGGTTGGCGATGCATAGGTCGTAGGCGATGCGTTGGCCGTTTTCATCGTAGGAAACATTCGCTATGCCGCCGATGTTGAGACAGATTTCATAGTCACTGAAAAGCAGTTTATCGCCGATGGGCACTAATGGCGCGCCTTGTCCGCCTTTATTGACATCTTCGCTGCGGAAGTCGTTGATAACGGTAAAACCACAAGCCCTGGCCAACTCCTGTCCGTCGCCGATTTGCAGGGTGTAATGTTCCTCAGGACGGTGGAAAATGGTGTGTCCGTGCGAGGCAACGAAATCAGGCGTTACGTTGTGTTTTTTGGCAAAAGCAAAGACTTGCTCGCCAAGATATTTGCCATAATCCTTATCAAGCTGCACCAAGTTTTCGGGCTTCTTGTGGAAAGCTTCGGAGAGTAGCTTGGTCCAGAGTTCGGGATAGGGTAGGGTCTCGGCTTGTAGGATTTGGAAAGCGTATTTGCCGTTCTCTTCTTGGAAACGGACGAGGGCGATGTCCAGCCCGTCTAAGGAGCTGCCGGACATCAATCCTATAGCGGTGGTTTCTTTCATAAAAAACTAGTTTTCGGGGCTTTGCTGACAAGGGGGCATGCCCCCTTGACCCTATCGGGGTTCGGCAATGCCCCGAAGTATTATAATAAAGGTACTACTTTTTCCAGTTTTATGCCTCTCGATCCTTTTACCAACACGGTCTTTCCTTCAACTTTATGACTGTCAATATATTCGCACAAATCCTCAACTTTGGCAAAAGTCATCCAATCGGGATTCTCATTATAAGTACAGAAATTCTGCCCAACAAGCAAAGCCTCCTTAAAGCCTAATTCTTTCATCAAGCTCAAGATGTTGCGGTGCTCTTCCTCGGAGGCTGAGCCCAACTCGCGCATGTCGCCTAATATTAATAGGTGTTGCTCGCCACGAATGTTGGCAAAGTTGATTAAAGCGGCCCGCATAGAAGTGGGGTTGGCGTTGTAAGCATCCATGATGATGCGGTTCTTCTCCGTCTCAATGACTTGCGAGCGGCTATTGGTAGGCGTATAGGCTTCCAAGGCCTCAATGATGGCATTTTCATCCACACCGAAATACTGTCCCACACCAATAGCGGCGGCTACATTCTCGAAGTTATAGCTGCCCACAAGATGGGTCTGGATGAGGTGCTTCTTCCAAACAACGCTCAAATAAGGGTTGCAAGCTCCAGGTGCCACAGGCGCATCGGCGGCACAATGGCGACCATAGCTGATGCGTTGTATCTCCTCCGACTGCTCCCAAAGCAAGGGATTGCCTTGGTTGACAAACACAGCCTTACCATGATTCTTGATATGCCTATACAGTTCCGTTTTGGTCTTAATGACGCCCTCGAAACTGCCAAAGCCTTCTAAGTGCGCTTTTCCAATGTTGGTGATAAGACCGTAGTCGGGGTCGGCAATCTTGCAGAGGAAATCAATCTCACCGAGATGACTGGCACCCATCTCCACGACGGCAATTTCAGTGTCGGGGCGGATGGTCAACAAGGTGAGCGGGACACCGATATGGTTGTTCAAGTTGCCTTGAGTGTGTATGATGCTGTATTTCTTGGCCAAGACCGCCGAGACGAGTTCTTTGGTGGTCGTCTTGCCGTTGGTGCCTGTGATGCTGAGCACGATGGCTTTGCTTTGCTGACGGTGATAGGCGGCCAAATCCTGCAAGGTTTTCAAAGCATCCTCCACGATGAGGATGCGCTCATGCTTCGGCAGGTCTTTGCGGTCGGCGACGACGAGGCTTGCCACACCTTGCTCTGCCACTTGCAGGGCGAAGTCATTGGCGTCGAAGTTTTCACCTTTTAAAGCAAAGAATACAGCATCTTGCTCTATCTTGCGGCTGTCGGTTGAAACCTTGTATGCTTTCGTGAAATGCTGGTATATTGTTTCAATAGGATTCATTGCATTGACTGTTAATGAAAGAAGCCGCCTGACGGATCAAACGGCTTCAATGCTATCATGAAAAAGAATCTATCACTTACTTTGCAAAGGAACTGCCCACTTTGTTCATCGCGCAACGGAAACCGATGGTCGAAGCGGACTGGTTCTGGTTGAGGTAGCGGCGATTGCCGGGGCTCAGGTAGTACGGACCATCGGCCCATGAACCGCCTTTGTACACTCTCGATTCGTCGCTGATAAGGGTGGTACCAGGAGTGTCGTTCGTAGCGGCTTCATACATTTCCTTGGTGAACACGCTCTGGTCGTCTTGGGGATCGCTCCAACGGTTGCGGATAGCGGACATGTAGTCACCGTCGTCATAGTTGGCGTTG
Source organism: Bacteroidales bacterium (assembly GCA_016285355.1). Next base: position 13,630 of record JAEEQP010000002.1, read on the forward strand.
AAGCTGGTGCGGTAGTTCTGACGCTTGGCTGCTTCTTCCTGTGGGATGGGTTCTCTGCGGATGCGACCGAGTGAGTCTTTCTGGAGCAGGAAACCTTCATCATCGACAGCCTTGCGGGTGAATATATTACCACGGAAGGGGCTATAGTCAGCTACATCTTCATGTGACAGGGGACGATACACGTCTTGGCACCACTCGGAAACATTGCCAGCCATGTTATACAGGCCGTAATCGTTGGGCCAGTAGGAACCGACAGGAGCGGGCAATGCGGCACCGTCGTTCAGGTTGCCAGCCACACCCATATAGTCACCAGGGCCTCTCTTGAAGTTGGCCATGAAACTACCCATATATCTCTTGCTGTCGGTGCGGAGACCGTCGCCGCTCCAAGGATACACTTTACGTTCAGCCACCAGTTCGTTGGAAGTGTTGCCAATCAAACCGACAGCGGCATATTCCCATTCGGCTTCCGTAGGCAGACGGTAGGAGGGCAGCAGAATGCCGTCGTCCATCCTGACGTTGCGCAGACCGTCACCACCTTTGGAGAGGTCTTTCTTGCCGTTCTTCACCTTGCCTGTGTATTGGCCAGCAAGATAAGCGTCGGTGTTAAAGTTCTCTTCGTCTTGTTGCGTCGGATCCCAATCCAAAATGCCTGCCTCAACGAGCATCAACTCATTGACGCGGTCAGTACGCCAGGCACAATAGTCGTTAGCTTGAACCCAACTCACACCAACCACAGGATAATCGTTGTATGACGGATGGCGGAAATAAATCTCAACCATGGGCTCGTTATACGACAAACGGTCACGCCAGACCAGGGTGTCGGGCATGGCATTGCGTACGACTTGCGGATAGTTTTGGCCAAAAACACGATTCAGCCAATAGATGTATTCGCGGTAATCCACATTGCTGACCTCGGTGCGGTCCATCAGGAAGGATGGCACAGTGACTTTTCGGGCCGCATTGTCCCACGAATAAGTCAGGTTGTCGGTCGTGGCACCCATTACAAATGTTCCACCTTCGATGGCAATCAGACCGGGACCAATTTCCTGATCGTTGATTTCGGTGACTTCAAAGCCTCCATTGTTGGCGTCGTTGTAGGCCCAACCTGTCGTGCGTGAGGACTTCTTGGAGCAGGAAACGGTAAGCAGCCCTGCCAAAACGATGAGGGCGAGTGTTTTGAATCCTTGTTTTCTATACATTTTCGTTCAAATTTGTTATCTAATAACTCCCATGAGTTGCATTTATTGTATGCCCCTCACAAAATTTTCAAAAAATCACGCAAATTTATGGACTTTTTTTGAATCGGGAGTCATTTTTCGGAAAAAAAACTTTTTTGTGGCGTATGAGGACGTTTTGCAATAAAAAAGTTGTATTTTCGTTTCTTTTATTACTAAGGTGTACCAATTAGAGTATACTTTTAGTATTTATTTGATAATCAGAAAATAATAATGATTATGCGAAATAAAATGCGTCCATTTTTTGTATTGGTGATGGCAATATTGGCCTTCATGAAGCCGATTTCGCTTTTCGCCCAAATGACTACTGTCTATCCGATTCAGTTGCAATGGAATGGAGTAGGTGAGGTGCGTAATGCCAACGACACGGTGTTGTACATTGGTCTGGAATCAGCGGAATATGAGGGCGTCATGCCAGTGTATTGCCAGTCTTTTCCCATTTATGACGATGCGGTGAAAGTACAGGTTAAACTTTCCAATGTGAAGGCAAATTCCTTGTCGGAAGAGGAACTACAAGTGGCAGAAAAGTATTCTTACTCCGCAGATTTTGAAGTAAATGCACAGCCACTTCGCTCTCGCGACGAGTCCCTGCTGTCGGTGCGTATCATACCTTTCCGTCAAGTGGGAGGGATGATGGAAAAACTGCTTTCCGCTACGCTTTCCGTGACTTTGACTCCTGATTTCACGGTTCAAAAATCCAACTCGACGTATGCAAGTCATTCGGCCATGGCCAACGGCGACTGGTATAAAATCGGTCTTTCCGAAACAGGCATCTACAAGCTCACCTATTCTGACTTGTCGGATTTAGGCATCAATGTTTCGTCCATCGACCCGCGCCAAATCCGAATCTATCACAATGGCGGAGGCGTGTTGCCTGAGATGAATGCAGACCCTCGCCCTGATGATTTGGTGGAGGTTCCTATTTATGTGTCGGGTGAGGCGGACGGAAAGTTCGACAATGGCGACTACATCCTTTTTTATGGTCGCGGCCCGGTATGTTGGAAACGCGATGACGAAAAGTTGGTCTACGTCCATGTACAGAATCCATACGATGATTATGCATACGCCTTTGTGGTCACAGGTTTGGGTGCAGGCAAGCGTATCAGTGAGGCCGAAGCACCTGCTGGAGCGGCAGAAATTACCGTTGATCAGTTTCTTGATTATCAGGTTTATGAAAATGACGATTATAACCTGAACGGAACAGGCCGTACCTATTTTGGCGACAGGATGGATCTTACCTCGACCAAAAACCTCAATTTCGACTTCCCCAATATCATTAATACGAAAAACTGTTGGGTGAAGACGGCCTTGGCAGGGCGCAACTTCAAGCCGGCCAACTTTGAAGTTTCTGTGAACAATGTGAAAAAGGCGACCTATTCGATTGAAACGACTACATCTTCGACGACAGACCCATACGCCAACGAGGTGGGTGGCTGGGTGCCGGCGGTTCCTACAAGTGAGACGGTGCAAGTCGAGTTGAAACACAATTCCCTCGGCTCTTCTTCCACTTCGGAAGGTTATGTGGACTATGTTTTGGTCAACGCGTGGCGTAGCTTGAAGATGGTGGGTGGTCAAATGAGCTTCCGTAATCCGGATGCGGCTATTAATAATAAGGTGTGCGAATATCGGCTGTCGAATGCTTCACAACAGGTGCAGGTGTGGATGTGGAATGTGAATAATGCAGTCAATCCTGTCCGCATGAAAGGCCAGCTCAATGGAACAGAGTTCAGGTTTAAGATAAAGGGCAATACTGAGAACGAGTTCATCGCCTTCAATGGCAATTCCTATTGTTCTGCCAAGGTTTTTGGAAAGGTTGACAACCAGAATCTTCATGGTGTCAGGGATGTGGATTTCGTCATCTTGACCTATCCTGATTTCATGTCGCAGGCCGAACGCCTCAAAGCCCTTCACAACCGCATCGACCCGGATTTGAACATTTACATCACTACACCTGAACTGATTTACAACGAGTTTGCTTGTGGTGCAAAGGATATTACCGCCATCCGTGACTTCTGCCGTATGCTTTATCTCGACAGCAATTCAGGACACAAAATCAAGTATCTTCTGCTTTTGGGCGACTGCTCATACGACTACAAGAACCGCAACGGCATTGTCGATTTCGTGCCTTCATACGAGACAGTGTCCTCGCTCAAAATGACAGAGACCTTTGTCACGGACGATTATTTCGGATTCATGGATGCTGGCGAAGGCAGCATCAATTCCTCGTTGGCCGACATTGGCATTGGCCGTTTCACCGTGTCCACGTTGGAACAGGCGACACAGATGGTGGACAAGGTTGAACGCTATGTGGTGAAAGACGAAACCACGATGCGGCCATGGCGCAACACAGTTACGTTTTTCACTGATGATGAAGGCGGCTTTGTGAGAAATGCAGAGGAGTTGGCTGACAGACTGAAGTCAGTTGGCGGTGATGGTGTAGTGGTTGACAAGATTTATTTGGACGCCTATCCTCAGGTCAGCGCACCAGGGGGTGAGATTGCACCAGAGGTGAATACCGCTATTAATAGCCGTATGGAGAAAGGCACGCTGGTGCTCCACTATATTGGACATGGAGGAGAGGTGCAGCTTTCGGAGGAGAAGATTCTGCAAAGAAAGGATGTCGACTCGTGGCGCAATGCTCCGATGTACCCGCTGATGGTTACTGGTACATGCGAGTTCAGCCGTTACGACGACCACAAACGCACTTCTTTGGGCGAGTATTCTTTCTTGAACCAATACGGCGGCATGATTGCCATGTTTACTACCTCGCGCGTGACTTATGGCGACCATAATCAGAACTTTGCCAAGGGCGTTTACGACAATCTGTTCCGCATCTACGGTGAAGAGCTGTACCGTTTGGGCGATGTCTACCGTATGGCGAAGAAGAGCGGAAGCTTTGTGGAAAAACGTTATGTTTTCTTCGGTGACCCGGCACTTCGTTTAGCCTATCCGAAATGGAAAGTGGAGACCCTGAGCATTAATGGACAATACCCAGGCTACAATTTGGACTCCATTCAAATCAATGACACCACTTGGCAAACTTATCCTATCTATCTTGATACTATTGGTGCTTTACAACCTGTTGAAATTGAAGGTGTTGTAAAGGACTTGAACGGCGATGTGGCTACCAACTTCAATGGAGTTGTGAGTGTCATCGTTTACGATAAGGAGGCGGAGCTTTCCACTTTGGGAACTTCTGCTGGAGTAATTGATTTCAAGTTGCGCAACAGCATGATTTTCAATGGAAAGACAGAAGCGGTCAACGGAAGGTTCAAAATTGATTTCATTGTGCCGCGAGACATTTCTTACCGATTTGGTCAAGGCTTAATTAATTATTATGCAACCGATTACGAAAATGAGGCCAATGGCAATTGTGATTCGTTCATCATCGGAGGGTTCTATGATGAGGCTTTTGAGGATAACGACCCGCCTGAGATACGTCTTTTCATCGACGACACCCTGTTTGTGAGTGGGGGCGTGACAGGCGAAAGTCCCATTTTGTTGGCTTACGTCGTGGATGAGAGCGGTATCAACACGACAGGTGCGGGCATAGGCCACGATATTATGGCCACATTAACAGGCCCGAGCAGAAGTGCCTACTGCCTCAATGATTATTTTGTCGCCGAAATCGACCAGCCGGGCAAAGGTACCATCACCTATAAAATGCAGAACCTCCCTGACGGCGACTATACCCTGACGTTGAAGGTTTGGGACATCTATAACAATTCTGGTACCGCCACTATAAACTTCACTGTGGTCAACAGCAGCGGGATGCATATCGAGAATGCCTATAACACGCCCAATCCGATGACCAACGAAACTTGTTTTGTGTTTGACCACAATCAGGTGGGCAACAATATGAAAGTAGACATATACATTTATGACATCATGGGCCGTTGGGTGAATACGCTCTCGGAACAGGTGTCGGGCACCTCGACACGCATCACGCCTATCCGTTGGAATGGTCGCAGTGCGCATGGGGAAAACTTGCGAAACGGCCTCTATGTCTATCGCATCGTGGCCACCAACGACCAAGGCGAGACGGCCACATTGGTCTCAAAGTTAGTATTAAGTAAATGATTGTCAGTATGAAAAGAATAAATATCATATACACAAGCCTTTTGGTTTTACTGCTCACTGCTCAGATGGGCTTTGGGCAAGAAAACACCTATCAGTCTGTGTTGAGCGAGCACACTTGGCATCGCCTTTCGGTGGTAAAAGAAGGGGTTTACAAGTTGGACTACAGTACTTTGCAGGCCATGGGCATCGATATGAACACGCTGAATCCGAATCAGATACGGATTTTCGGAAATCCATCGGGTGCTTTGCCTGAAAAGAATTCGGTTTCGCGTCCCGACGACTTGAGCGAGATGGCCATTGTGGTGAAAGGTGCTGAAGATGGCTCGTTCGATGAGGGTGACCAGGTGCTGTTCTACGGTCAGGAGCCGACACGTTGGACGTTAGTGGACCAAAACAACAAGACCTACCGCCGTGAGCGGAATTATTTCTCCGACACCACCTATTATTATTTATGTGTTGACAGTGGCGTTGACGGTTTGAGGGTGGGCGAGAAAGCCTCATTGCCTGTGGAGGATGTCACGACGATCATTTCCGAATTTCCTGATTTCGTTTGGCATGAGAAAGAGTTGTTCTCCCCTTTTTTCATCGGTCAGAACTGGTTGGGTGAGAGCATTACTTCTGAAGATTCGACATTTATAATCCCGTTTTTATTTCCCAATTTGGTGAAAAACAAGGCTTTGTTGATTAGGGCGCAGGTCTATGGCCGAAACCTGAGTAAAATGATACACTATGATGCTTGGGTCAACGATAACCATGTGGCGGCCTATGCTTCAATCGATACAAGCAAGGAACATTATTATTGCAAACCGTCATTCTTCGAAAAGCAGATTGTGTTGGACAGCGATACGGCCTATTTCAAGCTCGACCTCACGCCTGATCCGCAGTCCACGCTGTATCTTGATTATGTGGAGATTTATGGCTGGCGTGTGTTGAAGAGGGAGGGTAACATTTTTCCTTTCCGCTTGATGCCGAGTCAGTTTGGTAATGAGAAAAGTGCCATTTGGGTACAGAACGCCACCCAAGAGTATTGTCTTTGGGAGGTAACTTCACCTTTGCAGCCTGTTGCGCAAAATGGTGTATATAGTGGAGGCAATCTGGTTTTCGCCACCGATGAGAGAACAGAAAAGCGTTACATTATGTTCAACCCTTCGGTTGCGTTGAAGGTTGAGCATTGGACAGAAATACCGAATCAGAACGTTCATGCCATCGCTGAGGCCGACAATCTGATTTTGACCTCAGCCATTTTCTTGGAACAAGCGCAGGAATTGGCGGATTATCACGCTGAAAGGGATGGGGTGACCAGCGTCGTCGTCGATGTGGACGAAATCTACAACGAATTTTCGACTGGCACGCCCGACCCGACAGCCATCCGCGATTTTGTGCGCATGGTGTATCGCCGTAGCGAGGGAAGACTCAAATACCTGACGCTGTTTGGACGCGCCTCAGCCGACTATCGCAATATCATGGGCTATGGGCAGAATTTTGTGCCTTGTTACGAGATGTTTGAGAATCCGCATCACGAATTGAGTTTCTGCACCGATGACTATTTTGCCTTGATGGACAACAATGAAGGCACCAACAGTGATGGCAAGGTGGATATCGGCGTAGGCCGAATCTCCCTGTCGACGGTCGCCGAGGCTGAGACGATGTTGCGCAAAATCCGGCATTATGGCGACCTTTCGGCAACGTTTGGCGGTTGGAAGACCGACCTGCTGTATTTCGCTGACGATGAAGAAACAAGCTATGTCGGCAACACCGAGACCTATTACAGGATGATGGATACCATTTGTCCTTCATTAACGGCCAAAAAGTTGTATTGCGGTGCTTATCCGGTGGTGAACACCTCGAATGGCGTGGAGATTCCAGATGCCAATGCGGATTTGATGTCTGCTCTCGACAAAGGTGTCTTGGCGGTGCTGTATACAGGTCATGGCGGTGTCAAAGGACTGACGGGTGACAATGTGTTCACCAATGCTGACATCACCTCGCTCAAGAATTATGACAGGATGCCGTTTGTTTACACAGCGACTTGTGAGTTTACCAAATACGACAATCCCTTGTTGGTTTCGGCAGGCGAATTGTTGACTCTCAATCCCAATGGGGGCTGCGTGGCTTTGTTCACTGCTTGTCGGCCTACCTACGGCCCCAACAATAGTCGTCAGTCGAAGGCACTTATGAAAGTTTTTACGCAGCGGGATCAAGATGGAAAATCTTTGCGTTACGGCGACATTATCAGGCTGTCGAAGAATGACCCGCTCAATTACAACAATACATCGAATCCGTTGGAAAATACCAACATTCGGTTTGTGTTTCTTGGCGATCCGGTTTTGCGTTTCCCGATGCCTCAAGAGGATGTCGTGGTGAGTAAGATCAATGGAAAGAATGTCGACAATGCTGAAGAAATCGAACTGTATGCCATGAGCATGGTTGCCGTGGAAGGCGAAGTCAGGAAGGCTGACGGCTCTCTTGACGATAGTTTCAATGGCACGCTTTGGGTCAGATTCTTTGACAAACAGTCGAAGATAAAAGTGAAGTTCAAAGGGGGTGTTGTGCAGAATGTGTATTATCATAAGGATGTGCTTTACCAAGGTCAGGTGAGTGTGACAGGAGGCAAATTCAGTGTGTCTTTCCAGGTGCCTAAGGACATTTTGGCGGGGACAGACATGCCGCGTTTTAGCTTCTATGCTTACGATTCCATTCGGGGTATCGATGCCATGGGCAAATTCAACGACCTCACTTTGGGTGGCATTGACCCGGTAGCCGTGGCCGATGACCAGGGGCCGAATATCAGTTTCTATTGGAATACGCCCGACTTTGAAAACGGTTCCTCGGTGGAACGTCAGGGTGTGCTTTATGCCGACATGTATGACGCACAAGGCATTTATCATTATGATTACAGTTTGGGCCGCGACATCGTATTGAACAGCAACCTTCCGACATACGACCGTCTCATTTTGAATGATAGTTTTGAACCCGCGCTTAACGATTTCAGAAGAGGAAGAATCGCGATTCCTGTGACAGACCTTGATCCTGGCACTTACGAGTTCACTTTGAAGGTTTGGGACACTCAGGACAACGCCTCCGAGGCTAACCTGTGGTTTGTGGTCGAAGACTATCTTTTCCTCTCACAGGTGCGCAACTATCCCAATCCTTTCTCCGACGAGACCCGCATCACCCTTACCCATTTTGGTGAGGACGGTGATTTTGATGTCAATATTGAGATTTTCGACCTTATGGGGCGTTTAGTGAGCAGCATTTACAAAAATGTGAGTTCTTCCTCAGGAGTCATTGAACCTATCCGTTGGAATGGCTGCGACCAAGGTGGTAATCCCTTGCGTTCAGGTGTTTATCTCTATCGGCTTACCTTTACCGATGAGGAAGGAACGTCGCGCACGGTCAGCCAACGCATGATTATCCAACGTCGATGAGAAATTTTTTTAGGGCAATACAATAATCAATTTTACCTAACGTTATCTTTGCAATTTAAAATACCAAATCGGATATGAAAATTAAGAAATTCCTTTTTGCCGCCCTGCTGATGGTTGCGGCTACCTCTTACGGACAGAACAACTACATTGGCCAGGATTACAGCGTTTCGCCCAATGTGATTACTACGGCAGTGCCTTTTGTTTCCATCTCTCCCGATGCCCGTGGCGGCGCAATGGGTGATTGTGGTGTGGCCTCGTCTCCCGATGTCTATTCCATGCATTACAATGCCGCAAAGTATGTCTACCTTGAAGACAAGTTGACGGTGGGTTTGGGCTATAGTCCTTGGCTGCGTAACTTGGTTCCCGACATGAACTTGGCTTATTTAGCTGGTGCCTATAAAATCAACGACCGCTCAGCTGTGGCAGGTAGTTTGCGCTACTTCAGCTGCGGTACAATCGAATTCAGAGACCAGAACAATTATAAGTTGGGTGATTTCAGCCCGAATGAGTGGGCCATTGATGCTACTTATTCGCGTATGCTCGGCGATTACCTGTCGGGTGCTGTGGCCGGTCGCTTCATCTATTCCAACCTGACCCAGAACCAGACCGATTATGGCCGTCCCGGCATTTCCGTTGCTGCCGACGTGTCAGTCTTCTACAAGCGTCCGGTGGAATGGTTCAGCACCATGGATGCCGACTTCGCTTGGGGTGTGTCTATCAATAACATCGGTAGCAAGATCAGCTACAACGGACAGTCCGAACGCCGCGACTTCATCCCGACCACCTTGCGTGCCGGTGCCTGCTTGAACCTTGACCTCGATGAGTACAATTCATTAGCCTTCATGGTTGATTTCACCAAACTTATGGTGCCAACGCCTCCGGTTATTGCCAGAGATCCTGAATCGGGCCAACCTTTGGTGAACGACGATGGAACCTATCAGATTGAATACGGCTATGACAACAATGTTTCTGTTGTGCAAGGCATGATACAGTCCTTCTACGATGCCCCTGGTTGTGGCTACAATACCTATACCGGCGAAATGGTGAACTATGGCAAGTTCTATGAGGAGCTTTGCGAAATCAACATTGGTGCAGGTGTGGAATACTGGTACAACAACATCTTTGCCGTGCGTGCCGGTTATTTCAACGAGACCGCGCTGAAAGGCAACCGTAAGTATGTCACTCTCGGTGCCGCCTTGAAGTACAACGTGTTCGGCTTGGATGTCTCCTACCTGATTCCCGTCAACACGGTGGCAGGCAGCAATCCCTTGGAAAACACCTTGCGCTTCAACTTGACTTATGCTATGGGTCAGAAGAAGGATTGAGAATCGTTTAGGACATGATACACGAAAAGCGGCTTTCGGGCCGCTTTTTTTATTCGGTTTGTAGAGACGTGGCGCGCCGCGTCTCTACAAACGTTTAGAATATCAACGCCAGCAAAACATACAACCAGTGTGCCGCGATACCAGCACAAAGGCCTCCAATGGTGTGTGCGCCAATGGCTTTGCCGATGAGCTTGCGGTAGCCGAGGCTGTCGAGCATGGCGGCGTGGGTGCTGAGGAAACCGCTCCAGCACATGCCGATGGCGGTGAACACAGCGATGGCATTGTTGTCGATGATACCTTCCGTGATGAAACGAGGCACCAAACCGATGGCGGCTCCCACAGCGCCGAGGGCGGTCATGGGGAAGGAAATCAACGCGCCATCCTTGAAGCCAAAGAGCCAGTCGAAGATGAAGTTGATTTTGTTGGCAGCCCAGCTGATGACGGGCACGCCTTCGTAAGCAACACCAAGGTATTCACCGTTTTCGCCCGCAGCACCGAAGGTAAGCATCATCACGATGGTAGAGATGCAAAGCACACCGGGAATGATGGCGAAGCCGATGCTCACACCGTCCTTGCCGCCGTCAAGCAATGAGTTGAGGAAACGCATGAATACGCCGCCTTCGCTCTTGAAGGAGATTTGTTGTTCGTCACCACCAAACTCCTCGTCGACGGGGACATCCAGCTCAGGGTAGGATTTCAAAGTGGAACGCTGCATCAGTCGGGTGGAGACAATGCTACCGATGACGGCACCTGCCACACCCACCAAAGCACCCTTGCCGAAACCAAGACCTGTCATGAAAGCCACAACGACCAAGCCCATACCGAACGCTGTGCCAAAGTTGGTCAGCGAGACGAGCTGGTATTTTTTGAAGTAACGGTTAAAGTTCTTGTCGTGTGCCAAAGTAATGATGGCGGGGTTGTCGCTCAAGAAGGTCATGATGGCACCCAAGGCAGCCACGCCAGGAAGGTTATAGAGCGGCTTCATCAAGGGACGCAACAGGTTCTCTAACAGACGTACCACACCAAATTCAGTGAGCAGCTTGCTGATGGCACCCATGAGCACACAGATGGCCATGATGTAGAACACGGTCTCCAGCAGCAGGTGATAAGCCGTCTGCATGAAGGTGTTCAACATCTTGGGTAGTGTCATCTTGTAGGCCAGTAGCCCAAAGAAGGCAAAGAAGATGATGAGGAAAAAGATAGCCTCAAAACTACGTTTGGTGGTGAATCGCAGTGGCCGTTCCAGCTTCTCTTCGATTTTCTTGAAGATTTTTTCCACCCTATCGTGGTAGAAAGTGGTGGTTCGTTTGATGGTGTTGTATTTTGTCTTTGCCATAACGGATTAGTTTTTCTTGAGGTTAAGCAGATTGACTTTCCAGGTAAGGCCGAGGTTGGCTTGGAACTTGCTGATACCATCAGAGCTGGTATGTGAACCACAGAGATGCAGACGTAAGCTACGATCACCCATGGGATAGTATTCGAAACCGATGCTCTCAAAATCTACTTTCTTGCCAGGGACGACATACTGGTCGTAGGCTTCAGTGTTGGGCAGTTGGGCTTGGTTGAAGTCGTAGCCAGCCTTGGCGAACACGATCCATTTCGGCCCGATGTCTACACCGATGCCGTAGATGGCGGTGATATCCTGACCGAAGAACTTGTCTTGCTCAAAAGAGGCACGGTTGATGACGTCCAAATACATCTCCACGCCCTTAAATTGCAACTTGTTGCCCAAAGCGATGTAGTTGATGAACTTACCGGGTTGGTATTCAATCATGTTGACGGAATAGGCCGTCTTGAACACACCGAAGTTGCCGTACCACATCAGGTTGTAGGAGTAGATGCTCTGCATGGCCTGGTTGATGAAGGGCGAGTTACACATCTGAATGAGGAAATGGTTCTTGCCGGAATTGTCCTTATAGTTTAAGGAGGTGCCCACCTCGTAGCAGCACACGGTATTCCAAAACTCGGTGCCATAGTAGATGTCGATGGGGTTGGAGTCGTATTCCCAACCGCCGATGGCCACGACTTGCTTACCAGCCGATAGGAAGAAGTTGTCGGTGAAATTCCAGTTGAGGTAAGCCCAGTCTGTACCTTGGAAGAAGGTGTTGGCAAAGTTGATGTTGGGCGTGTTGAGACGCTGGCGCAGGTGGTAGGAGAACTTGCTGCCGATGGTGCCGTCCAAAGCCACGACCAAATACTTTCCGGCAAAACCATGGTCAATGCTGGGTGCAACCGTGTCGTGCCCCAAATGGTAGTCAAAGGTGAAGTCGGCACGGGTTTCCAATTTCAGCTTGTCCAATGTGACGAAAGGCTTTTTGTCTTGCGGAAAGGCCTGCAAGAAGCAGAAAAGGCCTAAGAATGTGATTAGTAACGCTTTTTTCATATGCATTTGAGATCTTTTGATTTAACGCAGTTAAATTTTGCGGCAAAATTACAAATTAAAAGTGTCGGGAGCGGGATTTGGGGCAACAAAAATAATATGGAGCGGCTTTTTGTTTTAAACACGAATGGCCATAAATTATACATGAAATCGTTTTTTGTGCCAGAATGTGAAATGAAACTACGAATTAAACGAATTACGCGAATGAGTTGTTTGAATACAGCAGCCAAGGCTGCAAATGTGTACGAATTTGGGCTTGGCCATTCGTATCCATACGCAACAAAGTTGCACAATCCAATTTGTAAAGATTCGTCATATTCGTGCCATTCGTAGTTATTACTTGGAATCCTGAAATCTTCAAATCTTTAAATCTTTAAATCAATAAAAAATGAACAACAGCAAAAAACTGAAAGCCATCGTGCTTTCGATGGGATTGGGGGTGGCGATGCTTACGTCCACCTCGGTGCAGGCCCAGATGGTTGACCAGCGTGGCGGGCGCCCCAATGGTTTATTCCAAGAGAACAGTCAAAATGATGGACTGATGCGGCGTGGAGGCAACCGTAGTGTAGGCTCTACTTTGAACAACGAGTCGTTTTTGGGGACACCTACCGGCCAAAAATTCTTCGCAGATATTTCGTCGCTTTGCGCCGCGCCGCTTTGCGCGTCCCCCTTTTAAGGGGGGTAGGGGGGATTAAAAAAACCGTTCTTGCGAATTTGCGATTCGGGAACCGTGAATATCAGCATTTGCAATGCGGGAATGATTTAAAATCAACCTAATCAAGTCCAGAAAAGGCGGCCTTCAGTTTTTGAGGGCCGCCTTGTTTTATCGTTTTCGTCAGGAAAGCCTTGACGTTTAGGAAATAATATGTATCTTTGCGCCCAGAAACTCATAATACACAAGGAAATGGAAGCAACCACGACAAAGCCGAAGAACTTCGTTCCCCGCCTGCTTCAGTTCAAGCGGGAGATGAGAGAATGCATCCAAAACGGGGCCAATCATGAAGAAATGAAACGAATAGCTGACAAGTATGGTTTCCAATTCGCAAAACCCATATAAGGTAATCGAGGAGAATCCACTTGACTACTCTTTTGTCAGCAGGGACGGTATCAACTATCACCTGTATTTTACCCCGATAAGCAGCATATATCCCGATTTGGTGAACACTTACTCGTTCAGCATCGAGCGAGAGGGTACGAATCCTCACCCCATCGACCTTCGTATTGCCGCTACTGTCGTCCATATATTGCGCCGTTTCTTTTAGACTATTGAGAACGCTATGATTATGGTGTGCGACAGCACCGACGGCAAACAACATAAGCGCCGAAACCTGTTCGACCATTGGTTCCGTTATTACAACGACGGGACATTGACCACTATCAATGCTGAGGTGGGCGAAGGCGATTACGAATTGTTGCTATCCATCTATTTCAGAAAGGACAATCCCTACAAACAGCAGTTGATTAAGGCCTTTGGCGACTTGTTGAGCCAAAACTATTACGAAATCGTCGTCTAACCTTTTAAAAATCCAAATTGAACGAAAAATGCTCCGTTCTTGCGAATTTGCAATTCGGAAGCTGTGAGGAGGGAATTTTCAATTCCCACATAATTGTAGAGACGCCACGTTGTGGCGCCTCTGCTTTTTTTTGTGCCTGCCGGGGTGCTGCCGTAGGTCGCGACGCTGCCGTAGGTCGCGACCTACGGTTACGGGTAGTTGCGTCTTTCAGACACAGGGGCGTGTGGTGGCAACCAAAAAAAACGGGGCGGAAGGCTCCGTCCCGTTTTTGGGGTTGTTTTGGCAAGGCTTTAGCCGATCTCGATGGTCTGCACGGCCTGCTTCTTCTCTTCGACGGTCACCTTCGGGATGACGATGTCGAGGATGCCGTTTTCAACCTTCGCGCTGATTTGCTCCTTGTGGATGTCGTCAGGCAGCATCACGGTCTGGCGGAAGTGTTCGACCGAGAACTCGTGACGCAGGTAGCGCATCTCTTCTTTGTTCTCCTTCTTCTCGTTCTTCGTCTCCTTGTCCATCTCAACGACGAGGTTGCCTTCGGCGTCGATGTTCAGTTTCACATCTTCCTTGGTGAGGCCAGGGATGCAGAGTTCGAGTTTGTAGTTGTCCTTCGTCTCCATGATATTCATGCGAGGGGTTGAATAAGTCGTGTCGTTCCAGTTCATCAATTCGTTGAACAGTGTAGGCATGAAGTCCTGATTTCTTCTAGTTACTAACATGGTTTTAATCTCCTATTTTTATTGTTGATTGTTTAATTGTTTAATCGTTGTGTTTGTTGACTCGGGACTTCGGGACGCGTGACACGGGACTTGGTTTTGGCTTTAGAAGGTCTCGCGTCTCGTGTCTCGCAGTCTCGCGTCCTTCATCGACGACTCGCCATAGTCAAATTCTTTGCCAAGGCCAAAAATGGGTCAAATCACTTGTTTTTAATGACAAAATTTCCGATTATAGCAAAAATAGGTTGAAAATTGCTGACAAAATTTCCGAAACAGACCGTTTTAAGCCTTTATTCCGTACTTTTGCCACTTGAAAACGATTCTTAATCATGGAAGAAAAACTGTTCAATAAGAATTACCTGTGCCTTTGTGCGGCCAACTTCTTGTTTTTCTTTTCGTTCTACCTGTTACTGCCCGTGTTGCCTTTCTTCATCATGGAGAAGTTTCAGGCGGGCAATGCAGTGATTGGCACGGTCATCTCTTGTTACACCTTAGCCACTTTGGTTGTGCGGCCTTTCTCGGGCTACATGATGGACACCTTCAAGCGTAAACCATTGTATCTGTTGGCTTTGTCGATTTTTACAGCGGTGTTTTTAGGCTATCTCTTTGCGGCAACCATCACCTTATTAATTATTATCCGCATCGTGCACGGTTTGGCTTTCGGCCTCACTTCAGTGGGCGGCAACACTTTGGTCATCGATGTGGTGCCGTCGGAGCATAGGGGAGAGGGCATCGGCTATTATGGTGTGGCCAACAACATCGCCATGGCGGTCGGGCCGATGACGGGCTTGTTCGTTTATGAGCGTTTCAGTTTCAACGCTATCTTCTTGGGGTGCATGGGCTGTAGTCTTTTGGCTACCTTGTTTGCTTCTAGAATACACACACGGGTGCGTCCACCCGTCAAGCGTCCACCTATTTCGTTGGACCGATTTATATTGATCAAAGGTCTGTTGGCCGGTGTTTCATTCACCTTGCTGGCTTTTGCTTACGGACAGATTTCTAATTATATCGCACTCTATGCCAAGGACATGGGTCTGACCATCAGCAGTGGCCTGTTCTTCACGGTGTATGCCGTCGGCCTGATAGCCTCGCGACTGTTTGCGGGCAAGATGGTGGATAAAGGCAAGGTGACGCAGACCATCACTTTGGGTTTGGGTATCACTGTTTTGGCTTTGTTAGGATTGGGTATGTGCCACCATTGCAATGCATTGGGCACAGACTACACCGCAGTGGCTTTCCTGTTGATTGCGCTATGTTGCGGTTTGGGTTTTGGCGCGGCGTTCCCAGCTTTCAATGCCTTGTTCATCAATTTGGGAACCAACGCGCAGCGCGGCACGGCCACATCTACCTATCTCACTACTTGGGATTTAGGTCTTGGCATCGGCATCTTCTCCGGTGGCATGTTGGCCGAACATTTCTCGTTTTCGGCGGCTTATTTGGTGGCCTCGGCCTCGGTGTTGGTCTCGCTGATTTTCTTTGTGATTGTTGTTGCACCACATTATCAGCGGAATAAATTGCGGTAATTGTTCGCTCGAAATGAATTTTTTCTACTTTTGCCCCAACAAAAATTTCTTTCCAATGAAAAAACTCATCCTTTTTGCCCTCCTTGTGGCCTCATTGCAACTTTCCGCCCAGCAAATGCTTGTTGGCTCCTACAACATCCGTTACAAGAACAAGAACGACAGCATCAATGGCGAAGTGTGGCAGAAACGCTGTCAGGTCATCTGCGACCAAGTGAACTTCATAGCACCCGACATTTTTGGCACGCAGGAAGTGTTGTACGGCCAGCTCAATGACATGATGAAAACTTTGGATGGCTATGATTACATTGGTATCGGTCGTGACGATGGCGAACATGGTGGCGAACATGAGGCTATTTTCTACAAAAAAGACCGCTTACAATTGCTCGACCATGGCGATTTCTGGCTTAATGAAACTCCTGAAAAGCCTGCCTTGGGATGGGATGCTGCATGTATCCGTATCTGCACTTGGGGGAAGTTCTGCCATATTAACCAGCCTCCGCAACCGCGACATGGTTTATTTGGAAAAAAGAAGCCAAAACGTGATGATTTCTATTTTTTCAATCTCCACATGGACCATGTGGGTGTGGTGGCACGGCGTGAGGCAGCCAAACTTATCGTGCAGAAAATTCGTGAGATAGCCCAAGGTTATCCTGTCATCGTCACTGGCGACTTCAACGTGGACCAAACCAATGAGATTTACACGATTTTCACTGAATCAGGTTTGCTGAAAGACTCTTACGATGCCTGTCGCATCCGCTTTGCGGAAAACGGAACATTCAATGCGTTTAAGACGGAATACTATACTACAAGTCGTATTGATCATATCTTCGTGTCGCCCATCATGAATGTGGAGGCATACGGTGTGCTGACCAACAGCTATTGGACTCCCGATGACGACCCCGACAATACCATTAAGGGTTCAGACGCGCCGCAGGAAATCTCGTTTGACACTTACATCCGCCGTAATCCTTCTGACCATTATCCAGTGTTTGTGAGGTTGAAATTGTAATTGTTTTTGTCACAAAACATACAAAACTGTCAAAACCTGTTGTTCGGGTGGGAAGCACGCCAACCGGCTGCTTCCCAGCGGCGACACGGTTGTGGAGCCGCTATACGTAAACATTGTTTTGCAAGTTTTGAGGGTTTTGTGATTAAACCTTCTGTCGTCGTTTTATTTCGCTCAAAGTTTGCAGCACCACCGAAATGATTATCAGTGCAATACCGATGCAAAACGAGAAATTCAACTCCTTGTATTCTTTGAAGATGAACATGGAGAGGATGATACTGTAAACAGGCTCCAGATTGTAGGTCAGGTTGACAGTAAAAGCTGGAATCTTTTGAAGGACAATGATTTGCAATAGGCAGAGACCGATGGTACACACCACAACCATAAAAGCGAGATAAGGATAATCCATGCCGACGGGATAAAGTCGCCCGACAGGAATAAATATATTATAAATAGGTATCAGGCAGGTCAACCCGATGAGACCGCCAATCATTTCCCAAAGCAACATGTTTTTGGCCTCGTAATGCTTGCCTACTCTTTGGTTTGCAATGGCAAACAAGGCATAAAGCGCGGATGAAATCACACCTAAGGCAATACCCAAACGGTAACGTGAATCGAATTGAAAGATAAGATAGATTCCAAGGATGGTGAGCAGACTGAACAGGAACTCGCGCCCCGAAAAACGGTGTCTGTTAATGATAGGTTCAAACAAGGCTGTGAAGAATCCGACCAAAGAAAAACATACCACCCCGATGCTGACGTTGGATGCCTTGATGCTGGCATAGAAAAACACCCAATGCAGGCAGAGCAACATGCCCACACCGCCCATCTGCAAAATGTCCTTAAATCTGTATTTCTGTAAAGACGCACGGCCGTGCGTCTCTACAGACAGATAAATCCACATAATCAATGCAGCCGCAGCCATGCGCCACCAAACCAAAATGGCCGAATCCAAAGTGATGAGTCGCCCCAACACGCCTGTGAAACCCGCGATGAACACAGAGAGATGCAGCAGGAAATAGTCTTTTTTCATGGTTTTCTCCTTTGGCGAATGGCCTCAAAAGTGACGATGGCGGTGGTCACCGACACATTGAGCGAGTCGGCGATGCCGTTCATGGGGAGGATGATGTTTTGGTCGGCGGCCTCGACCCAAGCCTCGGAGATGCCAGTGGCTTCAGTGCCCATCACAAGAGCGGAAGCTTTGTGGAAATCGGCGTCAAGGTAGTCGATGGAGGCCTTGAGATAGGTGCAGTAGATAGTTATGTTGTTATTTTTCAGCCAACTAATGCACTCTTCAGTGGAACAGACATAAACAGGCACACTGAAGATGCAGCCGATACTCGCGCGAATGGCGTTGGGATTAAACAAATCTGTGGCAGGGTCGGCCACGATGACGGCATCGACTCCTGCGGCATCGGCGGTGCGCATCACTGCACCGAGGTTGCCAGGCTTCTCCACAGTTTCCAACACTATAATCAGCGCGTCTTTCTTAGGCTTGAACTCACTGAGGCTCTTGTATTTGGGTATAGCCACGGCCAAGAGTCCGTCGCTGCCTTCGCGGTAGGCGATTTTGTCGAAGACTTCCTCGGTTACGGTCTCTGTGAAGGTGGCTTTAATCTTAATTGGCTCACGCAATAACGGCTCGCACACATACAATTGCTCAATTTCGAAGCCGCAGGCTTGAGCACGCTCAATCTCGCGTTGTCCCTCAATCAGGATGCGGTTCTGCTCGCGGCGTTCGGAGGCCTTTTGCAACTTAACGAGGTTTTTTATCTTTGGGTTGGTTTTGCTGGTGATCATGGATTTAGGACTTAAGACTTAGGACTTAGGACATGGGACTTGGGACATTTGCTTTAATCTTCTGGCTTCTGTCCTTTGTCCTCGGTCCTCTGTCCTTTATTATTTTCGAGATAGGAGATAAAGGCACCAATAGCATTAGAAAGTGATTTGCATCTTTTGTTTAATTCCATTGCTGTTTCTTCGGAACAATAACCGAGTTTCGGGCATAGATAAAGCATGTTCCTTACTTCGTTGCAACTACCACGAGCAATTCTTAAGTAACGAATCATTGTCCTGTCTGAGTTGTATCCGCTACCCTCGGCAATGTTGTTGGAAATGGAAATGGCAGCACGTTGTATTTGGTCACGGAAGCCATAACCCTTATTGTTATTTAGCAAAGCGTAAACTGCCAAAGCAATTTCTTGCGCATCTTGCCAAATTCTTAATTCCTCAAATGGACGCATATTATTTGTATGTTATATTGTTAATTATCAATGCTTTTCCACCTGTCTTCCGTCCTCTGTCCTTCGTCCTCTGTCTTCCGTCCTCATTTGCGATAGCACCAATCCAACCACAACCACCAAAATGCCGACAATTTTGTTCATCGTCAAGGCTTCAATGGCAAGGAGATAACTGAATATGGCCGTAAAGACAGGAATCAGGTTGGAATAGACATTGGCTCGCGAAGCACCGAGTTTGCTGAAGGCGAAAGCCCATAGGGCGTAAGCACCAGCACTGCAGAAGATACCTAAACAGACCAAAGGGACGATATAGACACTGACATTAGCAAAGTTGGAAGGCTCGAAATGCTCCATAATGAAGACCAAGGGAATGAAGTAAATCATGCCGACGATGTTTTGCATCCAAGTGATGGTCAAGGGTTTATAGAGTTTGGTGAGTCGAATCAAAGCGATGGAATAACCTACCGCTACAATCACTGACCCGCAAAGGAAGAGAATACCCTTGGGCGAGGCGGTGAGCTCGAGATTTTTGTTGAGCAGCATGATGATGACGCCAACAAAGGAAATGATAAAGCCCACGATGTTCATGGGAGTGAGTCGCTCCTTGAGGAAGATGCGTGCCGCGATAGGCGTCACCAAAGGGATGAGAGCGATGATGCCGGCCCCGATGACGGGAGAGGAGTTCTTCAATCCGTAGCCTTCGAAGATGAAATAGAGGAAAGGCTCAAACAAGGCGGCTATGGCGAAAAGCCCTAAGTGCTTACGTTGTATCTTCTCGTTGAGACGGAAGACGAAGAGTATCGTCGTCAGGAAAATGGTGGCCACCACGAGGCGCAGGAAAATGGTTGCCGTAGGGTTGAGGTTTTCGTAGACCTGCGTGGACCATACGAACGACATGCCCCAGAAAATCATAGCAAGGATGCCGGCCAGATGAACGATGGTTGTGCTGTTTTTCATGCCGCAAAAGTACGTTTTTTTGAGATAGTTTTTTCAAAGTGGAATAATTCGGCAAGGTTTTTGTAGTTTTGCAGCGCAAATTCGAAAGTAAATCTAAGTTTAATAATTAAAAATCTGTCAAAATGAAAAAGTTAAGTGTTATCTGCATGACGATTCTTGCCGTCACTTTTTTAGCTTCATGCCGTGGCCCTCAAGGTCCTGCCGGACATGATGGCAACGCTAATGTGGCCTCTTCGACCGTTACAATTCGCTCCGTAGATTGGCAATGGGTGAACAACTGCCAATGGATGGTTGAAATCGATTATCCAGCTATCAACAACAATGTTTACAACCACGGCGCGGTGCTCGTTTATATGGACATAGACGGTGCTTGGTCGCAGGTGCCGTTGACGTATTATTATGAGGATGTGAACAATGCTGGTGAAACTATCAATTGCGAAGCGTCCATTGAAGTTGCTACGTTGAATAACGGTGGCGTACGCCTCTTCTGGACGGAAAGCGACTTTTATGACGGAGCTCGTCCCGGAACGCATAATTTCAAGATTGTGGCCATCGAAGCCTCGGTTTATAGTCACCGCAGCGATGTGGATTACAGCAGCTATGAGGCTGTGAAGAAGGCCTTCCAACTGGCTGACTGATTAAGAATCTGAGAAACTATGAAAGACTCGTCCGTGGGGCGGGTCTTTTTTGTTTCACGCAGAATCCGCAGAACTCACAAAATCCTGCCGGAAGTATATGTGGTGTCGCTTTGCGCTTCCTATAATTCTGCGATTTCTGCGTGCAAAAAAAATACTGCGTGAGAAAAAATACTGCATGAGCTATTATCGTATTGCAAGGGAGAACCACATGAATCCGACATAGCCCAATGTCAGCAAAGCCCCTTCCCAACGGGAAATCTTGCGGCCTTTGCCTGTGAAGACAAACATCAGCATGAGCACGTTGGCAGCAAAGAGGATCATTAGTTGCTTGTTCATCATTGGATCGAAGGGCAGCGGAATAATGATGGAACTGACACCTAATACCATGAAGATGTTCAAAATATTGGAACCTAATACGTTGCCGATGGCGATGCCGGAGTTTTTCTTCAGCGCGGCCACGATGGAGGTGATGAGTTCGGGCAAAGAAGTGGCAGTGGCGACCACGGTCAGGCCGATGGTGCTTTCGCTCATGCCCCAATTTTTGGCCAAGATTTGCGCATTTCTTGAGACAAGTTCGCCGCCGATGTACAAGCCAACGATACCCACCACGAGGGCAAGGATGGTCTTGCCCCAAGGCATGGCCTCTTGAACGTTTTCGGTTTCTTCTTGTGGGTCGTTTTTGAGCATGGTCAGCAACAGGTAGGCGAAGCCCATCAGCAGGAGGGCAATGCCCTCAATCCAGTTAATGGTGCGAGTTTGTCCTGTGAATAAATAGTTGGCCATCAATGTTATAGCGAGCGTGGCGACAAAACCAACAGGGATGTCGCGGCGGATGGAGACGCGACTCACGTCGATGGGCCAAATGAGCGCACTCACACCGAGAATGAGCAAAATATTCATCGTGTTGCTCCCGATGATGTTGCCGATAGCGAGGCCTGGACTGCCTTTCGCGCATGAAAACACATTGACAATCATTTCAGGCAACGAGGTGCCGAAGGCCACGATGGTCAGGCCGATGATGAGCGGCGACAACTTGGCACGGATGCCCACGCTGGTGGCTCCGTTGACGAGCCAGTTTGCACCCAGAATTAGGGCGACGAAGCCGACTGCCAATAATAATAAAGGTATCAAGGATTCCATTTTCGTTTGTAGAGACGCGATTCATCGCGTCTCATAGATTGCAATTTCGTTTTTAAGACGCGATGAATCGCGTCTCTATAGGGTTAAACATTATAATTCCTCGCTCCAAAAATCTTGCTCCCCACGCGCACCATGGTAGCACCTTCCTCTACGGCAATCGGATAGTCTTCCGACATGCCCATCGAAATCTCCTTGAATTGTGGCTGGTCGGTGAAATATTCGGTCTTCAGGGTGTCGAAAATCTCTTTCAAGTGCTTGAATTCTTTGCGGACCTCATCCTCGTCGTCGGTGAAGGTGGCCATGCCCATCACGCCACAAATACGAACATTTTCCATCTGTTTGAAGGCTTCAGAATCAAGCAGTTGTCGGGCTTCGTCCATGTCCAAACCGAATTTGGTTTCCTCTTGTGCGATGTGGAATTGCAGCAGGCAATCGACAACGCGACCGTGTTTGGCAGCTTCTTTGTTGACGGCTTCCAACAGGTTGGCTGAGTCGATGCTGTGGATGAGCGTCACGTAAGGGATGATGTATTTGATTTTGTTGGTCTGCAAATGGCCGATGAAGTGCCATTGGATGTCTTGCGGCAGCACCTCGTGCTTATCGCGCATCTCAAGGGCGTGATTTTCGCCGAAAACGCGCTGACCGGCGTCGTAGGCTTCCTGCAAGTCGCTCACAGGCTTGGTCTTGCTGACGGCCACCAAGGTCACTGACTTGGGCAGTGTCGCTCTGATTTTTTCGAGGTTTTCCTTTATCATGATTTTAGAATTTTAATCGATAACTTTATTAAAAGCCAAGAGCCTCAACTTGAAGTTGAAGCCCTTGCCGGTTTTTTTCAAAATTGGTTTAATTTACCATTGCCGCACAACGGTCGATAATGTTGTTGGCAATTCGGAAACCGTCGTCACTGACGCCTTTTGATTGGTTGCCGTCATAATTCATATAGAGGTGCATGACATCATAACCGTCATTGACAAGTGCAAGCAATTTCTTGTCGCGTCTGCCGATGGCTTCACGATAGTCTTTGATGTCAACACGAGTGCGACGGTCTTCCCGAACGTGGAACACTGCATCCAAGGCCATCAAAACGCCAAGCCACAGATAGTTGCCCGCTGCACGAACATACTTGTCATCTTCATAGCGGTTGAGTTCAACATCAAGTTCTCCGTTCTCTTTCAAGGTCTTACGGGCGTTCTCCACATAGCGTCTTGCTTCGTCGATAGGATTTTTCCGCTTCATTTTCTTTATTTTTATGGCGCAAAGATAGCCACAATTTCCATGCCGTGCAATATGGAAAACTATTTTTTAGTATTTTTGCGCCAAAATTTCAAAGAAAATGTTTGAAGGTTTAAGCGAAAAATTAGAACGTTCGTTCAAAGTCCTGAAAGGACAGGCCTATATCACCGAGGTGAACGTGGCCGATACCATGAAGGAAATCCGTCGCGCCCTTTTGGATGCTGACGTCAGCTATAAGATTGCCAAGGATGTCACCAACAACATCAAGGAGAAAGCTCTTGGTCAAGAGATACTTACATCGGTGAAGCCAGGCGAAATGATGGTCAAAATCGTGCACGACGAATTGGCCGAATTGATGGGCGGCGATGCCGTCGACATCAACCTGAAAGGCCAGCCGACCATCATTTTGATTGCAGGTCTGCAAGGTTCCGGTAAGACCACTTTCTCAGCCAAATTGGCCTCCTACCTGAAGCGTAAGCGCAGCAAACAAGTATTATTGGTGGCTGGTGACGTGTATCGTCCTGCCGCTATTGAGCAATTGAAGGTCTTGGGTCAACAGGTTGAGGTTGAGGTCTATAGCGAGGAAGGCAACAAAAATCCTGTGCAGATTGCGCAAAACGCTATCAAGCACGCACAGAGTCAGGGCAAGAATGTGGTCATCATCGATACCGCCGGTCGTTTGGCCGTGGATGAGGAGATGATGAACGAGATTGCCAACATCAAGGAAGCCGTGAAGCCGCATGAGACCTTGTTTGTGGTGGATGCCATGACAGGTCAAGATGCCGTGAACACGGCCAAGGCCTTCAACGACCGTCTCGATTTCGACGGCGTGGTGTTGACCAAGCTCGACGGCGACACCCGCGGCGGTGCGGCCCTCACCATTCGCACGGTGGTGGAGAAGCCCATCAAGTTCGTGGGTATCGGCGAGAAGATGGATGCCTTGGATGTGTTCCACCCCAAGCGCATGGCTGACCGTATCCTCGGTATGGGCGACATCGTCAGTCTCGTGGAACGTGCTCAGGAGCAATTCGACGAGGAGGAAGCCCGCAAGTTGCAGAAGAAATTAGCTCAGAATGAGTTCAATTACAACGATTTCTTGAAGCAAATCCAGCAAATCAAGAAGATGGGTAACTTGAAAGAGCTTGCCAGCATGATTCCTGGCATGGATAAGGCCATGAAGGGTGAGGAAATCGATGATGATGCATTCAAGAGCATTGAGGCCATCATCTATTCGATGACACCAGCCGAACGCGAGAATCCGAAACTGTTGAACGGCACGCGCCGCAAGCGCATCGCTGATGGTAGCGGCACCTCGATTGTTGAGGTTAACCGTCTCGTGAAGCAATTCGAGGAGACCTCCAAGATGATGCGCATGATGACCACTGGCGGTGGAAAGAAATTGATGCGCATGGCTAACAATATGAAACGCAGATAAGGTTGTAGGGCTGTCACACCGTGGCAGCCGCTTTAATTTAAAAAGACAAACAATTTCATTATGGACAACAAAATAATCGATGGCAAAATCATTGCCGAACAAATCAAGAAAGAAATTGCCGCTGAGGTGGCGGATATGATTGACCATGGCATCAAGGCTCCGCATTTGGCTGCGGTCATTGTGGGCGACGACGGTGCCAGCAAGACCTACGTGGCCTCAAAAGAAAAGGCCTGCCACTCGGTGGGCATGACCTCTTCGGTGTATCGTCTTCCTGTGACGACGACAGAAAAAGAGATGCTCGAAACGGTCGAGTTCCTCAACAACGACCCCGAAATTGACGGTTACATCATCCAACTGCCGCTGCCCAAACAGATTGACGAGAACAAGGTCATCAACGCCATCAAGCCTGCCAAGGATGTGGACGGTTTCACGAGCATCAATGCAGGCCGTATGCAACTTGGGCATCCCTGCTACATCCCCGCCACGCCTAACGGCATTATGGAACTTATCAAACGCTCTGGCATTGAGACCGTTGGCAAGAACGTGGTTGTGCTGGGCCGCTCCAACATTGTCGGTACTCCTATGGCTATTCTGATGTCGCGCAAAGGTATCGACTCAACGGTCACTTTATGCCACAGCCGCACCAAGAACCTGCCTGAGATTTGCCGTAACGCTGACATTATTGTGGCTGCCATCGGTAAGCAGGGCTTCGTGACTGCCGACATGGTGAAACCTGGTGCCGTGGTTATTGATGTGGGCATCCATCGTATCGAAGACCCAACCAGCCCGAAGGGTTACAAGATTTTGGGCGATGTGGATTATGAAGAAGTCTACAAAGTGGCCTCAAAGATTACTCCAGTCCCGGGTGGAGTGGGTCCCATGACCATCGTCTCTTTGCTCCAAAACACGCTGAAGGCAGCCAAAGGAGAAATCTATCCCAAATAGGAACTGATCCGGTTTGGGTTGGATTCTCGTAGTGTTCAAGAATGTCAAAAGCTTTAAGATGTTGTTCTTACTGTCTTTTGACATTTTTTTCTTGTTTTTCCGATGGAAGTTATTTTTTGTCTATTTTTGTCACCTAATCAAAGAAATATCACCCTAATCAAAAAACATTACAGAAATGAAAAGAATTTGCGTTATTTTACTTGCTATGATGCTGTCGTCCGCGGTGATGGCTAAGGATTTTGTCAAAATCTCCTATTCTGGTCGTGCCCAATTGGAGCAGCTTT
This sequence comes from Bacteroidales bacterium, assembly GCA_016285355.1. Next base: position 39,706 of record JAEEQP010000002.1, read on the forward strand.
TCGCCGACCCCAACCTGAAGGTGCATTACTACAATGAAAATGAAGTATTTGCTACGGCAACGAGTTTTGATGCCAATACGATGGTTTTGATTGACCATCAAGCCTTTGAGGACAACGAGGTCTATACCTTGGTGTATTGCCCAAAAACGGAACAACAGGCTTATCTTTCGGAAGGACAGGCTTCGTTGCAAACCGATAATTATGTGATTGTCAAAGGCAGTGCGATGCCTTACAAGAACGATGGCGCAGTGGCCATCTTCAACAAGGAAGCCCGCTTGCCCCGTCTCAGCCGCGATTTCCCTGTGGTGACGGAAGAGAATCCCATCATCCGTGAGATGCTCGACCAAGTCAACATGGATTCGTTGGAAGCCACCGTGCAGCACCTACAGGACTATGGCAGCCGTATTTGGGACTCCGACAATGCTTTTGCCGCCTCCGACTGGATTGCTGGTAGGATGGCTGCTCTTGGCTTGGAAGTCGAGCAGCAAGCTTTTTATGCCAACACTTGGTTAGGCAGTGGCAATGCAGCTCCGAATGTCATTGGTATCCAACGTGGTACGCTCTATCCTGATACCTATGTGGTGTGCGGCAGCCACTTTGATTCATTCTCCTACGAGGCCATGTTTGGCGGTGGCACAGCTCCAGGTGCCGACGACAATGCCACGGGTGTGGCCAGCGTGCTTGAGAGCGCAAGAATCATGACGCAGTACGAGTTTGAGTATAGCATCATCTATTGCGCCTACGGTTGTGAGGAAATGGGACTTTATGGCAGTGAGGCCTACGCTTCGCGCTGCCAACAGGAAGGCATGGACATCATCGGCTACTTCAACAACGACATGAACGGCTACCTTTACGGCGACCAAATCCATATCGATTGCATCTATCCCAACTCCGTGGAACCTATTGGCACCTATTATATGAATGTCGGCGAGGTGTATTATCCTGAGTTGCCCATCCGTCATGTCAACTTCAACGAGGGCGACAGCGACCACACTTCGTTCAACAACCACGGCTACATGGGCATTTATCCCTTCGAGGACTACCAGAACTACAGCCCTTACATCCATACGCCCAACGACTTGATTGGCACGAGTGTGACGAGTTTCGAAATGTCGCAACAGTACTGCCAAATGAACATTGCTTGCCTGGCGGAGATTGCCAATCCTGTGGGTGATACACCGCAGGTGTCTTGCAATCCAGTAACGAATTTTGAGATTGCTGAGCTCATTGAAAAAGGAGTAACGGAGCTGTATCTGATTTGGAATGTGCCTGAAGAAGGATCAACGGGAGAGCTCCTGCATTTTGATGTGTATCGTGACAATGAGGTGATTGCCACAGTGCAATATGATTCCAATTTCATCCATGAGTATGATTATATTGACACGATTACAATCGGTGCCCAAGCGGAGTATTTCATCATGGCTGTGTATAGCGATGGTTGCGAGGCTCCTTCCGAGACCCTAATAGGAGAAGGACATCCTTCTGGTATTGATGAGATGGGTGAGAAGGTTTCCGTTTATCCGAATCCTGTTGAGGACCAACTCAATATTGTTGCAGAAGGCCTTCAAAGAATCGCTGTTTACAATGCAATGGGTCAGCTGGTCCAAACCGTTGAAATTGGCGGACAAAACCAGTTTACATTAGAAGTTGGGAACTATCCGACGGGTATCTACACGATTCGTTTGGTCACGGCCAAAGGTGTGCTGAGCAAGACGATTCTCGTGAAATAATATTTATTGTTTTAACGAAGACATGCGGGGCTGCCTGAAAATGGTGGTCCCGTTTCTTTTTCCGTTTCAGTTTTTTTCCTATTTTTGCACAACATTATTACGTTATGAAAAAAGCCTTTTTTGTCGGATTGCTTTTGCTGCTTTCTTCGTTTGCTTGGGCACAGGAAGAAGGAAGTAGCGGGTTTTCGCCGTTGTTTCTCCCGAAACTGAAGGCGGAACTGCCCAAAGAGGTCAACGAGACTTCAGGTCTGTTTTTCTACAATGGTCGTCTTTGGACGCACAACGACAGTGGCGGTAAGCCGATTCTCTATGGGCTTGACACGACGACATTTGAGGTGGTGCAGAAAATCACGCTCTCCCATGCGAAAAACAAGGACTGGGAAGATGTTTGCACCGATGGCGAGACCGTTTTTGTCGGTGATTTCGGCAACAACAAAGGTAATCGCAAGAATTTGAAAATCTATACTTTCCCCTTGTCGGCCATTCCCGATGAGGGTGATGTGACCATCAAGGCAGACTCCATCAGTTTCAGCTTTGGCGACCAAACCGATTTCTCGAAACGCAAGGTGCATGACTTCGATTGTGAGGCTTTTTTTGCCACAGATGATTGCCTTTATCTGCTAAGCAAAGGCTGGGAAACTGGAATGACGCGGCTCTACCGTCTCCCCAAAACTTCAGGAAAGCATGTGGCAGAGGTGGTCAACGGCTTTGATTCGCAAGGGCTGATTACTAGTGCAGACTATGATAGGGAGAGGCGCATTTTGGTCATCGTGGGTTATGTGAAATCCATCTGGAAACCTTTCATGTATATCATTTTCGATTTCGATGAGGCGGGTGTGAAGCTGCCGAACCGTCGTTTCGAGATGCCGCAATGGGCAGGCATGCAGACCGAAGGCATTTGTTTCTTCGATGAGGGCAGGTGTTATGTTTCGGCGGAGACTTCTCCGACCATTACCGCAAGGGTGTTTGAGGTAGATTTCAGGAAATGGATTGATAAAGAAATGAAAAACAAGAAGAAGTGAAACGATTCGGTATAGTTTTGTTTGTGCTGTTTGCGCTTGTTTCGATGGGCTTTTCCCAGCATCCAAAAAAAGCGGTGAAGGCGTATGAGGCTGCAGAGGAGGCATTTCTGAAACGAGACTACCAAAAAGCACATGAACAAGTGCTGAAAGCCATAGTTGCTGACCCTAACTATGCCGAAGCATGGCTTTTGGAAGGCGAAATAGGCATGGAGACCAAGGATTATGATTTGGCTATGATTGGCTACCAGAATGCTTTGGCGACTGATTCCATGTTGTTTCCTCCGGCGGCCATCACTTTGGCAAGGCTGTATGACGAAAGAGGCGACTATCAGCGAGAAGCCGTGTTATTGAATTGGTACAAGAAAAGGGCCAGTGGTAACGTGTTCAATGACAATACTGTAGATGAATTATTGGCTCAGGCCACTTTTCGGGATGATGCAATGAGGCATCCCAAGAATATCGACCTTGAGAATTTGGGTAAGACCATTAATGCTGAGAGCGACGAATATGTTAACATGCTGTCGTTTGACGGCTCAACACTGCTTTTCACCCGCAAAATGCCTTCAGAGAACAGCTATCAAAAGGAGTCCCTTTTTGTTTCTCAGTGGGATGGTGAGCAATGGCATGAGTCTCAGTTGCTTGCCTTTGCAGATTTCCCTGAAGATGTCGACCCGGGAGCGGCTTTCATCTCCGCCGACGGCAAGAAGCTTTATCTGACAGGTTGCGGCTGGCAACGCGACAGCAGTTGTGACCTCTATGTCTCCGAATGGGCTGATGGACGATGGCCTATGCCTCGTCGCCTCTCAGAAAGCATCAATACAAGAAGTTGGGAATCACAGCCTTGTGTGAGCAGCGATGGCAAGGAGTTGTACTTTGTGTCGCGACGCAATGGCAATGCTGACATTTATCGTTGTTGGCGCAATGCTGACGGCACTTGGGGCGAGCCACAGAACCTGGGTACACCTATTAATACTAAAGGCACCGAAATGGCACCTTTCCTGCATCCCGATGGCAAGACTTTGTATTTCTCGTCCGATAATCACCTTGGCATGGGCGGTTTCGACTTGTTTATGAGTCGCAGGGACGAAAAAGGCCAATGGCAAACACCTGTCAATTTAGGCTTTCCCATCAACACTAAAGGTGACGAAATTAACTTTTTCGTGGCCGCTGATGGCAAGAAGGCCTTCATCTCTTCGCAGCGTGAGGGCGGCAAAGGCGGCTACGACATCTATACCTTCGAGTTGCCCGAAGAAATCCGTTCTGATTCAGCCAACTACCTCTCCAACGTGGATGTAGTTGAGCTTTCTGTCGGCGATGCGGTTGTCCTGCAAAACATTCAGTTTGAATACAACAGCGCGGCCTTGACCGAAGATTCACAATCGGGCATACAGATGTTGACGGACTTCCTTCGCCGCAATCCCGAATTGAAGGTGGAATTAGCGGGACATACCGACGATGTGGGTGGTGCTGCGTACAACTTGAGGCTCTCGTCGGACCGTGCAGAAGTGGTTCGGAACGCTTTGATTGACGAGGGTATAGAAGCATCTCGCTTGACAGCGAAAGGTTATGGCGCAACAAAACCCTTGATGCCCAACGACAGCGAGGAGCATCGCGCTATGAATAGACGTACAGAAATGATAATAATTGATTGAATATGAAAAAATTGTTTTTGATTTTGACGATGGCTATGATGATTATGATGTCATCATGCGTGAAACCTGAAGATCCTACTGTAGAACCCACGGAGATTCATTTCTCGATTTTGGGCGACAGCTATTCCACTTTTGAGGGCTATGTGGATCCTGAAACCAACGATGTTTGGTCAAATTATTCCAACATTGGAGTGACCGCCGTCGAACAAATGTGGTGGTTTAAAGTGGCCAATGAAATGGAGTGGCTATTAGAGAAAAACAACTCATTTTCAGGCTCTTTGATATGCAACTACGAAGGCTTTGAGAGTGGGAGCTACTATGGCATGAATTCTTTCCTTCGTCGCATGAATAACCTCGGTAATCCCGATGTGATTTTCATCCTTGGCGGCACCAACGATGTCTGGCAAGATGCTCCCTTTGGCGATTATGTGTATTCCGATTGGACTGAAGAACATCTCTGTTTCTACCGTCCCGCTTTGGCATACCTGCTCGACAATGTGAAACGTCTTTATCCCAATGCCAAACTCTATGTCCTTCTTGAGACCGACCCCTGTCCAGGCGGCATCGAAGAGGAGACGCGGCTGAATCTCATTGAATCGACGCATGTCATCTCCAACCACTATGGTGTGGATTGCATTGATTTAGACATTCATAAGTCGTGGTGGCATCCAGATGAAAACGGTCAAAAGAACATTGCTGATCAAGTGTTGGAGGTGCTTACCGCCGACTTCAATGTCTAAAGTGGTATCGCACGGTCAGTTCGTCGTTTGAGGGTGTAGGTACATCCCAATAAGGTTTTTCTTCGGTTTCCTCGTTCGTCGAAGCAGGCCCCTGAGCCTGTCGAAGGGTTGTCCCTTCATCTTCGTCCTCTTCTTCCCAATGGTACACCTCTTTTTGAGGCCCTTCCTTCCGTAAAAACAAAGCCAACAGCACACCGATGATGGCACCGCTGAGGTGGCCTTCCCAAGAAATGTTTTGCGGAATGGCCAAGGCGGGTATCATGCCCCAGATGAAGCTACCGTAGAGAAACACCATGATGAGCGCGATGACAATGAGCATCCGGTTGCCACGGATGAAACCGCTCGTGATGAGGAAGAGGTTCAGGCCGTAGACGAGCGCACTTGCACCGATGTGGACGGAATGGGGATTGCCGATGCCCCAAGTGAGCAACCCGCTGGCCAAATAGGTGATGAGCATAACGCGGTTGGCAAGGGTGGGGTAGCAGTAGTACAAGGCCGTACCCAAAACGAGGATGGGCACCGTGTTCGACAGCAGATGTTCCCAACTGCCATGCAAAAAAGGTAGGGTGAAGATACCGATAAGGCCTTTCGGGCTGTGCGGCACCACGCCCCATGAGCCCAAATCGATGCCGAAAGACACCTCGATGATTTTCACCAACCACATCAAGGCGACGAGAATGAGCGGGATGATGAGGCTGCCCAGAAACTTCTTTCTCTCTGCTTTATTGTCCATGTCCTCGGCTTTATCAAGAATCGTTCCGCTGCAAAGGTCGGAAAAAATGGCAGATGATTCAGTTGATTACGACGAACTTTCGGGTTACATCGCCAACCCTTAGGATGTATATGCCCGACGGCAAGTGAATTGGCACCACAATCTCAAATTCCCCGACACCAAAAGTCTGTTCCATGCTCCAACGCACTCTTCCGTTGAGGTCGATGATTTGAATGGTGGTCAATGCCGTCTTGTCGAAATGTGTTTGGATGCGAATCTCACTTTGGGCAGGCAAGGGGGACAGCGCATCAATCGTAATGTTGTAGTCGTCAGAAAGATAGTGGTCGTGCATCTGCTCCGAAACATACTTTCCCCTTAGTGACAGGAACGCGTCGATGCCGTCTATATGTTGCTCCCAAAGATGTTTGCTTTCAGGATTATGGAAACGGTCCACTTGGTTGGGGATTTCTCCTTCCAGCGTCTCAAAAGCCTTGTCTTTCAATGGTTTTGTCGTTTCGTAGGCAAATGCGGAATGAAGGAGCTGGTTGAAACGGTTGATGAAGTTCACCTTGAATGATTCGTTTTCCAACAGCTTCCTGAGGAACAAGGTTGATCTGGAACTTGCCGGATAGCCGTTTGGTCCATCGTAGGTCGCATTGGCGAAGGCATCGAATTCCTTTTGGATTAGGCCGATGTCGCCGTCAAAGAAAATCCAGCGCCAAGGGCCGTCGCCTTCTTGCCAGCAGCGCATGTTGTTGGCGGGCCAGTCGAGGTTGGCGGTGAAGATTTCAAATATTTGGTAGTCAATGAAGTTGCTGATGTCCATGCGACTTTCTACATAGGCGTACGCTTCGGGGTCGGTCAGGTCGTTGTTGGCGATGAAGTCGTAGAGTTCAAGGAAATTGGTGTTGTTTCCTGCCTCACAGGTTCCATGCCAGTCTTCAATGAGGTTGACCTCGTCGATGTCGACATGGCAATGGTCTTCCAAGTAACGCTCGTCGGGTTTTTCGTGGATGTAATAGATGCCCCAATACTCTCCGTTGAGATAGAGCACCACAGGGCGTGAGGCTACCGTTTCAAGATTCAAGCGGGCAGCAATTTGGTTGCTGATATAGTCGTTTATTCCCGAATAGGTCCATGACGATGTGAAAGGTTTGAGTATCAGATGCTTGAAGCTGCTGTCGGGGATGGTTTCGAAGAATTGGTGCTTGAAGCGTTTCTTGCCATATTCGTTGCGGGCATAGATTTTCACGCACTTTTGCTGTAGCTTGCGTCCGTTGCCTCCGTGTGTCCTCAGTCCAGCCTTCTGGTTGACGCCTGTATTGTCCAACTCGTAGAACTCGAAGTTGACGGGTCTTTCCCATTCCCTTCCGGTCAGATAATAATTGCCTGTCTCGCCGGGATTTGATGGGTCAAATGAAGCACCGGGAACGAATATGCCTCGGTCATAATCATACAAATCCAAGGAATCGGCGCAAATGGAAACTGCGGGCAAACCATGTGCGTCACAGCCGATTGACTTGATGAGATAGGTGTTTGTGGCGACTTTGCCGATGCGGTTGCCTGCTTCGTCGAACACCGCCGCCCTGATGACAATGCACTTTTTGACCGATTCGGGCTGAAACCAAAGCTCGTCGGGGCAATTGTGTATGGTGTAGATGTCAGACCGCGAATAAAGACTTTCGTCCAAAAGCAAAGGCTCCTGATAGATAGGGTCATTTGCCGTGGGCGTGTTTCCGTTGGTGGTATAATGAATGACCTTGCCGTGCTGGTCGCACGACAAGGTCAATTCAAAGGGTTCTTCGTAAAACCCGCCGTTGATTGAAAATGTCACCTCTTGTGCCTTTGCCGAAGCCAGACACAACAACAGGATTGTCGTCAGGAGGTGACGCAAACGAATCATGGCAGGAACGGCATCTTGACCACCACGGCCTTGATGAGCTTGTTGCGGATCTTGATGAAGATTTCGGTGTCCTTCTTGCTGAAGGCTTTCTTCACCAAAGCGGTGCCGATGTTCTTGCCGGTGGAAGGTGAGGGACTACCTGAACGCACCATACCGATACAGTTGCCTTCGGCATCGCACACTTCGTAACCATTACGCGGAATGCCGCGGTCAATCATCTCGAAGCCGACAATCTTCTGGCTCACGCCATTGGCTTTCTGTGCGGCGAAGATTTCGCGGTTGAGGAAGTCGTTGCCGTCGACGAACTTGGTAATCCAACCGAGACCAGCCTCGATGGGGCTGATGGTGTCGTCGATTTCGTGACCGTAGAGGCAGAAGCCTTTCTCAAGACGGAGGGTGTCGCGGCAGCCCAGACCTGCGGGCATGATGCCGAACTCCTTGCCAGCCTCAAAGACGGCATCCCAAACCTGCTTGGCGTAGGCGACAGGAATGTAAATCTCGCAGCCACCCGAACCAGTGTAACCAGTTGTTGAGAAGATGATGTTGTCGACGCCAGCAAAGTTGATGATTTGGAAGGTGTAATATTCCATGTCCACCACGTTGGCCTTGGTGAGCTTCTGCATGGCTTTCAGGGCGTTGGGGCCTTGCACGGCCAGCTGAGCCCATTCTTCGCTCTCGTTCTTGAAGTCTTCACCGAGGGTCATGCCGAACTTCTCGGCAATCTGGCTCATCCAAGCCCAGTCCTTGTCGATGTTGGCGGCATTGGGCACCATGAAATAGTGGTCGTCGGCGATGCGATAGACGAGCATGTCGTCCACGATACCGCCCTTACCGTTCGGCAGGCAGGTGTATTGCACTTTGCCGTCGCTCAAAGCGGCCACATCGTTGACGGTGCAATATTGCATGAACTGCTTGGCCATGGGGCCTTTGGCGCGGAACTCGCCCATGTGGCTCACGTCGAACACGCCGACGTTGTTACGGACGTTGTTGTGCTCTTCGACGAGACCGGTGTATTGGATCGGCATGTCGTAACCGGCAAATTCAGCCATTTTGGCACCCAGGTCGTGATGGATCTGGTTGTAAGGGGTTTTCTTTAATTCGATGTTTTCCATGTGTTTATATTTGGTGATTTAAGATTTAAGATTCAAAATTCAAAAATTCAACATTCATCATTCTGACTTCATCTCTTATTGTCGTGCAGTCCTTTCTTGAATTTGGGACCGAAATTCAAGCGGGGGTAATTCAGGTTGTAGACGGTCACCTCTTTCGCGGGCTGATTGTTGAATTGGCGCTTCAGCGTGCAACCGTTCGCAGGATTGACCCAATATTGAATGACAGAACCGTCTTCCTGTTCGACATAGAATCTCCAGCAGTCGGTGTTGAACGCTTTTTCTTTGCCTACATAGTATTTGGAGAGGTTGCTCTTGTCCGTTACTTCCTTGTCGAAGGCATTGAGTGCCGGGCAGCCGTCGAAAGGCTCAAACTCCCAGTCCACGTCATCGGTCCAGCCTTGTGCATCAGGGCAGTAGTACCACACCTTTCCCGTCCTGATGTTCCAGATACGGTCGAATCCTACGCCATCGTTGAAGGCCTCTTCGTCGCCACATTTAACGTAGGTTTCGTCGAATTGACCCACCTGATTACGAAGGGTGATGAAATAGTTGTCAGTAGGAGGGGTGTATTTGTATGTTTCCGTAAAGACTTGTGTCTGAGGTTTTTCTGTTGTCTGAACGTAAACAGGCGCTTTTTCTCTCACAGTGACATTTATGGCGGCAGCATTGGTCGAATCGTCTTCACATCTGACTGAGATATAGCTCATGCCTTCTTTCTTGGCGATGATTTGGAGACACATTCCTCCTCTCAAAGGCTCGTAGCTTATGTATTCTGGTCTGCTGATTGCGTAGGAAATCGAGTCACATCTTACGGAAGGTCGCCACTCGATGGTGTCGCCTATGGAAATGACGGTGTCGTTTGCGAAAAGCTTGCAACCATTCAGTTGCGTTTCTTGAGCCGTCAGCATACCACCGAGGCAAAGAAACATGATGGTGAATAGTAGTTTTTTCATCACTGATAAGAGTTAATTTGGACGCAAAAATACAAAATATCTACATTCTGCGATAATTTCGTTACGAAATCATGCATTTAATGTCAGCAAACGTGATGTTTTTGGCATTTTGGGCATAGTCCCTTGATGACGAAATTGGCACTTTGCATCAGAAAACCTTCTGGCAACTGCATTTCGGGGATAGCGAGGTCTTCGAGGCAGACGGTCTCGCCACAATGTTCGCAATGGAAATGCACGTGCATGTCGTTGTCGACGGCATGGTCGTGGCTGTGGCAGAGTTCGTAGCGCACCCCTTCGCCGTCTTCAAGCACATGGACGAGGTGTTGTTCCTTGAAAAGCATCAATGTCCGAAAAATCCCCGACTTGTCGATGCTGCCGATACGGTCCTCCAATTCGCTCATCGTAAGGGGACGGCGTTCCTCGGCCAAGGCCTTGGCCACGATTATGCGGTTGGCGGTGGGCTTTATATTGTGCCGCTCGATAAAAGCAATCAGGTCGGAATCATTCATGGTGCTTCGTCTTTTCAAAAGTTTGCTCAAAGGCTTCGCGCGTTTTGCTTTCATCGCGGATGATTTGCCGCAGTTGTTCCAACCGAGGTGCGTTGTCCGATTCGGGCAGCCAAAGTTTTAGGTAGCCTGTGTCAGAGTATTTCTCCAATAGGTGTTGGCGAAAACGTTGGTATTGCCCTTCCTTGTCAAGTTCAGGATGATGGTCGAGGCCGAATTGTAAGGTGCGGCGGATGACTTTTTCGGGCGTGATGAGGCGGTCGGCTTCGGCTACGATTTTGCCATAAATCGAGCGTGGCTCGTAGCCCGACGAGGCGCGATGGTCTTCAGCGGCCTGTGCCATGGTCTCGATTTGGCCTTCGCTGAACCAATCGCGTAACTTCTTGTCCTCGCGGATGATGCGCCCTGAGACAAGATGGTGGGTGTCGCGGCCTTCGCAAAGCCCTGTGTCGTGGTAGGCGGCGATGGCGTAGACCATGTTCTCGTCCACCTCGTAATGCCCGGCCAAGGATAGACTGCGTGCAATGACTTCCTCGGCGTGGTTGCGTTGGTGGGCCGCGTCGAAATGGTCGTAACGAGGAAGGATTTCTCGTTCAACGTATACTATGATAGAAGGATTTACCATCCTCCTCCTCCAGCACTCACCGTGGTGTACATCGAATTGACGTTGACATTGACGCTTTGGCCGCCCGAATAGGTGACGTTGCCGGTGTAGTAGCCGTGCCACTCGGTGCCGCCGCTGATGGTGCCGCCGTATTTCACCGTATAGCTCTGTCCTGTCTGGAGCTGTGGGTCGGTGAAGAGCATGACCATGTTGTTGCCCCATCCGCCGCCACCACCACCAGTAAAGGTCGGGCATTGGTAAGTGCAAATGACCGTGCCGTCCGATTTGAGGATTTGGATGGCGTAACCAGGTTGCGTGTTGATTTTCAGCGAAGGCTGAGTGCAGACGTTTTGTGTCGGGTCGCTGGTGCCGCCGCCTGTGCCGATGGAGGTACTGCCTGTGATTTTGAACTGATTCCAGTCGCAGTCGAAGCCTTCCTCGGGCGAGCGCGAACCGTTGGAGATGTTGAAGCCGCCGTTGATAAACATGGTGCCGTTCGAGTCGGTGCCGTCATTATTGTCGCTGTGGGCGTAGTAGATGCCGCCGTTGATGGTGAGGTTTTGGGCCGCGTTCACAGCGTCGTCTTTCTTCGAGTAGGCTTCGATGTTGCCGCCGTTGATGGTCAGCGTGGCCTTGCTCTCGATGCACTCGCCGCCTTCGTTCTGTGTTTGGGTGCAGTTGACGGTGATGTTGCCGCTGTTGATGGTCAGGTTGCCGCGACTCTTGATGCCCTTCGGGTTGGCGTAATCACCGCCGCCCCAGGGACCTCCGCCACCGCTGGAAATAGTGATGCGTTCACCACTCGTGATGACGTTGAGGATGAGGTCTTCGTCATCGCCGCCTGTGGTGCCGAGGGTTAGGGTGGAAGTGGTGTGGCTGTCGTCGCCTACATTGATACCCTTACCGCCTGTGCCTGAGCTGCTTAGTGTGAGGTTGCCGGAGAGGATGCTCATGTTGCCGTCTGAGCGCAGACAGGCAGAGGTGTAAGCATCCTTGTTGTTGCCGCTGATGTTGTAAGTGGCACCGTTGCCTTGCGTGGTGATGGTCATGGTGGCACCGTCGATGGTCATGGTGCCATCCGCACTGATGCCTTTGCCGCCGTGGTTGCTTGTGGGTAAGGTGATGGTGAAGTCGCCGCCACTGATGTTGATGTCGGTGTCACCCTTGATAGCGGTACAATAGGCCGGAACGTTCTGGTTGTTGACATTTTCCAAAACGGTGCTACCCGAAGCGGTGATGTCGATGGTGCCGCCACTGATGTTGATGTCGGTGTCACACTTGATGCCCTTCGACATGTCGCCGGAATGCACGATGATGAGGTTGCCGCCGTTGATGTTCACGTTGCTGTCACCCTTGATGCCCTTGCTGTCCGCGCCGCTCGCATGGAGGGTGAGGGAGCCGTTGTTCATGGTGAAGATGCCCGACACCTTGATGCATCTTTGGCTTTCCGCTGTCGTGTTGATGCTGAGGTCGCCGTTTTGGAGGGTGACGTTACCGGAGATGTCGAGACCGTCGGAGCCTGCCGAAACGATGTCGAGCGTGCCGCCGTTCCAAGTCAGGTCGCTGCTGCCGTGGATGGCGTCGCTGTCGGTTTCAAGGATGCGGAGGTTGCCGGAATTGACAGTGAGTGCACCATCGACCGATAGGCCGTGTTTGGCGTTGCCAGTGATTTGCAGTGTGCCTGCGCCGCCGATAGTGAGGCCGCCTGCGGCATAGAAGGCTCCGTTGACGGCACTGTTGGCGTTGTCGGTAAGGCTCGATGTGCCTCGAAGCGCGAGTGTCACATTCATATTGGAGGCCAAATTGATGGCGGCAGTGCTGTTGCTGGTCAAGTTCAGTGAGCTGAGAATCAAGTAGAAAGAAGAAGTGCTGTACATGGTCAGGGAACCATTGGTCGAGATGCCCGAAACGATGTAGGGTACATAGGCCATCGTCGAATTGACTGTCACATTCGCGCCACTCGTGCTTACCGTGACGCCCGAATTGGCGAAGGGATTGGTCACTTGCACCGAACTGCCGCTATAGGTGATGTATACGGTGTCGCCCGCTGGCGGGATTTCCTGAAGGCTGAACGTGATGCTGTCGAATTGGGTGATGGGGATGGTGTAGGTGCCATCGGTCTGGTTGATGAGCATGTTGGAAGGGTTGCCGTTTTGGAAACGGATTTCTTCGATGCTATTCACGTTGTTTTGGTAAATCACTGAACCTGAGTTGTGTAGGTTGAGTTGGTAATCCTGTGCGCTGAGTCCCATGCAAGCCAGCAGGAAGCCCAAAATAAATAAGGTCTTTCTCATAGCTTGATCATTTTAAGGGTTTGCGTTTGGGTTTTGACAAGATATAGGCCGATGGGCAATTCGCTGATGTCAATGGATTGGTTGCCAGAGACTTCGAAGGTTTTCATCAGGCGACCGTCTATGGCGTAAAGGCTGATGGTTTGCTTGCCTTGAAGGTTGCGGAAAGTCAGCATATCATGGACGGGGTTGGGGAAAATGTTCAAGGCGAGGTCGGAGTTTTCCTCGGTGCTTACCGTTTCGCTGCAAGTGATTTTGTGGATGTCGGCTAGCGGAATCCTGACAGTGTTCTTGTACGCGCCTTGTTCGATGACGAGTTTCGTGTTGTCCTCAAAATAGAGACGGTCGGCATCGACCATGTTGTAGGTTTGCTCAGTGCCGTCGTTCAGGAAGACGACGATTTGTGTGGATTGTGCCGCCATTCGGAAAAACAGCCCGAAAATGAAGGCTATCAGCAGCAATCCGCGTTGGAAAATACGTTTCATGGGTAATGAATTAAGTTTGAACAAAATGAAAAATGCAAAGATACACTTTTTTAGAATAGTATGGTCGCCGTGTTGAAGAAAAAAAGTTAATCAGGCTTCAGAAAGCATGTCATCCCTACGACGGATGGTGCGGTGGCATGGGATCTATGCTTTCTGAAGCCGTCATATAAGGTCTTAACTTTATGAACCGCCTCCTATAGATTCCCGCCTCCCCACTTGCCCGCGCAGGAATGACATAGGAGGCTTGCAGGAATGGCATAGAAGGTCTGCCGCTGCCCATGTCATTCCGAGGGAAGGTTTGTGTGAGGGCAAATGGAATCTATGGGCAGCTTGGTTTTGCCATAAAGGGTTAACTGGCTGACATATATGGCCTCGTGACGGATTCTTTGCAATCCAGTATCTCCCTTGGCGTTCCGCTGAAAAGAACCTTGCCACCCATCGCGCCGCCGCCGGGACCAAGTTCGATGAGGTAGTCGCAGGATTTCAGCATTTCTAGGTTGTGCTCGATGAGGAAGATGGTATTGCCCGCTTCGACCATGGTGTCGAAGAGGTCGAGAATGCGCTTGATGTCGTTGAGGTGGAGACCATCGGAAGGCTCGTCCATGATGAAGATTTTGCCCGCGTCGCGCAGATACGAAGCCAACTTGATGCGTTGCAACTCGCCGCCTGAAAGCGTCGAAAGCGACTGATTCAGATGGAGATAGCCCAATCCGACCTTGCGCAATGGTTCTAACTTTTCAGCGATAATGGTGCCCGCAAACAATTCTGAGGCTTTGTTGGCGGTCATGTCCATCACCTCGGCGATGTTCATGCCTTGCACCTTATAAGATAATACTTCGGGCGAGTAACGCAATCCGCCGCAAGCCTCACAAACGGTCTCAATAGCATCCATGAAGGCCATGTCGCTGACGATGACACCCTTGCCTTGGCAGACTGGACAACCGCCCTTGCCGTTGAAGGAGAACAAATCCGCTTTGGTCTTGTTGACTTTGGCGAAAAGCTTGCGGATGTCGTCGGCCAATTCGAGATAGGTGGCAGGGGTGGAGCGCAAGCTGATGCCGATGTTCTTCTGGCTGATGTAAACGATTTCTTCGGGTTGTGGATAAGCCTTACGGAAACATTCCATCAAAGAGCTCTTGCCTGAACCGGCCACACCCGCAATGCCGCACATCACGCCCAAAGGCAAATCGATGGTCAAGTCTTTGATATTGTGCAAGGTGGCGTTCTCTAAATGGAAAAACGACTTGGGTTGGCGCACTTGTTCCTTGATGGCATTCGTCGCACTGAGCGAGGTGCCTGTAAGTGTCTGGCTGTGAAGTAGTTCGTTATAGCTGCCTTCAAAAACGATTTCACCGCCTTTCATGCCTGCGCCAGGACCCATGTCGATGATGTGGTCGGCGATTTTGATCATGTCTTTGTGGTGTTCGACGAGAATGACGGTGTTGCCGTGGTTCTTCAGTTTCTGCACCGACTTTTGCATCAGCAAAATGTCGTGGTTGTGCAGGCCCACGCTGGGCTCGTCGAGGATGTACATCACATCGGAGAGGGGAGAGTTGATGTATTTGGCGATTTTGCAGCGTTGCGCCTCACCGCCCGAGAGTGTGCCGATGGCGCGGTCGAGGGTGAGATAGCCGAGACCGATTTCCTCCAAAGCCGCTAAACGCTCTATGGTGGCACGTTTGATATCTTCAGCGAGGGGATTATCGATGGTTTCCATCCATTGGCGGCAGTCGGCGATACTCATGGCAGTGACTTCCGCGATGTTCACGCCCTTGATTTTGCATGAACGAATCTTCTCATTGAGGCGCGTGCCACCGCAGTCGGGACAGGTGCCCATGGTGAGCATGGGGTTGAGTACGGCGGCATGAAGCAAGCCTTCCTCCGAGTTAATGATACTGCGGTACATGCGTGGGATGAGACCTTCGTATTTGGCACTCTTTGGCCAGTTCGACGGCGGGTTTTTCAGCTTGATTTGTGGCGAGTTAAGGAAAAGGTCAAGCTCTTCGGGTGAGTAATCTTTAATCTTTTTGTCAAGGTCGAAGAGGCCGCTATGTGCGTATCTAATCCATCGCCAGCCGCCCTTGCCGAAGGCGATGTAGTGAATGGTGTCTTCATCGTTGAGCGATTTGTTGAAGTCGACCAGTTTGTGGATGTCCAACTCACGGATTTCCCCCAAACCGGCACAGCGTGGACAACTGCCCGAAGGGTGGTTGAACGAGAAGGCATCGGAATAGCCCACGAAAGGCTGTCCAATGCGTGAGAACAGCAGACGAAGTAATGCATAAATATCTGTGTATGTGCCTACAGTTGAGCGGGAATTAGAAGTCGGCTTCCTTTGCTCAATAACAATAGCAATGGGCAGATTCTCAATGTCACCGACATGAGGCCGACCGTATTTCGGCAAATATTGTTGAGTAAACGAAGGAAAAGTATCATTCAACTCTCGCCGTGATTTAGCTGCTATGGTGTCAAGCACCAATGACGACTTTCCCGACCCCGAAACGCCTGTCACCACGGTGATTTGCAGCTTCGGAATCTTAACGGTGACATGTTTCAGGTTGTTCTCGGTCGCGTCTTTTATGATGATGTAGTCGTTGGTCATGTTTGGTGTTTTATGAATATGGTCTTGCGTCATACAATAAATTCCGATTTGAAAGCCATTTCTATTCGGAATTTAATGTAAAATTACAATAAATTCCGATTTGGGTTGCGTGATTTCATTTGCAAACCAAGACAAGATGGTCTCAACGAGCCAGACGTATTTGTTTAGGAGGTTTGGGGACATAGGACTTTAATTTTTCTGATTGATCAAATTCACCACTACTTTTACCATCACATCTTTCTCCTCGGGTTTGCTTTCGGCAATCATCAACGTGAGCGCAACAAGGGTGTTATCTGCAATGCGCTTACTCCCATCCTCACGATAAAGGATGCCGTTATTGTTGAGAAACCACAAGAACAGTGTGGCGGCAATACGTTTGTTGCCGTCGCTGAACGAATGGTTCTTTGTGACGAGATACAGCAACATGGCCGCTTTTTCTTCCACACTCGGGTAAAGGTCGATGCCACCAAAAGTTTGGTAAATCTGTCCTATGCTGCTCTTGAAGGAGTCGTCTTTTTCGTTGCCGAAAAGCGAACTGCCACCAAACTTCTCCCGCAAAGCTGCGATAGCTTGCATGGCGTTGTCGTAAGTCGCCTGAAACTTCTCCTCTTGTGTGGTCTCTTTCACACCCAAGCGTTGGTAGTCGTAGTCGTCAAGCGTATCCAAGGCGTAAGTATAATCAACCACAATGTCAAACAAGGCTTGGTTTTCGTCATTATTCAGCAAAGGTTGGTTTTGCAGCGTCCGCCCCACCATTTGTACTAATTGCCGTAGTTCCCCGATTTGGCTTCGCCGAATCTTTTCGTTCAAGGCATAGCCTTTTATCAGATAGTCTTTCAGCACTTTATTGGCCCATTGGCGGAATTGTACGCCGCGCTGGCTTTTCACACGATAGCCTACAGAGATGATGACGTCGAGGCTATAAAACTTTACTGGCTTGTCAGAAAAAGGAATGTGCAAAAAATGCACATTGCTTTTCTCATCAAGTTCTCCCTCTGCAAAAACATTATTAATATGACGTGTGATAACAGTTCTGTCTTTTTGAAACAATTCTGTCATTTGTGCTTGGGTCAGCCATACGGTTTCGTTTTCCAGCCGGACATCGATTGCAGTTTGTCCGTTGTCAGTTTGATATATGACGATTTGGTTTTCCATGGGTGTGGTGGATTTCTCGCTGCAAAGATATAAAAATGCTATGCCCAATTATTGTGTAGGTTTAAAATCCTATTCGAGGATTTCGCTGCGAAGAAAAAGAAAGCCTGTGCTGGATTGAGGCACAAGTGTCAAAAAAATGCACTTTTATGTTGATTTACAATCAACATTTAGAATTTGTTCTGAGACGAACACTTGAATGTCATTTACATCTCTGTATGCATTACGAAGAAAGTCAGAAATCTCCTCATGTGTCATGTCAGACATGGATCTATTTGTTTTAATCACATTCTTATAAAAGGTAGTCTTATCGATTTCCATTAAACCTAATTCTTTCGCCTTAGTCATTAATAAGTTGTCATTTAGAACTTGATTGAAATGTTCATGAATGTCGTTTTGCTCAACATGTAATACTAATGTGTATTCAGTACCAGAAAGCAAACGTTTTTCATTTAATGGAATCCATTCGAAATGGACTTTCGTAGTCCATTTCTTTAAAAACACTTGATAGTAACCATTATGTATGCCATTGTAAAAACTAAATTCCTCATTAGGACATAGTTCGCCTAACACTTCTATGGTAGTGTTTTGCAATCGTTCTATTACAGGCTTTATCAAACTCTCCATGGAATTGCTGACAATATTTTGCAATTCTCCTAGAGTATGTAAATAAGCATGGAATTTTGAATAGACTTCACCTTTTGACATTTCTTCCGTACAACCTATACTATTGGCGATTTGTCTCTGTACCTTTTTACGGAATACTTTTCTTGAATCCCTTATATCAAACAATCCTTCTAAATGATCGATGTACTGTTTAATAGCAGACTGCAGCCATTCCTCTCTAACTCTGCAATTAGGCAAAACAGTCTCTTTAAGCCATGGGAGAATGTCATGGTAATAATCCATTTCCAGAAAACGGTCACCCAAAATCTCCTTTGTCTTTTTTGTGAGACTATAACCTTCAACTTTTTTTCTTCCGTCTCGCGTCAGATATATTACCCAAATGTTGTCTGAAGGAATACCTCGTTCTATTTCTGTATTTACATAACGTTCAATCTGTTTGTCTTGATCAACAGCCCAGTGGATTTTATTTTCAATGATGACAGCATATTCGCCATCCTTCTCTATCAAGCCATCAATATTGTCTCTGTTGAAATAGACTTTTGACTTCTCAATATCAAAAAACTCAACATCAAAGGTAGGAAGTAGTTTTAAAAAAGAAGCAAGAATAACATGTTTTCCATCTTCTTTGTATTTGAGCAAATGCGTGAGTATTCTTGTATGAGCGTTTTCGTTTGCATGAAGTTCATCAATTACATTGATATGAAATGGCAAGGCCATTTCTTGTGCCTCATAATAATCGCCAAGAGCCTTTGCTAATTCAAAGTTTTCGGCTATTTGTTCGCAATATTGCATCAGCACAGGTTCAACGATATTACGCAGTTCGATAATGGCATTTCCTAATTCTTCTATATTGCTCCATCCTTCAACTCTTCTGCTCAAAACATATGCGTATTTACACCAATTACCTCTTTTTTCAGTTTTAGCGATGTCGTTATTAGGAAGAGTCCTTTCAAGATATGCGCATAATGATTGATATGAGGAGTTTTCTATATGCAATTCTATGTGGTTCTGGTACAACTCATAATGAATGTTTTGTGGGAAGGGCAAAGGAAGATTCTTATCCACGGCGACCTGTAATCCAGCAGTTCTTGAAACAGCAGCCCCAAGCATGCTTTCAAGCAATAATAAATCGTTATTTTGACTATTCATACCGGATACTTTTTCGTTATTCAATTCAATTATTCCATTAGTGATACCCTACTGAAGAACAGTCAAATGCATTGGGCGGCTTTGAGGCATACAACAGAATGCCGCATTTCTTGCATTGATAGTTTCTCATTAGAGGCAAGTTCAAATTTTGTACTTGTAAGCACAATGCCAACATGATATATTGCGACAAAGGTAATCATTTCTTTGAAACGAACCAGTTATTGAATTGTTTTTCAGGTCGCAAAGAAAATGGAAACCTGTGCCAAATGAGTACACAAAATCGAACAACACGCGAAAAAAAGCGTTTGTAAAGAAATAAAACATGAAAGGAGAAATCACGGTTTGAAACACCTTTAATCAATTGCTTTTATAATATCCCCCTCTAACAAATAATTGCCTTCTAATAAGTCGCAATCATTGGCTAGTTCTTTTTCAATTTCATCATCCATTATTCCCTCGAAAAAGTAATATTCTTCTTCGTCTATGATTCTTCCAATGTGATTCTCTGGAATTTGAAAATATTCTCCGTTTTCGATTTCAACAGGAACGCCTTCATAGCCTTGCTCAACAAGAAGGGCGTCATCCATTTCCTCGTCAAATTCATCAATTCCGCGTAATTCACGCATATGCTCTATTGTTGGCATAATTAAAATTTCCATATCTTATGACTTTTACATTTGTTAAAACTCATCTTCTTTTTATCCATTTTCTCCCATTGGCGGTAAAAGTTCGGTTCAATCCTTAGCAGGTTTCAGAAACACACTACAGAAAGCTCCAGTGTATCCAGAAAGGAGATAAACTATACTGCAAAGATACACAAACAATGCAAAACCGTAGCACAGACATATAATTTTTTGTTTCACCCAATCGGATCCCCACAAAAATCCTTCCGTTTGCAGTGCGAACAATGTTTGCCTATCCAAACGGCATCGAATTGGTTCATGGCTTGCTCGACCAATTCGGGATTATCGGTGAGGATGCCAGCCTCGAAGTTGCGCGTGCCTTCTCCTTTCATGCCGATGCCTGCACCAGTGAGGTTGGCACTGCCGATGTAGGCCACTTGGCCGTCGAAGACCAAGATTTTGAAATGCACCCTCGGGCAGAGCGCCCTTTCAAGACCATCGAACAAAGCCGGGTATTTATCGAAGTCCTCGCGGAAGGCTGGTCCAGGCTCTTTGGCATGAATGAGCCGAACTTCGACACCTTTTTCAATTAGCTGAGCCAAGACCGCAAGGAATGGCTTCGTTTGCGAGCCAACCTTGACATAAAGGTCTTTGATGTCGGCGGTGCCAATCCAAAGGCTTTTCTTCACCATAGGGACACGCGCGAGGACTTCGGTATAATGGATGGTATCTGTGATGAATTTCAGCATGGTTAAAGTTGTTTGTTCAACAATGCAAAAATAGCAAAAGCTTGCGTGAAAACATTGCGCAAGTTTCAATGTTTAATCCGATAATACCCCAACACTACTTTAAAGTTATCTTGCGCCGTGAGGCATGTATCGCGCAAATAGCCATTGATTTTGCCCCAATTCTGGATGCCTCGGTAATAGAACAGGCGCAAGTCCTCCGTGATGATAAACGGAACTATACTCGTTTGAAGGCATTGCCAAAACAACAGCAGCCGCCCGACACGCCCATTGCCGTCTTGGAAAGGATGGATGCGCTCAAAGCGCACATGAAAATCCAGCAAGTCGTCAAACTCAACCTGCTTGAGGGAGCTGTAATCGGCAAGCAGCGACTTCATCTGCCGATGGACGTCTTCGGGCTGTGCGGTTTCCTCTTCTCCCACGGCATTGGCAAGACGCTTGTAATCGCCAACGGCAAACCACGACTTGCGGCTATCGGAAGTGTTTGTCTTCAATAGCAGGTGCAGTTGCTTGATGTGGGTTTCAGTAATTCTTTCCGTGGCATGGTCGATGACATAATCGATGCATCGGAAATGGTTGACGGTCTCCATGATGTCGTCAATGCGCGTGTTTTCTGTGGTGATGCCAAGGGTGTTGGTCTCAAAGATGTAACGCGTCTGTTCCTTGGTCAAACGGCTGCCTTCGATGAGATTGGAGTTGTAAGTCAAGTCAATTTGTATGCGGTGATAGATGCCGCCTTTCATCTTGGCTTCCTTTTGTTCACGTAATGCGGCGAGCAAGGGCGACACCTTCTTTTTTCCTCGTTTGGGCAAGGTGGCCTCGGCAGGAATGTTCCATGTTTTTCCAGTAAGGAACGCCCCTTCTATTTTGCACGTAGCGCAATAGTTGCGTGCCGTGCGCTCGCTGATGCCGTGTTTTTCGGCGAACTGACTGACTGAAATGTACTCCATCTATCGGCAAATTTTGACTAAAAACCGCTGCAAAGGTAGTGATTTTTGCCGATACCGGCAAGTTTTTCAATTAAAACCGCTTCCCTAATGAATGTAACATGTCTTTATTTTGGCTGCGGGGATTTCGTTTTCTGCCACGGTCATGAGGTCCCTGTCGAGGATGACGAAATCAGCGTCTTTCCCGACTTCGATGCTGCCTTTGCGGTTTTCGAGGAAACAACCTTTGGCCACCCAAATGGTGATGGAACGCAGGGCTTGTTCGCGATTTAGCGCGTTCTCCATCTGGAATCCTTCGGCGGGAGTGCCGTCCAAGTGCTTGCGGGCGACTGCGGCATAGAAGGTGTAGATGGGGCTGATGTCCTCGATGGGGAAGTCGGTGCCATTCACAACCCAGCCGTTTTGTTGTAAAAGCCGTTGGTAGGCGTAGGCGTTCTTGATGCGCTCACCGAGACGTTCATCGGCCCAGTCCATGTCGGAGGTGCAATGCGTGGTCTGGATGGATGGGATGACGGAGAGGTCGGCATAGCGTTGGAAGTCAGCCTCGGCCACGGTTTGTGAATGCTCGATGCGCCAACGGAAGTCGTTTTTGCCTTTGAGGTATTCAGAATAGATGTCCAAAATATGTCTCACGCCGCCGTCACCGATGGCATGGCAACAGACTTGATAACCAGCCTCGTATGACTTTTGGCAAACATGGCGATAAAACTCGTCACTTTCCAAAATCAGGCCAGTATTTTCAGGGTCGTCAGTATAGGGCTCAATCAGTTTTGCGCCACGAGAGCCCAAAGCTCCGTCGGCATAGATTTTCACGCTTCTGACGGTGAGTCTTTCCTTGTCAATCACGCCTTGACTCATGAAGTAATCCATCGTCTCGTCATCAGGATTGACCATCGCATTGACGTGCATTTTGAGTTGTCCGGATTGTTGCAGGCTGTCGATAAGCTCGATGGTGGCAATGTCCAGTCCAGCATCCGTGACACTGGTCAGACCGACACCCATGCAGTTCTCCTGCGCCTTGAGCAGGGCTTGGATGCGTAACTCGGTTTCCATCTTTGGCACTAAAGCCTTGGCGGCATCAGCCAAATTGTCCAACAATACACCAGTGCAGTGTCCGTCTTTGATAAGAGCCATGCCACCGTCCATCTTCGTGTTTTCGTCGATGCCAGCCAGTTCCAACACCTCCTTGGAGACCAGCACCGCATGACCATCCACGCGGGTCAGCAAGATTTTTTTCTCAGGGAAGACTTCGGCAAGCCTCTCATTGTCAGGAAACTCGGCCACTTCCCAAAGGTTCTGGTCCCAGCCGCGACCCAAAAGCCACTCAGAAGGGTAGAGGCTATTGTGTACCATGAGGCGTTCGATGACCTCATCAAAAGATAGACAGCCTTTCAGGTCGGCCCAGCGGATAAGGTTCTCGCCATAGCCTGTGAAGTGGCAATGACCGTCCATAAAACCAGGATAGACCGCATCGCCTTGAGCGTCAATGGTTTCCTTAGCGGCATATTGGTTCATTATAGTTTCTTCATCACCAACGGCGACAAATTTTCCGTCTTTCACGGCAAAGGCTTGGGCTTTGGAGAAATCGTTGTCAACGGTGTAGATGTTGGCATTGTAGACAATGAGGTCGACGGATGTTTTTTGGTTGCAGGAGGTCATAAAGGTAAATATTAAAGCAACGAATGCTGTGGCGTTAAGTATTTGTTTTATAGGTGTTTTCATATTTAATGGTTTTGCGTTTATAGCCATTCCACTTTTCCGCTTTTGAGGTCGTAAAATGCCGCAACGACTTTGGCTCCGACATGATGGACAATTTCATCTTCCTCAATCAGTTGCGCCATCCTTTTGGCGTGGCGACGGGCATTGTCGTCGATGCAGTACTTTGTGTTAATGGCAAGTTGGATGCGTTTGGCAATGTGGAAGATATGGCCGGGCAAGTCACCGCCTTGGCAGGTCGCCGTGACGGCTCCGCAACTGCCGTGGCCCATCACCACCACCAAAGGAGTTCCAAGATGCTCAACGGCATATTCAATGGAGCCGAGCACATCCTCGTCCACCACATTGCCCGCATTACGGATGACGAAGAGGTCACCGAGTTTCTGGTCGAAGATGATTTCAGGTGCAACACGGCTATCAGAGCAGCACAGCACCACGGCAAAGGGATGCTGGCCTTCAGTTAGTTTTTCCCGCAATTCCGCATAATTGTCTTTCGGTGTCAAGGCTCCCGAGACGAAGCGGGTGTTGCCAGCTTTAAGTAGGTCTAAGGCTTTATCTGATTGGGTATTCATTGTAAAAAGTTTTTTTTTGTTTTATCAGAATCTTAAAATGTCTTCCTCTGAATCGGAGAAGGCATTGGAACGTTCTAACTGGAGTTGCATAGTGTCAAAGTCTTCTGCTTGCAGTTGGGAACTGAATAGGCGTACGCGGCTCATGGCTCGGATAAGCACCGATGGGTCGCTTTGGCGGGTCAGTTTCCGCAAAGCATCAAGATAATCGGTCCTGAACACAGTAGGGATGATGATTTTCGATTCGTTGGCATGGGTCAGCTCAGCGTTCATCATGATACGTGATACACGACCGTTGCCATCGTCGAAAGGATGTACTTCGCTGATCATGAACAATATGAAGACGGCTTTGGCAAAGGGTGTCCTGAGCGCCTGATAGAAATCAAATCCTTTTTTCAAGGTTCCTCTGACGAGTTCGAAATCAACGAATAGGCTGTTTCCTGCGCGGTTGTTCTGCATCTTGAACAACCCTGGATGCTTTTCAAGACGGGCTGCAAGAAGCATTCTGTGACGTGATTGAAGCAAGTCTATCAACTCATCGGCTGTGGATGGAACAATGGACATTTGTTGTCGGTCGGAGACAATGGCAAAAGTGCCTAACATGTCGTGCGAATCCTCATTTCTTGCAGGAAGGGGAAGGTTGGTCTCTATGATTTTCTTTGCATCTTCGATGGTGAATTCTGTCCCTTCTATATAGTTGGAGAAATAACTCTCGAAAAAAGCGAAATTGCGGTAGGATTGACTTGTGAGGTTGCCTTCTGGGATGGAGGCGAACACATCTGTATTAAGGGCAGAAAACAGCGTTTGGAAAAGTTCGTAACGGAGTGGGTCGTATGGCTCTCCGAAAACCCTTGCAGTAGCCAAAGGTGAGGTCAGGATTCTTGCATCGCGTGTGGATAGCAAGGCACCGATGATTTTGTCTAATCGGGCAAATTCATCGATCATTTCCAATCGTTCCGATAAGGTTCTGGCCTTGTCGCGTAAAGCATTGATGGCAGTCTCTCCATTGATGCGGATGACCTTCTCCAATCGGTCTTCGATAGCGGATTGAGGCAGACATTTTGCATTTTCCTTTTTTTGATAGACCGTTTGCAGGTTCTCCAAAAAGGCCCTTTCGGGGCAAGCGATGAACAACCCATTGACGAAAGGGGTGTCTTCTGGCTGTCCTGAAGGTCCTTCCAACAAATGAACGACGAGACCTGGCAATTTGACCTTTTTCATGTATTTATAAGTCAGGAAGAAGTCGCCCGTATCGGTTGGTTTCATTTCGAAAGCGGAACGATGACTGACTACGGCCTCGGGAAACAGTCGCCCTAAAATGAGGAAAAGGTTCCTTCGCACAATGGTTTCATTGGAGTCGTTCAGATTGGAGGTGTAGATTTTCGGCACCACTTTTCTGACAAGCCCTTTTTTCACCAAATCTGACAGATAGTAGGAATACTTCTTGTCGCCATTGGCCACCAAGATTTCAGGCAGTTTTTCGTTGTTTTTCGGAAAATTTTCCATTTTCATTTCAAATTTGTGCAAAAATACGGAAAATTTTCCATTTTTAATCGATTATTTCGGAATTTTTTCTATTTTGTAATAAGAACTCCGGAAAATTTTCCATTTTCACAAAATCTCCCTTGCAATCCAAGCGCAAGCCTCGGCATCGGTCAAGGCATGGTGGTGGTTGACCAAATTGTAGCCGCAGGCTGCCGCAACGGTGTGGAGTTGGTGGTTAGGGAGCAGTTTCCCGAAATGCTTGCGTGAAGCACGACAGGTGCAATAAAACTGGTAGTCAGGGTAATCCATCTGGTAACAGCGCATCACGGCCTTGAGGCAACCTTCGTCGAAGGGGCTGTTATGCGCCACAAGAGGTAAGCCTTCAATGAGTGGTTCGATTTTCTCCCAAACATACGGAAATACAGGCGCATCCTCGGTGTCTTCTCGTGTAATACCATGAACGAGGGTGTTCCAATAGTTGTAGTAGTTCGGCTCCGGCTGGATGAGGGAATAGAACGAGTCCACAAACTCGCCTTCGCGGACAATCACCACGCCAACGCTGCACACGCTGGTGCGCTCGTTGTTGGCGGTCTCGAAGTCTATGGCGGCGAAGGAGTTCATGCAAAATCAATGATTTAATCCCATTCAGCAATCCATTCTTCAATCTCCCTGACCCGCTGCGCATACTTCTCCATCTGTCCTTCGATGAAGTCATCGCTGTATTTGCGGTCGCAGAAGCCGTTGCCACGCGCCACATAATCGTCGTCTTCCAAGGAGCTGAAAACCTCCTTGTAGTTCTCCAAATATTGCTTGTTGTCGGATAGGAGTTTCTGCAAATCTTCAAGGTCGGCTTCAATGTGTTCCCCTGTGGAAAAGGTATATCGTATTTTCATAACTCGTGTTAGGCAATAGACTGCAAATCCGTGAGTTTCTTGTAAACACCACCGAGGGCGATGAGATCATCGTGCTTGCCGCGCTCGATAATCTGGCCTTTTTGCAGAACCACAATCTCGTCGGCATATTGGATGGTCGACAGGCGGTGTGCGATAACGATGGAGGTGCGTTGGCTCATCACTTTCGACAAGGCATCTTGCACAAGACGTTCGCTTTCGGTGTCCAATGATGAGGTGGCTTCGTCGAGGATGAGGATGGGTGGGTTCTTCAACACGGCACGGGCGATGCTAAGGCGTTGCCTTTGACCGCCGCTGAGGTTCATGCCACGGTCGCCGATGCGGGTGTCGTAGCCGTGCTCCAGCTCCATGATGAAGTCATGCGCGTTGGCGATTTTGGCCGCTTCGATGACCTTCTCCTTTGACACGTTTTCCATGCCGAAGGCGATATTATTAAACACCGTATCGTTGAAAAGGATGG
The DNA here is from genome assembly GCA_016285355.1 of Bacteroidales bacterium. The sequence continues at coordinate 66,403 of JAEEQP010000002.1, forward strand.
TCTCCTGCGACACCACGCCCATCAGGCCGCGCAGGTCACCGATTTTGTAGTCGCGGATGTCGTGCTCATCGATACAGACACTGCCAGCACCGACCTCATAGAAGCGCGGCAACAGGTCAGCCATGGTGGATTTGCCGCCACCGCTTTCGCCGACGAGGGCAACGAACTTGCCTTTCGTAATCTTCAGGTCGATGCCTTTCAAGACCTCATCCTTGCCGTAGCTGAAATGTACGTCCTTATATTCGATGCTGTCTTTGAAATCTTTGATGGGTAAAGCGTTTCCCTTTTCGGTAATCACCTCTTCGGCATCCAAAATCTCAAATATTCTTTCCGCCGAGGCTATGCCTTTCTGCACATTGTAGTAACCTTGTGAGAATGACTTGGCAGGTGAGATGATTTGCGAGAAAACGACAATGTAACTGATGAAACTGCCCGCGTCGATACCACCACTACCGCCAAGGATCAGCTTGCCGCCGAACCACAATACAAGGATGACCACCGCCGAGGAAAGGAACTCGCTCATCGGGGAGCTCATGTCGCGCTTGCGGTGGATGCCACGCAACACCTTGGTATAGTCGGCGTTCTGTTCCTCAAACTTGTCGCTCGAATAGCGTATAGCATTGAAAGCCTTGATGATACGCAGGCCAGAGATGGTCTCTTCCACGGTGGAGATAATGCCCGCCAGCTTAGTTTGGCCTTCTTTCGACTCTTTCTTCAGCATTTTGCCGACCTTGCCGATGAGCAGTCCTGCTATAGGCAAGACAATCAGCACGAAGAGGGTGAGTTTAGGGCTGAGCGTGACCATAAAGAGGAAGAAGAATAAGATGGTCAGCGGGTCTTTGATGAGCATCTCTAAGTAGTTCAAAATCGAGACCTCGACTTCTTGCACGTCGGTGGTGATGCGAGCGATGGTGTCGCCTTTCTGTCGGCTATGGTAGAAGGAGAGGGGCAGGATGAGGATCTTGTTGTAAACATCACGACGCAAGTCGTGGACGGCCCCCACACGTACGTTGGCCATGAAATAGCAGGCGAAGAAACGCCCGAGGTTGCGGAAGAAGAAGGCCACCAGTAGCAACAGGCACATGAATACCAGCGCGTGATATTTGCCTCCGTTGGCGATGAGGCTGCTCATGAACCAGTTGAGATAGCCCATCAGATAGTCGGAGGTGAAGGAAAACTCGGGCTTGGCCACTTTTTCGACAACGCCTTCCTTGAAGAGCAAGGTGAGGAACGGCCCTACTAAGGCAAAGGAAAACAGCGAAAAGAAGATGGTAATCAGGTTGAACACCAGATTCAGGACGATGCTGCCCCAATACGGCTTGATATAGTTAAGAACGCGGGAGAAAGTCTTTTGCTTGGCCATAGGCTTCGGTTTGCTCTTATCTCAAACGCAGTTTCCGCTTAATAATTGTATCCCGTATAATTCTCCGGTGTGATGGCAGCCAGCTCCATCTTGATTTCTTTGCTCACGGGCAGGCCTTTGATGAACTCGTCGATGGCGGCCTTGTCGATGTGCTTGTTGGTGCGGGTGAGGCCTTTCAGCAACTCGTAGGCACCCTCAATTTGCTCGCGGCGGAGGATGGTCTGGATGGCTTCGGCCACCACTGCGTAGTTCTGTTGCAGGTCTTGGCGAATCTTGTCCTCGTTGAGTAGGAGTTTGTCCAAGCCCTTCATCAGCGACTTGATGGCAATCAAAGTGTGGGCCAGCGGCACGCCGATGTTGCGGGTGACGGTGGAGTCGGTGAGGTCGCGTTGCAGGCGGCTGATGGGCAGCTTGGTGCTCAAGAAGGTGAGCACGGCGTTGGCCAAGCCGAGGTTGCCTTCGGCGTTCTCGAAATCGATGGGGTTGACCTTGTGGGGCATCGCCGATGAGCCAACCTCGCCCGCCTTGATCTTCTGCTTGAAGTATTCCATTGAGACGTATAGCCAGATGTCGCGCGAGAGGTCAATCAGAATGGTGTTGACGCGGCGCAGAGCATCGAAATAGGCGGCCATGTAGTCGTAGTGTTCGATCTGCGTGGTGGTCTGCTGGCGCTTGAGTTTCAAGCTTTTCTCCACGAACTTCTTCGCGAAGGCCGGCCAGTCGATGTCGGGATAAGCCACCTTGTGGGCGTTCATGTTGCCTGTGGCGCCGCCGAACTTGGCTGTGAACGGCACGCTGTTGAGCATCTTCATCTGGTCGTTGAGGCGCTCCACGAAGACATAGATCTCCTTGCCCAGATGCGTTGGACTGGCGGGTTGGCCGTGGGTCTTGGCCAGCATCGGGATGTCTTTCCATTCCTTGGCCATGCCGTTCAGTTTCTCGATGAGGTCTTCCAAAGCGGGCTTGACGAGCAGTTTGTGCGCCTCCATCATCGAGAGCGGCACGGCGGTGTTGTTGATGTCCTGCGAAGTGAGGCCGAAGTGCAGGAACTCCTTGAACTCGGTCAAGCCGAGCTCGTCGAAGCGGCGTTTGAGGAAGTATTCCACGGCCTTCACGTCGTGGTTGGTCTCTTTCTCGATTTCCTTGATTTCTAATGCGTCTTCGAGTTGGAACTCCTCGTAGATGGCGCGCAGGTCGTCGTAGTCGCCGTCGAAGGCTTCGAGTTGGGGCAGGGGCAGTTCGCACAAGGCGATGTAATATTCCACCTCGACCATCACGCGGTAGCGGATGAGGGCAAATTCACTGAAAAAGTCGTCCAGCTCGGCGGTCTTGGAACGGTAGCGCCCATCGATGGGCGATATTGCTGTTAAGGGATTGAGGTTCATTGTTTCGGTATTAAATGAAAAGTATCGCAAAAATAGGGATTTTTGCGATACTTTTTCCTTTTGCCATGAAAAACTTCCTTGTTCTTGCAATCAATAACTCTGGCAAGTGCTCGGATATGCTCTGATGACTTCGCGTTTCTCTAAATTGAGGTTAATAAATACTTCCGTATCACAGCCATCCCAAAACTTACCGAATCCAACATAAAAACGAGGAAAAGAAGGATCAGATAGTTCCATTTGGATATACACGCATTTCTCCTCTTTTTCATTGTAATAGAAGCCATACGTTCTTTCGTATTTGGTGTAGTTATCAAGGTTTCCGATGTATTGGTTGTATCGTCCCATCTTGGGAAGTACGCCGTCTCTCATCACTTCTGCCAAAATGGACTCGGCCTGTTGCACATCAACTAGGTCGGGCACATATCTCTTTGGGCTAATCCCTACAGCCTCGTTCCAAAGGTCCACAGACACACTCCTGTTGAATATTTGCATTGAATGTTCGTCTTCTTTTGGAACAAGCAAATACCCGATTGTCAGTGTGTCACTCATACAGGAGTACACTGTTCCAATGGAATATTGAAATTCGTTGTTTGGTACGGTGCTCGTTACTTGAATAGGAGTTATGCTCGGCGCTATTCCACTTTTTATTATCGTATCGTTTTGTTGGAAACCGATTCCTTTTTGGAAAGAAAAGGGTTGCTTTACAAGGCTGCATGAAGTGGTAGCAACAAGTACGGCGAGAATATATGCCAGTTTCTTGTTCATTTCACTTGTTCTGCCTGCTTTTTCGGTTCGCGGCGGGTGTCCCAGAAGGCAGCGATATGGATGATGTTATCATCGATATAATAGACTATCTTACTTAAACCGTTGATAATGATGCTTCTGTATGTGACGGGACGGTCGTCGAAGAGTGGGTCTATGGAGCCGATGTATGGACTGCGTTGCAGTATTTTGGTGGTTTGCCTGACTTCTTGCAAAAAGAAATTCCTTCGCTTGGCACCAAATTGCTCACGAACATAGTTGGCAACCTGGTCCAATGCGTCTTCAGCTTGTGGATGCCAAATTACTCTCATGCCGTTTCCAACTGTAAAGTTTCTTCCATTTTAAGCTCCTCATCATACTTGCGCCACACTTCTTCGTCAGGGATACCCAATCCAGCTGCAAAATCACGTTCAGCCTCATCAAGCATGGCGTTGATTTCCTCCATCGTGTAAGGCTTTACGGGCTCTTCCTCGTAATTGGCATATTTGATAAGACGCTCTCCCACCCAGCGTTTGTCGCTCGGTGTAAGTGTTTCGTATAAATATTCAAGCAGGTTGGATAATGTTGCTTCGCTCATGGTTTGTTAGTTTTTGCGTTTGCGAGGCAAAGATACAACTTTTTCGCCAAAAGGCAATGAAAAAATGCGCCAAACATTTGACGCATTTTTCCGTTTTTGGCTTGAAAATTCTTCCTTCGTCTTATATGATAATCATGGTAATAATGAAGGAAACAATCAATAGAAAGACGAAACTTACGCCATGAATGCCTTCACGATTCTCGGTCTTTGGGAAAACCTTGGTACGGTAGGCAAGGAACCTGGTCAAGAAGTATACCGCAGTGACCACAGTAATTAGGATGGAAACCACCAAAAGGCCATCGACCCAATGAATAGGGTCGTCGGCGATGAGAGAAGTTATGATTCCGTCTCCAAGTATAAGAGCTGCAAATGTCCCTAAATAAATAAAGAACTTTGCGATGGAGCCATCCTCTTGGCTGAAAATCTCAATTTCTTTCAGTTTTCCCATGATTTAGGCATTTTCCAGCTTGTCATTCGAACCCAAGACGTTGATGATCTTGTGCTCGTAGAGCTTCTTCATGTTGTCGCGGGCGGGACCAAGGTACTTGCGCGGGTCAAACTCGGCGGGCTTCTCGGCGAAGGCCTTGCGGATGGCTGCGGTCATGGCCAGACGGCTGTCTGAGTCGATGTTGATTTTGCAGACGGCACTCTTGGCAGCCTTGCGGAGTTGCTCCTCGGGGATACCCACAGCGGCCTTCAACGCACCACCATATTTATTAATGGTGTCAACTTCATCTTGCGGCACCGACGATGAGCCGTGCAGCACGATGGGGAAGCCGGGCAGTTTCTTCTCAATGGCTTCAAGCACGTCGAAAGCCAACGGAGGCGGCACGAGGCGACCTGTAGCGGGGTCAACGGTGCACTGCTCGGGAGTGAATTTATAAGCGCCATGCGAGGTGCCGATGCTGATGGCCAGGCTGTCCACACCAGTCTTGGTAACGAAATCGATGACTTCCTCGGGTTTGGTGTAGTGGCTTTCTTCGGCGGCCACTTCGTCTTCCACACCGGCCAACACGCCGAGTTCACCTTCAACGGTCACATCGAACTGATGGGCGTAGTCCACGACTTTTTTCGTGAGAGCCACATTCTCGTCGTAGGGGAGGGCAGAGCCGTCAATCATCACGGACGAGAAGCCCATGTCGATGCAGCTCTTGCAAGTCTCGAAGCTGTCGCCGTGGTCGAGGTGGAGGACGATTTCAGGATGGGCGCAGCCTAATTCCTTGGCGTATTCCACGGCACCTTGGGCCATGTAACGCAGCAGGGTCTGGTTGGCGTAGTTGCGTGCGCCTTTCGACACCTGCAGGATGACGGGTGACTTGGTCTCGACGGCTGCCATGATGATGGCCTGCATCTGTTCCATATTGTTGAAGTTGAAGGCTGGGATGGCATAGCCGCCGTCAACCGCCTTGGCGAACATTTTACGGGTGTTCACGAGCCCTAATTCTTTGTAACTTACCATATTGATTGTGTTTGTTGATTGTATGTCTTGTTGGCGCAGGGACTTACGTCGCCTGCTTATCGGCTGTCGCCCCTTCGGGGCTTTGCGTCAAATATTTTTGCAAAAGTAGGAATTTGTTTCAAAACTTTATCATCTTACACTTACTTTCTTGGAACAACTCCCATTTTCAGTGCTCAACTTGATGATATACAAGCCTGAAACAAAGCTGCTTAAGTCAAGGCACAATGTCTCGCCTTTCTGCAAATGGTGGACGTTTTTGGTCATCATGCGTTCGCCCAATAGGTTGTAGACTTCAACCACAGCCTTGCCTTGCAGCGTTTCAGCAACAACAAGATTGACTTTCCCCTCGGTCGGGTTGGGGAAGAGGTCAAAGCTGACGGATGGCCATTCGGGTGTGGAATAACCGATGAGACTGATAATCTTTGTTATAGGCTCCACTTCGCAGCCGTTGTCCGCTGTCACAGAAAGGGTGACTTCAGCGTCGCCTTCGTGCAGATTCCATGCGATGTCGATGGCGTTTCCTTGACTGTAAATGTAACCAGCCTCAGTGGGCTCGATTTGCCAGAGGTAACGAACACCTTCCTGATTCTCAATGGAGTAATGACTAATCCTGTTTTCGTATTTGTTCACGATGCTGTCGCCTTCGATGTGACCGGTCAGGCTGAAGTCGTTGAGCAACGTGAGGCGCATCGTGCTGCTGATGGTGTCGGTTGGGTTCAAGGCATGAAGGGTTAAGGTGACATTGCCGTCGACAAGGTCTTGTTCTCCAGGGATATAGACAGCGTTGATGAGGGTTTCGTCCTCAAACTGTCCGTCACCGTCAGTGGTCCAAAACGCCGATTGATGGTCGTATGCGTATGCATCGCCGAGTGTCACCGAGGCCATATTGCACAACATCATGTCATCGCCGGCGTAGGCAATGGGGGTATGCTTGGGCGGGAAGCAAAGGTTGTCGATTTTGACCTGTTGACTTTCAGGGTTTTCCATATCAAACATCCAGTTGAATTGGGAATCTCTCTTCGTGAACCTCACCTCGCCATAATGCCATTCGGGACTTGAAAACAGGACGCTTTCGTTGATGGACCTCAAATAAAAAGTCAAGGACTCGTTGGGGTCGGTTTTGTAGTGGAAAGAGAGTTTGCCGTCATGTTCAATGAGCTGCGACCTCAGCCTGACTTTGAGCGAGGAATTTGTAACAGTGTCAGAGTTTGAAACAAAGCATCGTTCTCCCTCAAAGGCATCCTCGGTGCAATATTCCCACCGATGGGCTCCGGTGTTGGTCCACAGGAAGAATGGGTTCAGCGTGTCGGTCTCGAAGTTTTCAAAGATACCTCCATATTGTATGATGGTGTCATAATAGGCGTGCTTTCCGCCATATTGCACATCAAGCCGCGATTGCAGCCAGGCACCTGTGACATCGTTGGGCAAGGTGTTGAGCTCAAAAGTGACGGTCCAAGCCTCGTCAGGCATCAGGTTCTCTTGTCGGGGCGCGTTTTCGACCTCGACAAAAGGTGCTCTGACATACAGGTTGGCCTGTGACAGCTCGATGCGCGAGTGTCCTGTGTTTTTCAACGCAAAGGTGATGCTTGAAGGACCTTCCGTGCTGATGTGGGTCGAAGGCTCGCCCTCAGCGGTCTTGGGCCAAAACTCCGGCTCGATGGTGATGACAGGAGCGTTACCTGTGACTTTGATGTCGTCTTCGTGGATGTTCTCGTTTTCGTGGAAGCGCACCTTGAGACGGATGACGGTTTGGTCGGGCACGTCGTCGGCTATCTTGATTTCAAACGCGTCATTTAAGGTAGCGGAGGTATTACCGTTTATCGGTGAATAGTGTGCCGTGCCTTGCAGGATTTCGATGTAAGGCGATTCGCAAAGAAGCGTGATTTCTCCGTCTTCGGAATTGACCTCGCTATGGTTGCGCAGCGTGACATCTAAGGTGACGTATTCGCCGTAATCGAGTTGGCCGTTGTTGTCCTGGTCGTTGAACGAAGCGGCATCCAAGGAAACGAAAGGCAGGTTGGGCGAAATGACCGTGACTTGCTGCTCGAAACGGACACGGTTTTGTTTGGTCACGGTGACGATGAAACGTTCGCCAATGGGCAGAAGAGGTAAGGCAAAATCTTGGGGATGTCCGGTAGCTTGGGCCACTGCAAGGATTTCGTCGCCGTGCGTTAAGCAGATGGTAGCCCCTTCTTCCGCCGTCATGGTGTATTGCAATTGGTTGTTAGTGTATTGGATGGCATCAACGACCATCTGCTGCGGCACTTCCGTACAAAGGTTAAGGTAGCTCTCGCCCAAATAATGGAACACGTTCTGCGTGGTGGTGACTTTTTGTGGCCACCAGTTGGGCATGAAGGCATGTTGGTTGAGGAACAATTTGCCAGCGACGAGGGCATAGGCAGGTCGTGTAAACTCGGGCTGTGTCATTGTGCCCATGTCAGGCAAAAAGTCGGGCCAAAAGTTGTCGATAAAGCCCCAGGTGAGGATGTCGTTGAAATGCGAATGGGTGACCGTGGTCGCCCCAATGCCGCCGAGGGCACCCACATCGGCTTTGCAGAACTCGTAAACCATGGGGTCTATTCCCATAGACCAATAGTAGTCGGAAAACTCAAAGAATTCAACTTTGGAATATAATGCAGCATCGCAGCCGATGGAAAGGACGAAAGTGGGCTCCGTGTTCGTCAAGTTCTGGACTTCGTATGATTCCATCCACGGACTGCACCACAAGTCGTAGGAGGAATGGTCGCGATACAAGGTCAGAAACGAGTTTTGGTTGAGCGCTTCTAAGAGATAAGAGTAATCCATTGGGTCGCGCCAATCATTGAGTGTGTCTGGACTTTGAGCAATGTAGTTCTGTCCGTTAGGCCCGAAATAGTCGACCACTACATCGGTATTGTAGCCTGTTGACCAAGCCGTGTCGGGGGGTATGGGTTCGGATTGAGCGTATACCATGTAAAAATTATTGGGGTGCCGTCCGAGCTTGTTGCGGAAGAATCCGTTGACGCTTTGTGAGGTAATTAAAAACCATTTGTTGTTTTCGTAACTGGAGGTGATGATGGGCTGGTCGTAAAAGCTGGGTTGAGTGGGCGGATTGGTTTCGTATTGGATGAGCTTGTTCACCTGCGTGCGGTATTCTTGCAAGTTGGTGGCAGGAAGGCGGCTGAGCGCCAGGTCGGGGATGCTGTCGTCGTTCATGTCGGCGTAGGGATTGTCGGAACTGTAATAATAGTCTATCAGTTCATAACCATTGTCGTAACTCTTGAAAAGAAGCCCGAACCCTGGAATGCCTGACGAAGCCCAATAAAAGTTGTTGCCTACCTCTAAAGTGTCTATGCCGCTGAAAATCATCACCGCCGCGGGAGGTATGGCCCAATGGTCGTAGGCGTTTTTGATGTAGTTTTTGATGGTGTTGGCATCATTGCCGCCGCATTCCGTCGTGGAGACCACCTTGGTCAAGATGCCTTGCTTGGTGCGGAATTGCTTCAAGGTGTCGGCGTAGGCCAAAATGTCTTCATCGTCGGGGGAGATGATGAGGTATTCGCAGCCTTCTTCCTTGTTTCTGATGGCATCGTTGAGCAAGTCGTAATAATGCGCCTCGGGTAGCATGTCGCTGTTGATGACCAAATCGCGCAGGATGTGGTCCCATTCTGGGTTGCGGTAACGCGCCTCGCCAAACTGACCGCCGCTTTCAAAGTGGACTTTGATGTCCATGTCGTAGATGACTTCCAAGGTCTTCCTGACAGGATTGTAGCGGAAAGGCGTCACGCTGAGCATGACTACATCAAGACCACGGATTTGTGTGGTCTCGGCAATGACCACGTTTTCCTTGGGGAAATTGGCGTCTTTCCTGAAAACGCTCATGTCTTTTTGCATCCTTGGCTTACCGACGGCGGCGTTGCCCTGCACAACGGCGGCAGGCAAGAGTTCGATGCCGTTCAAGGTCTGGCTGCCCTTTTCGCTGACTTCAATGCTGACCGTAGCACCCTTGGGCACGGCGATGTAGCGGTTCTCGAAAGGAAGGTTGGGCAAGCCCTCGGCAAAGGAGCCGAAGCTGCCTTTCAGGATAATCTCCTGACCTTTGACTTCGCCGTTGTCGATGTCGGAGATGCCGATTTCTGAGAGGGAATAATGCAAGGAAAGTCCTGTTGCGGTACTGCTTTCGATGCTGAAGCCTTGCGGATGACTGGTGCGGAAACTGAAGGTCTCCTGAGCGTTCATGATGCCGAAGGCTAAGATGATGGTTGAGAGTAAAAATAGGCGTTTCATAACTCAAAAAGTTTGTTTCATGCGACAAAAGTACAAAAATAAAAAAATGTGTCAAGCGTTTTGACACATTTTTTTTCAAGGTGTAGAAATTTTATCCAATCAGGGCATCACGACGACTTTGACACTTGTCACGACATCGTTTTGGATGACTTGCAAGGTGTAAATGCCTTCGCCCCCAAATTTGGAAGTTGCAATGGTCGTGGTCCCTGAGCTTGTCGAAGGGCCACTTCCTTGCATTCTGCATTCATACACAACTTTTCCCATCAAGTCAACGACACGCAAAACAGCTTCGCCTTCAAGGTTAGATTTTACGTAAAGGACACCGTTTGCAGGATTAGGATAAACTTCAACGGCAACACTTTGTTGCTCGTCAATTCCAGTGGAGTTGAACACATTGACCACCATGGCTTCGGAAATCGAGGTGGAGCCACAAGTGTTCTCGTATGCGTAGGCAATTTTGACCTCGCCTCGGTATTCGCCGTCCCATTCCACAAGGGCGTGAGAACCTTCGCCAACGATAGTGCCCGCTGTTTCAGGTTCGATGCTCCAAGTGTAAAGGACATCTTCAATTTCTTCCGCCGTGTACTCGCTTTGGCTGACCAAACGCAAGTCTACCTCATTGACTCCTGATGGCATTTCGGGCTTGTAGCTCGGCTCGAAGTAAGGCAACAGGCTGACCGTCACCGTGCTGCTTTGCTGGCTTTGGTTATAGGCGCAGATGCCTGTGAGGGTGAGTTCCACTTTTCCTTCAGCTTTGTCGGCTTCGCCAAAAGTATAGATGGGATGCTCCAAGGTGGCGTCGTCGAAAGTGCCGTCGCCGTTAGTGGACCATGTAAACTCCTTTTGGTTGTAGATGTAGCCTTCAGGCGTGAAAGTGGTGTTGGGGCAGGTCTCAGTGTCGTCGCCGGCATAAAGCACCATCTTGGCAAAAGGCGGGAAACGCAAGTCGTCAATCATGACAGCATCCTCACCGGCACTGCCTTCGTTGTCTTTCTTGAAGGTAAAACGCACCACATTGCTTCCGGCAGGCAGCTCAAATTCAGCGCGTTCCCAGTCTCCGATGCCGCTCCAAGTGCCCACCTCCTGACCGTTCAGGGTAAGGCTAAGCACGTCGCCCTCCTCGGTAGAGGTCTTGTGAAGGAATGAAAACGTGCCGTCGATGTCGGTGTCAATGCCGATAAAGAGGTTGGCGATGATCTTGTCGCTGATGGTTGGCGACCTCATGCAATGGCCTCCAGAAGCGGTGGCATCTTCAGCGATGAACCACTTCTTATGGCCCGAACCCAAGTTCCATTGCATGTCTTCGTTGAGGGTCTCGTCTTCAAAATCCTCAGAAGTGTAGCCCAAAAAGATTTGGCTCTTCAAACAGTCGGTGTGGAATCCGCTTTCGGCTTGCAGGCTGTAGTTGATGACGCCGTCGATGGCATTTTCATCCACATTTGCGCGGAAGGTGACTTGTCCAGTGGTACCCGCGTCAATGGCTGGAATGGAGACTTCAGCCTCGTCAACGCTGAGGAATGGAGCCATAAGGTTGAATCGGTTGCTGATTTCCAACGACTTGCTTTCGCCTTGGTTTTCAATGTCGAAGGTCAGGTAGGAGGGAGTGCCTTGTATCAGGCGGTCCATCGTGTTGCCGTCCAAGTCGGTGATACTGAGCTGGCCGTATTTCAGTTTGGGTGCTTTCACAGCGAGGGTCACGCTGTCAACAAACGAGTGGTTTGCATTTTCCATTTTCAGATGGAACTTCACCTTTTCCTGGTCGTTCAGTTCGTCGCCGAAATGCACGGTGAAAGCATCGTTTTGCATCTGGATTTCGTCAGCGTTCATGCCGTTATAATTAAAGGTGTTTTCCGTGATTTCCACGGCAGGGTGGTTGCAGGAAAGGGTGACATTGAAGCTGTCCATGGGGGAGAAGCCCGCATTGTGCAGACTGATGCCGAACCGGCAGGTCTCGTTGTAGTCGGGGGCATGGTTGTCGTTGCCTTCCGCGTCGTTGATTTCTATGGCGTTGAAAATCAGGTAGGGGCCTTCGGTGGGTATCGTTTGGATGTTGTGCTCGTAGCGGTAATAGTTCTGCTTGGTGATGGTGAGTTTCACAACGGTGCCGACTTCTTGCGGCGTGACGGAGACGGTTTGCGTGTCGCCAGTGGCCATGTCGAAGCCGATGATTTGTCCGTTGGCGGTCAGGCAGATGGTGGCGCCTTCGTCGGCTTTAATCTGGTATTGCTCGCTTCCGGCGGGAATCACAGGCAACATCTCCACGGTGAGTTCCTGCGGCACTTCGCTGTAGAGGGTCATGTAGGCGTCGCCATGCTGGTGGAACAGATAGTAAGTAATTGTCTTCCAGTCGTTATCGGTCCATGAGGACTGTTTGAGGAAGAATTTTCCGGCAGCGTTGCCGAAGGCGGGGCGCAAGAAATTCGTTTCATGTTGCGTGCCATAGGTGGGCATGAAGTCGGGCCACATGTTGTCGTAAGCGCCCCAAACGTAGATGTCGTTGACGAAGGAATAGGAGACTTGCGTGGCAGCGATGAGGCCCAAGGCACCGTGTTGGTGGCGGTGGAATACCTCGGCGAAGCAGCCGTCACTCCCCATTCCGCTGTAGTCGAATTTGCCGGTGAGGCAGTTGTTCGACATGACGTAGGTGAGATTCTCGTTGGTCAGCTTTTTGATGAAGCCGATGCTGTAGCTGGGTTCGCCCCAAAGCTCCTCCGCGCCGTGGTCGCGGTGCTGGATGAGGAAGGCACCCTTGTTGATGGCCTCGTTCACCGAGTTGCCTGTCGCGCTCCAGTCGGTGAGGTGCGACATGGTCTGGGGGACATAGCCGCAACCTATGGGTCCGAAATAGTCGAGTACGGTGTTGGTGTGCTCGTAGGTCGACCAACGGCTCCCCGGCGTGCCTTGGTAGATGGCGTTCTGGCGGACAGGATGCTTACCGAGTTCGTATTCCCAGAAGCCGTTCACCACTTCGGAGCAGAGCTGGAACCAACGCTCCAACTGGAAGCCCATGGCCGTGACAGGATGGTCGTAGAAATAGGGGTCAGTGGGCGGCCTGCGCTCGTAGTCAAGGTCTTTCTTGATCATGTGGTACATCTCGTCGTAGTCGCGACCGGTGATGCGGCCCAAGATGATTTGGGGCATGTTGTTGCCGCCCATCACCGAATAGGCGTGGTCGGAGATGTAGGGGTTGTAGCTGTCGCCGCCTGGGTGGTTGTTCATGGTGTAGGAGACGATGCCTTGGGTGGGGTCGGTGTTATGGTCGCCCATTAGGAGTACCGCCGCAGGGGGCATGTCCCAAGTGTTGTAGGCGTTGCGGATGAAGTTCCTGATAGCAGTGTAGTTGTTGCCTCCGCATTCGCTCACCGTAAAGATTTCAGTGGGGATGCCTTGCTCGACTCTGAACTGCTTGATGCTGTCGGCCAATTGGATGAAGTCCTCGTTGTCGGGGGTGATAATCATGTATTCGCAGCCGGTCTCGCGGTTTTCGTAATGTTTGCGCAAACGTTCACCGTAATCGATTTCGGGCAGGACATCATGGTTGAGGATCATGTCCTGAAGAATTTGGTCCCATTCAGGGGTACGATAACGCGGGTCGCCGTACGTTTCATCGCCTCCTTCAAAATCCAATTCCAATTCCATATCGCTATAAACCACCAATTCCTTGGTCACAGGGTTGTATTGGAACGGCATCACGCCCACCTCGACCACCTGCACGCCACGGATGCTGCTGACCTCCGAAACCTGAAACGGCGACTCGGGATAGAAGGCATTGCGCCCATAGATGTCGGCGTTTTTCCGGTAGACGGCAGGGGCGTTGTCGTTGTCCAATTGCGGCACCGCCGCAGGGATGAGGTCTACGTTTTGGATGACCTTGGTCTTGGACGAAACCATCTTCAGCGAGGGTGTCGCGCCGTTGGGGATGGCAATGAAGGTGCTGTTGCTCGGCAAGTCTGGGGCACCGGCCTCGTTGGGAAGATAAATGCCCGATAGGGTGATCACTTGTCCCTGCACCTCGGCGCGGTCGGCATCCTCGATGGTGACGGCACCGATATGATGGCGGAAGGTCAGTTGGTTGTCGCTCCTGTTGCTGATGCTGAATCCGTTGGGTTCGCTGTTGAAGCGGTATTCTTGGGCTTGTAGTGCGATGCCTGCCGCTATGGCGAGGGCGAAAAACAGTGCTTTTTTCATAGTTGATTCATTAACAGGCGACAAAGATAGGAATATTAATTGAAAAAGGTGGAGTTTCCCCCACCTTTTTGCTTATTATTCATTCTCGTTTTTATTCCTCCTTGCGCTTCTTGCCCACGAGATAAGCCGCACCAAGGCCCATCAGCACGGCGATGCCGCTGCCCAAGGGAGCGTCGGCGCTGGCGTCGCCATCATTACCATGCGAGCCAGGCAGGACAAGCCCAGAATTATTACCTTCACCATCTCTTGTGAAGAGGTTACCCATGCCGAAAAGGCCGTTTTCCGAATAGTCTTGCTGCTGGTTGATGTAGGCCATGTCTTCCTCGTCATAGTCGTAGTACTCAGAGAACAAGGTGAAGTCCTCGCTGTTGCTGAAGAAGCTTGTGCCCAAGCTGAAGAGGCCGCTTTCAGCGACACCGTCGGCACCGGTGAAAGCTTCTTGCGCGTAAGTGGTCATGCCCAAACCGAGGACGATTGCGATGGTTACTATCAGTTTTTTCATTGTATTTTGTTGTTTAATTGTTTATTGTTTAATTGTTGTTTGTTCAGTTTCCCGCTTCGCGGGAATGGAGTTTTTAGTTTTGTTACCAGCGGCGGTTTCAACAAGTTAGTTGTTCGTAACGTTTCCTACCGCCGCTTTAAACCAATGTTCTCAACTCCATTCCCCGCAGGGGAATCTTTATCATTCAATCACCACTTTCTGCACCTTAACATCGTTGCCGTTGATGAGGCGAATCATATACACCCCAGGCGCGGCATGGATGCTCTTGCTGACGCTGCCGTTGACGGTCTCGCTGCTCAGGATGCGGCCGTTAAGGTCGATGACTTGCAGGGTGGCCTCGCCTTCGTTGGCGATGATCCAGCTGCCGTTGAAGAAGAAGGCGAAGGTCTCGTTGTCGCCATCATTGTCGTCGTTTGCGTCCCCGCAAACGAACACCAGTTTGAAGCGCGATTCATAGTCCGTCACCTTGGCGTTGAACGTGTATGTAGAGACGCGATTTATCGCGTCTCCTCCATTCGGGGCCAGCAGGTCGACATCCGCGCCAGTCATATTATCAATCAGATGCAGATAAATCATCTCCACGTTTTCGGGGTTGACCGTGATGGTGTATTGTCCGTTTTCGTTCGCGCGGAAGTTGACGGGCATCTCGCCGTAACCGTCGCTGTAGGCGATGGCATATTCCTTCTCGCCTTGCGGGAGATAGATATTGGCGTTCTGAGTGCCGAAGTAGAACTTGCCGAGCTGGCAGCCTACGTTGAAGCTGACGATGGCGTTGTCTAACAGGGCGGGACCCTGAGCCTGTCGAAGGGTCGAAGGGCCGACCTTAAGTCCGTTACCATCGCGAGCCGGCGTTTCGACAGGCTCAACGACCTGAGTAAGTGCGATGTTCAGGTTGCCGTTGTTATTGGTGCTCTGCTCTGGGAATGGAGTGGTGCGGAAGATGACGGGGTCGTTGCCATTTTCTACTTCCACGACAACACCCATGCAGGGCGAAATGTAGCCAGTGGATGTCTCAGTCAAAACGGCGGAACCTTCCGCGTTCAGCGTGTAATACGGCTTGTTGATGTAAGCCGCACGCGGGAAGGGGTTGCCCACGAGGTTGAAGCCTTGCGGGAGGGTCACTTCCTTCGTGTCGTCCATGTTGAAGGCATTGTTCTCACCAATGAACTTGACGGTCTCTTGTTGTTGTGTGGCATAGAGGTAGCCTCTGCCGTTTTCGAGACTGAAGCCAGGGGCGACATTGTTCGTGCCTTCCTTCCAGTTCTCCCACATCTCACTGCTCGGATTCAGGCGGTAGAGGTCGTATTCTGATGCACTGATAATGTCAACCACTGCTTCTGAATCTGGGTCGGTGTTTTCAGTGAGCGGTGAGGCGATGAATGTCCAACCTACCTCTTCGCTTGTGCCATAGCCCTCCACAATGCGCGCATTGCCTGGCATGGCACCGTCATCTTCCGTAATGTCGGCGGTGATGTCGTCATCTTCTTCTTCGTCGTAGTAGCTACAACCCACGCCAGTGGCGTTCTGCGCTCCAGCCACGGTGCAGGCAACATAATAGTTGCGCTCAAGAGTGCCGTTGTAGGAGTTGTTGTAGCCGCAGATTGCACCATGCATGTTGTTGGGAGCGGCGGGGATGGTGGCACCGATGACGAGGTTGTCGCTTAAGGTGCCGTGTATTTGGTAGAAATTGGCACCTGCGATGCCGCCGAAGTGCCCTGTTTCTTCAAGGCCTGTGGCGACAGTGAGTTGGACTGCGCTGGTGCAGTGGCTGATGGTGCCATCGTTCGCGCCTGCGATGCCGCCGAAGTGAGTGGCATAGTCTTTTACGGCTTGGATGGCGACATCGGCTGCCACATGGCAGTTGGTGATGGTACCATTGTTGTAGCCTACGATACCTCCAGTGATGCCGAAGCCAGTGATGCGGGCATCAGCAAGGGTGACGTTCTTTACTGTACCGTCATAAACATAGCCGAAGAGGCCTTGGTATTGGCTTTCGTAATCTTCGCCGTTCTTAATGACACGGATGCCGCTGATGGTGTGGCCATCGCCGTCGAAGTTGCCAGAGAAGGCAAGACCATAAACGCCAATGGCGGTATAGTTGCTCTCGTTTGTACCGTCTTCATCGTTATCGATGGTCAGCACATCGGGATCGTACACGATGTCGGCACCCAACTTGAAGAAGGAAGCATCATATTCTATCCATTCCCATTCATCTTCATCAAAATAAGAACCCGGGCCATAGGAAGTGCCTCGGTTGACGCGGTAGGCCAATAGGTCGAGCTGCTCCTTGTTGTAAATCATATAGGGGTCGTCCTCGGTGCCAGTGCCGCCCCAATCGAGAGCGATGGGGTTTTCAGTATCGACGTTGATGATGACATCGTCATCAGGCATGGTGAGGGTATAGGGGTTAGCAGTGCCCTCCAAAGTGCCGGCGGTAGCGGTGTAGCCGTAAACAGAACCGGCGGGAGCGGGGTCTGGATAGTCGTTGCTGAGCACGAGGCTCACATGGGCACCTTCGCAGATGTAGAGGTTGCCGCCACAGCTGATGCCGTCCCAGTCGTATGAGGTGATTCCGCTGACGTTGTAAACGGCAGGATTGCTGAGGAAATTGATGAGGGCCATGTTGCTGATGGTAACATAGTCGCCTGCTGTGATGTTGTGCGTAGCCTTGCCCTGTGCTGTGCCGAGGGTGCGGGTGTAGATGCAGTTGTCGCCTACCGTGCCGTTGCCGACAAAGGTGTAGCCGTTGCTTATCTCAGTCTCGCCATTGGCGAGGTCGGCGGGAGCGTAGAGGCAATCCTCGATTGTGAGCTCGCCGCCGTCATGCCAGCCGATGAAGCCGCCGCAGTTGGTGGTGCCATTGCTAGTGATCAGCTTGCCGTTGAACAGGCAGCCTTCAATGGTGGTCGAGATGTTGGCATAATTCAAAGTATGTTGCTGAAGGCCGATGAAGCCGCCGTGGGTGCCTTCGTTACCGACAAAGCTGCGGATGGTGACGCTGCTCACGCTGTTGACGATGCTGGTCTTGCCTTCGGCCATGCCGACAAAACCGCCGGCGTATTTGCCGTAGGTGGAAATACTGCCGCTGACCGTACATCCGCTGATGGTGAGTGTGCCGTTATTCGCGTGGGCTCCATAGCCAGTCGGATCGGTGGCTTCGCGCATGGCTGCATGGCTGACAAGACCGGCACAATAGCTGGCCTCACTGGCCGTGCTGATGATAGTTGCTGTCACATGGCAGTTCGTCAAATCGACAAGGCCTTTCTGGTTGGCGATAAGACCGGCAAGATGCGTGGAACCATTGATGGTGCTCGCCACGTTGAGGTTGCTGATGGTTGCGTGGTTATTTACATTACCGAGGCCGCCAATAACATATCTGAACGGGGCAACATAGTCATCGCTGGTGTTGCAGTTGAAGGTCAGCGTGTAGTTCTGGCCGTCGAAGTTGCCGGCGAAGGGCTTGCTCTCGCTGCCCGCCATGCGCCTGACGCTGATGTCCGCACCGAGCTTCACGTTGCCTTGGAACGTATGGATGCTGTTCTGAACGAGGTCGCAGAAGAGGTCCCAACCTCCGGCGTTGGTGATGAGGTAGGGGTCGTCTGTGGTGCCGCTGCCCGTCAATATGGGCCTGAGAGTCTTGCCGTTGATGCGGCTAATGTCGATGTTGTTGCCAGTGATCGTGTCAGGCGTGGGGTCATTGGTGACGAAAACCTGGCCGGAAGCGATGTTAACGGTGCCATAGTATGTATCGGCATAGATGTAGTCGGTGGCGTTGGTCCAGCCGAGGGTGATGCTATTAAAAGAAGTAAGGGCACGTTTATTATTGTTGCTCACGTAGGTGTCAAGCTGTCCGCCGAGGATGAGGATTTGTTGATTACCGAAGATACCAATGCCATAAATATGATTGTTTATTGCGTTGAGTTTACCGCCGCTGAGAGTGAAGTAATTACAATTTATAGTATAATTACCATTAGTTGTGGAATTAACGGTGACGTTGCCGCTCTGTTGGTTGTAGTTTTCGAGATAGATGCCATCACTTCCACTATTATATATACTAAGGTGTCCCGCAGTGGCATCGTCGAGGCTCTGGCCGTAGATGGTTAATGTATAACGTTTATCTTCGCCTTTTATACCTTTGCCAGAAATTCTGTTGTCGCTTGTTCCGACGTTCATCGTCTTGCCGTTGACGAGGATAAGGGTCGTGTTGCCGTTGAGGGTGATGGTGCTGGTAAAGGTGATGTTAGCACCGACGTAGTAGGTGCCGTTGAGTGTGGTCATGGTGCCGTCGAGAGGGATGGCGCTGGTGCTGTGTTCGGTGCCGTTGGCATCGACGTAAGTGACCCCGTGCTGCTGGCTGTCGCTGCGGCAGTCGGCGGTAAAGGTGACATCGCCGTCGGTGCTATTGACGGTGTAAGTGCTGCCGTTGAGGTCGGTGCCGTTGGCGTAGTAATGCTTGGTGTAGCCTTCGGAGGTGGTGCCGAAGTTGTCGGTGAGGGTCAGCTGGAGGCCCTCGCGGTAATAGCTCACGTTGTCATAGACGAAGCCGTTGTCCATATTGGTGGCGGTGGGGCTGACATTAGCCATGCCTGAACCGAGGGTCACCTTGCGGACGCGGCCAACGTTGGTGAGATGGGCATATTGGCTATTTTCATTAAAACCGATGGTATTAAGAAGGCTACTGTTGTAGTAATAGACGTTGGTCAACGTGCAATGGGAAGTGGAGCCACTACTATTATGAGCATAGCCACAGATGGCGCCAACATAGGTGGTGCTTTCGCCGCTGACCGTGGGACTGATGACAAAGCTGTTCTGAATAGTATCGTAAACGGATTCGCCGATAAGGCCGCCGACTTCGTTGCGGTTGCTGCTGGCAGTGGCGCTGACGGTGGGGTTATACACCCAGCAGTTCTCGATATGACCCTCAGA
Organism: Bacteroidales bacterium; assembly: GCA_016285355.1. Next base: position 85,831 of record JAEEQP010000002.1, read on the forward strand.
GGAATAGCCGACAATGGTACCGACACAGGCTCCGTTGCCATAATAATTACTACTACTGGTGATGGTAGGACTGACGAGGCGGACGTTCTTCACTGTGGCATTTCTACAGTAGCCGAAGAGGCCTGCATATTGAATATTGTCATCATTTATATTGTTGCTGAGGCCGCTGATGGTGTGGTCGCCACCGTCGTAGGTGCCTTTAAAAATGGCACTGAAGGTAGTGTTGTAGCCGATGGGTTCGATGTCGCCGTGAAGCTCAATGTCGGCGGTCTGGCGGAAGGTCAGGCCATTGCAGTATTGTTTGTTCTGGTTGACGGCTGCGGCGAGGTTGCGCAGGTCTTGCTCGGTGGCAATAGCGTAAACGGCAGTACCCGTCTCGGTGGTCACGGCGAAGTGCTGGCTGCCGCACTGGGCGCGGCGCTTCGTGGCGTAGGCCTCCCAGTTGCCGGCGGTGTTCTGCTGCTCGGCGGCGATGCTGGGGAAGACGATATATTGCAGGGCAGTGCAGCCGCTGAAGGTGTTGCTGCCGATGCTGACGGCACCGTTGTAATTGATGTCAACGCGCTGCAGGCTGCTGCAGTTGGCAAAGGCGTAGTCGCCAATGCCGGTGATACCGTTGCCTACGTTGGCGATGGTGATGTCGTTGCCCCAAGGTGCTGGGTTGTTTTGGCTATAGTTCTGCATGGCTCCTGTGCCGCTGATGGTCAGCAGGGTGTAGTCGCCATTGCCGTCTTGGGCGAGGCTCCAGGTGGCGTCGGTGCCGCACGTGCCGCTGATCGAACGAACCGTGGCGTTGACGGTGACGTCGGAGCTGCCCACGGTGACGGTCATGCTCTTGCGGTCGGCAGCCAGGGTATAGGTGGCACCCGTGCCGCTGACGGTGGGCGTGCCAACGATGCTGTAGTTATTGTCGCTGACGTTCAGCGTGACATTGGCGCCACTGACGAAGTAGCGCGTGCCGTTGTGTGTGACGGTGGCATTCGTCGCGGCCAAGGTGAGGCCATTGCTGGCGGTGACGGTGTAAACGGGAGCTATCTCGGTGTCGCTATAGGCTGTGCCGCCGTCATAGCCGCATCCCCCTACGCCGTCGCCGTTGTCGTAGTAGTAGCAACCGCTGGTTGGGGCGTGGACTGTGGTACCGGCGTAAATCTTGCCTCTGTATCCGTTGGCATTGACGATGGTGACTGTGACATCGGCGAAGCAATTGCTGACGCTGACATCATTATGGTTGATGGCAGCGACGATGCCGCCTGCGGCATGTTTGCCTTTGATGGTGCCCGTGACGCGGCAGTTGCTGATGGTTGTTCCGCTGCCGCAAGAGGCACAGATGCCTGCGGCGTGGCTATCATCGTAGCTATTGGCATCGATGTTGCAGTTCTGCATCACGATGTTCGTCAAAGTGGCGTCTTCAGTGTGTCCGAAGAGGGAGGAAAGGAGATAAGCCTGGCCGAGATTATAGTTGATGATTTTATTGTTCTGACCATTGTAGTTTCCCTTGAAGGGGTGGGCGTGGGTAAGGTCGCCTATGGGTGTCATGCCATAGCCGCTACAGTTGATGTCGGCATCTTGAGCGAAGTAATAGCCGGCGTAAGGTATGCCGTTGTTCACGCCAGTGGCCAAATCCTGCAGGTCGCTGACGGTGTGGATGATGAACGGGTCGCTCGCCGTGCCGTTGCCGCTCCAGGGGGTAGGTATGAAGGTAACAGTGACGCTCACGTTGTTTGCAGGCATGGTGAAGGTGTTGTTGCTGTTGAGCGTGGCTCCTCCAGTCACCGTAACGCTTCCCGTCTGGTAGTGTGCATCAGGCGTTGTCACCACGGCCACCGTTTGGTTTGCAAAGGCCCAATTCGTATTGCCTCCGTCGATTTGTGTCTCCACCGTGCCGTGGTCGGGGTTATTGCGAGTGATAGTATAGAAGGTAGAAGGGTTGTTGATAGGCGTGATGGTACAGCCTTTCAAACTGTTGATGTCGTTTAAATGCGTGATTTGCTGGTTGTTGTACATGAAGGGTTTCGCCAGATGTACATTGCCGACGTTGGGGCAGGGTGTAGTTCCTGCCGGTTGGTTGATATGGAAGTTGTTGTATGTGCTGGCATTATAGTCCAGAATCAGGTCATGACACCAAAACAAATAATTCTCTTGGATATTGATTGTTCCACCCAAGATGGTGATGGTGCATGTTGATTCTTCTCTAACCCCGGCGAGTGTGGGGGTATTATATTGATCGCCTATGTCACCGTAAGCATTCACCGTTCCGCCGCTGATTGTAATATTGCCGCAGTAGGAATCCCATCCTCCATAAGAACCGCCTGTCTCACTCATAGCACCATCGGCACCGATGGCACTTCCAATAGAATAATGTTCCGTTACTCCTGGCTCTGTAGAGGTATTAGTAGCTTCTCCACGCCAAGCATTAACCATACCGCCAGAGATGAATAGTTTTCCGTATCGGTCGCATAATCGAATACCTGCTGTTCCAGCACCGGCGTGAGCATTAATAGTGCCGCCTTCGATATGCAGTTCGCAAGAATTGACGACACCAATGCCGTATTCGCCTTCTTGCAAATCTGCTTCCGGGATGTCCAGCGTGCCGCTGCCATTGATGGTCAGCACTCCTTTAATCATAGGAGTTGTCGTTTCGTCATAATCCAATTTGATACCTCTCGTGGCCGTGAGCGTACAACCACTGTTGAGTTGTAGTGTTACGTGTCCGGTCACGTTGATGCGCTGTGAGATGGTCACGTTGCTGTTCAGAATGTACGTGTTCCCGTTTGTCCATGTTGTCGTCGAACTTGTCAGGGTCACGTTGTCGGCCCACGCTGTCATCGTCGTGAGCACACACAGGAGCAGCGCGAGGGCTGCCCTTTTCATTGCGCCGCATAGCCTCTTGGCCTGCGGTGCAGCATTGTTGTTGATTTTACTTTTCATTTCATTTTGTAGTTTATTGTTGTTGTTTATTGTGTTTGTTTGTTGTCTGTTTATGTGTTCAGCAGCCATGTCATCCTGCGCTGGCATGTGCGGCAGCATGGGATCTATGGCTGCGGTGTGTTTCGCAGGGCAGGGGTTCCGCTGCGCTTCACCGCCTGCTTAGTGTCCTGCGCCCCTACGGGGCTGGGCCTGCCGGGGTGCTGCCCGACGCTGCGCTTGCATCGGGTTGACATTGTGCCGCCCCTACGGGGCTGGAGGGGGCAGCCATGTCATCCCTGCGCGGGCATGTGCGGCAGCATAGGATCTATGGCTGTTCCGTATAATCGGAAACATACATGATTTTGAGGACATTGGCCTGTTTTCTTTTGCGGGCGCAAAAGTACAGAAAAAAGTTGGTTTTCGGTGAGGAAAAACAATTTTTTCACGAAAGGCTTGCGGGATGGGAAAAAGGTTGTATTTTTGCAGCGTGAAAATACAAGGCAGACTGACAGGGAGTATCTAACCCACCCGGACGCTTGTTTTTCATCGATAAAGGATTGAGGCAGACCACCGGAAGTATCCAATCCACAGGACGCTCACCTTTAAATACTTACGACCGCTACTTTTCGGCAGCGGTCGTTTGTATTTTAGACGTGATGGAATGAAGTTCCGCTGCTTTCGGGGATGACATGTTGTTGGGAAAGCAGCTGTGAACTTCTCGCCTTTACATGGTTTTCGATTTCAGTCTGCGTCATGTTGGCATATCGCCAGTCGGGGTTGTAGGTATCACTCATATCGGCGGTTAGTTTGTGGCAAAAGTACAGAAAAAAGTTGGTTTTCCGTGAGGAAAAACAATTTTTTGATTTGCTGCTATCTGACACTAACCTTCTGACTCCAGCACCCTTCATCGTTGCATAGCTTGATGATATAAATGCCAGGCGCGTAATGCTGTAGGTCTATGGCGATGCTTTGGCCTTTGGCCATGTTACGGTAGGTCTTGGCCGTCAAGCGGGTGCCCATCATGTTATATACCTCGACGACCGACTTGCTTTGGAAGTCATGTCCCGAGACGAGATGAACCTTGCCGTCGGTGGGGTTGGGGTAAAGGCTGAATCCTGACAGGCTCTCCTCCGCAAGGGAAACAAGGCTGATTTGTATGGTTTTGCTGAGGGTCTCCTGACTGCAAATAGCGTTGGCGGTGACGCTGAGCGTGGCTTCGGTGAGGTTGTGCCTGAAGTCCCAAACGATGTCGATGGCGTTGCCGTGGTCGATGATGATACCTGCCTCTGCCGGTTCCAATTGCCAGAGGTAGCTTAGGCCATTGGCTCCTTCTATGGAATAGTGGCCGATGGGTTTGTCGGGGTCAATCATGTCGTCGCCGTTGATTTCATCGCCCCAATCGATTTCGTTGGTCAGGATGAGCTGCAAGGGACTGAAGAAACCATCGGCACGGAGCTGTAGCATGGTGCCTCCATTGGCAAGGTCGTTGGGTCCCGGGGTATAGATGGGATGCAAGGCGGAAATGTCATCGAAACTGCCGTCACCCTCCGTGAACCATTCCAACTCTCGGTAATTGTAGGCATAATTGCAATCGATGTGGACGCTTCCGCCCGCGCAGGCTGTCATGGTGCCGCCTGAATAGACAATCGTAGTGCTCGTCGGCAAGATGCTGATGTCGTCGACCCAAGCACAGTCATGGCCTGAATTTACCGAATAGTCTTTGCTGTAAGCCCATTTGAAGGTGTGGGTGCCTTGTTCTATGGGGTATATCATTTCTTTCCATCGCAATTCGCCTGACCAAGCCCCTATCTCTTCGTCGTCAACATAAAAACGCAAGAAGTCATAGTTGGTTTCTGACGACACTTTCCTGAAGAAGCTGATTTCGGTGGCTTTGGTCGTTTGGGTGATGGACATGCTACTGGATTCGTCATGAGTGATTGTCCCCGATTTGGCACTGTGTTCGCTGGTATGGAAATCCTCATCCGTCAACATCCAGGGGGCATCTCCCGCCATCTGCCAGTCATGTGCGTTGAAATAGTATGGGTCGAAGCTTTCGTTGAAACCGCCGTAAGGAAGGGAAGGGTTCAATGTGTCTACACGGATGCCGTCACTGAGCAGGATGTTGGCCTGAAGCCAGGCATCGTCAATTGGGCTGTCGTGGGCATTTACCCTGAAAACCACATCGTTGGTGCAGCCTTTTTCGAGGGCGTTGAACGTTAAAGAGGGAACGTCGACAGTGATGAAAGGCGCCTGCATCCCGAACCGCAAGAGGAAAGGCCCACTGTTGAAATGGCCTTCATTGGCGATTTGGACTTGAATGTCCGTGATGCCCTCTTTGGCGATTTGGAGGATAGGTCGCTGGTTCTCGTCCATGAAGGAGATATTGGGCTTGATGACGAACAAAGGCGCGGCAACGGCTTGCACGACATCGATAACTTTCTCGCCGCCACCGTCGTTGATATGGAAGCTGAAAGTCACTTTGGTCATGTCGGGGATGCCGTCAGCAACGTTGAAGCAGAAAGCATTGTTGAGGGTGACGGTCTGGCCCGAAGCGATGTTCTGGAGTTGGTTGGTGCCTTGTGTAATCTCAATGTAAGGTGAGTCACAGGTGAGGCTCATCGAGACGTTCTCGGCTGAGTCGTTTCCGAAGTTGCGAAGAATGAGGCCGATGTGCGCGTTTTCGCCGTTGTGCAGGAATCCGAATTCGTTTTCGACCAATAGGCCGTCTCTTTCGATGGCCACGTATGGGCCGCTGCTTGGAATGACGTATATCTCACACTCATAGCGGACACGGTTTTGCTTGATGGCGGTGAGGGTGAAATGATCGCCTTCTTCCATTGCGGGTAATTCGAAGGTATAGGGCTGTCCATCGCTTCGATGCACACCGATGATTTCTCCGTCTTTCGATAGGCACACCATGGCACCTTCTTCTGCTGTCAAAGTGTATCCGTTGGCATCTGTCGTGCAGTAGAGCGCATGTTCGATTTGCATCGGCTGGGGTGCCTCGGTGTAGAGGTTGAGATAGGTCTCTCCGGTATAGCAGAAAATGTGCATCTGTGAAAACTCTCTGTCGAGCCACCAATCGGGAAGGAAGACGTGATAGGCGTAGTAATGCTTTGCCTCAGCCAGCGCGTAGGATGGCCTGACGAATTCCGGCGGTGTGTCGCTACCCATGTCGGGCAGAAAACTGGGCCAGATGCAGTCGTATATGCCCCATGCGAGAACGTCGTTGAAATAGGAGTGGGTGAGGGTCGTCGCTCCGATGCCACCCACGGCGCCACCCTCCTCTTTGACGCAGAAGGCATCGACGAGACATTTGCCCGAGTTGGTGAATAGCGTGGTGCTGCAACTGATGGAGAGAACGAAGGTGGGAGGCCCATAGAGGAGAGAGCTGACGTAATTGGATTCGAAACGCGGGCACCACCAGGCATTATAGTTGGAGTGGTCGCGATACAAGGTCAGGAAAGAGCCTTCGTTGAGTGCATCAATCAAAGGAACTGAGTCGGATCTGCTTCTCCAATCGTGCAGTTCGCCGATGGATTCAGGAATGTAATTCTGCCCATTGGGACCAAAATAGTCCATTAATACTTCGGCATTAAAGGCCGATGACCAGCTTTCCGTGGGAATGGCACCCGAGTTCACCATGTAAAGGTCAGTGGGATGCTTGCCGAGCTTGTCGCGATAGAAGCCGTTGATACTCTGCGAACTAATCATGAACCATTTGTTGTCTTCATGCCCTGATGAAATGATGGGACGGTCATAATAGGCGGAATCCATAGGCGGGTCGCTCTCATATTGGATGGTCTTCTTGACAAAGGTCCGATACTCGTTTAGGTTTCTCGCGGTCACACGTCCGAGGGCCATGTCAGCCAGACTGTCTCCGTTCATGTCACAATAAGGATAGTCGGTGGGATAGCTGGCCACACCGTAATCGCCTTCTACGGTTTGATGAATGAAGGGGCGGATGCCAGCATTGTTGTACCAACCTCCGAAAAGAAGCACTGCCGCAGGGGGTATCTCCCAGTTGTTATAGGCATTGAGGATGTAGTTGCGGATGCCGTCGGGATCGTTGCCTCCACATTCCGTGACCGTCGCCACCTTCGTTGAAATACCTTGCTTTATGCGGAATGCTTTCAACGTGTCCGCCCAGGCCAAGATATCAGGGTCGTCAGGAGAAATGATGAGATATTCCCAACCCTCGTCATCCCTTTCACGGACTGACTTGACCATACTGTAATAGTCTACGGTGGGAAGCATATCGTCATTGATGACAAGGTTGTGGAGGATGTGCTCCCAATCCGGGTTGAGGTAACGGCTTTCCCCGAATTGTCCATTGCCGCCTTCGAAACGGATGTCAAGGTCGATGTCGTAAATCACTTCCAATGTCTTTCGTATGGGGTTGTAGCGGAAAGGAGTCACGCTGATGATGACCACATCAAGTTTGCGTATCTGCGTGGGTGTGGAAAGGACGAAGTTCTCCGTCGGGAAGTTGGCGTCTTTGCCGTAGATGTCGGCATCCCACCGCAGTTGAAGGTCGCCTTCGGCCAAATCGGTTCGAGCAGGCATTGCCGGCAGCAGGTCGATGTCGGTCAGCACGGTGCTGGCGTTTTCCTTCACTTGCAGACTGACGGTGGCTCCCTGTGGGATGGCGACATATCGGTTGACGACAGGCAGGTTGGGATGTCCATCGGCATTGGGCGCAAACTGTCCCTTCAATATAATCTCTTGCCCTTTCACGTCTCCGTTTTCAATGTTGGCAATGCCCAACTCTTGAATGGAATAATGCAGCGAAAGATGCGAAGCAGTGCTGCTCGTCACGCTGAGGCCTTGGGGCGTGTCGGTACGGAAACGGTAGGTGTCCTGGGCCTTCAGCAAGGCAGACGCGAGAATAAGGCTGAATAATAGTATGAAACGTTTCATGGCAATAGGTTTTATATCACAAACGGCAAAAATAAAACAAAAAAGAAAATGTACCATGGTTTTGACACATTTTCCTTCTCTTGCGTTTTTTCCTAATTTTGTGCCGTCAAAATGATTACAATTTTCAAATTATGGATATTAAAGCATTATATCAGCGTTTTCGCGCATGGCAAATTGAGCCGTACCAATTCAAGCGTAAGTCAGAGAAGACCCACCAATGCTTCAACTGTGGGAATACTTTCGAAGGGGATTATTGTCCCATTTGCGGACAGGGTTACGACGTAGGCCCTGTGGATTGGACTCCTGAAGAGAAGTCGCACGAGCCGCTTTGGGGACTGATGAAACCTGGCTCCCTGGTTTCGTTCATCTTGCAGATAGTGAGTCGCCCGGGCTACATGATCAGCGACTTCCTTAATGGCAGAAAGCGAGTGACTGGTTCGCCCATCAGCATGTTGTATTATATTGCGGCAGCCACTTTGGTGGTGCTTAGCCTTACCGGAAAAAGTGGCGGTGATTTGATTGAATCCATGGACGGTGAGCTCGGATTGTATGGGACATGCCTCGCATGGATGTCGGAACACCTTGATTGGGCTGTGCTGTTTCAGGCCTTACTCCTCGTCTTTCCCGTCTGGGTGCTTTTCCGCTTTGCGCCCAAGCATTCTCACCACAAGTTGAAAGAAGGTTTCTTCATCCAGGCGTTCATGACTGCGGTAGTGCTGGTTTGCATCATGTTTCGTGCCTTGATTTCCAATTGGCTGATCCTGCTTGTCCCCATCTGTAATTTCATCGCTTATCGCCAACTGTTTGGATATGGTTTTTGGGGCACTTTGTGGCGCACGCTCCTCAGCATCGGGATTGTATTCTATGTCTTTGGTGTTATCAGTATGACGTGTCTGTGCCTGATAGGAAGATACCCAAGCACACATTCCTCTGGGGCGATTGTTGCCATGGGCCTTGCATTGCTTGCCGCTGGCGTAGCTGTCGTGTGGCTTGGCTGGTGGATTAGCAAGAAGACCGAACACAAGAATTAATCTTCTAAACGGATTTCCTTGCCGGTAGAAAGGATGTAGATGGCGATTTGTGTGTTCTCCTTGCCGAATTGGCATGCCTCTGTCAGAGAGTCCTCAGGGAAAAGGCGGACACTGTCGAAATAATAGCGCCCTGTTTCCGTATCCAACCATCCACCGATGTAACCCTCGTGGGATCGGGCATGGCTGACGACGAACTCAAGGTCGGCACGGTCGTGGCGGTCTTGCGTTGCGGCGTAGGACACAGCAATGCCTTCCGTGGGCATGCTCCATGTGCTGATGTTCAATGTGAAACCGTCGGGATGCGTCTGACTGAAGACCCAGAGGCTGTCGGCCATAGTGACATCGGTCACTGTTGTCGTCCAAGTTGGGGTTGGGTTGGAGACTTGACGAGTTGATCCGCAGGCTACAAGCGTGAGCAACAAAAGCGCGAGGAAAGTTTGTTTGATTTTTGTTGTCATTTTTTTAGGTGTTTTGCTTTTCGATAGAAGCGGCAAAAATACACAAAAAAATCACACCTTTATATAAAAAAAAAGCGACGATTTAGCTTTTCGCCAAATTGTCGCTATATGTTGGGTCCAAATGACATTCAGTCTTTTAGGCATCCGATGGGTACTACATAAATGTCGTCTTGCCTACGGTAGGCCACATTGCCTATCCCAACGAGCACCATCATAAACGAGGGCTGCTTCATCTTCGTGGTGTCTATCTTGTCTTTCAGTGTTTTCAGTGCTTCGGCACCTTCGTTTATCAAGGTCTCACCGCCTATCTTGATTTCAACAAGGCCATATTCACCGTTTCGCAGATGGATCACCGCATCGCACTCTAATTTGTCACTATCCCGATAGTGGAACACTTTCCCCATCAAGGCATCGGCGTAGGTGCGAAGGTCACGGATGGCCATGGATTCAAAAAACAATCCAAAGGTATTGAAGTCGTTCAGCAAGTCGCGAGGGCCAAGTTGCATGATGGCCGTCCCGATGGATGGGTCGGTGAAATACCGAGTATTGGAGGTGCGAACTGCTGTCTTTGACCTCAGATTGGGATTCCATGCCTCCGATTCTTCCACCACAAACAGTTTCCTGAGCGCATTGACGTATGATGAAATGGTATCCGTGTCCAAGGCATGAGGTTCATTGGCTGCCATGTCTGCGGCAATGGTCTCGAAAGTCGCTTGCGAGGCTTGGTTTCTGGCGTATGAGCGCATCAAACGCCTGACCCTGTCGGGGTTACGCTTCACTTTGTCCACCCGCGACATGTCCCTTTCTGCAATGGCATCGCAATAGTCAAAGGCTTGGTCGAGGGCTATTTCGGGTTCCAGATCAATGGCTGCCGGCCAGCCTCCCCGACAGACCAGAAACGCAATGTCTTCTCGTGAGAGCGTACTGCGCCCGTAAATCTTTTCTGGTGCCGAAAACAGGGTCTTCAGGCTGATTTCCCCATTGGATTCCCCCGATTCAAACAAGGCCATAGGGCGCATCCTCAGCCAAGCGAACCTCCCTGTTCCCGAATGTCTCCTTTTCCTGTTTTCTTCTTCCTCATCGTCATTTACGGGAACGGAAGAGCCTGTCAGGATAAACTGTCCGTTACCCTCCCGATGGTCTACCTCAAAGCGGATGGCATCCCATAGCTGGGGTGCTATTTGCCACTCGTCCAAGAGCCTCGGCGTTTCTCCCGCCAACAAGTCTTGTGGGGCAATATCAGCCGCGACAAGGTTCTCCTTGATGTTCCTTGGGTCGTCCATGTAGAGGATGCTTTTGGCATGTTGCTCGGCTGTTGTCGTCTTTCCGCACCATTTGGGACCTTCGATGAGCACGGCACCTTTTCCAGCTAATTTCCGCTCTAAAAGTGCATCTGCGATTCGTTGTTTGTAATCTGACATAATCTTTTGTATTTGAGCGCAAAAATACAAAATTCGGGAAGATGTGGGAAAATTTTTCGGGAAAATGTGGAATTTTTTTTCGGGAAGATATGGGAAAATTTTTCGGGAAAATGTGAAAATGGGAAGGGTAGGGCTGCCATAATATGACAGCCCTACAAACCCAAATTATTGGATGATTATCTTCTGCGTCCGAACATCATCGCCATAGACAAGGCGCAAAACATACACGCCAGGAACCATCCCGCCTGTAGAGACGCGATTCATCGCGTCTCCCGAAACGATGATACGCCCCATCACATCGATGATTTGCAACATCGCATCGTCCACATCCGCGGTAATGATAATGTTGCCATTGTTGATGTACGCAAACGCCTCACCGGGCTCGCAGACGGCCTCGTCTGCGGAGAACACCAAGCGAAAACGCGAAGCGTAATCGCTCGTCGTTGCGCTGAAGCTGTAGCTCGGCGAAACCAGCAAATCCACATCCACGTCAGTGAGCTTGTCGATGAGGTGGAGGTAGGCCAGCTCCACGTCTTCGGGATTCACCGTGATGGTGTAGGTGCCGTTTTCTCGTGCCTTGAAGTTGACAGGCATTTCGCCTTGGGCTTCGGAACTCACGATGGCATAGTCCTTGCCGTTCTGCGGGATGTAGATGTTGGCATTTTGGGTGCCGAAGTAGAACTTGCCAAGCTGGTTGTCCTCATTGAAGCTCACGATGGCCTTGTCTAACAGGGCATTGTTGCGCGTGTTGGTTTGGCTCAACGCAATCTGCAAACTGTTGTTGTTGCCTTGGCTTTGCGAGGGGACTTCCTTGCTGAAGCTTACGTTGCCATTCGTTTCGGCTTCGACCACAATGCCTGTGCAGGGGGCGATGGGACTTGTGCTGAATGTTGAAACGGCCTCAACACCCGTCTTGGCTTCATTCATCTTATAAAATGAGCGGTTGGCGTAAACGTTGTAGGTGAATGGGTTGCCGATGAGGTTCCAGCCTGTGCTGACGCTCACGGATTCGCTTGCCGCGTATGGTTTGAGGGTTCCAGTGAAACTGAGGGTGGTCTCTGCGCTGTTGGCATAGAGGTAGCCCGCGCCGTTGTTTAGTTTAGTGAAATCGGAGTGCCCCGTCGTGTTCTTGTAGTTCTCCCACCTCGTGGTTGTCGGGTTGAGGCGATATAGGTCATAGGTGTTTTCAACCATACTGCCTGTGGGCGTGTAGTCGTCCGTGATGGGCGAGGCGATGAAATACCAGCCGTCGGTAAGTGACTCGCCTTCATTTTGGTTTACCGTGTAGGCTGTGATGTTCTTCTCTACCGTGGCTACAACGCCTTCGTTGTTATGGATGAGCTGACCGCCGTCGGCGATGGTGAGGGAACCGTTTTCACCAATAGTGATATTGTTTGTTTGGGCAGTGTATGTTGCAGGAATCGTGCAAGCGGCATTGATGGTAACATTGTCAGCTGCTCCGGGTCCAGTGGGAGTCCAGTTGGTAGCCTCGTTCCAATTGCCGTTGGTTGTGAAGACATAATCTTCACTGTAAGGGAAAGTAAATGTATCATTTGTTGTTGCACCATCTACTCTGACCACATCACCTGGATTGAAATCTCTTGCTTCGAATGTTGCAATGTTGTTTTCAACTGTGGCAGTTTGTTTCTCCACATTGTTTACAAAAAGTCTCAATGTACTACCATCGTTTGTATAACACTTTATTACTCTGTTAGTTAGCTTTTTGTAATCCTTTCCACAAATATGTACAAATTTGTCTGTCTGATTCCACCAAGCCTTGTAAAGATAGAATGGATCCTTCTTTGTCTTGTGGTCTCTCTCAACAAGTCCCTTATTGTTCAAATATCTTAAATTATTATCATTATATGTGTTTTCTCCATCAGGGCATATTGTATATCCTTCATTTCTACTTGACACTGCTATATCAAATAATTGCCATTGTGATGTGAACAACAATTGTGGGAAGTTTTTGATGGCTGCAATGTGTCCTTCATGCAACCACATCTGATATTCAATATCGTGTCTTGGTTTGTTAGCCCTTGTTGTTGTTGCCATAAAGTCATCAGAGTGGCAGCTTTGTGTACCACCGCAACCATATTCAGAGAATGCCAATGGTTTACTTAGGCTAGTAAGGGTATTGTTCAAACGTGTGTTCAGTTGACTTGTGGGGTTGTTTGAATTCTGGTTGGAATACCATCCAACATAAATGTTACAGCCAAACCAATCAACATTTGGATTATTATAATGTCCACTTGGATTAGGTTCATACTGTGCAACTACATATCCAACCCATCTTTCTGGGTCAAGTCCTTTTATAAGTGCTGTATATCCTTCAACTTTTTCTTTAGCAAAATCTTTATCGTCAGTTTCAGTTTCATTACTAAGTCCCCAGAATATAATACAAGGATGATTATAGTGTTGTTTAACCATATCTTCATATTGTACGGTTAAGTGATTATAATAATCCTCAGGTAAAGTTGATTGCATTCTGTTTACACAAGGCACCTCTGTCTGTACTATGATGCCCATCTTGTCACAGTGGTCATAAACCTCTTTTGGATGTGGATAGTGTGCGAGACGAACGAAATTACATCCAAGTTCTTTCAAGATTTCAAAGTCATTGTCGATATCTGCCGCTGTAAGGGCATTTGCCTTTCCTTCCAAATCATTGTGCATACAGACGCCTCTCAAAAGATAAGGTGAACCATTGAGCATGAAACGTGAGTTTTCAGGGGCATTATTATCGATGACATATTCAAAGAACCTGAGGCCATATCCTCTCTTGAATGTATGATATACTACACCTTCCTTTGCAATGGTGAGTGTCACATCATAAAGATAGGGATCCAATGTACCATTCCAGAGATGTGGGTTGGTGATGGTTGTCGTGAATGTGATTTCATCTTCGCCTGTAACTGTCTGGGTTTCTGAATAATTACAGTTAGTACCCTTTATAGAACAGGTGAGTGTTGCAGAAGTTGGAACAGATGTCTTTATTGTTATGGTGGCTTCTTGCGATGTCACTGATGATGTGATATGGAATCCGTCATAGCCGTAATCAGGATCTGGAACAACAGGTGATGAAATGAGTTTCACTTCACCAAGTGTGGCATTGAAGTTGAAGTCACCGGCACAAGGGGCAAGGTTTTCTCCTTCGTTATTCTTCAATGCTACCTTGATATTGTTAATCCCTCTGTGCACATGGTTAGATATATCCACAAAGAACGCATTGTAACCACCCCAATGTTTTTCAACCAATGTGTTATCTACATATACCGCAGCTGATTGATCGGCATGCTGGAACCAAAGATAGGTAGGTTGTAATTCCTTTACCTTGACATCTGTTGTAAAGGTGAATGTACCCTTTGCATAATTTCCTGAATGACCATTAATTGCATTTACAGAATAGGGGAGTTCCACCTCATTGTTGTTATATGTCCAAATCCTGAGGAGTCTTGTTGCTTCATCGGCAGCGTCCTTTACAAGATATACTGGGAAATAATAGCTGCCCTTGTCCTTGTTGTCATCTGATGATATTGTATTTGAAGGCTCAAAGTATAGATTATATCCCGTTGATGAATTATTTTCTGTGGAACTCCAATAGTAATGTCCATTGCCCCAGGTTTGGCCATCATAGAAACCACTACCCGGTAAGAATATACAACCTTGACCCAAATAGTTGTCCAATTGTGATTCTGTAATACCCGTATTGGATGTTGTATTATCCATATAGGAAAGTGTAACACCGGTTATTGTTTCTCCATCAGGGAAGATGAGTAATCCTGAAGGTGTAGATGAATTGGCATGGGTGACATCGGCAAGTTGTATCATTGCATAATGCTTGTTGGAAGCACCATTTACAGTTGAACCGTTACGGGTTGTTCCCAGGATGGAAGCCCATTCTGCATTTGTAGGAACTCTCCAACCATCAAGAGGATCAAGAACTTTTTCGATGTCACCATCAGATGCTGAGAACACTGATGATTCAAACAACTGTCCAAGTTCAATAAAATTGAAATAGGTACTACCATCAGTCTTTCCATAAATTGAATGATATGAATCATAATTCCAACCATCCTTTATTTCATATCCATTGCTACCATAGTAGAGTGGACCGGGAGTTATCTCCATTCCTGCAAATTTATATGATTTGATCGCTATACAGTTTTCACTTACTATTTCGCTTTGTAATTCATTCTTTACTGCGTATGCCTCAACCACTGTGTTTTCATTGATTGGAATAGATGTTGAATATAAAGAATAACTTCCTGTCTGACCTAATCTGTAATAGATGCTTGCACTAGATATCTGACAGGTGATCGTTATAAATTCACCATCACAGGTGATGACTGGATCAGGAAGTCTATTTACAACCCATCCAGATGGAATACCTGATGTACCAGTAGTCCAGGAGGTTGTATTTTCATCCTTTACAAAGGTACCAGTTGATGCAACTCCATCTACCCAGTTACTTAAACAGTTACTTGTACCAAAACCTGTTGTTGCTAAACACTTGATATAGTTAAGGTTAGTACATCCCTTAAACATAGAACCATAACATTCTTTCACCAATGTTGTCGCCAAGAGTTCTGGGGCAGTTGTGATTGCACAATCCTCAAACATATAGTAATAGCAGCTTGTCGCCAATGTAGTTGCTGGAAGGGCAGGTGCTACCTCCAATGTGGACTTACTGAACATAGCCCTATAACAACATTCTGTAAGTGATGTGGCAGGAAGAATTAAGTTCTCTGCTGACACTGCCTTTGATTGTTTGAATAAAGAACAGAAGTTATATGTACCTGACAATGTTGTTTGACCCTCAAAGACGTCACCATAGATAAGACTCATTATGTTACCAGAGATGTCATAAGTTGCTGTACCACCATCAAATCCAGAATAGTTACTCCTATCCGTTGCATAAGTTGAATTTGATCCCTTAAATCTTACTACAGCATCTTTTTCTACTGAGAATGTAGCTCCATCAGTTGTTGATGTTATGGATGTCCATTCTCCATCATTTATGCTATATTCTATTGTTTTAGCTGAATTAGATCCAAAAGCTTTCCAACAAATTGTTCCCTTAGTGAGCACATTGAATGTGAGATAGCCCTGAGCGGTGGACAATGTTGCCACATCGGAATTAAGATAGCCTGCATGAGTAGCAATGGCCTTGATGATGGTGGCGGAAGCGACGTTGAAGGGGGCACTATAGGGAGTGCTGGAAGTGGTGGGAGTGCTGCCGTCAGTGGTGTAGTATATGCCCGTGGCACCAGTGCAAGTAATAGTAACCTCAGAAGTGCTGTTGTCGAAACTAATGGTTGGCTTGGTAAACCTCGGCACCTTGTAGATGCTCACATAAGAATAAACTGAGCCTAGATAAGCGATAGCCTTGATGACTGTTGCATTACCCAAGGAGAAGGGTGAAGAGTACGGTGCGCTAGTATTGTCGGGGGTATCACCGTTGGTAGTGTAGTATATCGTGGCACCGGGAGTGGTAGTGCTCAATGAGATGGTGCCGTCAAAGTTATTTGTAATGGTTGGGGCAATGACAGGGGAAACATTCTTTTCGGCCATGTGGGTCAGCACGATGCCATAGCGCACCACTATGGCCTTGACCGTCATGTTCTCTTCAACGATGATGGGGTCGGAATATTCAGTGACAGTAGCGGTTGTAGGTTCAGTCCCGTCGGTAGTGTAAAGTATGGAATATCCCGCAGGCAGACCATTGGCATCGGTAATGGTGATGGTACCGGTAGCGCTCACATCGCTGATGGTGGGAGCGGGTAATTTATTCTCGGTAAACGTCCAAGTTGGAGCATTATCATAAAATTGTAGCAAACCCTCACGTCGGTCTGTGTTTTTTGGAGTCTGTCCGCTATCTGTTGAACAAAGATAGCGTTTGTTGCCTTTAGCACTGTTTAATGTTAATGTACCTTCTGTATAGGCTGTAGCATTAGCAATATCAGTTGTTGCATTTATTGTTGGAGATATCAAATATGAGGAAGAAGAGCCATTCAATTTGAAATATGATCTGACAATATCATCGCCTGTTGGTTCATCGTCAAGCCATACATCTCTATCTCCATATGATGCTTTACTGCGGATAACGATATATTTGTTAAGTTTGGGATTAATGAGTTGGAATCTTCCTGTACCATCATTTAGATTTTTTACTACCCAGTGACAATAAGTGTTGTCATAGGCCCCATAACTCACACCGTTTTCATTACATGCTGGAGCCTGTGCATCATAAAAAGTAGTCAGATATTGCTTCCCTGTTTGGGAATTAGTTGTTACCGAAGGCCACAGATACCATCTGTCATAGCCACCAGTATTAGGACTGGGAAGATTCCCTAGGTCAGCTGTATTTGTGATATAATACACACCATCAGGGACCTGCCCCCACGTCGTAACGACGCCAATAAAAATCATCACCGCCATCATCACGGTGCATCGTAAAAATTTGTACAAATTATTCATTTTGAATTGTTTGTTTTATTTTAAAAAAAAGCGGTAAAACGACAATCTGACTTTTCAAGACGGTGAAAAAGCGTTATTTGCCCTTCATCATGTTCCTGTACAAACGTTGCGCGAAGAACAGACTTACGATGTATCCGGCAATGCCTACTCCTCTGAAGATAATCGCGCCAGTCGCGTTGTCGTCAGCGATAGGGGTTGTCGTGCACAGTAGGGTGGAGCCAATGATGATGGCAACGATAATGAGTGCGCGAACGGCATATCCCGCGAGGCGGTTGACCGTCTCTAAGGCCTTCTCTTCGAAACCGAAGTCGGTGTGCAGCGTAATCTGGTTCTTTTGCAGCATGTCGAGCGTCTGGGCTTTCTTGTTAGAGGAGTCGGTGATGCCGTTGAAGAGTTGCAGCAGCTTCACGGCGATTTGAGGATTCAGATCCTTGAGATGCTCTTTGTCCAGATTGTCCAGGTCGAGATCCATGCCGATATCCACCTTGTCCATGAAGTAGTTGAGAATGTTCACCTTCGGGCTGAGGGTCTTGACGGTTCCTTCAATCGCAATGACACCACGTGAAAGGTTGGTGAGGAATGGGTCAACCTTGTAGTTGCCGCTCTGTAATGCATCGAGAACCAAGGTCAAGAGGTCGCCCAACTCAAAATCCATGTCGCCGCTGAAATCCGTACCTGAGAACTGGCTGCACATGTCCTCGCACAGCCCGAGAATCTCGCCGTGGTTGACTTCGCCTTCCGGATGCGCAATCGTCATCAGGATGCGCTTGAGGTTGTAGGCATCTTTCATCACCACGCTGGTGACGATGTCGATGAGTGTCTGGCGCTGCTTTTGGGTCAGCGTGCCCATCATGCCGAAGTCGATCCACTCGATGCTGTGTTCCGGAAGCGGAATCTTTTTTTCCTCTTCGGCAGGCTCTTCGCCTTCTTCGGTCTTGGGCGTCGTTTTCGCTGTTTCAGCTTCCTTGGTGCCAGCTACCGAATCTTTGATGAATACGTTGCCTGAGTGCGGGTCGGCGTGATAGAATCCATCAACGAGAACCTGTGTGGAGAAGTTGTCGGCAATAAGTGCGGCGAGGCGTTCACGCTCGTCTTCGCTGAGCGTGGCGATGAAGTCGGTATTGCTGACCACATTGCCAGTGACGAAATCTTCGGTGAGGATGGCCTCGCAGGTGAGCTCAAGGTAGCATTTTGGGCAGATAATCTTCTCGCGTCCTAAGTTGTTGTTGTAGAAACGGTCGAGATAGTTTGCCTCGTTGGTGAAGTCGAGTTCAATCTTCGAGGTTTTCTCGAGTTCCGTAATCAGGCCTTTGATGTCGATTCCGCCTACATTCCCTTTGATGAATTTGTCGATGACTTTCTCAAGAAGGGCAAAATCGCGTGCGACGGTTTCAACAACACCCGGACGGCGGACTTTGACGGCCACAACGGTGCCATCGTGCAAGGTCGCTTTGTGTACTTGAGCGACGGAAGCTGCCCCTAAGGGTTTTTCACTAAAAGAGGTAAAAAGCTCTTTTGCCGGCTTGCCCAAATATTTCTCAATCTGGGCATGGACGGTCGCCATGTCCATGGGAGCCACATCCGAGCGCAGTTTTGCAAGCGCTTCGCAATACTCTGCGGGCATGTAGTCACCTTGTTGGGAGGCAATCTGGCCGAGCTTCACAAAGGTCGGACCCAAATCTTGCAGTATGTTCACAATGATTTCTGGCGTGAAGCCATTTTCATAATCGTATTTCCTAATGATGTCGATGATTTCCTTGAGCCTTTTATTTGATTTTGGCTCGGCTTTTTTTGCTTCCTTGCGTTGTTTAAGTAACGCACCGATGAATCCTGTCAAATTGTAGAGTATTTAAATTTGTTGCAAAATTAGAAAAAGTTTTATTCTATCACTATTTTCTGTGTCTTAATGTTATCGCCGTTGATTAATCTCAACACATACACCCCCGGAACCATCCCGCCTGTAGAGACGCGATTCATCGCGTCTCCCGAAACAATGATACGCCCCATCACATCAATCACCTGCAACGTTCCCTCACCGTTGATGATGATGTTGCCGTTGCTGATGTACGCAAAGGTCCCTGAGCTCGTCGAAGGGCCGTCCTCGTCGTTGGTGCTAAACACCAAACGGAAGCGCGATTCATAGTCCGTGGTTTTAGCGGTGAAGGTGTAGGAGGCTGGTCCCTGAGCTTCGGTCCCTGAGCTTGTCGAATGGGGTCGAAGGGCCAACAGGTCAATGTCCGCGCTGGTCATGTTATCAATCAGGTGCAAATAGGCCATTTCCACGCCTTCGGGGTTGACCGTGATAGTGTAGGTGCCGTTTTTCGTGGCTTTGAAGTTCAAAGGCATCTCGCCTTGGCCGTTGCTGCCAACCACGGCATATTCTTCGTTGGCTTTGGGGAAATAGATGTTGGCAGCCTGCTCCATGAAATGGAACTTGGGCAACGTACTGCCTTCATTGAAGCTCACAATAGCGTTGTCGATAGTGGAGGCAGGAGCACGGTCAGTGACTTGTTGTGCTACAGCGATGTTCAGGCTGGCGTTGCTTGGGGCAAGGGCTTGGTCTGGTTCGACCATGGTGAAGGTCACTTTATCACCAGCATTGCCATATACCGCGATACCCGCGCATGGCATGATGGCGTTGTCGCTGGTCTTATAGTCAACGGCACTTCCGTTGTTCAGTTCGGCGAAAGCATGGTCCACGGTGACTTTGCAGGTGAAAGGATTGCCGATGAGGTTCCAACCATTCCTCACAAGGGTTACTTTGTTATAATCGGCACCTCTATAGGGATACACCAGGCCCCTAAACCGTAAGGTTATCGAATTGGCATTGGCATAGAGGTAACCTCTTCCATGTTCGATGTTGAAAGGGTCATGTTGACGATAGTTATACCACGGCTTGGCATTGTCCGCAAAGTATATGTAAAGGTCGTAGGAGTGTCCATACGGGTTTGTCTCGGTGATGAGTGTGGGGTCGTCGGCGGTAAGCATATTGGTCGAATTGACCGGATGAAGGGGGACATACATTGGCGCAGTAATGAAATACCAGCCGTTGCTTGCATTTGCCCAGTCATCGGGGCCTGTGCCTATGATGTTTTTCTCCACTGTGGCCTGAAGGAATTGATCTTCAGTTGGATGGTCAGCATTGTAGAAACTGTAGATTAACTGTCCGCCATCGGCAATAGTGAGAGTGGCATTGTCGCTGAAAAATACTCTGTAAACCTGGGCCACGCAACCGTCAGGAATGGTGGCTGAAGCGCGCATGAGTACATAATCGTTAATGCTTGGCAGTTCACCTTTATACCAGTTGTCGGTATTGCTCCATTCGCCTTCGGTGAGGAATAGCTTGCCCGCAGGCTTCAGTGTTTTGTCGTCAAGAGCAGTCCCGTTATTATTACCATAGGGATAGACCTTGGGTTCATATATCGTATTGTTGTCATCTGAAAAGAACCTTTCCAATGTAACATCACCTCTATAGCTTATTGCCCAAACAGTTCCTTCACGGAGGGTAATGGTTTCGCCACGGATGCCATTTTTCATAATTCCGCCTTTTGCGCTGACCGTGCCTCCGTTGAAGCTGATATTACCACGACTCCCATCATTATCACCAATACCATTGGCGTAGTCACTGGGTTCTGTCACTTTCCATGTGCCGGTGCCTGCACTCTGTCCCCAGAAGTTCAGGCTCTTTCCATCATACGTGTCGATGCCCAAGCTGTTGGTCATGGTGACACCGTCGCAAAGGATGATGTTCACGTCGCCATTGGCTTGGATTCGGTTGCTGTTGGTCACATTTGAGGTGACGGCATACCAGCCATCGCCCAATGAAATGGTACTGCTCGTGATGGAGTGTGCGGTCGCGTATTGTGTCACGCCGGCAAGGTCCAGATACGGTATCTTGAAATCGACGTAGAGATTGACTTCTTCGAAAAGCATGGTGAAGGTGTAGGAGTTCCCGCTATTGTCGAGGGTGATTTCGTCGCCCGAGGTTGCGCCAATAGCGGAGACAAAACAGGTATATCTGTCAACAGGATTGATGGTTACCGTGACAATAGAATCGCTGAAGGCGAGGACATCGGAAAGGTTGATATTGCTGTAAAAATCGTCGATATTGCATATAGTGTTGATGTGGTATGCTGCTCTCGGAACAAGGGTTTTGCGTGCCAAGATGCTGTTGTCGTTGACTGTGCCAGACAAACTCGAAATGGTGCCATCGGTGGAAGTGAAGAATTTGTTTGTTGCCACAGTAACCGTGCCTTTGTAGGTAGTGGAGGTGTAGCTGTCGGTAAGGTTTGTCCAGTCCAGGGTGATATTGGCTCCTGTGTTTCCGATGCCGGTAACATTGCTTCCACCTTTGGCATTGACGATGCCGCCATTGATAGTGATAGTTCCGCCATTGCTATTATAGCCGCCGCCGATGCTGGAAGCTCCACTACCACCTTGCGCTGTGACAGTGCCACCATTGATGGTGATGGAGCCGCCATTACCATTATTTCCCCCTCCAATACCGGCTCCAGGCCCTCCACCTGTGGCATCAACGACACCGCCATTGATGGTGATGATTCCGCCGTCGTGATCAATTGCGCCGCCAATACCAGCAGCTCCACCACCACCTTGCGCTGTGACATGGCCGCCGTTGATGGTGATGGTTCCAGTATTGGAGCCAGAATTGCCGCCGATAGCTGCATGCATGGATTCGTAAGGTGCAGTGGCATCAAAAATTCCCGACTGTCCGCTCTGCCCATAAATGGTAAGGGTGTTGTTTTCGTTGACAGCAATACCCTCGGTTGTGGTAAGCGTTTTGCCGTCGGCAAAGATAAATTTCACGTCACCGTTCACTGTGATGCGGTTGTTGAAGGTCTTGTTGACATCCACCACATACCATCCGCTGTTCAGCGTTGCACCGTCGCTGATGGTGCTCAACCTGTTGCAAGTCCATGCGGTTTTCTCGGTGCCGTCATCATCGATATAGTTGGCTGGCTCGACCAAAGCAGCTGTGTTTAAGACCACTTCGTTGTCGCTCAACAGAACGCCGTAATTGGCGTCGGAGAAGAAGAAAACATCAGGGGCAGTGTCTGGGTTCTTGGATTTGTATCCGGAGGTTAAGGTATGTGATATATTATAGGGAGTGAGACCAATACGAGCCCCTTCGGTGAAAGCTTCGTTTATATCGATGACGCGAGTGGTGCCATTATCGTCTGCGAGATAGAGGTTGTTTATTGCGCTGTTAGTGCCGCTGGTGTTGCTTGTGATGACGGGGTTGCCGTGCATATTGAGAACCCCGTTGGTGTAGATGCCGCCGCCGTTGCCAGTGCTGCTGTTGCCGGTGAAGGTGCCGCCATAAACATTGAGTGTGCCATGGTTGGAGACGGCACCACCGCCGTACTGGGTAGTGCTGTTGTCGGTGAAGGTACCGCTGTTGATAGTCATCATGGCGCTTTGTTTATTGTAAACGGCCCCGCCTTCTCTCGAAGTGTTGTTTTGGAAGGTGCCGCCATTGATGATGATCCAGCCTTCGTTGTTAAGGATAGCCCCACCTCTGCCTTGTTCGTTGCCTGTGCTGAGGGCTTGGCAGTTTTCGATGGTGACATTGTTGAGCGTGACGGTGCTGCCGTTCCAGAGACCGCCGCCGTTGGTGCCTGCGATGCTGCTGGAAATGTTGCAGTCAGTTATGGTCATTGTTGAGGCATTGGTGGCGTTGCCGATGGCACCGCAACCGCCGGTGCTGCTGTTGTTGGTGAAGGTACATCCTGCAATGGAGACAACATCCGATCCGCCCGCCGCGTTATAGATGCCGCCTACATCATTTGCGTTGTTGTTGGTGAAGGTGCAGTTCGTGACCGAGAGCGGGCCTTTGTTCCAAATGGCGCCGGCATGGTCTGTAGCGGTGCAACCAGAAATATTACAGGTAGAAACAGTAAGCGAGCCACCATCGTTATAGATACCGCCACCGTGGATGCTGGCAGTGCAGTTTTGGATGGTGGTGCGGTTGTTGCTTTGTATTATTTCGACGGTGCCTTGGTTGTAGATGGCACCGCCATTGTTTTCGGCTTGGCAATCTTGGATAGTAATGCCGTCTAACTTGAGAATGGCATTGGCACAGACATATATACCTCCGCCATTTTCGGCGTGACCGCCAGAAATGATACTTCCACTCGTATTTGAACCAGATGCGATTGTAAGTGTGCCACTTACAAAATGGATAACTTGGCCATAGGAGTAATCGGGATAATCTTCGAAGGAATCCGGATCGCGGCTTATTGAATGACCATCCATGTATAGTGTCACTTCCCGGTCGCCAAGTGTGACATAAAGCCTTTTACCATCATCGCGTTGAACGCCTTGCAAGACAATGTCAGCACCCAAATGGATGTGGCTGTAGTTAGGATTATCAATGGCAGTTTTTAAATCATACTCCGTGTTTACGGTAATTGATGCCGATTGAGCCCAAATGTTTAGCCCGAAGGCGAAGAGGGTGAAAAGAACGAGTAAAGATTTTCTTAAGTTGTTCATTTTAAATGATTTGTGTTTTTGTTTTAATTCTTGACAACGAGCGGCAAAAATACAAAAAAATGGTAATCAGTTCGAAAGAGGTAATGAAAAAATCCGCCAAACATTTTCGGCGGATTTTTGCAGCCAGATGTAAATTGCAATTATCAGTAGTTCTTAATGTACTCGATAGCCGCGTCAAGTTGGGCCCCGAGGTCGTCGTTGTGGTCTTTGCGCAGTATGATTTGGTCGGGCGTGTAGCCTGTGCCTTCCAATACCTTGCCGTCTATCCGTGCCTCGAATGTCGAGGTGTAGATATAGTGGTACATTGTTTCAATATTGCCGAAGGGGCCGCCATAGTTGAGGTTGATGCTCGATGTGGGTTGCAGAGGTCCAGTGGCGCCGTAGGTGCGCTCGCCGATGGTGTGGCTCGTGGGCAACACCTTATTGATGATGACGGTCTCGATTTCGCCCATGCTGATGGAGTTCAAGTCGCAAAGCACGACGAAGGGAATGTTCTCGGCGGCGAGGTCGCGGTGGTATTGGCTCTGCGGGTCGATGTAATAAGGTGTCCAGGCGGAGTGCTCGTAGCGTCCTGGGCCTTCTTTATACCGGGTTTGCATCACTTGGGTGCGCTCGTTGATGAAGCTGCCGACGAGGTAGTCGAGGTCGTCCTGATAACCGCCCGTGTTGGCGCGGTTGTCGAGGATGATGCCGGCCAGCTCTTCGCGCGGCGTATCCTTGATGGCGGTCAGCCAATGATTGATGACGGCGGCAGCCTGTTGGGTCGTTGGGTTGCTGCTTTTCAGGATGGGAGTGAGGGCAGCGCAAGATTGCCACAGGTAAGGGATTTTGCGTCCGTCGGGGAGCTTGAACAAGCAATAATGGTACATGGCGGTTCGGCCGATTTCTTCAATCGTTCCCATGAAATCCTCGTTAGCTTCAAGTTCATAATGCGTACCAAGCCCGAGGACAAAACCATGGAGGCTTCTTCGCGCGGAGGAAGGGACTTCAATGAAATAATCGCGTTTTGCCGTTTCAATTTCTCCAGGGTCGACGAAGAATGATTCGACCGTGTCGGTTGCGGCAGGAAAGAGGTTCTTGATGGCAATGGTCATGTGGTGGTCTTTTAGGCCACCCATCGCACCGGTGTAGAGTTCCTTGAGTTCGGCCAAGGTCACGTCTTGTCCGGCTTCATGTTGCGCATCCAAAGCGTTGAACTTGGGCATGTATTCAGTGTAAACGGCATCCCAGTCGGTGTCGTCAACGTCCCAAAATACATAGCCTGTGCTGATGCATTTCCAAAGATACTCGAACTGGGTGGAATAGCTGTCGTAAGCCAGCTTGTCAGTTTCGCCGATATAGGGATGATAGTCAGCATCTTTGCGGCAACCGCTGAAAATCAAGGCAATCAACGCCAAAAGGATGATATTTCTTTTCATATTTGCAACTATTTGAGGATTAACAATTTAAAAAGAACACGAAATGCCAAGAGTAATCGAAAGCGTATTCATATAGCGCGGGTCGCTCAGGTGTGCGTAACCCTTGTGATGGCTGACAAGGTCATAGTAATACAATGCATCGAGGCTGATGATAGGACTGGCTTCGTTTGAGCCAAAAAAAGCATAACTCAAACCCAATCCACCGACTGCACCTGCGATGAAACGCTGGTCTTCGCTGTTAAATTCACGAACTTCCTTGAAGTCGTCAAAATAGACATAATAATCCGTCATCCAATAGGTTTTGCCTTCCAAATGGGCACTTAACCAATATGAGCCAAAGCCGCCACAGAACGCATGGCCACGCAGTTTTTTCCCGCCAAAAGAGAAGTCGGCCATCAAAGGCAGCATGAGGTAATCATTGGTATACTTCGTATAGACAGGGTCAAGGTGATGGATGTTACGGTCCATGCGGAAAGAACGGGAAATGATACCCAAATCGGCACGCACGGCCAACCAATCGGTCAGTTGGTAACGAGCTTGCAAACTGCCATCATAATTGCCAAGCGGAGAATAAGTTTCGTCGATACGGCCCAAATTGGAACGGTCGATTTCGGTCCAATTCCAGCCGCCTTTCACGCCAATGGTCCATCTAGAATTCATTTGGGCATTGGCCTCCACAGCCGTCCAGCACAACAGGACGACTGCGATGATTTTCAAGTAGTTTTTCTTCATAGTTTTATCTGATTTAATTACGGTGCAAAATTAAAAAATCCGCCAAAAACTTGACGGATTTTTTTATAACAATCATCGTAGAGACGTAGCGCGCTACGTCTCTACATGGGACGATCAATCCTTCGCTAAGAACGGATACCCGTAAGCGGCAGCAGGAACAAAGGTGTTCTTGATGGCGCGCGGGCTGGTCCAACGGATGAGGTTCCACAGACCACCGGCCTTGTCGTTGGTGCCGCTGGCGCGGGCGCCGCCGAAGGGTTGCATGCCGACCACAGCTCCCGTGGGCTTGTCGTTCACATAGTAGTTGCCGGCCGCGTGGCGCAGCTTGTCGTTGGCAATCCTTTGGGCCTTCATGCAGTTGCCGAAGAAGGCGCCGGTGAGGGCGTAAGGCGAGCTCTGGTCGCAAACGTCTAACATCTCCTCGAACTTGTTGTCGTCGTAGACGTAGATGGTGATGATGGGTCCGAAGATTTCTTCCACCATGCTCTCGTAGTTCGGGACCTTGGCGAGGATGACGGTGGGCTCCACGAAGTAACCGACGCTCTTGTCGCAGTTGCCGCCGAAGACGATTTCAGCGTCAGCGCTGGCTTTGGCGCGGTCGATGTAGCCCTTGCAGTTGTCGAATGAAGCCTCGTCGATGACGGCGTTGACGTAGTTGGTGAAGTCCTTCACGTCACCCATCTTGATGGTACTCATCATGTCGCCTACGCGGTTCTTCACATCGTTCCACATCGAAGCAGGGATGTAGGCGCGCGAAGCGGCGGAGCACTTCTGGCCTTGGTATTCGAAGGCGCCACGGACGATGGCCACGGCCACCTCTTGCGGGTCGGCGCTGTGGTGGACGAAGATGAAGTCCTTGCCGCCGGTCTCACCCACGAGACGAGGATAGGCCTTGTACATGTCGAGGTTCTGTCCAGTGGTCTTCCACAGGCTCTTGAAGGTGCCCGTGCTGCCGGTGAAGTGGATGGCGTTGAAGTTCTTGTCCTTCAGGGCCACGCTGCTGATGACGCTGCCTTTGCCAGGCAGGAAGTTGACGACGCCAGCAGGAAGGCCGGCTTCCATGAAGATGCGCATGTCGGTATAGTTCGACAGCAGGGCGGTCGTCGAGGGCTTCCAGATGGTGGTGTTACCCATCAAGGCGGGGGTCATGTTCAGGTTGGAGGCGATGGACGTGAAGTTAAAAGGTGTGATGGCGAAGACGAAACCTTCCAGGGGACGGTATTCCACGCGGTTCAGCTGGTCGTTGGCCGAAGCGGGCTGCTCGGCGTAGAGCTTGCTGGCGTAGTAGTTGTTGTAACGGAAGAAGTCGATGGTCTCGCAGGCGCTGTCGATTTCGGCTTGGAAGCAGTTCTTCGACTGGCCGAGCATGGTGGCAGCGTTGATGCGGGCGCGGTACTTGGTGGCCAGCATCTCGCCGATGCGTGCCATGATGGCGGCGCGCTCGTCCCAAGGTGTGTTTTCCCAGTCGTGCTTAGCGGCTTGGGCGGCGTCGATAGCCATGCGGACTTCCTTCTCGCCGACCTTGTGGTAGCGGGCGATGACGTGCTTGTGGTCGTGAGGCATGACGACCTCACCCATGTCGCCGGTGCGGACTTCCTGTCCGTTGATGATAGCGGGGATTTCGACGACTTCGTTCGATTGTCTTTCCAATTCTTTCTGGAGCTCGATGCGCTCCGGACTGCCCGGACGGTAAGCCTTTACCGGCTCGTTCTCAGGCTTCGCAAATGTGATCAGTGCGTTGTTCATGTTTGGTATTTAAGATTTGAAATTTAAAATTTAAAGATTATTCTTGTATTGCGGTTTCAAATAGTCTTACATAATAATCGCCATAACGCTCTTCAATAATGATTTTCATCCACCCAAGACGTTCCCTGTCGTTTCCCGTGACTTTAAACCCAATGTATTTTTCTTCCACTAATGGAAAATCGTGGCACGAGTTCAACTCAACCCATACGTAATTCGTGATGGTGTCCGTTCCCCAGCCTTCTGGCACGCTTGGATAATAATAGTCACGGTTTTTTAATATGATCTGGGTTTCACAGATGTGCCCGCCACATAGTTCGAGAGTGTTCTTGAAAACATCGTCTTTTGTGAATGCTTCTCCTGCATTGCCGGCACGTGGCGTAAATGCTTCTTTTGTAGAATACAGAGAGTCGTCTTCAGCGATTTTTTCGCATGTATAGGTGTTACTAATGTCAATCCAAAGAATGCTGTCAAATTGGGGATAAGTTGGGTCGATAAAGTAATGACTTGAGGTTGTGGAGTGAAGATAAGTGTTCTGGTCGAATACTTCACCTAAAATGGCCACGTTTTCCGATGTGCAATTGAGGATGGTAACCATCTGGTGACCCAAACCGAAACTGCCCCAATCCACCGACTCAAGTTTGATGTCTTTTATGTTGTCTCCATCAAGGTCGATAGAGTAGTACCATCCGTAATCATTCCCATGAAGCATTGCGGTGCTGTCAAACGTGGTAACAATCATCCCATCGGTTTGACCAAAAACAACCTTGTTGAGGTCTGGGGCGATTACGTTTGGTGCCGGGTCTTTCTTGCATGACGGCATGATGCAGATTGCCGCCATCGCCAATGTAAAAAATAATGACTTTTTCATTTTATGAGCTTTTTAAAATGCGGTGCAAAGATAGTAAATTTCATTGCGAAAAACTTCGTTGCGAAATTTTTCGCAATACATTTTTTACGTTCCTATGATGAGATTGAGTAACTTTTGAAGCATTTCACTACTCGATTCTATGCAATCCTTTCTGTGCAATTTCAACCAGCTCGCGTTGGATGGCCAATAACAGGAAATCTTGTTCTTCGCCCTCTTGGATGCTTTCGTGTTTTTTCCCTCCGATTAGGTCGTCGCCATTCACCAAGATATAAATTCCTGCATGTGAAAGCATGGCTTCGTTAGATTTGTTTCATGATTTCCAATACTGCATTGGGAGAAAACGCCAAGTTGTTCTCGCCTTTGGCTTCGCCGTTTTGGATGGTGTAGTATGAAAAGCCCTGCGCCCCAATATTGATACCTGATTTCCGTTTCTTGTTTTGCAACAACAAAGTTCCGTTGGCAGAAGGGAATATCGTCCAGCCTTGCAAATCGTTGTCGCTACTTTCTTGCAGAATGCTTTTGAAGTTTTTCACTACCAAATGATTCAGTGGCAAGGCATTGTCTCCATCCCATCCAGCTTCATATTCCTGAAAATCGGATAGGCGTTCCAACAACTCTGTATAAGCTCTTCCCCTTGCGTTGGTGCGGTTTTCCGATTTCGCAAGACCTATGATGAAATCCAGCGTTTTTTGCAGATAACTTTCATTGTCGGCGATATTGCTGAGTTGCAGGAACAACTGGGCGTTTAATTCGGGTGCTGTTGCTGTTGTTGTGTTCATCTGTTTTCTCGATTATGACTGCAAAAGTACACATTTTTTGGAAATGGATGATTTTCATTCCAAATAATACACCCTCTTTGCTAAGTACAAAAACAAAAAGAGCAAATCACGTGATAAACTTGCTTCTCTTTGTTAGGATGAATTGCCCTTACTTTGTGGCCCACTTTTATCAAAAACAATACCACCTTTGTTTAATTGGCTTGTTCAAACAGGCTATCCAAACTGACGGTTCTTTGGAAAACGCCGCTATGGATGCCGTATTTCAGGCCATAAGTGGTAACG
Source organism: Bacteroidales bacterium (assembly GCA_016285355.1). Next base: position 115,383 of record JAEEQP010000002.1, read on the forward strand.
AGAGTCATTTGTACGTTGTGCGTTCTGCTCACATGGTCAATCATCCATTGCAAGCGTTCGCGGAGTTTCAACTCGTAATCGCTCTTGACTTCAAACTCCGTGTTGACGAACTTCATCTCGCAAAGGTTGACCACACGGTCGGAGCGGCTGATAATAAGGTCGATTTGCATCCCTTTTTGTCCGTCCATGCCGCGCATTGTCCATGCGGCATTCTCCGAACTGACACCGCCCACACCCAAAGCAGTTTTGATTTGTCCGACGTGGCTCAAGCAAGCGTTTTCGAAGGCTCGTCCCCGCCATGGGTTGAGTGAGGGATGGTTCTCGTTGTCGCGCCAGAAATGCTCGCCGCGCCCGCGTCCTTCCACTTGGTCGAGGTAGAAGAGGCAGAAGGGGTCGATGAGGCGGTATTGCAAATCTCGTTTGCTGTTTTCGAAAGGTTTGTAGCGTTCGATGAAATCGCTGGCTTCCAAGGCATGAAGTACCTGTGAAAGTGACTTGCCGGCAACGATGCCCGTCTTCTCTGAGATTTCCTCACGGCTATACCCACTCTGGCGCTTGGCAAGGAGGCGAATGATGGCTTTGTATGGCTCTGGCGACCTGAACTGGGAGTTGAACAGCCGCTCGAACTCGTCTTTCAGTTTCGCTTTGCGGTCGAAATACAAGTTGTCGATGATTTGCGCTAAACTTAAGCCAGGTTGCACATAACTCAAATACATGGGTATGCCGCCGACGGTCATGTAGAGTTGCAAAATGTCATAGCGCGAAAGGGTCACTTCTTGCGACTTCAATAGTTGCTCAGTCTCGTTTAGAGTGAAAGGCGAGAGTTGTATTTCGGCGTTTACACGGTCGTAGAGGCCACCATACGAGTTGACGAGGTTGTCTTGGATCCATGAGGTGGCTGAACCGCACACGATGAGCATCAGATTATCCTGTCCAGCACCCCATCCATTCCAAAAATGTTCGAAAGCGGTGACGAATCCAGAGCGAGGCGTGTCCATCCAAGGCATCTCGTCGATGAACACCACCATCCGCTTGTTTTTGTCTTGCTTTTCAAGTAGTGCAATTAAGCGGTCAAAGGCTTCCATCCATTTTTTCGGTCGCGGAGCTGGTTCGGCACCATAGCGTATAAGGCTGGAATGGAAGGCTTCAAGTTGGGCTTCGAGCAGGTTGGCACCTTCCAACTCCAAAGGAGATACACCGGTATGGTAAAATGCAAAGTGTTCCTTGAAGAGTTCTCTCACCAAGTATGTTTTGCCCACTCTTCGGCGGCCATATACGGCTACCAATTGTGACTGCTTCTTGCGGAAGAGGCTCGTCAGTTCCTCAATTTGCTGTTTTCGTCCGATGATGTCGCTCATTGTGTTCTAAATGGTTGATTTACGGCTGCAAAACTACGTAATAATTCTGAACCGACAAAACATTTTTGTCCTTTATTTACCCACGAAACCCTATTTTCACCATTTCGTGGGTAATTAGCCGCTTCTTATTTACCCACGAAACGATATTTTTTCATTTCGTGGGTAATTTAATTTAAAACATCATGACATTCTTTTCACCACCTGCAACCGATGCGTGTGCTCATTCCGCTCCTTATTAAATATCCCCGTCTGGTCCAAAAAGTCAATGCGGACCTGCCCCGAACAATGGATAATCTGCTCGTTGCCCATGACGATGCCCACATGGGTGATGTGGCCGTCCTCCTCGCCGAAGAAAGCCAAATCGCCAGGCTGGGTCTCTTGCAGGAAATACACCAACTCGCCTTCTTTTACTTGCTGCGAGGCGTCGCGGGGGAGAAGGAGTCCGGCCATGCGGGCGCAGACCTGCACCAAGCCAGAGCAGTCGATACCCATCGCGGTGCGACCACCCCAGAGATAAGGGGCGTCGAGGAGTTGTTTTGCGTAATGCACCATCATTTCGGGATGGAACTCAGTGGGCATTTCAACGGCATCGGGATGCGGTTCATAGAGCGGCGTACCCAAAGTCAGGAACTTGCCTTTGTATTCTGCGACAGGTTTATTAATAAGGTAGATTTTCTTCGTCTTCAAGGCATTGAAGTCTTCCTCGCTGATTTCACAAAATTGTTTCGCCTGAATCCAGCCTTCGTAAAAAGCGTATGTCCCTGAGTCGGTCCCTGAGCCTGTCGAAGGAGTCGAAGGGCCGTTGTCTTTTCGGACGAGTACCCATTCATGGGTTCTGTCCAATACCTGATAAGTTTCATTATAAAGCAGTTGGCTTACCATTTCGGAAGTGTGTCGGGCTTCCTTGCGCATGGCGATGGCAGATAAATTGCAGATGCCGTAGGTCATTTTCTTGTCGTTTTTGTGACCGCTAAATTAGACAACATATCGTTGCAAAACGCCTTTTTTCGTTGATTTTTTTGGAGTGATTGGAGTTTTTCTTAATTTAGCACACGATTTTCAAACCGAGGACTAATTTTAAATCATTGGTTATGAGTAAAATAAATGATTTTTTCAATAAGATAAGGCACAGCTATTATACAGGGGCCAAGGTTTTTGCTTTTTTGGTGGCTATCGCGTTAGTGTGTTGGCTGATGCCGCGCACAGGCAAGTTCAAGTACGAATACCAGCTTTCGAAGCCTTGGCAGCACGAGACGCTTTATGCGCCTTTCGATTTCCCGATTTACAAGGACAATGAAACCTTGATGGCCGAGACGGAAGCGGCAGCGGCCAAGGTGAAGCCGATTTTTGTCTTCAACGAAGAGGAGATGTCAGCCTCGCGCAATGCCTTGTATAACGCTTTTGAGGCGAGCTGGGACGACCGTGGCGGCTTCGACAAGGATGTGAACATGGATTACCTTTTTTCGGTGTACGACTCCATCGAGGACCGTGGTATCGTGGCCTACGACAACGCTACGACCAATTTGACGGCAAGTACCGAGGTGAGCGTCATCCGCAACAAGGTGATGCGCACCGCTCGTTACGGCGATTTCTACACCCTGAACGAGGCTACTGATGCCGTGGCCAACATCATGCAGCAGAACAAAAAGGGAATGAATCAAAAGGTATTGTCGGAACTGCTCAACGGGGCCCTTCGACAAAACGTGTTTTACGATGCCGAAATCACCAAGCTTGAAGTCGACAAGGCGGTGTCGTCGGTTTCACTAACTTACGGCATGGTGCAGAAAGATGAGAAAGTGGTCACGGAAGGCGAGTTGATCGATGCACACACTTACGATGTGCTGAACTCACTGCAACGGGAATACACATCACGCTCCATGTCGAGCGACGAATCGCTTCGTGTGTTGTTGAGCCAGCTTTTCCTCGTCGCGTTGATCTTTACACTGATGGGCTTGTATGGCAACAAATTGCATCATAAAGTGTTTGCCGACCTGAAGAGTCTGGTGCTTCTGCTGACCCTCATGCTGATCATCATTTTGCCGAGCTATATTTTGGTCAAGGTCGTGCCTGGACTCATCTACATGATGCCGGTGTGTCTGCTGGCCATCATGGTGGGCTCGTTCTTCAATTTGCGGCTGGCTTTTTCCACTCAGGTCTTCGCCGTCATGCTGATTTCTCTCGTGGTACCCAATCCTTTCCAATTCATTTTTATGCAGTTAGTGGCCACGGTGCTTACGGTGTTCAGCATGTCGAACACAAGGGCGCATCACCGCTTTATCCAGTCGGCGCTGTTTGTGTTTGTGGGCTATCTGTTGGTCTACCTCGCTTTCACCTTCTTGTCCACCTCCGAAGTCGACTGGTCGGATGTGTTCCTGCTGCTGATGAACGCTTTGCTCACCTTGTTGGCGCAACCGCTCATCCTCATGTTTGAGCGTATCTTTGGCGTTCCCACTTCGCTTTCTCTTCTGGAGTTGAGCAATACCAACAGTCCTTTGCTCCGTGAGTTGGCGACCACTGCACCTGGCACTTTCCAGCATTCCATCCAAGTGGCTAACCTTTGCGAAGAGGTACTATTCGAAATCGGTGGCGATACGATGTTGGCTCGAACTGGTGCTTTGTATCACGATGTGGGCAAGATAAAGAATCCGATGTATTTCACTGAGAACCAACACGGAGCGTATAGTCCGCACAACGACCTCTCAAATACCGAGAGTGCCGAAATCATCATCTCACATGTGACCGACGGCATCGAGTTGGCGCATAAGGCGCATGTGCCCGAGCGTATCATCGACTTCATCCGAACCCACCATGGCACGCGACGCACCGATTATTTCTACATCAACGAGCAGAAGGCCCATCCCGACGAGGAGATTGACCCGACGCCATTTACCTATCATGGCCCGGCACCGTTCTCGCGCGAGACCGCTGTGCTGATGATGGCCGACAGCATCGAAGCGGCTTCTCACAGCCTTAAAGACCCCGACGAAAAGAAAATCAGCGACTTGGTCGACAACATCATCAACAAGCAGATGGAGGCGGGGCAGTTCCTCAACACCGACCTCACCATGCACGACATTGAGACCTGCCGTAAAGTGCTGAAAAAGAAGTTGATGAGTATTTATCATGTTAGGATTGCTTATCCGGAGAAGTGATTTTTTTGTCACAAAACTTTCAAAACCGGCAAAACACTTTTATTGGGAAAGTCGCCAACCGGCTCCTTTCCAGCCCGCCGACTTGTCGGCATAGCAACGGAGCTGGTTAGCGACGTTGCTTGAATACAAGTTTTGGAAGTTTTGTTGGTTTTGTGATTAAAAAATCTGTTTCAAATACGTTGTTGCTTCAGGCCCTTCATTAAACACCAAATCCAAAACGCTCAAATCGGGTGCAAAAGGAAACTTCTCGCTAAACACTTGATAATAAGCAGGGAAGAGGTTGGCATCAAACGGTTTTTTAGGGCTGAAAGCCTCTCTCAAATCATTTTCAGCCTCGCGAACATAGTCCGTCGAATGTACAATGTCTTTCTTGACTTTCAGCATTTTGAGAATCGCCCGCAAGGCCGCATCATTCAAGTCGACAAGCCGCTCAAAATGACCTTCAAAGATGGGTCTCAGGTAGTCGTAATAATGGTCGAAATAAGGCGAGGCCTTGTAAGCGGATTCCAAACAACGGCTGTGGATGTGCTGCCATGGCTCGATGGGGCTGAGAGCCATGTCCTTGGTCATGGTGTGGTTGCCGTTCACTTTGACGACAGGCACACTGAGGCTCTCCACACCGTTGGCAGTCATCACACGGCAACGGTTACGGTAGGTTTGTTTGTGATAGGTCTCGCAAACCTCAACCACAGGCTTGTCTTCGGCCAGAAAACGAGCCATGTAGCTGATACTCGGAAAGTATGCCGTACTAAAGAGGGCCAAATCTCAAAAACTTAATCTTTACTTGATCAGTCGTTCCTGAATGACCTGCCGATAACCTTCCTCCTGCATTGCCCCTACTTGCATGGTGGGCTGGCCTTCCAAAGGAATGAACAGCACCATGGGGATGCTTTTCACCTGGAATGCGGCGGCAAGCTCCTTCTCTTGGTCCACATTGACTTTGTAAATGAGCAATTTGCCTTCATATTCTTCAGCCAGTTTCTCCATGATAGGAGCCACGCGGCGGCATGGACCGCACCAGTCGGCATAGAAATCGACGACGGCGGGAAGGCTACCTTTATATATAAAGGTGTTCGGATTGTTCTCAAAGTTCCAGACTTTTTTCAGGAACTCGTTGTAAGTCAATTGTTTTACTTTCGGTTCTTCTTTCTTTTCCTGCGCGTTGGCCGTGAAGGCGGTGGCAAGGATTGCAATAGCGATAAGGATAGTTTTCTTCATGTTTTTATTGATTTCTGCCTGCAAAAATAAGCAAAGTTTTGAAATTTTGCCTAAAATCGCTTGCTCAATCTTGTTTTTTCTTATTTTTGTCCTTCACATCTCAAAAGAAGTCAGTGCGTCCAAATAGGAACGCATGCATTGCTTTCTTGTAAAGACAGAATTTATTTACACTCAAATCTTTATGTTATGAAAAAGCTATTGTTTACAGCATTTTGCTTGTTCGCCCTGATGGCCACAAGCGCGAGCCTCAAGGCTCAAGAAATCACCATCAATCTCAGTCACGGCTGGACGTGGATTAGCTACACGCGAGCCGATACCCTGACTTTCGCCGAGGCGTTGGGTTACTTCATACCAGCGAATGGCGATGTGATTAAGTCGCAAAACGGCAGTGCCTCCTTCAACAACGGACGATGGAGAGGAACCTTGCGGCAGTTCTATCCAGGCTTGGGCTACATGTATTACTCAAGTCGGACAGAACCGATTTCCTTCGTTTACACCCATGCCTACCAGCCTGAGGTGAGCACAGGAACCGTTTCTGGCATCACCACCACTTCTGCTACCGTGGGAGGCAACTTCTTGAACGACGGCGGCGCGACGATGAAGCAATGCGGCATCTGCTGGGGCACGAATGAGAATCCGACTATCAATAACAATGTCGTTTTGGTCGAGGAATTGACTACGGGCGAGTATGCCCTGGAATTGGCGAACCTCATTCCGGGCACGACCTACCATGCCCGCGCCTTCGCCACGAACACCGTAGGCACCACATACGGCGAGGATGTGACTTTCACCACTACGTTCGTCCTGCCCACGGTGACGACCGACGAGGCGAGTTGGGTGACCACGACGACCGCGATTGTAGGCGGACAGTTCTCCTTCGTGGGCAACTGCGTCGTCACGGAATGCGGTGTCTGCTATAGGATTGAACAAGGGGAAGAAACCTGCCTTGCCGACAGCACCAACGCCAGTCCCTTCTCGATGAACCTGACCGACCTCTTGCCCAACACCACCTACATCGTCCGTGCCTACGCGACGAACGGAGCGGGAACGGCCTACGGCGAGGAGAAAACCTTCACCACGCTTGAGGAGCCGCCTGCGTTCCCGGACGGAGCCATCGACAGCAAGTTCACCGTCAATGCGTATAACGGACAGGTGTACTTCTCGCAGGGCAATTTGCAATACATCGGCAGTGCAGCAGATCCTTACTGGAAGTTCGCTGAATACCAATGGTACCGTTTTGGAGAAACCACTGGCCAAAACAGCACGAATGAGGATGTCGACCGCGACCTATTCGGATGGGGAACGAGCGGCTACGACCATGGTGCCAACTGCTACCAGCCTTGGAGCACGAGCACGAGTTCTGCCGACTATTACGCATACGGCAACTCTCAGTACAACCTCTACGACCAGACAGGCCAAGCTGATTGGGGCTACAACGCCATCGCCAATGGCGGCAATCAAGAGAACAGTGGCTGGCGCACACTGACCAAAGATGAATGGTATTATGTGTTCAACACACGTACAGATGCCGCATCGAAATACGGACACGGATGTGTGAATGGTGTAAACGGCATGGTTCTCCTACCCGACGAATGGATTTTGCCCGAGGGGCTGAGTTTCACTTCGGGCAACAGCAGTTGGGCCAATGTCTACACTGCGGAGCAGTGGGTACAGATGGAGGCCAATGGCGCGGTGTTCCTGCCCGTTAGCGGCTACCGTCGTGGTACGTCACTCAATGATGTTGATTCCCACGGATGGTATTGGACGAGTTCTTACGACGGCAACAACGTGTATAATGTGAAAGTTCACAGTGGTTCTCTCAATTCGCAGCATAGCGACAACCGCTATGACGGAAACTTAGTACGCTTGGTGCGCAATACTGTAATCGTCCCGCCTTCGGTGACAACTTATAGTGTGACAGGTATCACCAATGCAACGGCGATTGTAGGTGGACAGATTACTGACTATGGTGGTGTCGCCGCAACAGAATACGGCATCTGCTACAGGATGGAACAAGGTGAGGAGACTTGTGTTGCCGCTAATGGAATCAACAACAATACTTTTTGGAAAAACTTGCAGGACTTGACCCCCAACACGACATACATCGTTCGCGCCTACGCTACAAACGGAGAAGGTACAAGTTATGGTGAGGAAATGAGTTTCACTACACTTGAAGAAGCCCCTACGCTTCCTCAAGGAATCATCAACGGATTGTTCACTATCAATAGCAACGATGAACAGGTGTATTTCTCGCAAGGCAATTTGCAATACACCAAATCGACCCAAACATGGAGTTTCATGGAACACCAGTATGATGTGCTTGGGACAAATGGACAAAATGTAGGTGAGGATTATGCGAATACGGATATTGTAAGCTATTTTGGTTGGGGAACAAGCGGATGCAATTTGCGCAATACAAACACAGGTTATTACTACCAACCCTATAACACCCTCGATCCAGATGGTTCTTATTATGGTACATTAGGGGATGACGATCTCACTGGGGATTATGCCAACGGCGATTGGGGTGTTTATAACCCTATCAGCAACGGTGGCAATGTTACTCAATCGTGGCGGACATTGTCCAAAGCTGAATGGGATTATGTGTTTGAAGGTAGGACCGATGCTTCTTCAAAGTGGGGACGTGGCAATGTTGCTGGCGTAAATGGTGTTATCTTGCTCCCTGATGTATGGGCAATGCCTATGGGACTCACATTCATCGCTGGCCCTGGTAGTAGTTTCGATTCGAATACTTATACGGAGCAACAATGGACAGCCATGCAGACTGTAGGTGCTGTGTTTCTTCCAGCAGCAGGCTGGCGTACTGGGGCTGAGGTTTCCCATGTGAACGACTGGGTTGATTATTGGACGGTATCTTCAGAGAGTAATCGTTCCGCGTATAATGTATGGGTCACTAACGATAGTTTTTATGGAGGGCATGATAGCTCATGGCGTCATCGTGGCTATCCTGTGCGCATGGTGCGCAATGCAGAATAATCCAATGAATTAGTAGGTCGTTGTAGAGACGGTGTGTACACCGTCTCTACCGGCCAAACGACGAAAACCACCCGAAAATTCCGTGAAAAACGCGGAAGGGTCGGGTGGTTTTGTTGTTCCCAAATGAGAAGCCAGTTGGGTTGAATATGGCATTCCCATTGGCCTTTGCGGTCGCCATGAAGTTGGTGTGGAAGGTATTCTTTTGGCAGTTTTCCATCCACCGACAGGATTCTGATGGCTTCTCGAATGAGTTCCATGTCATAACCCCGCTTTTTGCAAAGCCGCATATCGCGTTTAAACTCGCCCGTAAACTTGATGCTGTACATAGGCTATCCGAAAATCTGTTTAAACAAATCATCTACGTCTTTTGCCTCATATACTCGTCCTTCATCAAGGTCTTTCAAGGATCGTTCGTAGGCCGTCATTCTTTTGCGCCGAGGTCTTGATACCTTTCCAACCCCACGTAACATGCTGATGGCCTTTTTGATGTCGTTGATAAGCGACATGTCCTTGATGTCGACTATCAATTGCCCCTCGGCAGGAATGTTTGCAGTGTTTGCCATGATACCTGTTTTTTGTGGTTTTACGGCTGCAAAAATAATCAAACTATCGGAATTTTGCCGCAAAACATGTTCCAATTTCGCTTTTTTTTCTACTTTTGCAGCTTCAAATCAATGCCAATTTTTATGCTAAACACTTGTAAATTATTGATTATCAATGTAATTGGGGGGGGCAAATCTTCGTTCCATGCTTTCCCATACCCTTAGTCCAAGGCAGGACGAAGTGGCTTGCCTTGGATTTTTTTTTGTGCCTGTCATTGCGAGCGGAGCGGCGCAAGGCGGGTCTTCGGAATCCTTGAATCTTAAATCTTTAAATCTTTAAATCATTAAATCATAAATCCATAAATTACAACAAAATGACCAAAAAGAAATCCCTGAAAGCCATAGCGCTTTCGCTCGGGCTGGCGGCCTTGATGGCGCCTGCCACCCCACTGAACGCCCAGAGCAGGCCCAGCGGCTTGTTCGGCAGCGACCCGCAAACCAACGACAACAGCCCCAAAGGCTTGATGAACCCAAACCGCAGCGGCGTGAGCTTCGGGTTCAGCAACGACAACTTCCAGCCCGCTCCCCTCGGCAGCGGCCTTGTCCTGCTGATTGGCGCCGGCCTCGGCTATGTGGCACTCAAAAAGAAGGAGGACGAACAATGAAAAGACTTGGAATGATTGTGATGGCCGGCCTTTTGGTGCTGGGCCTCGCACAGTGCAAGAAAGAACAAACCAACAACACCCAAAGCGAGGGCAACGTTGTGAGGATTACGCTGAACGTTGGCCCTTCGACAGGCTCAGGGACCAACAACGGCTCAAGGGTGAATGTGGATCCGGATGCTATGGAGCAAGTCACTTTTGCAAACGGCGACCAGATTGTGGTGGCCAGCAACGGCGCAGTGGTCGGCACGCTGACCCGCGAAGAAGGGGTTTTCGGTGGCGAAATCACCAACCCCACGGAAGGCCAACCGCTCTATTTCTACTTCCTTGGCAACAAGCAAGGAACGGTTGCCAACGGCACCGCCGAATTGACCGTGAACATCAGCGACCAAACGACAGAGGCTGGCTTGCCCGTGATTTCGATGGGACCATCCACGGTGAATTATTCCACTGCTGAGACCAACTACACCTCTAGTCTCCACAACAAGTGCTCGCTGATGAAGTTCAACGTGACCACGCCTTCCACGGCTGCCATCTGCATCACGGGGATGAACAACACCGTGACGGTTGACTTCAGCAACCCGACCGACGAAGGCTTCACCTACGGCAAGGACGGCGACGGACTGATCACGATGCCCGGCGTGACTTCGGAAAACACCACGACCTGGGCCATCGTGCTTCCGCAAGACGCTTTGGCTGAAGGCGAGGACGGCTCAGTTTATACCGCCGACCATGCTTACGCCGGCACCCGCCCCCAAATGGATGCAATCGGGATGAACACGCTCCTCGATGCAGGCGTTGACCTGACTGCGGCATTTATCACTGCTTTTACCGTAGACTTCAATGACGGCATCCTTCCCGAAGGCTGGACGACCATCGACGCCGATGGCGACGGCTACAACTGGGTGCTTGACACGGAATGCGAGTCTGCCTATGGCTATGACCAAAGCAATGCAGGTTTCAATGGCAGCCACATGATTCTCTCTGGCTCGTACCATAAAACTGCAGGTGCTCTCCATCCTGACAACTACCTTGTGTCGCCTAAAGTGACCTTGCGCAGCGGCAGCACCTTCAGCTTCTGGGCTGGCTCACAGGACTATCAATATCCCGCCGAGCACTTCGGCGTGTTCGTCTCCGACAACGACACGAGCGACTGGACGATGGTTCAGGAGTGGACGATGACCGCCAAGGGCGCGAGTGGCAACAGAGGCGCAGGCCGCGACGGCAACACCCGTGACCAAGGCAATTGGCACCAATATACTGTCGACCTGAGTGCCTACGCCGGAGAGAAGTACATCGCCATCCGTCACTTCGATTGCTCCGACCAATTCTTTTTGAATGTCGATAATATCAGATTGGGCGACCCCGAACCCGGGACCTCATTCTCACAGAACTTCAATAATTCTGTTTTGCCCGAAGGCTGGACCACCATCGACGCCGATGGCGACGGCTACAACTGGGTGCTTACCAATCAAATGGCAGCCTATGGCTATAGTGCTTCCAATGATGGCCACTATGGAACCGTAGGGATGACTTCAGGCTCATACCATGGATCTGTTGGCCCCCTTACTCCCGACAACTACCTTGTTACGCCTAAAGTGAACTTGGTTCAGGGCAGCACCTTCAGCTTCTGGGCTTGCGCCCAGGATGCCGATTATCCCGCCGAGCACTTTGGCGTGTATGTGTCCGACAACGGCACGAGCGGCTGGACGATGGTTCAGGAGTGGACGATGACCGCCAAAGGCGCGAGTGGCAACAAAGGCAATGGCCGCGACGGCAACACCCGTGACATAGGCAACTGGTATCAATATACCGTCGACCTGAGCGCCTACGCTGGAGAGAAGTACATCGCCATCCGTCACTTCAATTGCAGTGACGAGTTCTTTTTGGAAGTCGACGATATACTGCTGACCGTCAACTGATGACGGGCGGTTCTTCCGAATTTGCAATTCGGAAGTGTTGAGAGGGGAATTTGCAATTCCCGCATGATCGTAGAGACGTCACGGTGAGTGGCGTCTCTACGTGTTTTTTTTGCCTGCCGGGGCACTGCCGTAGGCCACCAGCTTGCGTCCAAAGGTTACAAAATCCTTCAATGAGTGCTGTTTTTGTGAAAAATCTCCCTCAATGAGTGCTTTTTTTCAAAAAATCTCCCTCAATGAGGGATTATTTGTATTGGAAACCTATGATGTTTCCTCAAATCCAGTGAATTATTGTATTTTTGCCGCAAATTTCTAGAAATTATGCTCATCGTCAATATCAAGGAACTCGTCGGCATCGAGGAACAAGGCCGACTGCTGAAACGCGGCCCCGAAATGGCCGAAACGGGAAGGATCAAGGACGCCTTCCTATTGATTAAAGGAAAGAAAATCGCCGACTACGGTCCGATGGACTCGGAGGCTTGTAGGAAATATCTTGCTGAAAACCATCGTGTTCACGATGTGAATGGCAGCGTGGTCATGCCTGCTTTTTGCGACTCGCACACGCATTTGGTCTACGCCAATTCGCGCGAGATGGAGTTTGTCGATAAGATTCGCGGCTTCAGTTATGAGGAAATCGCGAAGAGGGGAGGAGGCATCCTCAACTCGGCCAAGGCAACGGCGGCGGCCTCAGAGGACGAACTTTACGACATGGCGCAACAACGCCTTGACGAGGTGATGCGCATGGGCACAGGTGCCATTGAAATCAAAAGTGGTTATGGACTGACGACCGAGAGCGAATTGAAACTCCTTCGCGTCATCCGCCGACTGAAGGAAAACTCGCCCTTGACCATCAAGTCGAACTTCCTTGGGGCACATGGCATCCCGATGGAATATCGTGGCCATCAGGAAGACTACGTGGATTTGGTCATCAACGAGATGATTCCGCTTGTGGCCGCCGAAGACCTTGCCGATTTCATCGACGTGTTCTGCGACCAAGGCTTCTTTACTGTTGAGGACACCGAGCGCATCCTCATGGCAGGCATCAAATACGGCATGAGGCCTAAAATCCACGCTAACGAGATGGCCATTTCGGGCGGCGTGCAGGTGGGCGTGAAATACGGTGCTATCTCCGTCGACCACTTGGAACAGATGGGCGACGAGGAAATCGAGTGCCTGAAAGGCTCCGAGACCATGCCTACCGTCTTGCCGGGCTGTGCTTTCTTCCTTAACCTGCCGCTTTCGCCGGCACGCAAGATGATTGAAGCGGGTCTGCCAGTGGCTATGGCCTCCGACTTCAACCCTGGCACTTCGCCGTCGGGCAATATGCAGCTTATCCTTTCGATGGCTTGCATCCGCTACCGCCTGACCCCCGAAGAGGCCCTGAACGCCACTACCTTGAACACGGCCTATGCCATGGGCGTGAGCGACGAGGTAGGTAGCATCACCAAGGGCAAACTCGCCAACCTCATCATCACCCAACCGATGACGCAGTTGGAGTTCATGCCGTATTATTATGGTGCCAACAAGGTGGCTAAAATGATTTTGAATGGAAAATTTGTTTAAATTGTAAAGATATGAGATACAGTAAGTTATTTTTGGTTCTTTCTTTGGCGGCCATGCTGTTTGTCTCCTGCAAGAAAGACCACTTTGATACCAGCAATGTGCATGGTGTAAATGCTGAAGGTGAGATGCTGTTGCCCGTAGGCAAGGCTTCTTTCACTTTGACGAAATTGATGCAGCAGCTCAAAATTGATAGCGTGATTACCTGTTCCGAAGATGGAAACTTGTCCTACTGTTTCCATTATGATGACTACGGAGCTGTAAAGGGGGATGAATTACTGAGATTCAAAGATTTGGAATATAGCCAGCATTTTTCTTATCCGAATCTTATACCGGAAACTCCGTTCCAAACGTACGATACAATGTTTCATTTAGAACAAACGATTGTGTTTGAGTCGGAAAACATCCAAGTGCTGGAAGCTGAGATGAGATCGGGACATTTTGACATCACTTTGAATTCCAACATCGGTTTGGTGCAGCGAATTGTGCTTCATTCTTCTGACATTAAAGATGCTGAGGGCCATGATATGACGTTGGATTTCGATTTCAATTCAGAAGATATTCAGTTTGACCTTGACGGATTGTATTATACCACGGATACGGCCAATATCCTTAACTTGGATTATGCCATTTATGTCAGGTTGGGGTCTGCTTCTGAACCTGAACTGTATTTCGATGTAGATGTTAAGGGACGCGACTTGGCTCTCAAGGAAATGAGCGGCTATGTGAATAAATACGGTTCAAAAAGCATCATTGATACTACAATGAACCTGTTCCCCGCCAACATTACAGGCGCGTTGGAAGTGCATGGCGCTCGTTTGACCCTCTCAGAGCGCAACACCTTCCTTTTGAGGGCACAATTGGATGTGGATACGGCTTGGATTATCGGTGATGACAACGTGCCCTACTCCATTTTTGGTCAGCAATCCCTGTCGGTCCCCATTCCTCCCCATGACAATTTTGTACAAATCTATGAAAGAGCCCTGAACGGCAAGATTTCGGCTAATGAAACCGGAATTTATACTTCTTCCAATTTTGTCGTGAATCCTTCAGGCGTGTCCGATTTGGTCTCTGTGTCCGATACCTGTGTCATTGATATGATAATTGATACTGAAATTCCGTTTGACTTTACCGTCGACGATGTGCGTTATTATGACACGACCAATTTGGCGCTTTCGGGAATCAAAATGCCCGACCAAATTGAAAAGCTGACTTTGGAATTGTCCATATCCTCGACGCTTCCGTTGAATATGAACGCCCAATTCTTTACCTACGATTCTGAGACCGGAAAAATTACGGATACGCTTGTCGCTCAAGACAATTTGATTCGTGCTTCATTCGACGGACAACCTACATTGGCCGAGGTGGCATTGGAAATTACAGGAGAAAAAGTGATCCGTTTCATGCAGTCAGACCGATTGATTTCGTGCTATGAGATAGATACGGATGCTCATGATGTGATGCTGAAAGGCCAGCAAGGCTTGGATATGTTTATGAAGGCCAAAGTGAAATACAATGGTAATGTCGAATTTTAAAACAAGATGAAAATGAAAAAGTTATATAGATTTGTAGCCGTTTTGGCTTCGGTGTTTGCTCTCGCTTCAGCCAACGCTCAACAGGTGTCTCCTGTCGATTTCATGCGGATGAACCCTTATCAGATGAAAGCCAATCCTGCCACGGATTTGCCTTACGAGAGCGTCATGTCGATCTTCATCGGCGATATTGGCTATGACGTGCAGAACACATCTTTTCGTTACGACAAACTTTTCGATTTCGATGCACAAGGTCGTCCTGCAACAATCAATCTGAGGCAGTTTGCCAATAGCCTGAAGGAGAAGAACTTTGTGGGTTTCGACGCAAATGTTGAACTTTTCACCCTGTATCGCCGCCTGAACAAAGGAATGCTTACTATTAATTATGGCATCAAGGCCCAAGGTGACGCGAGATACAACGACGGCCTGTTTAAATTGCTGGGCTATGGCAATAGTGCCTATGTCGGCGAAGACAATCCCATCAAAGTCAACATGGATGTGAACACGCAGGCTTATCAGGAACTTGCGGCGGGTTATCAGATGAATATTACCGATCAGCTGTCGGTGGGAGGTCGCGCCAAGCTGTTGTTTGGCCTTGCCAATGTCACCACGAAAGCTTTTGATTTGCAGCTTTTCACGGACCCCGATTCCTACGCGCTCCGATTGAAGGAAAACATTGCCATGAAAGCAGCTATGCCCAATGCGATTTATGTGGATGAGACAGGCAAGCTGAGGACCGATGGGCCATTCAGCTTTGGCGAGTTGTTCCGCAATCCAGGCTTCGGCATTGATTTGGCTGCAGAGTATCGTTTTGATAATCAGTTTAGCGCAGTGGCTGCCATCCACGACTTGGGCTTCATCCATTGGGGAAAGAACGACATCAATGTGAAGGGCGAAGTGAAGGATATGGGACAGTTTTATGACGATGGCGATTTCCTTTTCGACGGCTTGGATTGGCAACAGATACGGCTCATTTCTTCCGACTCGTCGTATCGTAAAGCCTTCTTTGATACCATACAGCAGTGTCTCCGATTGGAATACACCCCTTTGGAGAAATACAATACAGCTCTGAATACCAATCTCTTGCTCAGAGGTAATTACGACCTTGACGAGCACAACCGTTTCAGTGTTCAGGTGCAGGGCCGTTTCCTCGGCAGTGGTTTCCGTCCCTCCTTGACGTTGGCCTACAACGGCAATTTCTTCCAGATGTTGGATGTGTGCGCCACTTATACCATAATGCCTGGTAGTTATGACAACATTGGTTTGGGCATTTCTGGCAGATTGTTTAAAACATGTAACATCTACTTGACAACCAGCAATGTCTTGGGACTATTCAAACCGTTGAATATGAGTGGGATGGGTGCTCGGATAGGCGTTGTGTTCACTTTGTGTCCGGAAGACAAGAATACGGAATACGAATAATACTTTTACGAAATCAGTGAGTTTTTATCACTGAGTGACTATGATTAACGCAAGGATTTTTGGCATCAGTCGCCATCGCCTGACCACGGACGGTGAGGGTGTCACTACACTTGTGGCGTTCAACGGCTGTCCTTTGCGCTGCAAGTTTTGTCTCAACAAGGCTTCATGGGAGGATGAAAAAGGTCGCCTTTACACACCAGAGTTGCTTTTCGAGGAGGTCAAAATCGATCAGTTGTATTTCTTGGCCACGCATGGTGGTATCACCTTCGGCGGTGGAGAGCCTTTGCTGCAAGTGGCGTTCATCAAGGAGTTCCGCGAGCTTTGTGGAAATCAATGGCAAATCGTGGCCGAGACCAGCCTCAATGTGCCGTTTGAGAATGTAGAAACGCTTGATTCCGTTTTGGATGGCTACATCGTTGACATCAAGGACATAAACCCTGAAATCTACAAAGATTATACAGGAAAGGACAATGCTTTGGTGATAAGCAATTTGGGATGGCTGCTTAAAGGCGGCGACCCCAACCGTGTCATAGTGCGTGTGCCACATATTCCTGAGTTCAATACCGATGAGGATGTGAAGCGCAGTAAAGACCAATTGGCCGCGATGGGTGTGAAAAACATTGACGAGTTCAATTATATAATAAGGTAAAGAGGTCGGCCCTTCGACAGGCTCAGGGACTTTGGCTTTTGTGTGAGTTGAGGGTCCCTGAGCCCGTCGAAGGGCCCGATTTAAGAAAACTCACTTCAAACCTTGTTTTGTTCATAATAATTCCTATCTTTGCCACGTTAAACAAAAAACTACTGACATGAAAAGAGGAAAACAAACCTGCAAAATCCTGAAGGAAATCCGCAAACAGATTGCAGCGGAGAACGACATTAAGCTGGTCATCGAGGAATGTACCTATCAAGGCGACTGCCTCGGCACTTGCCCGAAGTGTGAGGCCGAAGTGCTCTATCTGGAACGTGAATTAGAGAAACGCCAGCGTATGGGCAAGGCGGCCGTCGTTGCGGGACTTTCCTTAGGTTTGTTGGGCGCGAGCCAAGTGGCTTTGGCGCAGGAGCCGGACAGTTTGAACATGAATCAAAATAATTTGGGGACGTTGCGAGGGGACATGACAATTGTTGAGTATGGAGCTATCCCTCTTTATCCTCCTCCAACTTTTCCCTACTGTCATGTGCTGACCCAAGAGGAGATAAGTAATGTGGCGATAAGCAAATTGCCTAAATCGGGCAATCTGATAGTGGTGGGTGGAAATTTGACATGTCCTGAAGAAGAATCTCTTTACAACAGGGAGTGGAAACCCCAGCCAGATACCTTGTTTGAAAAGACGAAGTGTCTTTATGCTCCAAAGTTTGAAGGCGGTGAGTCGATGCTTGTGGAGTTCCTCTCCCGAAACTTGGGCAAAAATGCTGATGGCAATGCCTATGGCGAAATGGAAGTTGCCTTCACGGTGGAGCCCAACGGCCATCTGTCGCACATTGATATAATAAAAGGTATCAATGAGCAACTGGATGCTCAAGTCGCGGCGCTGTTCAAGTTCATGGAATGGAAGCCCGCCATTTGGGAATTGAATTCGGGAGAGAAAATCCCGTTCGCCTGCCAATGCGTGCAGAAACTTCATTTTCCGATGATTACACATTGAAAACGAAAGGCGAATTAATGAACAATTCGTGACAAATTGATGATAATTTATGTTTTAAAATAACACGTCATGGCAAGAGGCAAACAAACCTGCAAAATCCTGAAAGAAATCCGCAAGCAGATTGCGGCAGAGAACGATATTAAGTTGGTCATCGAGGAATGCACCTACCACGGTGATTGCCTCGGCACATGCCCGAAATGCGAGGCTGAGGTGCGCTATCTGGAGCGCGAATTGGAGAAACGGCAGCGGATGGGCAAGGCGGCAGTTGTGGCAGGACTTTCCGTAGGTTTGCTGGGTGCAAGCCAAGTGGCTTTGGCGCAGCAGCCCGATACATTAAGGATGGACACCATCCATAAAGAAGTGATTGAAGACGGCGAGCTTTTTGGGTGTATTGTGGAAACCATGCCTTCGTTCCGTGGCGGCCAGCAAAAGTTGTTTGAATTCATTGGAAACAATGTGGTCTATCCACAAGAAGCCATAGATGCAGGTGTAGAAGGCAGGGTCTTCGTTGAGTTTTATATTGAAAAAGATGGCTCTGTTACTGATGG
>JAEEQP010000071.1 GCA_016285355.1 Bacteroidales bacterium
ACCGTACGACTTGCATGTATTAGGCCTGCCGCTAGCGTTCATCCTGAGCCAGGATCAAACTCTTCGTTGTAATATTGTTGTACTTTTCTTGTTCTACTCTGAATCTCGGGTTCCGCCTTGATGTTCTCTTGTTGTTGGTCTACCTTTAAAAGGTTCCTTCCACTGACGGCGCGTCACCGCGCCGCCGGTCTTGTGCTGGCCTCAGACTTTCAAAGAACTTTTCCGCTCCCGTACTCCTCGCGTCTCCGCCCCTCTTCCCTTCCGAAAGCGGGTGCAAAAGTACTACCTTTTTCCCATTCCGCAAGCACTTTTTTCAACTTTTTTTCAAGTGTTTTATATCATGCTGATTAACAACCAGAAAATTTTTCATCTGTGGCAAAAACTGGAGAATTTACACACCTTATTAATATATAATACACTTACCAATGCGGCAAAAATGCATCCTCAATATGCTCAATTACAGGATTGCCGTCTTTGAAAACGATGGAAATGATGTCAAAACGTGTGTTAATATCCAAATTGTAATTGAAAATATAGGCGTTGGCTGCATAGATAAGCCGAATTTGTTTTTGGCGTGTCACGGCAAGGTCTGGCTCACCATGTTCATCGTTTTGGCGCGTTTTCACCTCCACAATGACCAATTCTTCCTTATCCTTGGCGATAATGTCTATTTCCTTGTGTTTATTTCGCCAATTGCGTTCCAGAATCTCGTAGCCTTTTTCCGTAAGGTATTGGGCTGCCAGTTCCTCGCCACGTTTCCCTAATTCGTTATGCTTTGCCATATTTTTTGGCGGCTGCCACGGTGTGACAGCCCTACAATCTTACGTCACTACAACTAATAATTATACCCCTTCCCTACCATCATCTTTTCCGTCTGGTAATGACCGAGATAGACGATGCCGAGGTTGCCGTCGATGGCGATTTCGTCGCCCATCTTGAGCGAATGGCCATTCAGTTGGCCAAATTCATCGTTGACATCGACTTCAAGACCGTCACAGCTGACCACACAGACCTTACCGAGACGTACCGCCGTGACCGCAGCATGTGAGGTGGCACCACCACGAGCCGTCAGCAGACCGTCGCAGTCGAAAATCATACCGATGTCTTGAGGAACAGTATCGGGACGAACCAAAATAACTTGGCTGTCAGGATGTTGCTCGCGCAAAACCATGATTTGGTCGCCATTGAATGCTGCCAAACCGTTCATCGCACCGCCTCCGATGCCCATGCCGTGACCCAATTGTTTCATCTCGTCGGGCGACTGCACGAAGGCAATCTTTTCCTCCTCGGTCTTGAGGTCTTGGTCGCGGATTTGCAGGATGTGGAAGTCCTCTGGCTTGTCGGACTCGAAGGTAAATTCCATCTCCTGCGGACTATAGCCAAGATGCTCAGTGAGTTCGACGGCGATGGAATAAATCTTCTTATAAATGTCGGGCAACATGGTTTGCATTGAAGGGCCTTCCAATCCGGCGGCCTTGCGTTGGGTTTCGCCAATCGGCAAGGGCTTGACCAAACCACCCACAATGTCCTCGCCTTGGCTGCGCATGGTGAAGTCGCCGTAAAGATGCACCCCAGGACGCTCACGATGCGGATTCTGCGTGAACACAACGCCAGAACCAGATGTTTCGCTACGATTGCCAAAAATCATCTGCTGCACGATGACCGCCGTACCCCAATTCTCGGAAATACCCAGATGACGACGATAAGCCAAGGCGCGCTCCGAATTCCACGATCCAATAACCATGTTGACACAGTCAATCAACTGTTTGAATGGATCTTGCTCAAAGGCTACACCATGGTCGGCAAGGATGCGTTTGTAGGATTGTGCCACCTCTCGCATTTGCCCGATGCTGAAATCCGCCTTCATCTTCACGCTGCTTTTCTGCTTGAAGGCGTTGATTTCGTCGTCAAAGACATCACGCTCGATGCCTTTGGCCATGCCCCAACTCTGCAAGAATCGGCGATAAGAATCCCACACCGCCCAAGCGATGTTTTTGTCTTGGGCAATGGCTTCCGCAATCTCATCGTTCAAACCCACATTTAAGAAGGTGTCCATCGCGCCCGGCATAGAAATGGCCGTACCCGAACGCACCGAAACCAATAGCGGCGCCTCGGGGTTGCCGAACTTGCGTCCACTGATGCGCTCCAGTTCCTCAATATGCTTGCGAATCATGCCGTGGATTTCGGTGCGCAGTTCGGGAATCGTGTTGATAGTTTCATTGCGACGGAAAGTCTCGGTAGTGATGACAAATCCAGGAGGCACAGGCATCCCATGTAAGTACAAGTTTTTCAAGTTGTTGGCCTTGTTACCGATAAAGACCTGATTGTCCATCTTGGGCGTTTTTTCCCAGAACGGGCTAATCAGCATCTCGGAGTTGTAGGTCATGATGTCGCTAATGAGCTTCTCGTTCAAAGTGGTTTCCATAGTGCGCAAGGAGGCCAAAATTCGCCCGATGAAATTGTCCAACGGCTGCATCAGGAAGGCATCGGAGAGCAAATCACGATGGAATTCCTCGGATTTCTTGCTGATTAAAGCACCTGTTTCGCGCTCATTAAGTTTCCCTTCGGGGTCGAAGAGCTGCGGAATGACGATCTTCAGCGGGTACTCGTACGACTTCAGGAAGTACTTGATGATGATGCGACGCACATCTTCGGCGATGAACTGGAAAATGTTGATATACTGACCGAAAGAGAAGCTTCGAGAGGTCAAGCTGTAACGCAACATGTCAAGTTTCTGGTTGAAACTTTGGTTGGTGATGCCGTCCAATTCCAGACCGTTGTGGAAATATTCGAGGATTCTATAAATCTGATTCAGTGTGCGTTCCGAAATGTATTCAAGGTTGATGCTCTGCACGACTTTCTCCATGAGTTGGGTGGCGACACGCTCCAAACGGAAGGTCAAACCCATAGCCTCAAACTTGTTCTCTCGATAGGTGCCATACATCGATGGGATGCCGATGGCGATATGCCGTTTGTGGTAGATGTTTTCCCATCCTTCACTCTGTTCGGGGTTGAAAATCACGGTCTTGAGCTTATCCATGAAGGCGTAAATCATCGTCAGCGACTTGGCAAAGTCCTTCTTCTTATAGGCTTCCTCAAACTCGTCGATTTCCTCGTCGGGAATGAAGGGGAAGCTACGTAACGAACTGAAAATATTGACCGACTCGAAGCTGTATTTCTCTCGCAGATAGGCATATAGGTCGCGGATGTCCATCAGGCGGGCGTGTTCGCGCTGGCTGATTTCATTGTCTAACTCAAGGCGGCGAGTAGCAGAACCAATAAGGTTTTCGTAATCGTCACGCGAAAGCATCAACACATCCTCGGGATTGAGGCAGGAAATCTCACACATCATCTGCACAAGGTTGTGGACATGCACAAACCACGTGCTTTCCTTGTCGATGCTCTCAAAAACGTTCTTCGGCAAAATCGGTTTCAAAGCCTCCACATTGCCATCGCTCCAGAACTTAAACACATCGAAAGTCAAGGCAATCAAGGTGTTATTACTTTCGGTGTGTACCTGCTTGCGAAGGAAATGTACAAGTTTGTCTTGGCGGCCAGAAATCTCGTCCATGTTGGTGGTCACGTTGCGGATTTCGCCCTCTGCGCCGATTTCGTTGAAATAGACGGGGAAAATGCGCGTCAGCTGTTTCACCTTTTTATAATAAGGTGTGATGTTGGAGTTCAGCACCTTCGTGATTTCGCGCTGGAACAAATCGGTGTCGCTCAAGAAAATGCCGCCCAATTTCAGGTTCACAATCAAGGCGGAAAGCAGTTTCTCCATCGGCTGCTGGGCATGTTCGATGAGTTCGAGCCAAACGCGAATGTTCTTGATATGGTTCTCATCCACAGAGAGTTGCCAGTCCTCGCCAACAAACACGTTGCCAGGCGTGACAAAGCCGAAAGCGATGAGTTTCTTCTCGAAATAGTTGACGATTTCCTTCATCTCGGTCTGGTCGACATCGATGATTTTCAGGCCCAAGGTGAGTTGGAAATCGAGCACAGCGGACATGTAGTCCTTGCGCAGTTCCTCGGCGAGGTCAAAAATCGTGTCGATGAAGGGAATCAGTTCGTCTTGCGGCATCTCGTCGATGGCATCGCGCATCATGCGGTCCATGTTCCAAATGAGACGCTCGCGCTGGTTCTCCATGCCGGGCAGATGGAGCAGGAAAAACACATAATGGAATTTAGTGATGAAATGCGGAAACACCTTCTCCGACTCGGTGAAACGCTTGGCAATTTGCTCAAAATGTGGCATATCCGTTAATACGTCCCAAGTAGAGGCCGCCGTCAAATCAGCGTTTAATTGGTCGAAATAAGGCTTGCCGATTTCAGCGCATACCTTTTGGACTTCCTCCTCTGTGAGCATCTGTCGTTTGCCTTCCACCCAATTTTCTACTTGCGAGGTCTCTTGCCAATAGCGGTAGTTTTCCTTCAGCATCATGCGAAGCAAATCACAAGCTTGGGTTTGGAAACGCTCGTCTTGGGCTACCTTGTCAAGATAGCGACCTGCGTGTTTGGTGGCCAAGATAAAGACATCCTTGTTGGTTTCAAACGAGTCATTCAAAATATTGAAAACCGTAGCAACAAGGTCATTGCGAGGCACGAAGCAATCCAGAGATGCCGCTTCATCAGGAGTTGACGCATCACCTTGCAATGTAGCCTCTTGTCTGGATTGCTTCGTCGTTCCTCCTCGCAATGACGTAAACGTCTTATCGGCAAACTCCATCAAAGTGATGATGATATTGAGCCTAAGCTTGGCCGCCACTTCGGGCTTCAGTAAGCTGTGCATCATCTCCAAGGGGATGTGGAGCGCGTCGGCGGGAATATCGTCACGGGAGTAAAACCAGAAATCATCCAACAACATCTTGCGCAGTTCCTCCGTCACGAAGGTATGGTTCGACAGCGGGTGATGGTATTCGGTGATGCATTCCTTGGCGCGTTTGTTGATGCCGAAGTATTTGGCTGACAGGTCGATAAACTGTTGGTGTTCTTCAGGGATGAAGATATCTTTGTATCTGGTCTGGGCCAGATTGGCCTCTAAAGCTTGTGATTTGAAAGTTTCTGACATAGGATTATTATCTTTTAATGAGCAGAACGCTCATACTCCACCACTTTCTGCTTGATAAAAGTTTTCATTTCATCCCAAGTAGCATCCATAAACAAAGTTGGAGTATCCTTTGGATCAGCATCAGCAAAATAGGTCAAACTCATCAAAGCGCGATAAATGGAGTAATTTGGATATTTTTGGGAATAGAATTTCAAAAGTTCATCTAAAGAATAATGTTGCAAAAGGAAATAAACGTCTATGAAATCTTTTTTTGAGCCTCTGCCTTCTATGGCATTGATTTTCATTGCTGCAATGTCTTTGGGTGAAGCCAATCTAAGACCATCCTCCTCCACAGCATCATCAATCCAGGGATAAATGGAATAATTCACAAAATCGACTTTGACATCATCCATAAAGAAAATCTTAATGTTCGGACTATCTTTGACTCTGCGAACTTCCGCGTATGGTTGCAAAACCGTAAAAAGCTTGTCTTCTTCATTACCGAAAGAGCCAAAGAAATCGAGGTCAACAGAAGTGCGATGACCATATTGCAAAGCCAAAGCCGTACCACCAACCAAGCGACAATCCATTAAATAAGGCTCTTGACACAGTCTCTTCAAGAGTTCCAAAATGTGGGGTACAATTGTGCGATACGATAACATCTGAAATCCTCCTGTTTTGCATTTGAAAGACAACACAGCCATGCAACGGCGACAGGATCCAACGTCCTGAAACTCTTGCTAATGGAAACAATGCGTTCCAGGCCATAGTGTTTTTTGATGGCGTACCAATCCTTCAAGTCACCATATTCGAGCACTCGTTGAATGATAAGAGGCGCATTCCTCTCATAATCCAATGTTCCCAATTCCATATCCCAAAAAATTCTCGGATTGATGTCTTGCAAACGATACGATGATGTGTCGCGTAACATGATTGCTGTTTTGATTTTGCAAAAATACGGTTTTTCCTGAAAACAGCGTGAAAAAAGCGGGGCAACCATAAAACTGATTTGAAGGAGGAGGTGGTGGGGAAAACACCTTGGGGAAGGCTGTTTATTGAGCAACCTCAATAATGGAAGTGCCTAACGCCAGTTGTATCAAAGCAATCGTTTTACAGGTAAAATTGTGTCCGAACGAGAACCACCTTGATACTTCTGATTCTTTCTTACCCGTCAGTCGCGCCAAATCGCGCTTTGTCATTCCCTTCTCCTGCAAAATCTGATAGATTCTCTCTGATATACTGAAGTTCAAATCAAACGAGGCCCGTTCCTGCGGAGTGATGGAGGCGTGCGCCTCCTGCAAGATGGGAGAGTAGATTTTTATGTTGGTATCGTTAGTCATGACAATTGAAACACTTTTCCTTCTATACCTGTAATAACATTCTTTTCGATAGTAATACTGCCATCCTTTTGAGCCTCAGAGAGCAGTTTGTCGAATTCCTGCAAATCCATCACATATCCACTCAGTTCTGAGCTTTCCTCGTATGTTCGCGTATCTTTCTTTCCTCCATTTCCGACAATAAGAATCTGGTCGGATATTCGCAGACAATACAAGCGCAACTTGCAAACTAACGTTGTCTGTCTGTTCGAGGGTTTTGAGTCTTGCTTCTTTCATTGTCAATCGGTATTTACGCTGCAAAGATAATACTTTTTTCTTACATATTTAACTTATATGTGAAATTTTAATCCAACAGTCTGAACTCAGTCGCCTCGCGCTTCATAAAATTTTTGAAAAAAACGCAAACCGCACACCCCAAAGAAACCAAAAAAAACGCCTTCCTCCCCACATTTCCAAGAAAAACACAGAGCCCCCCAAAGTCGCGGAGCGACGGCAGACATTAAGCAGGGGTGAAGTCCGCAAGGACGGGAACCCCTGCCCTTGCACGGCTACTACAAGGAGTGGCAATATAACCTGGATTGCTTCGTGCCTCGCAATGACGCAAAGCGACGCAGAGCGGGACAACAGCCACCCCGCGTCTGAAAGACGCAACGTCCCGTAACCGTAGGTCGCTGACCTACGGCAGCACCCCGGCAGGCAGCTCCCCGGTAGGGACAGCGGGTCTTGACCCGCTGACGCTGCCGCCGTCCATCCTACCGCAATAAAAAACATAGAGACGCCACAATGTGACGTCTCTACGATCTTCATGCGGGAATGGCAAATCTCCCTTCCCCCGGCTTGCGGAATTGGAAATCCCGCCTCCTTGCGAACCGCTTAGTTGGCATCCCACACCAAACGGACACAGCAGCCAAATTCGCGAAACTTCGCACTCGTCGTGGAAATCCCATCTCTGTTAAATGACACAACATAAGCATAATAGTCAGACATTCTCTATTTCCCACAAAAACTCGTCAATGTTTATCACATTAACGACAGGAAACACAACGGTTTTCAAAACATTGAAATGATGGTCCTCCGTCACGATGTATTTGGCATTTGCTGCAACGGCGCAATCGACAAATTTGTTGTCGTCGGGGTCGGCCGTTATCAGATTCCATTTATAGTATGCTGAAATTTGACGGACATTCTTTCGTTCCAAAATGGTGTATACGACATACCTTGCCACATCGGGATTGATATTGTTGCTGATGACTTCGGCATATTCCTCAAGAATCTCATTGGAGATACACAGGCAATAATCACCCGCAAGGAACGAAAGCCAAATCTTATGGTAAATGTTCCTTGCCGAGATTGCCATGATGAGGCTGTTTGTATCCAATACAATGTTGGCCATGCTATTGGGCTGGGTATGGAGTGCGTTCATGAAGGTTGCGAAAACCATTCACTTTTGCATCGGTCAAGGTTCCATTTTCCCAAAGTCGGTCAATTTCATCTTCAGCCTTCCTTGCGAAATAGTTTGAAATAGCCTGCTTCAAATCCCTCAACGCTTCAGGGGTGCTGAAAAACGACATCATTTTCAACAATTCCAATTGTGCATCATTCAAAACAGTTGGTTCCATTATGCTTGTTTTTTAAAGTAAGCAAAATTACAAACTTTTTCCCATTCCACAAGTGTTTCCGAAAAAAAAACATTTCCTCGTATTCTCCACTTCTTATTATCTTTGCAATCCATAAGCACACAAGCACATGCAAATCACAGACATCACTCCTGATTATCTTCTCGAAAATGACATCAGCCCTGATGGACTGTTGTTCAGCCAATTCCATCTCCCCTACAACCCAAAACTGAAGGATTTCAGCCGCGACTTGAGAAACAACGGCGAGAAGTCCGAAGCCATGCTGTGGAAACGTCTCAAGTCGAAGCAGACCGGATATGCCTTTGCCAGGCAGAAGCCCATACTAAATTATATTGCAGACTTCTATTGCAAGGAACTGGACTTGGTGGTCGAGATTGACGGTGCATCACATTTCACGGCGGAAGCTCGTCTTCGCGACAAGGAAAGAGACAGGCAAATGAGGGCTATAGGGCTGGTGGTTGTGAGGGTCAATGACGGCGACGTGCGCAGGGATGCTGACAGAGTTGCGGCTTACATTAAGGAACAGTGTGAGTTGATTAAGGGAAGGAAAGATGGAAGCGAGGTAGGGTTTTGAAACCCCCGACCCCCTTAAAAGGGGGACACCTACCGGCTGCCAACCTACCAGATGTGTTTTCTCGATCCATCTCTGCGCCGCTTTGCGCCATCCCCCTTTTAAGGGGGTTAGGGGGTTTTTAAAGACACCTACCGGACATTTTGAAGACAAGCCAAGGGAGTTTTTGAAAACACTTACTAGATTTTGAAGACACCTGCCGGACGCTGGCCTACCAGACAGCCAGTTTGGAAAATAGTTTCTGAAACCCCCGACCCCCTTAAAAGGGGGACACCTGCCGGCTGCCAACCTACCGGACGTGAGCCTACCAGACCCAAACCCTGCGCCGCTTTGCGCCTCCCCCTTCCCCCTTCTGAGGGGGCAGGGGGAGTAAAAAGGGGGCTAGGGGGGTTCCGAAAACCCCGGCAGGCAAAAAAAACATAGAGACGCCACACTGTGACGTCTCTACGATCTTCATGCGGGAATGGAAAATCTCCCTTCCCCCGGCTTGCGGAATTGGAAATCCCGCCTCCTTGCGAACCGCTTAGTTGGCATCCCACACCAAACGGACACACATGCCATGCGAGCGGTCCTGATACGAAGTTGCCTCTCCAACCCTCGATCTATCAAAATAGAAAGCTCTGCTTTTTGCCTCATACTGGTTATAAACCCCAGAAGTAGACGACCAATAGTAACCGTAGGCATCCCACTGAAGCGATTGTGTGTAAGCCCCCGCTTGGTGGCAGTAATACTTTTGGTACCACTGTTGAATACGGTATCCCGCAGCAGGCAAGAACACTGCTCCGGCAGCCAACATCTTGTACGAATTGGAAGTCGGATCAGTGTACACCTTTGCATTTACGAACTTATCTCCATCAGCAACAACATAACCCGAAACACCCATAGTTGAAGTGTTAGAATTATACGTGAAAGTCTTGGTGAGGCCAGCAGGTTCTACATAGTCGTCGGGGAACAACAAAATGCCTTGAACAGCATTAGGTGTTCCCTCCATCTTTAGAGTCACCTTTAAGAAACGTTTTTGTTGGCTCCGTCCATTGAACAGGTAATTCCATTCGTCGATAGTCAGGGTGCGCCAATTGTCGCCTTCAGGGGAAGTCTCCGAGAATGCACATCCCCAATCATTTCCATCAGCCTTGCTCAGATTAGTGGTTATTTCCGGCCAATCATCTTCATACATCCCATGATTGCCGTAAAGCCCCCAAGCAAATCTATCATTGGCTGATTCATCGCTTGGAATGTCTATATTATCTCCATAGTCGGGCCAAGCAGAACCCGCGTCAACCTGATTTTCATGGAAACTCCAGCTGCCCTCCTGATTAGTGTATCCCACAAACCTCAGGTTCGCCTTCGAGAAATAGACCTTCTTATTTGCACTCACCGAGAATTGGGTCAATACAGGATTTTCACCAGCTGTATGGACAGCATACTCGGCATCAGGCGCATCTGGCAAGGGCAAAGGATTGTTGATGCTGATGCCTCCGTTGATGTAGTCGTTGTATGCCAATTCTGCTAAGTTAACATCACCAGTATAGGTGGTAGTATCCAAATCACTGTGTTGTTTAGGGGAAATGTTGGTGCCAGGCAGCAGGATGGCCCATCTGATAGCGGTGTTTCCTTCCTCGCCATAAAGGGTGATGTCGTCGTAGTCTTGTCCCTCGGTGGCCACAATGGCGTTCTCAGGAGTAGGATTGGCGAAGTTGACGGTGGCCAGCGTAGGCACGTTTGACAAGGTAACTTCATAATCCCCTTGATTCTGAAGGTCGAACCTCACCAAGGCGCACTTGTTCTTCAGCGTGGTGGAATAGGTGGTACCTGTGCCGGTGAAAGGCTTGGTGGAAGCACCGTAGGAAAGCACGGGCAGGTTCTCGCTTTGGTCGGCAATGTTGATGCTGAATGCGGTTTCGTTTAAAGTAGGATTTTTGGGACCCTTGCCGCCCAAGAAGTAGAAGTGCAAG
The DNA here is from genome assembly GCA_016285355.1 of Bacteroidales bacterium. Next base: position 10,548 of record JAEEQP010000071.1, read on the forward strand.
GGCTGGTCGTCGACGTCATCCGGGTAGATGGTGCCGTCGAAAAAGCCGTTGGTGTACTTCAGACAGCCCACATATTTGCCATTGTGGCCCACATAGAGCGTGTCGTTGTTGGAGAAGGCGAACAGACCGTATTGCGGAGCGATGTTGTGTCTTTCGCCGTTATTGTCCTTGCCGTCCTTGTCGCCCACGTTCACGGTGATGTGAACCCCTGGGTTGGTAGGCGTGGTGTTGCCCGTGGCGGGTGTTTCCTGTTTCTTGCATTGGCTCATACCAAGCACGAGAGCCAAAGCCATGATGATTGTGCTAAGTTTTTTCATTTTAATCATTGTGTTTTTAGTTGTTTTCTTGTTTTTTACGTTTTCTTGAAAATGCGTAGGCCGCGCCAGCCGCAGCCATGATGAAGAGTCCGCTGCCGAGCGGTGCGTTGTCGTCGCTGAATTGCTCGGTGTCGATGTTGAAGCCGCCGGTGCCGCCGCCATTCTCGCCGCCGAACAGTTCGGTGGAAATGTCGAACCCGAACCCGGTCCCGTTTCCTTCGCCTCGGTCGCCGTTCTCATCAAAAAGCCCCACGAATTCATCGAAGAAACTGCCACCTCCGAACAGTCCTCCCGGGCGATCCGCTTCCTGCGCCGTAGCGTTTGCCGACGACAGCATTCCTGCCGTCAGTGCCATCGAAAGCACGATGGCTTTCAAAGATTTAGGTTTGTTCATTGAATTTAAAAATTTAAAGATTTAAAATTAAACATTGGATTTTTTAAAGATTTAAGATTTAAGATTTAAAGATTCAAAATTTAATAACGTTTTTCAAGATTATTCGGCCTTCAACTCGGCCATACCCCTTGCTTAAAGACGTGCAAAAGTAGTACATTTTCTTATATGAAAAGCGCCTCAAAAACCCAAAAACAGAGGTTTTGCAAATCCTGATAAAAGTTTTGCAGATTCCGCAAAAATTGCAGATTTTGCAACTAACCGTTTTATTTTTTGCAGATTCTGAGACTGTTTTGCAAATTCTGCAAATCCGTTTTTGCAGATTCTGAAAGTCATTGGGATGGTTCCCTACTGCCCCTGACCACGCATCCAGGCCATCACGGTCTGTCCCATGTGTTGCTTGAAGGCGGTGCTGAAGGTGCTGTAGCTCCTGAAGCCGCTCTCGCTGGCCAGTTGTTGCGCGGTGAAGGAACGTTGGTTGGCAACGGCTTCATTATAGAGGTTGACGAAATGGCGGATGCGCAGCCCGTTGATGTAGGCGTTGTAGGTCAGACCCTGCTGGGTGAAATACTGGCTGAGATAGTAGTGGTTGGTGCCGATGGCCTGCGAGAGTTGGGAAAGGGAGAGGTCGTGCT
>JAEEQP010000027.1 GCA_016285355.1 Bacteroidales bacterium
GTTGACTTGAACTTTGACTGTGACCGTTATGAAAACGTTGAAGGTGTCGAATACATTGATGAGTTTTAAGTTTAAATGCTGAATGCGGAATGTGGAATGATGAATGTTTTCTCAATTCTGCATTCAGCATTCATAATTCATAATTAAGATCATGACCTCGAATTTTGTTGATTACGTCAAGATATTCTGCCGCTCGGGCAAGGGCGGAGCGGGTTCTTTGCACTTCCGCCGTGAGAAATACATCCCGAAAGGCGGTCCCGACGGCGGTGATGGCGGTCGCGGAGGCAATGTCATCCTGCGCGGCAATGCCCAACTGTGGACGCTGCTTCATTTGCGCTACACCAAACACCTCTTCGCCGGCGATGGCGTGCCTGGCGGAAAGAACCAACTCACTGGTGCCGCCGGTGATGACATCTACATCGACGTGCCTTTGGGAACCGTAGCCTATCGCGCCGAAGACCATAGCATGATGGGCGAAATCACCGAAGACAAGCAGGAAGTCGTGCTACTCAAAGGCGGTCGTGGCGGCAAGGGCAACACCTTTTTCAAGACAGCCACTTTGCAGGCTCCCAAGTTTGCCCAACCTGGAGAACCCTGCCAAGAGGAATGGATTACTTTGGAACTCAAGCTGTTGGCTGATGTCGGTTTGGTCGGCTTCCCGAATGCTGGCAAATCCACCTTATTGTCAGTTGTTTCAGCAGCTAAGCCTGAGATTGCCGATTATCCTTTCACCACTTTGGTGCCCAACCTCGGCATCGTCAGTTATCGCGACCACCGCAGTTTCGTTATGGCCGACATTCCAGGCATCATCGAAGGTGCAGCAGAAGGTAAAGGATTGGGGATTAGATTCTTGCGTCATATTGAACGCAACTCTACTCTGCTCTTCATGGTTCCAGCCAACACCGAGAATGTGAAAAGGGAATACGACATCCTTCTCAACGAGTTGAAAAAATACAACCCTGAGCTGATAGACAAAGACCGCATCTTGGCCATTACCAAATGTGATTTGGTGGACGACGACACCATCAAGGAAATCAAGAAACACCTTCCTAAGAAGGTGCCGCATGTGTTTATCAGCTCCGTCGCCAACCAAGGCATCACCGAACTAAAAGACCTTATTTGGCTGACGCTGAATAAAAACGACGAGGAAGAAGATTGGTAAGCCTTTCAACGCATGGAAACCCTCTCCAACATTGACTCCCAATTGTTCCTCTTCCTCAACAGTCTCCACGTTGATTGGTTAGACAAGGTCATGGTGCTCATCACCGACATGTGGGCGTGGTTTCCGCTATACCTATTATTAATATATTGGACGGTGAAGCAATACGGCAAGCGTTGTTGGTGGGTCTTTTTGGCCGTCGGTATTGTGGTACTTTGCACCGACCAACTTGCCTCTCATGTCTGCAAACCTGTTTTTCAACGTTTAAGGCCTTGCTACAATCCTGATTTTCAAGAGCTGATATACTTGCCTAAAGGCTTGGCAGGCGGAAAATACGGTTTTGTGTCTTCCCATGCCGCCAACACCTTTGGAGTGGCCGCTTTCCTGACCCCAGCATTGCAGAAGTACCGCCCGTGGACGGCTATCGTGTTATATTTCTGGGCTTTCATTTCCAGCTATAGCCGCATTTATATCGGTTATCACTATCCTGGAGACATCCTATGCGGTGCCATCTTGGGCATACTGATAGGACTGATTCTTTGGAAAATGTTTCAACTGACCATTGTAGAAAGAGTCTGGAAATCAGAACAATGAACCTGCCTTGGGCAGAGTCTCATCATCATGATCATGGAAAATCACTTTGATGGTCGATTTGAGCTCAATGCCGCAAAGTGAGACCAATTTTGCTTTGTTCAGGGCGAGTTCGAGGTAACCATGCGTGCCGAAAATGGCCACCAAATCCACGACATCGACATCCAAATAGCTGTCTGAGATTTCATCGACGGTGTAGAGGTCGCCCTTCACCATGATGGTGAAGTCGCGGCCACGGCGTTCCCGCTCAAACATCTCCTTCGAAATGTTGGTAATCAAGTTGTCGTAGGAATCGATGTGCATCACCACGCCTTCGATGGTATTGTCGCGAGCCACGGCGCAGAAGGTACCGCCCGGATTCAGTCGCTCACGCGGAGCACCGATATTCGCCAACGGCTCACCATTGGCAATCATCACGGCCACCTTGGCGAAACGGTCGCGCGTGGCAAAAGTGAAGAAATCCGAGTCTTGCGGGACATCAATACAATACGCCTCGTCATATTTTCCGTCGAGGATGTGGCTGAAAATACCGTTGTCGGTAGAGATGAAATACTGCCCCTCGGCCTTCACCACCACATGCGGACAGTCCATCGACTCGATTGTGTCGACCGCGATGATGTGAATCGTGCCAGCCGGGAAACACTGATAGCAATTCTTAAGCGTGAAACCCGCCTGTGCGACATTGAATGGCTCGATTTCGTGGGTCACATCAACGATGGTCGCCGTCGGAAGCATAGACAAAATAGTGCCTTTTACCGCCGCAGCATAATAGTCTTTTGTACCCCAATCGCTTGTTAATGTGATAATTGCCATCGCCTCTAATGAATATGAAAAGGATTTTGCAAAAGTAGGGCATTTATGTCAAACTTGCCATACGAAATTTCATTTTTTCCATATTTTTTCTCTTTGCTTCGGCAAACGCGGCCACCTTCCCAAAAATAGACTATCTTTGCGACCAAATAATCAGGTATGGCAGAACAGATTCTACAAATCGAAAACGTTGATCCTAAGGAACTTCACGGCCCCAACGACAAATATTTGGAGTTAGTGAAGAGCATGTTCCCCAAACTGAAAATCATTGCACGTGGCGATTTTGTAAAGGTGATGGGCGATGACGACGAGATTGAATATTTCGCCAACCGTTACGAGACCCTGATGGTGCAATTGGAGCGTTTCGGCAAACTCACCGCCCAGACCGTGGAAGACGTGATGATGGCTACCACCGACAGCGAACTGCAACAAAAGATGTCGGAAAGTGATGTACTCGTTTTTGGGCGCAGTGGTGTGCCCATTAAGGCCATCACGGCCAACCAAAAGCGCATGGTTTCAGCCTCTGAACAAAAGGATTTGATTTTTGCCATCGGTCCCGCCGGAACAGGAAAAACCTACACTGCCGTGGCTTTGGCCGTCAGAGCGTTGAAAGCCAAACAGGTGAGGAGAATCATTTTGACTCGTCCCGCCGTCGAGGCTGACGAACACCTCGGTTTCCTCCCTGGCGACCTGAAGGACAAACTCGACCCCTATCTGCAACCGCTTTATGATGCCTTGCGCGACATGATACCAACCACAAAATTAGAGGGTTATCTTGAAGACCATACCATCGAGATTGCACCTTTGGCTTTCATGCGCGGTCGTACCTTGGATCATGCCTTTGTCATCTTGGACGAGGCGCAGAACGCCACGCGCAGCCAGCTGAAAATGTTCCTCACCCGCATGGGACGCTCGGCCAAGTTCATCGTCACCGGCGACATCACCCAAATCGACCTGCCGCCAAAGACACCTTCAGGACTGCCTCAGGCAATGGAGGTTTTGAAGGATGTCCGTGGCATTGAATTCATCTATTTGGACGACAAGGATGTTGTGAGACATAAATTGGTGACGGATATTATCAATGCCTACAAAAGGCACCGCGAAGAAAATGAGGATGGTAGGGACGCATCGCTTGCGTCCGCTGACACAGAACAACAATCAAACGAAAACATACAATGAACGCATTAACCAGAACAGATTACCATTTCCCTGGCCAAACCAAGGTCTATCACGGCAAAGTCCGTGACTGTTATTTCATTAATGACGAATACATGGTGATGGTCGCCACCGACCGCATCTCGGCTTTCGATGTCATCCTGCCCAAAGGAATTCCCTATAAAGGACAGGTGCTCAACCAGATAGCCTCCATGTTCCTCGATGCCACCGCCGACATCGTCCCTAACTGGAAACTTTCTACCCCTGACCCGATGGTCACTGTGGGACGTTTGTGCAAGCCCTTCCCTATTGAAATGATTATTCGTGGTTACCTCACCGGCAGCTCATGGCGCACCTACAAGAGCGGACAGCACACCATCTGCGGCGTGCAAATCCCTAACGGCATGAAGGAACACCAACGTTTCGCCGAGCCCATCATCACCCCGACCACCAAGGCCGAAGAAGGCCACGACGAGGACATCTCACGTGAGGAAATCATCGCCAGAGGCCTCATCAGCGAAAAAGATTACGCCCAAATTGAGGACATCACCCGCAAGCTCTTCCAACGCGGCACCGAAATCGCCGCCAAGCAAGACTTAATTCTCGTGGATACAAAATACGAATTCGGAAAAATCGGAGACCAAATCGTGCTGATGGACGAAATTCATACGCCCGATTCATCACGTTACTTCATAGCCGACCAGTACGAAGAACGTTTCGCCAAGGGCAAACCTCAGGTACAGCTCTCGAAGGAATTTGTCCGTGAGTGGCTGATGGCCAATGGCTTCCAAGGCAAAGAAGGCCAACAAGTTCCCGAAATGACACCAGAATATGTCAACAGCGTTTCGGAACGTTACATCGAACTTTACGAAAAGGTCACAGGTCACAAGTTTGAGAAGGCTCCTGATTCGGAAGACCTTGTCAAACGCATAGAAAATAATGTATTGAATTACTTGAAGCTATAAACTTTAGCCTCTCAAAACAACAAAAGCCGCTTTCACACATGTGAGGCGGCCTTTGTCGTTTAAAAAAGATTTATTTCTTCACGAATTTCTGAAAAGATACCCTGCCATCGGAATGGGTGACTTTCAGCAGGTAACATCTTTGGGCTAAGGTATTTATGGTTATTGCACTAGAGCCTTTAGTGGTCATGACGAGTTTGCCGTCCAAAGTTAAGATTTCCACTTGCTGCAAGCCTTCTGCTTCGATGTTTAACAAGTCCGAAACTGGGTTGGGCCAAATGCTTACCCGTCTTCCCATGTTTTCTTCTATGCCAGTGGCTTCTGAATAATAAAAAGTGATTATTTTGGTATTGAAATCATAATCAGTTGATTTATAATATAACACCTTAAAATTAGGCTCAAAAACGGAATTGTTCCAGTAGGTCAAAAGTCCAGCGATACCATTAGCGGGGAAAGCAAGGTCGTAAGCATATTCTATAGAGGATACGAAGAGCCACGCCTCATTATATCTATTGAATTCAAAATAGGTGCGACTTATGCAGTTACCTTCTGCATCGTATTCATATTCTTCTTTTTCATCAAAATCCAATATTCCATCCAACTCATCCATTTTGGTCTCCGAAGTCAGGAGACTAGATTCATCGTAGGTGTATAAAGTCTTGGAAACCACTTCGTATCCCCGAGTAGTAGCTTTTTCTATACACAGCCCTTGTTCATTGTAGATATAATTCGTGGATTCATACGGAGTAGAATTACCAAAATTATATCGGTTTACAAGGACCAGCAATCCTTCCTCATATAGATATACTTTTCTGTAACTTTCAACCCATTCGCTGTCGTCGTTTAACCAAAATCCTTTGTCCAACAATAAATTGCCATCAGCATCATACTCGTAGGTGTATTTATAGTTCCCCATGAGCTCGTCATAATTCTTCATGGTACGAATCCGCTCGACCACCAATCCTTGCTCGTTGTAAGTGTTTTCATAGAGGTTGTAAACGCCTGTCATTTCTATATATTCATCCCTAACAATACGATTTTCATTATCGTAAGCGAAATTGTGGGTCGAAAACACTTCTTCTTGCCCATAATCATCATATACGTACTTGATTTGAGTACAATTGAACCTGTCATCGTATTGCAATCGCTCAACGGCAGAGCCATAGCACACGCTGTCTAATTTTTGAATGAAATTGTTGGCATTTTGCGCCTTTGCCGACATCATGCAACAGATGGAAGCAACTAATAACAATACTTTTTTCATAGTGGTTTATTTAAATGATTAGATTGATAAAATATGTGTTTTTCAAAACAGTCTTATATGGGGATTTTCTTTATGTATTCCTTCGTTGAGCCATACTCTTGATACTATGGAAAAAGCGTGAAGCTTTTTGTATTACCTTCAACTGCGGTTTATTCTGGACTACCGATAATAGTAGATAAATACAAAAAACTCACGCCGTAGCGTGAACTTAATTGCACTTATTCTCACTATCATGAAAGTGTCCAGTTTTCAGTTGAGAGAACAAGAGCGTAAAGCTCAAGGGGTTAATTATGTTAGGTTAATGTGTTTATTTTTCGATTCTCAATTTGTTGTTTATATTATTATAATCTATTCTTTAATTAGCTTCAGGCCATTCGTCATCACAACAAAGTTCCAAGTTTCCGAAATAAAGGGCATTTAACGGAAAACTCAAATCGGCATGCTTACCCCAAATGAGGTTGCCGTTGCGCAGCCAAAACTTCTTAAACTCCGATACCTTTTTGTACTTATTGTATTGAGGATGAGGATGCTGTTCAAAAAAACCACTGAAATCAATGGTTTGTGTGCTGCCGTCACTAAACAACAACGACAACATCAAACCATCCACATATTCCACATTATCAATACTAATCTGCTTCATTTCAACTTGGTTTTAATATCCGTACATCTAACTCGTTTCTTATAGACGAAGAATGAAACCCATTTCTCCACGATTTCCTTCCAATACTTTTCAATAAACTCGATGGCTGTCCTTTCATCTTTACCCACCAATGGTTTCCCTTTATCCCTTTTCTTGATTTCAATCAATTCTCCATCCACAATAATTAAGTCAAAAATAGTCATTCGATCTTGGTGCTCAACATGAACATGGATAGGCTCATGCTCTTGGGAAAAGAACGAAAAAATAAAGCCGAAATAGGTATAAATATCAGGCATGGGTTTTATAATATAGGGTTTCCATCGGCAAAAATAGCAAAAAAACTATATATGAGGTACTTTCACTACATTTTTCACGAAAACGACACTTCCACCCATTGCCCATCCTTGAAATTCACAACACTACGATAACCAGCCTTCTTCAAAGCTTCCTCGGCAGCGACGAACTCCAACGAGATTTCGCTGAAGTGGTGCGCATCTGCGGAAATAATGGCGGGAACGCCCATCTTGCAGGCCTCCTCCATCAGCCAAGGCGAAGGATAGAAACTGTTGTAGCGTTTCTTGTAGATGCCCCGCGTGTTGATTTCCATAACGAGGCCTTTCTCGCGGATAAGGTCAAGGGTTTCAAGGGCCAGTTTGCGATACCAAAGCTCATCTTCGTGGAAATACCTGTCACGGTTATGCATCTTGATTTTGTCGAAGTGCGCGATGATGTCAAACGGCTCGTTTTCAATCATTTCGTTCGATTGCTCGAAGAAACGGCACACGGCACTACGAATGTCACCGTCGAAGAGTTTTTGCAAACCATCGTCGTAAACTTCCCATTTCGGGCCGTCGATGAACCAGATTTCATCCGTTGATATGGTCGGCCCTTTGACAAGCTCAGGAACCTCTGTTAGTGAAGGTCGTTGAGCCTGTCGAAACGCCGGATTAACAACAAGGTGCACGCCACCAATCAAATAATCAAGGTGATACTTCTTTTTAGTCATGGCAAAAGGCTCGGAAACACCGGTAAGATAGTCTGCTTCCAAACCGCAATAGATGTCGATTTTGTCCTTAAATTCTTCTTTTAGTTGGGCGATTTCAGCCACATAACGCGGCATGTCTGCTGACTTTACCGAAAAACTATTGTCAAACGGCAGCGGACTATGCTCCGAGAAGCCAAGCGTGGTAAAACCTTGTCGAATAGCCTCTTCCACGATTTCGCGAGGCCAGGATTTGCCGTCTGAATAAATGCTATGAGTGTGTAAGTTATAGTTTTGCATGATTGCTCTTTTTCAGTTTTATGTAGAAACAATTATGCAAAAGTACGGCTTTTTGCAAAAAACTCTTCCTTACTTGTAACTTTTTGGTGATTTCTCCGTATTACTATTGAAATCAAATTCAACAACAATGAAAACACAAATCTTAAACAAAGCCTTGATACTGATGGCTTTTTGCCTCGTCGCTTTTGGTTGCAACGCCCAAAAAATCGACAACTCCACCGTGAAAGACATCGACCTGAACCGCTATGCTGGCGAATGGTACGAGATTGCACGTTTTGACCACCGTTTTGAGCGTGGCCTCGACTATTGCAAAGCCACCTACGTGCTGTGTTGCGACAACCGAATCAACGTCCTGAACACAGGCGAAAAGAACGGCAAATTCAAGTCCTCATCAGGGAAAGCCAAGACCACCAAAGAGCCTGGTCGTCTGCGCGTTTCTTTCTTTGGGCCTTTCTATTCTGATTACCGCGTCATGATGCTTGACCCTGATTATCAGTATGCCCTCGTAGGCAGCAAAAGCGCAAAGTACCTTTGGATCCTTTCTCGCACACCGAAACTGGACGAGAACGTAAAGCAAGCCATCCTTGCAGAAGCCACACGCCGAGGCTACGATGTCAGTAAGCTTATTTGGGTAAAGCAATAAATGGTTTGTAGGGCTGTCATACTATGGCAGCCGCACGATGAATTTCCGAAGCGGTTGCCACGGTGTGACAACCCTACACGGTGGAAACCACTTTATAAACCTTGTCTCCGCGCCGCACCAACGACTTCACAGGAATGGAACAATACTCGCCCTTGACGGTCTGCTCAACAGAACCCAAATCCACGCGGATTTCGGTGAGGGTGTCCTCGTAAACGCCTGTCGTCGGGCCGATAATCATGATTTGTTCGCCAAGTTTCAGGTCGTGGCTATCCATGCGGATTTCAGCAACGCCTAATTTGCTGTAATAGTTGGTAATCAGGCCGATATACTCTTTGGTTTGCGTGGCTTGCGAGCCGTACTTTTCCGACCATTCGAAAGTGCGGCGACCCAGATAATAGCCATCCCAAAAGCCTCGGTTATAGACACTCTTCAAACGCTCCATCCATGCGTCGATTTTGTCTTGCGTGAAAGTGCCTTCTTGAATAGCTTTTATCGCCTCGCTGTAAACCGACACGGTTAATTTGGTATATTCCGGCGAGCGACCGCGACCTTCGATTTTCAGCACCTCGACACCGGCATCCAAAACTCTATCCAAAAACGGCAAGGTGCAAAGGTCTTTGGGCGACATAATGTATTCATTGTCAAGGGCCAACTCATAGCCTTCCTCGCGTTCGCGCACGTCGTAGCTGCGGCGACAAAGTTGCAGGCAAGCACCTCGATTGGAAGAGGAATTGTAAAGGTCTTGGCTGAGATTGCACTTGCCCGAGATGGCCATGCACAGCGCGCCGTGGCAAAACACTTCGATACGGACCAAGTCGCCATGAGGCCCGCGAATCTGCTGACGTTCAATCTCTTCAGTGATGTGTTTTACTTGGTCGATGTTCAACTCACGAGCAGTCACCATTACATCAGCAAACTGGGAATAATAGCGCACCGCCTCCAAATTCGTGATATTGCATTGGGTGGACATGTGAACCTCGACACCGATTTGTCGGGCATACTGAATCACGCTCTGATCAGAGGCGATGATGGCTGAAATACCGTTGGCCTTGATAGCGTCCAAAAGCTGGTGCATCTCCTCCATTTCCTCGTCGTAAATCACCGTGTTGACTGTGACATAACTCTTTACGCCGTTTTCGTTGCAAGTCTCGGCTAATTGGCACAAGTCGTCCAAAGTAAAATTCTTGGCAGAGCGCGAGCGCATGTTGAGTTTACCGATACCGAAATAAACACTTCCGGCACCAGCTTGTATGGCGGCTGACAGGGCTTCGTACGAACCCACTGGAGCCATGATTTCAATGTTTTGTTTCATTTTCTATTCTTTAGGACGGCCCTTCGACAGGCTCAGGGACCTATCTAAGGTCGTTGAGCTTGTCAAAACGCCGCATTTATGAAAAAAGTCAGCCTGTGATTCAGACTGACTCTACAAAGTCGGGATGACAAGATTCGAACTTGCGGCCTCTTCGTCCCGAACGAAGCGCGCTACCGGGCTGCGCTACATCCCGAACCGTTTTGCGCTGCAAAATTACACAATTTTTCAATATGCGGTGCAAAATGTAGGATAGATTTTTCTTTTCCTTCAAAAATTGATGATGCCAAGATGCTCCAAAAGAATTTTCAAGCCGATGAGAATCAGGATAATACCACCAAAAACACCTGCCGATTTCTCATATTTCGAACCAAACATATAACCAATCTTCACACCCAAAATGGAGAACAAGAAGGTAGTAATACCTATGATAATGACTGACGACCAGAGTTTTTCCTGAATACATGCGAACGAAACGCCCACCGCCAAAGCATCGATGCTAGTAGCGATGGCTAAAAGGAACATGGTCTTGAAATCCAAGGAACTATTGTTTTCGCCTTCCTCCTTTTCGCCCCAAATGGCTTCGCGAATCATATTGGCACCGATGAGGAAGAGCAAACCAAAGGCAATCCAATGGTCGTATGCTTCGATAAACTCCTGAAACTGAGCCCCTAAAACATAGCCAACGATGGGCATTAAGACTTGAAAACCGCCAAACCACAATCCGCAAACCAAGGCCATGCGCCAAGAGAAACTCTTGGTGGTCAAGCCTTTGCAAATGGAAACCGAGAAGGCATCCATAGACAGGCCTACAGCAATCAACAGCAGTTCTATGAGGTTCATTTCGATAGAATTGTGGCGCAAAAATAGGATTATTTTTGGCTGTAATAGAAAAAACCATACTTTTGCAACCATTAAAACTGACACAAATATGAAAAGGACCTTACTACTAATGCTCGCCCTGCTATTGGCTGCGGGCAGCTTCGCACAAGACAAGCCAAAGAAAGCCAAGAAAGAAAAAGTCTACAACGAAAAAGGCGAAATCATCAAGAAAGGCTGGAACTTCGGGCCACTACCCGTGGTGGGCTACGATGCCGATTTAGGTTTCCAATACGGTGTGACCTGCGACATCTTCAACTTCGGCGACGGCTCACGCTATCCCCGCTACAACTACAAGTTCAATGTGGAGGCCTCGCGCTATACCAAAGGCTCAGGCGTGTTCCGCTTCTATAGCGACATGCCGTATGTCGTAAAAGACACGAAACTCTTCTTCGACGTGACCTATTTCTACGCCAAGAAATACGAGTTCTTCGGCTTCAATGGCAATTTTGCAAGTTCTTTTGACCCCTATGCTGACTTGGAGGATGTGAAGAGTGGTTACTTTTATCTCAACAGAAACCAATTCCGTGTTGTGGGAAGCATGCAGCGGCCTTTCTTCAATGTACCCAGTCTTTATTGGGCAGCGGGATTGGCCTATTACGGAACCAAAATCGCTTCTTTGGATACCATCAAAATGCCTGACTATGCAGGCCAGTCCACATTATACGAAAACTATGTGCGGACTGGGCTTATCAATTCCGACGAGGCTTCGGGCGGCAACACGATTCAAATCCGCCTCGGTATGGTTTACGACAGCCGCGACCAAAACAGCGACCCAACTCGAGGCATCTATGCTGAAGGAACTTTGGTTGGAGGTTCGGATGGCATCAATAGCCACCTCTCCTTCACCTTCCTTTGGAGACATTTTGTACCCTTGTATAAGGACAAGCTGACTTTCGCCTACCGCTTAGGTGCCCAAAACCGCCTCGCGGGCAAGACTCCTTGGTACATGATCAACAACCTGAACACCTTGTTCTTCCAGAAGATGTACACCGAGGGTTTGGGAGGCAGCACAACTTTGCGTGGCGTGAACCGCAATAGTGTCATGGGCGAAGGTTTCGCATTTGCCAACTTGGAGTTGCGTTGGCGCATTGTGGGTTTCCAGTTCATCAACCAGAATTGGCAGGTGGGCTTGAATCCCTTCTTTGATGCCGGTTTGGTGACACAAAACTACCGCGATGAAAAGATGAAGGAGATTGACGAAATGACGCATTTCCCACCTGTGCCTCAATTGTGCAGTAGCGAAAAAGAAAGGCTTCACATGAGCGCAGGCTGTGGCCTCAAACTCATCATGAACCGCAACCTCGTCGTGTCCGTCGACTTGGGCAAAGCCTTGGACAAACGCGACGGCGAGAAACTGAAGACATTTGTCGGATTTAATTACATTTTCTGATTTTTTGGAAACAAATGCTCTGCGTTCGACGGAGTCAAATCTTACACAAATCTTACATTAATAGACTACAAAACAATCGGTCGGCGAGGAAATCCCCTGCCGACCGATTCTTATTTGTAACAGATTTGTGGTAGATTTGTTTCCCTTATTTTGCCTTACCTTGGTTAGCGACAGCGGCCATCAGGGCGGCCACCTTCTCAGGATCACCGAGGAAGAAGTCCTTCTGCAACTTCATGTTGTCGTCAAACTCGAAGACATACGGGATGCCCGTCGGGATGTTGAAAGCGATGATTTCGTCATTGCTCATGCCTTTCAGTACCTTCACCACACCGCGCAAACTATTGCCATGGGCCACCACCAATACTTGGTCGTGAGTCTCGAAGGCCTTCATGATGTTGTTCTCATAGTAGGGCATCACACGCTCGATGGTGTCGCAGAGGGCTTCGGTGAGCGGGATCTGCTCATCAGTGAGCTCGGCATAGCGCGGGTCCATGCGGGGACTCTTGGGGTCGTTCATATCGAGCGCTGGCGGACGCACGTCGAAGGCACGGCGCCACAGGCGAACCTGCTCGTCGCCGTATTTCTCAGCGGTCATCTTCTTGTCGAGGCCTTGTAGCTGGCCGTACGACTTCTCATTGAGTCTCCATGACTTGTACACTGGCAGCCAGTCCATGTCCATGGCTTCGAGAGCTAGGTTCAGGGTCTTGATGGCACGCTTGAGGTATGAGGTAAAGCAGATTTCGGGCTTGTAGCCGTTTTCTTTCAGCACCTTACCAGCTTCAATTGCTTCTTGGACACCTTTCTCAGAAAGGTCCACATTGGTCCACCCCGTAAAGAGGTTCAATTTGTTCCATTCACTTTCGCCGTGACGGATGAGGATTAGTTTTTTCATTTTAATTATTTTATTTGATTTTGCTTAGTTTCTTGGGATTGATAGCTTGATGAACAATAGAAATCACACGAATTGTAGTTTTTGTGACAGAATAAACCACATAATATTTTTCATAAATGATGTACCTGTAAACCTTTCTTTCCGTACTTTCAACAAACGACTTTTGGGATTTGCATGTGGCATTGATGGCAACGCAAAAATACGCCCCAATATCCCATTAAGGAATTTCTTTGCAGTATTGTCACCAAAAACCGTATAGCCATACATAATTACAGTTTCCAACTCTTTCAGGAAATTCTCAGTAATAACAAGCCTTGGTTTCTGCTGGCGTTTAGGCGTTATATGTTTTCGGCCAACCATGTCTCCAATCTACGATTGAACTCTCTTACACTCATATCACCAGACCTTTCATCTTCACGAATCTTGTTTCGATAATCTTCCAGTGTTACCTCCACATCAGGATCAGGGAAAAGCCAGTTGATTTTCTTTGTCTTGGTAGTCGCCATAGGTTTTATTTTTTCGCAAAAATACAAACTTTTCTGAATTTGAAACGTTATTCCATTTTCTTTCTCTCCCGATGCTTTTTCGGTTGCTCTTCTTTGACTTCCTCTTCTTCATGAGATTCTGTCGACGATTCCGTTGGTGTTTCCTCAGGCTTCATTTCGGGTGCAACCTGTGGCATTTCGGCCTCAATGCGGCGGAAAATGTCATCCTTATCTCTTGGCCTTGCCTCGTCGTGCCACTTAAAGCCCGACAGATAACGGCTACTTTCGTTCAAGTCGGTTTCGGGATACATCGTTTCCGAAATGCCTTTGAAGCCTTTAATTCGGGAAACGCTATTATTCTTCATCTCTATCACCATAGTCTCCGACTTCGATACGTCAATGCCAATAAGTCCTCCATCGTCGTCGCGAATCCAATAAATAGTCTCGGCATTGTCGCCGTCCACGTTGACATGATGGATGTCGCCGTTCTTGAAAAATGAGGTGATGTCCATTCCTTTGATTTGGTTGAAACCCTCAATCGTGTCTTGCGAAATGATGAAGGCATTGCCTTTTTGCAACACCCACTCCACCGAGTTTTCCTTGACTTTGATGTCAATATCAGTGCCCGACATCTGGCTGTCCTCAGACCATAGAATCGGTGCCACGCGCATGCGGATAATGGAATCCTCCATCAAATAAGTGAGTGTGTCACATTTGCCCTGCAAGTCCGACTTGAAAAAGCGCACATGACGGCGGGCGATGAGTTTCTTAGCTTCTTCCTGTTGTTTGTCGAAATACATGAACAAGGTGTCACCGTGGATGTAAAGTGAGTCGCCACCGTCGTAACTGATGGCGTAAGCACTGTCGGTGGCAAAGGAAAGGCCTTCGTTTTCCCACATTTCCATATAATCACCACGCATGACGATTTTATAGGAAGTGTCAATCATGTCCACTTGGCTGTAGGCCTGCGCCAAGCCCAAGTTACGGTCATAGAAAATGGAATCCGACCACATCAGTTGCGTTTCATTGTGCATGAAAGGCCGCTGGTCAAGATACACATGGTCTTCATTTACAAGATAATAACCATGCTTGCCTTCCAGTACATTCTCCTTATTAATAATAGTTGTCGGCCCCTCAAACCACATCTTCTCGATGCCTGTGTTATAAAACAAGGTGTCGGTATACATCTGGTATTTCGGGCTGAAGACTTCCACATTCTTGATGAAGCAAAACTCCTTGATGCGGTCGCGGTAATAGCCGTAATGGCTTTTCAGGGTCTTGTCGCCGCGATAAGTGGTCGCGCTGTCAGGATAGCTGGCAAGATGCAGGTTGCGGTCGTAGGTGAGATATTCGGTGAGCAAAGTCGTGGAATCATCAATCAACTTCACATTGTCGAAGAACTCGGCAAAACGCGTATTGCCATCATAATCAAGCAAATCGCTGAACACTTCCACACTGTCGTTAACGATGATATGCACGTTCTGATAGGCATTGAAACTGTTGGTTTTCTCATAGAAATAGGCACTGTCACAGAAGAAATAAGCCGAGTCATGGCGCATCTTCACGTGGCCAATTAGCCGTTGCACGTCGCCCATGCTTTTTGAGTAAGTAGCAACGTCATAATGCAAAATGTTGATGCGGGTCTTCTTGCGCTGCACAGTATCTTGTTCCTGAGCCACAATGACTTGCGACAACAGCAAAAACAATAAAAACAATATTGAGTTTTTCAATCTTTTACGATGACCACTGACCATGACTATGACCGCTTTTACTCTATCGTTAAAGCTGTCATAGTTATAGTCACAAGTCATAGTTTTGAGATTCATATCACAATAAATACTTTAAATTAATGCCGCAAAATTAAGATTATTGTCTGAATTGAGCCAATGAATCGAAAAAACATCTATTTTTGACGCAACGAATAGCATCACAAAACCTACAAAACATGCAAAACATCAAAGAAAACAAGGGCGGCTTCACAACCGTGTCGCCGCCGGGAAGCAGCCGGTTGGCGTGCTTCCTCTGCCCAACAAAAGGTTTTGAGCGTTTTGCTAGTTTGTGACAAAATGGAATTAGCATTATGACGATAAAAGAAGCCCAAACCGCCGTTGACGAATGGATTAAGACTTACGGCGTGCGTTATTTCAGCGAACTGACCAACATGGCCCTGCTGACCGAGGAAGTCGGCGAACTGGCCCGCATCATCGCCCGCACCTATGGCGAGCAATCGTTCAAAGAATCGGACAAAAACCGCAATATGGCCGACGAGATGGCTGATGTCCTCTGGGTGCTGCTCTGCTTAGCCAACCAAACTGGTGTCGACCTCACCGAAGCCTTTGCCAAGAATATGGAGAAGAAGACGCAACGGGATAGGGAGCGGCATTTGAGGAATGAGAAGTTGATGGCATGAATCAAGTTGGGTTTTCTCTGCCATTTATTTTAAAATCTTCAATGAAATGAAGAAATTCGATTGAAAATCTTCAATTGAATGAAGATTTTTGTATTTTTGCGGAGTAAAAACGATCAAACCATGATACAAAGAGCATTGAAAGAAGTGATTGGGACTTCCATGCAACCGAACAAGGTGATGTTGGTGTTTGGAGCAAGAAGAGTTGGCAAAACAGTGTTAATCAAGCAATTGATTGAACAATTCAAAGGCCAGGTTCTTTTTCTGAACGGAGAAGATGCCCTGACAGAAGAGATGTTTAGCACACGAACAGCCTCACATTATCGCCAACTTTTGAGTGGTACTGACCTGCTCGTTATTGATGAAGCGCAAAACATTCCCGACATCGGCAAGATTCTGAAACTCATTGTGGACGAGGTGGAAGGTATCCGTGTGTTGGTTTCGGGTTCTTCTTCTTTCGATTTGCGCAACCAGACCGGTGAGCCTTTGGTAGGGCGTTCCACCACTTTCCGTCTTTCCTCTTTGTCGGTGGGCGAGTTGCTTTCGCAACAGCCAGCGGCGCAACTGCTGCTTGATTTGGACGAACACCTTGTTTACGGCGGTTATCCCGAACTGCTTTCCATTCCGGATTTCGAGCGTAAACAAGTCTATCTTTCGGAACTGGCGCAGTCGTATCTGCTGAAAGACATCCTCACTTTGGACGGCATCAAAAACTCTGGAAAGATGTTCAATTTGCTTCGGTTGGTGGCCTTCCAAATGGGCAGCGAAGTGTCGTATGAAGAATTGGGGCGGCAGTTAGCATTGAGCCGCAACACCGTTGAGAAATACTTGGATTTACTGACAAAGACCTTTGTCATTTACCGGCTTCCGGCCTTTTCTAACAATCCGAGAAAGGAGGTCAGCAAGGCGGGCAAATGGTATTTCTACGACAACGGTATCCGCAATGCCATCATCGGCGACTTCCGTCCGCTGGCATTAAGGCAGGATGTTGGCGCACTATGGGAGAATTTCCTGATTTCGGAACGTATAAAGATGAATGACAACCTGCATCATCGGACGGAGTATTATTTCTGGCGCACCTATTCAGGGCAAGAAATTGATTTGATTGAAGAGCGCAACGGCGAAGTAAAAGCCTTTGAATTCAAATGGGGCAACAAGAACCCGAAAGTTCCAGCCTCATTTAAAGAACAGTATCCCGATGTGTCCTATACGGTGGTTACCCGTTCCAATTTTGTGGATTTCTGTACAGAAAAACTCTAAAATCTTCAATGAAATGAAGAAATTTGATTGAAAATCTTCAATGAAATAAAGATTTTTATAAGCAACAGCCACAATTTCACCCTTTCCCCCTTCGCAAAGATTTCGGCGGTTCTTGGCGAGCCTATTATTTTTGCATGGACGCGATAAACTGTGGTATTACTTCAAGTCTAGCTTTATTATAACCTGATTATCCTTCCACTTGGTTTTTGTGAGCCAATCGTTCAAATCATTGACACCCTTAAGATAACGGTCGCCACATCCGCATTTGAGATTGCTAGTAATGATGATTTCTTTTTCACCAAAGGAAATATCAATCTGTTCAAGTAATGAAGGATTTTTTACTGTCTTTATTGGTTCAATAGTATCGATAAGACAAAAGAAAAAGAAAAGTGAGTGATCGCATATCTTTATCTTGTATTCTCCTTCATCTAAAAGCAATTGGTTGAGATTGAATTTTTTGTATATCTCGCTTTCGCATTTCTTTTTCTTCTTCTGAACAAACCAAATATTATGGCACAATACTACCCAAGAGGCTATGTTGTATATGTGCTCGAGTTCTTTCTCCCAGCAAATTTTGTCGTTTTTCCAGGAATTCTTTTCTTGTTCGCTACGAATGTCACATAATGATTTATACATGGTAATTCCAGCATATATTCCATGGTCATTCATTTTGTGGCATTTCTGCCTGTAATTCCAATAGTTTTTTATGGTTTTCTTTTCGAATACTCTTGGTACCCCTATTAGGTTTTGACCTTTGGCAAATTCAAGTTTTCCAACAGGTTTATCAGAGTTTTCTACCTGATAACCTAAATCATGGAAAAGACAACATAGGAACCAGATAAAGTAGAAATTCACATCAGATTTGCACTTATAACGCTCAACATATTGCTGAATTTGCTCATCTATTAGAGATTTTACTCCAACGCATTTATTGTAAACGCCCACGCCTAACAAGAAAACGTAAACAATATGTTGGCATCG
Source organism: Bacteroidales bacterium (assembly GCA_016285355.1). The sequence goes on from JAEEQP010000027.1 coordinate 18,113, forward strand.
TTCATCAGTTAACGATTTGATTACATCTATACTATTCAGTTCTCCTGCTTTACCTGATACAGCAAAAAACTTTCGGATAAACTCTCGGCAATCATCTGATTTTTCTATGTTCAACTTCTCTATAAACTCATCTGAATAGTAATTCCATTCCTTTTGCCTAAATGCTTCTTTGATTAATTCTTTGAAATTCATATTTTTCTCTTATCACTGATTATCTTGAACCAAACGTACTGAGAACCCCCTTTGGAGGGTTTGATATGTATAATTCAAATCTATGACCGAACCATTGAAACCTATAGTTCTTGTAATGGGACCAGGGAGACCCGTCGCTGACCTATAGATACCTACTTCTCCAACACTATTAATCGTTGTTCCATCACGATAGCCGGCAGCTGGTAAAAAAACTGCACCATGCTGCTCCAAAGTATTCCATTGTGAAGTGGTAATCGTATTACTGCTAAAACTGGCATCACTACTGTTGGTATTGTTCAATGTATAATATGAAGTGCTCCAGTCATCGGGCAGTAGAATTACACCATTTACATTGTTCACATTGGCCTTGGCATAACGAATGCCCGAATTAGTTGTCCGAGTATTGAACATATAAACCCATTCGGTATCATTTGGTGTTCTCCATCGGTTCGGCTGGTTACCACCGTTACTGATAGGATTGTACCCCCAATCGGCTTGACCTGTTTGATCGTAAAGGCTATATATAATAAAAAGACTAGGATAATCGCCATAAGGGATATAATCGCTACCATTAGTACTGATACTCCATGGCTGGTAGCAATTTGCTCCGTGGTTGTAGCCACTTGTTCCGAAACCAAACAAATCCCTATTAGCATACGGATCACCACTTCCTTGGCCATTATTCCCTAAACAAATCCATTGATCATCTGCAAATTTCCAATAAGATTGGCCTCCTATATATTGCAGATTTCCTTGCGAAAAATATACTTGCTTTGTATCACTCACCGAAAACAAACCATTTATCGCACCGATTGGAACTCCACCAACACTAACTGTCATAGCAATTCCCTCGGACAAATACCCGTTTTCAACAACGACAGGAACTATGGGGCGTATTCCAGTATAAACTCCATCTTCAGAATAAACCGAACCATCTTCACCTTCTTCCAAAGCCTCTTGCGGTAGCAAGATAGCCCATTTCTCAACATTCTCACCACTTCCAGCAGGTAGCGTAATCACCCCTTCGCCGTCTTGGGAAGGAGTTAAAGTGTTGTTTGCGAAATCTATTGTAACTTTGTTGTGCATTCCTGTAATACAAATCGGTGAATTTGAAGGTGTGGTCACATTGAACTTTACCAATGCGCATTTGTTCAGCAAATGGGCTGAATAGGCCGTTACACCTGAAACATAGTTTTCATTGGATGCCGCGCATGAAATCACGGGCAAATGCTCTGTTTGGTCACTGATAACCACTGAACATTCTTCCGTTGTACCTGCGGATAGAGTTTCTTCCGGCGTCACATTGCCAAGGAAGTAGAAATGCAAGGGCTGGTTTTCGGTAGGGTTGGTGATGTTGCCGCTGAAGTTGGTGCCGTTATGGGTCAAGAAGCCGACATACTTGCCACCACTGCCCACATAAATCTTGTCGCCAATTTCAAAGTCGACCGTGCCCGTATTGGGATTCACCACCACTTTTGATCCATTGTTTTGACTTACATCAAGGGTGATGGTCACAACCTCGTCATTGGAAGTCGGTTGTCCTTCGTTTTTCTTGCATTGCGACATCGTCACGGCCAATGCAAAAGCCATCAGAATCATACTGATTTTTTTCATTTTATATTCTCCTTTTTAATTTTGTTGTTTCTTTTGTTTATTTATTGCTGCATAGCCTGCACTGGCCAAAAGCAAGGTGAATAATCCGCTTCCAAGCGGTGTGCCAAAGGTGCCAAAGGTTTGGTTGGTGACGTTCACGCCATCGGTCGGATTGCCGAAAGTCTGGTTGGTGACGATGCTTCCGTCCAAGGGATTACCAAAGCCTTGGTTGGTTAAGGATGTCGCAACGCTGTTTCGAGGTATCGCAGGTTCCTCGCCGCGTTGGAACAAACCACCTTGGGCTGTTGCTGCCATCGGAATAGACAATGCCATCGCCATTGCCAACATTTTCAGTTTCTTTTTTGTCTTGATGTTTCGCATGATTTGAAACCGTTTTTGCCCTTTGGCTCAATCGGGTCAGTTTTGAAAACAGCTACAGAGCGGAGCCTCCCAAACTTATCCTTATTTCTGATGGTTGGGTCTGGTCTCCCAAAGAAGGAAAATATGAATAAAGGTACTGCTCCGCTGTTTATGTTGTGTTTGTGAAACGCAACACAACAGCGAAAGCAACCTCTTCTCTTAACCTCCTTCTTTTTGCGAATTGACCAGATTCATCATCAAGGAACAAAGCGAAGAATGCGCTTTCTCTGGCCGTCCCGATTTCTCCCGGAATGGCAGGGGCAAAAATAGGGAAAAAATGAATAGTGAGAGAAAAAAAGAAGAAAAACGCGAATTATCAGAAATGAACTACAAATTTTTCATGAATATAATTTCTGAAAATTCGTGTATAATTAATGGCAATTTATGTTGAAAATCAAAGACATAAAAATGTGGAGACGGCGTGCACTCCGTCTCCACAAAAAACAATGAATTCAAGATGATTACAAATTACATTGTCGTTTTTGCCCAAGTGTCTTTCAACGCCACCGTGCGGTTGAAGACCAGATGATTGGCTGTGCTGTCCTTGTCGACGGTGAAATAGCCGATGCGCTGGAACTGGAAGTGGTCGAGCGGCTTGGCATCGGCCAAGAATTCCTCCACGTAGCACACGGGACGTACCTCAAGCGAGTTGGGGTTCATCATCTCCTTCATGGCTTCCAATGCAGTCTTGCCTTCGTTTTGCAAACGAGCGAGTTCGTCGCGCGGATTTTCTACCTTCCAAAGGCGGTCGTACATGCGCACCTCGGCCTCGAGGCAACGTTCACAACTCACCCAGTGGATGGTACCTTTCACCTTACGGTTGGCACCAGGCATGCCGCTCTTGGTGTCGGGGTCATATTCAGCGTAGACTTCCACGACCTCACCGTTTTCGTCCTTCTTGCAGCCTGTGCATTTCACGATGTAGGCGTTCTTCAGGCGCACCTCGTTGCCAGGAGTCATGCGGAAGTATTTCTTCGGCGCATCCTCCATGAAGTCCTCTTTCTCAATCCACAGCTCGCGGCTAAAGGCAATCTTGTGGCTGCCAGCCGTTTCGTCCTCGGGGTTGTTAATGGCTTCCATCTCCTCCACCTGTCCTTCAGGATAGTTGGTGATGACGAGCTTCACGGGATTGACCACAGCGGCCACACGAGTGGCAGTGGCGTTGAGGTCTTCACGGATGGCACTCTCCATCAAGGCGAAATCGTTCAAGGCATCGTAGGTAGTGTAGCCAATCTTGTCGATGAACTTATGGATGCCTCCTGGTGTGTAGCCACGGCGACGGAAACCGCAAATCGTGGGCATACGCGGGTCGTCCCAGCCGCTCACCAAGCCCTCATTAACAAGGACGAGCAGGTTACGCTTGCTCAAAAGGATATAGTTGAGGTTGAGCTTGTTGAACTCAGTCTGGCGCGGACGGTTATCATCCATGTTGTCGCCTTCACCACGAATTTCTTTGAGCCAATCGACAAACAAATCATACAACGGACGGTGCACCACAAATTCTAAAGTGCAGAGCGAGTGGGTGACGCCTTCGAAGTAGTCGCTTTGTCCGTGGGCGAAGTCGTACATCGGGTAGGCGTGCCACTTGGTGCCCGTGCGGTGGTGTGGCGTGTCAACGACACGATAAATAATCGGGTCGCGGAAGTGCATGTTCGGGTTGGCCATGTCAATCTTGGCGCGGAGCACCATCTTGCCCTCGCCAATTTCGCCGTTGTTCATCTTGTTGAACAAGTCGAGCGATTCCTCAATAGGACGGTTGCGGTAGGGACTTTCCATGCCGGGTTGCGTGGGTGTACCTTTCTGCGCGGCAATCTCTTCGGAGCTTTGCTCGTCGATGTAGGCCTTACCGCGTTTAATCAGTTCTATGGCAAAATCCCAGAGTTGCTGGAAGTAATCGGAGGCATAGTATTCGTTACCCCACTGGTAGCCAAGCCATTGGATGTCCTCTTTGATAGCATCGACATACTCCATGTTTTCCTTGGTGGGGTTGGTGTCGTCGAAACGCAGGTTGCACACACCGTTGTGTTGCGCGGCGATACCGAAATCGAGGCAGATAGCCTTGGCATGGCCAATGTGGAGGTAACCGTTCGGCTCCGGAGGAAAGCGCGTTTGCACGCGTCCGCCGTTCTTGCCGTTGGCGAGGTCTTCTTCCACTTTCGCTTCAATGAAATTGAGCGATTTCTTTTCCGTTACTTTTTCTTCTTCTGGGTTTGTCATAGGATGTTGAATCGTTGATTGTTGATCGTTTAATTGTTGTCTTTAGTATGCTTTATACTTATCGCCAGTCTTTTCGATGAGGATGCGGTAGTATTCGTCGCTGTATTTTGGGTGTTCACTCTTGATAGGCGTGTATTTGTTACCAGGCTTGTTGGGCTGGGCAGTGTTCAGGTTGCCGTCCATGTACTTCATGAACAGGTCATGATAGAGTTTTTTCCAAGATTGGGTCATCTTGTTGGCCTGGTTGCAGGAGAATAAAGTCAATTCCTTGACCTGTGCCTCTCTGCCTTTGATGGTATTCACGCGCTTGTCAAGTTCGGGGACAGCCTTCTCTACCCAATTGGTTTCCATCTCACGCTGGCGTTTGCGGATTTCGGGATGGATATAGTCGTATTTGGTGTAAGCCCAGTTACTCATCTGGTTGAAAGTCCAGAATGCGGAAGTTTCTGACCATTCACTCATCGAGCCGTTGCCTTCACGGAAGCATTCGGGAATTTCGGTCATGCAGGTGTACATCGGGCAATAGATAGTGTTGTCTGTGTCGTCCACACCAAACCAAATGATGCCGCCAATGGGCCAATCATAATAGCCACGGCTTTGGGCCACAAAACTGAATCCAGTCTGTTGGGTAGCGGTGGTGCGCTCGTGTACGTAGGTCACGCCATTGACTTCCCAATCCATGGGGCGCCAACGGTAGGGGCAATGGAACGGACCTGCACCCACGTCTTGCGACATGTCGAGGTCGGTGCCTTCCAAATGGTCGCGCATGAAGTCCATCATATCCAAAACGCTCACCTTCTTGTTGGGCTTCACCCACAAAGGCATACGGTTGGTCGGGAAGTTGTCGGGAGTCTGGCACATGTTAGCCGTATAAGGCTGGACACGCTGGATGTCGCGACCAGTGGCATAGCCCCAATAGTCCTTCATGTTATCGGTCACCTTGTTGAACATGGCCCACACGCGGAGGTCGCAGAAGCGGGCACCGTCGAAAGTGACAGGGTTGTATACATCGGAGAACGAGAACTTGTCATCGGGACCGTCATACAACTTGGCCTGTTTGGCGAAGCTGATGACATCATCGGCATACACGCAGTCGATGTTCGGGTCTTTCAGGAGCTTGTCAATGTTCTTGAAGGTGATGCTGGTCTTGTTCTTCTTGGCCAGCGGGAAAGTGGTGATACGGGCCTGATTGGCGTGACCGCTCACATAGCCGTCGGGAATGCGGCGGGCTACCCACACAGCACCTTTGTTTTCCTTGCCTTTGCCAATCATTTCGAGGATCCAGCATTCTTCGGTGTCAGAGATACTGAATGACTCGCCCTCGCTGACATAGCCATAATTGGCTACCAGTTCGCCCATGCACTTGATGGCTTCGCGGGCGGTCTTGGCGCGTTGCAAGGTAATGTAAATCAGGCTGCCGTAATCGATGATGCCAGGGCCTTCCCAGAGGCTTTCGATACCGCCGTAAGTCGTCTCGCCAATGGCCACTTGCCATTCGTTCATGTTACCGACCACATTATAAGTATGGGCTACTTGTGGGATTTGACCGCGATACATACCGCCGTCCCAGTCGTAGACATCGAGCATAGCACCAGCGGGCCAATCTTTGGCGGGATAATGGTAAAGCTCGCCATACAGCACGTGGCTGTCGGCAGCGTAGGAAATCATGCAGGAGCCGTCTGAGGAGGCACCTTTGGTAATCAGGAAGTTAGTGCAGGCGTTGGCTTTTCCGAAGGAGAAAACAAGGGCCAAGGCCACGATTGCTGAGAATACTTTTTTCATATTGTTGATGATTTTGTTGTTTGTTGCATCGAAAAATCGCGACAAAAATAGGAAATAATATGCAAATCCAAAAACAATTTGATAAAACACTATATTACAGCATAATACCCGACAGCAAACGACAACAAACGACTACTGTCGACAACAAACGTTTAATCAACGGCTTTTTCTTGACAAGGTTTACATCTTTGCAGCGGAAAACAAACACGAACTACTATGGATGCACAAGACAACAAGACTGTTGAAGTTCCAATGGGAATTACCAAAGAGGATGTAGAGAATCGGAAACAAATCATCCTTGACTTTTACAGAAAGTGGAAACAGGAAAACCCTTCCCAAAGAAAGTACAATGTTTCGTTGAAAGATTTTGTAAATATCCGAAATGTCTCTATTGCCGAAACAAGTTTTAGAGCATCAAAGACCTATTTATCAACATTAGCAGTATTGCAACTTGATGCTGTACTTACGACAGCTAGAAAAGTAAAAATTGTCAACGCCAAAAATAATATGAATCAGAAACCATTTAATAAAATGATCCTTATGGAATGTTCTTTACCTGGGATAGGAACAGCGAAACTGACTGTTGGAATAAAACGAAAGTCTTTTGAAAAAGTTCAATATTGTATTACGGCAATAGGAACATAAAAACCGACGGAGTTATAAAGGGCTTGACAGTCACCTTTTCCCATCCGTCGGTATTCTGACCTCACCTGAAAGGGGCAATGCTTAACCTTATCCACGGTGAGAACTGATAAAGTTGCCGCAAAATGCGGGTAGCAGTCGTACTTAAACGATAGGCCTCCGCGCGGACTTGACGGATGGTCGTGCCAAATTCCCGACTTATATCTGCCGGCAAAATTACAACAATTTCTAAAACCCCACCATAAAAATGAAAAAAAATTCCTACTTTAGCACTATGAACGCAATCCAAAACATGGCCCAACAAACTTTTGTCAACCAGAAACTTGACTTTGTTGAAGAACTGGTACTTTTCACCGACTCACACATTTTCCTTACTGGAAAGGCTGGCACAGGAAAGACCACTTTTTTGAAAAACCTGCCGTTGAAAACATACAAACGCATGGTCGTGGTGGCTCCCACAGGTGTGGCTGCCATCAACGCTGGTGGACAGACGATTCATTCGTTCTTCCAGTTGCCTTTCGGACCACAAATACCTGAAAATGCCCTTAAAAAAACCGCTTTTCCTCCCATAGATTCCCGAGGGAATGACATGGGAGGGAAAGCTAAGTCACTGGCAGCGCAACTTCAAAAACTCAACAAGAAGAAAATCAATCTCATGCGCAGCATCGACCTGCTCATCATCGATGAGATTAGTATGGTACGTGCCGATGTATTGGATGCCATTGATGCAGTGTTGCGTCGAGTGCGCCGCTCGCAAAAGCCTTTCGGTGGTATACAACTTTTGATGATTGGCGATGTACACCAACTTGCGCCTGTGGCCAAGCCCGAGGAATGGGAGGTGTTGTCGCCGTATTACGACACACCTTATTTTTTCGGCAGCCAAGTGTTGAAAAAGACACCTTACGTCTGCGTGGAATTGGAACACATCTACCGCCAACACGATGAGGACTTCATCACTTTATTAAATAAGGTGCGCAACAACCGCATGGATGCGGAATGTGTGCGTCTGCTCAACAGCCGTTTCCAGCCCAATTTTGTACCCAAGGACGGCGAGGGTTACATCACCCTGACCACCCACAACTACCAAGCCGACCAAATCAACGAGTCAAAGTTGGCGGCCATCAAGGAGAAACCGTTGACTTTCAAGGCCGAAATCCACGGCACTTTCCCTGAAAACACCTATCCGACCAAGGAAGAATTGACGTTGAAAGTCGGGGCACAAGTGATGTTCGTCAAAAACGACCCAAACCCCGAAAAGGCTTTCTTCAACGGCAAAATCGGGCGGTTAGTGGGCTACGACGAGAAGGAAGGCACCGTCACCGTGGAAAGCGAGGGTGAGCGCATCACCGTGCCAAAGCTGAAATGGCAAAACATGGAATACACTATCAATCCTGAGAATCAAGAGATTGAAGAGACGGAAATCGGCAGTTTCACCCAAATTCCGTTGCGTTTGGCTTGGGCGGTCACTATCCACAAAAGCCAGGGCTTGACCTTTGACAAAGTCATCGTCGATGCGGGACAGGCTTTTGCCCACGGACAGGTCTATGTTGCCCTCAGCCGTTGCACTTCTTTGGAAGGCTTGGTGCTGAAAACCCGCATCACCTCTAATGCCTTGGTCAACGACCTTTCCGTCGACCAGTTCGTGGAGCATCTTCCCGAGAAGGAACCCACGCAAGAGAAAGTCGACCAGTTGCGCCACGATTATGAGTTGGAAACCATGCTTGAACTCATCGATTTTGACGACATCTACAAAGACTTCGGAAAACTGATGAAAGTGATTTACGACAACGACACCTTGTTTGAAGGCTCTATGATTCAAGACCTTTCACAGCGACGCAACCGAATCCATGAAGAACTGTGTTCTGTCGGCATCAAGTTTGAAAGCCAAATACAACGCCTTCATGCCGAAATATCATCATGTGAACAAAACCCGGCTTTGCAAGAGCGATTAATAAAAGGTGTAGCTTACTTTGATGAACATCTGAAAGCTATAGCTGACGGACTATTTGACCTGCCGTTCAAGACCGACAACAAAGCTATCAACGACCAACTCAGCGATGCCTTGAAGCCCTTACAGGAAGATATTCAGCTGAAAATCTGTTGTTTGGAGGCCTGCAAAGATGGTTTCACAATCAAGGAATACCAGAAAACCAAGTCGGTGAAAGCCATTGAGGTGGAAAAGAACCAAAAGAAGAAGATTGAAATCAAAGACGATATGATGGACAAGAGTCCGTTGTATGCCAAACTACGGGCATGGCGTTCGCGCAAAGCCGCTGAACTCGAAACCGAACTCTACACCATCATCCCCAACAAACCGTTGAAACTCATTGCCCAAGAAAAGCCCGTTACTTTGCAAACCCTGAAAGAAATCGAAGGCATGGGACCAAAACGTGTGAAGGCATACGGCGCAGAGATTCTCGACATCGTACTACGCTTTATGGGCGAAAACCCTGAAACTGCCGACTTTGGCGAAATGCCCGAAGAACCCGAGAAGAAAGAAAAGAAACCGAAAGGCGAAACCTATCGCATCACCAAGAAAATGTTCGATAGCGGTATGTCGGTCGAGGCCATCGCCAAGGAAAGAGGTTATGCCGTCAGTACAATTTATGGGCACTTGGCTCATTTAGTGGAGTTAGGCTCTCTTGAAGCATCACAATTTATTGAACCAGAGAAGTATAACGAAATCTTAGAGTATTTCGAATCTACTTTCGACCCCAATCTGACCACGGCCAAAGAGGTACTCGGTGAGGATTACCAATACGGTGAAATCAGAGCCGTCCTCGCTGAATTAGAACGGGAACATTTCTTTGAGAGTCAACCTAATGAAGAGTAGACAATCACTGTCTTTTTTCATCTACCTTACCACAACCCGTTTCGTCACTATCCCTTTTTCCGTTTGGATTCTGACAAGATAAATCCCGACTTCATGCTGACTGAAATCGTATTCAAAAACGTTGGCGCTTGATGGGGCTTCAAACAGCTTTTCTCCCAACATGTTGTAGATACTGATGCCTTCCATGTTTTCAGCCTCTATCTTAAGTGCTCCATTGGTCGGATTGGGATAAACAGTTGCCTTTTGCTCATCAAGTTCTGGTACCGAATTGCAATCGTCGATGATGGTGGCAAAATAATCATGCCACTCCGAGTTTTCATAGGCAGCAATGCAACCGCAAGGAACAGTGAGCGTTGTGCAGTTGAATCCCTCAAACACATCCTCAAACGAAAACGTCGGTGGTGCTGTGGCCAAGGAAATGACTTCAGTAAACCCGCTGCAATTGCGGAAGGTCTCACCGCCAATGCTAACCAATGCACTACCGAGCGTTAATGTACCGGTAAATCCGCTACAATTGCGGAATGCATTGGGCTCAATCATCGTTACCGAATTGGGGATGGTCAGAGAACCTGATAATCCGGAGCAGCCCCAAAATGCAGAAGTGCCGATTGAGGTCACGGCATCGCTGAGATTCAAACCGGAAAATCCGCTACACTTATAAAACGCCGCTTTTTCGATGCGTGTCAAACCGTCGCCGAAAGTCAGTGTGCCATCAAACCCGGTGCAACCATAGAATGCAGCAGTTTCAATGACCCTCACTGAATTGGGAATGGTCAGCGAGCCGGTAAATCCCTTGCAGCCATAGAATGCAGCAGGTCCAATGGTATCCAAAGAGCTGCTGAGGTGTAATTCTGTCAATCCGCTGCAAGCCAAGAATGCGTTTTCGCCGATGAATATCACGGTATTGGGTATGGTTAAGGAACCTGTCAGCCTACTACTCGATATGAAAGCGTTTTTCCCAATTCTGGTCACAGGATAGTCCTTTCCATTATAGATGATGGTTGTCGGGATGCTCAATTCACCAGCCACTTCTGTGGCGTCGACAGGGCCTACCAGCGTTGCAGAAATACTGTCGGCATTGATTTGATAATACAAATTCCCTATGGTGAAAAGGGTTTGTGCATGCAGATGCGTTCCCATAATTCCGAGAACAAATATGGATAAGACCGCATACGCTGCTTTTTTGCATAATGAAAAATTGATGTTCATGGTTGTATGGAATTACTATTTATTGAGTGCAAAAATAACAAAGTAATTGCATCGATGACATAAAAAGTTCCTATTTCGATGAAAAGCCTCGTCTGTGCGCTTCATCGATAAGTCGAAAGAAAATTACAAATAGTCGATCGGTGCCATTTATTCTCCCACTGGTAACTCCATCCAAAGCGTGTCCGCCTTCCTTCCGCCCACGATGCCATAACCGCCCTCCACATTGGAATAGGTCTGTATTGGTTCGGAGAAGAACTGCATGACTTCATCAGCCTGCTCGCAGGTGTTCAGATAGTAGTAGTATTCCTTGCTGAGGTGCTCCATGCTGAAATAAAATGGGAAGGTATCAGGGATGTTGCCATCTAACAAATTGAGGTAAATATACAGCGGCATCTTGATTTGGTATGACTTGCCGTCGAAAAGCACATCCGTGAACACGCCTTCGGGCATCGACTGGAAATCAAAGTCAATGAAATCGCTGTCGGAAACATTGGCACCGAAAACGGGGTCATCGTATGCAGTTCTGATGTAATAGGTGTTGCCACTTTCGTAGTCATACTCATGGTCATTTCCCAAAAGAATCCTGAAGTAATCGGTCTGACTCGGGTTGGGGTCGGTGACTTCTATAGTCAACTCGAATTGACCCAAAATTGACCAGACCGTATCTTCTTCATAAACATCAAACTCTGTCTCCCAGAAAATGGTCTGTAGATCACCGAGATGCCATGTCACCGCATTGGGCAACGCGCTTGTCGAGCCTTCCACATCGTCGAAGCCATTGGCCGAAGCCGTGATTTTGACGACATCGCCTTCTGCGGGACAATAGTCGTGGGTGTAAACCTTGATGATTTTATAAAGATTCAAATCGGGTAGATAATGGCCTTCGCTATCAGTAACAGTATCATCGTGCGGCGTCATCTCGCCAATGCGGTTGCCGTTCACGTAGAGCGTGGCCACGAGGTCGTCGGGGGCTTGCGTGTTGTTTTCGTTGTCCAAAAAGAACACGCTCTTGCTAATGTTGGCCTTCACAGGCTGCCCTGGCTCAACGATGCTGTTGATGACCAATTTCGGGTCAATTTGCTCGCCATTGAATTCGATTTCCTTTTCGCAGGAGGTAAGAAGTATTGCGGTTATGATGGCAATAAGGGTTAAAATATTGGTTTTCATTGCTATGTTGTGTTTTTTACTATGGCTTATGGCCTATGACAATGACCGCTTTTACGATTTGAAAATGTTTACCTTTTTGATGAAGCGGCCATAGTCATTAGCCATTGGCCATAGTCAAATTAAAACTTATAACTGAAACTAACTGAAGGAATGATGGGGAAAATGCTGACTTGCATCAGTTTTTTCACTTGTTGTTGCGTGGCTTCGTCCCATTCGTATGCGCTGGTATAGACGAGGAAGGGATTATTGTGGTTGTAGACATTGTAAACGCTGACATTGATGGTACTGGTGCCATATTCGAAAGGAATGTGGAAGTTGGCACCAAGGTCCAAGCGATGGTAGTTGCCCAGGCGGAAGTTGTTGCGCTCCAAGGCCTGGATGGATGGGATGGTTGGGATGTCGTTCCAGGTGTTGATAGTGAGCAGGCCGTCATAGAGTTGTGTACCAAGGGTGCCGCAATTGCCGCTGCTGAAAACCCATGTGCCGCTGAGGTCGAACTTCTCGCTGAACTTGTGCTGCACAGTGATGCTGATGTCGTGGCGGCGGTCGTATTTGGCTGAGAACACCTTGCCGTCATTTATCATCTGTCCTTCGCGGTCGAACTGCCGCTTGGAATGTGCCCAAGTGTAGCCCACCCAACCTGTGGTCTTGCCGAAACTGCGCTGTACGAGGAACTCCACGCCGTAGGCCCAGCCTTTGCCCATGCAGACCTTTTCGTCCCAACGCTCCGAAGAACCGAAGAACGAAGCGCCATCCTTGTATTCCAAGAGGTTGTCCATGGTCTTATAGTAGCCTTCCAGCGAAATGTCGAACAGGCGCGGTAGCTCATAAAAAGCCCCAACCGACCATTGATGCGCGTTCATCGGGACGATTTTCGCTGTGACAGGCACCCAAAGGTCGGTAGGCAGGCTGAGGCTGCTATTAGAAAGCAGATGGACATATTGCGTCATGTAGGCATAACCTGCCTTGAGCGAAAGGTTGGAAGCCAACATGATGCTGGTACTCAGACGCGGTTGCACCGATTGGTAGGTCTTGCCTTCAACAGTGAAAGTGGAATAATGCACGCCCGCATTTACTCGGAAAATATCGCCGAAGGTCATGTTGTCCTCGGCATAAAGGGCGGTTTCATAGGCATACACATTCGGCGAACCCATGACCGTGTCAAAAGACACCTGGTCCTCTTCCATCTTCATCGACTGCACCTCGGGGCGGAAGATATGGTAGGTGTAGTTGCCGCCGAAACGAATTTCATGATTGGGCAGTGGTCTGTAGTCAAAATCGACTTTGGCCGTCAGGTCATTGATGCCCGACTTGTACTCCATGTCGAACACCTCTTTCTCCACCTGATTGGTCGGCACATAAATGTTCTCTTCCGTCAAATTCAGGCCGAGGTTGTGGCGATATTGCGTATAGTTGACCGAAGCGTCCATAAAGAGTTGCTGCGACATCACGTGGTTCCAACGCAAGGCAGCCACCTTATTGCCCCATTTCCAGTTCAACTTGATTTTGCTGATGTATTCATTGTCGTCGGAGAAGTAATCCTTGTTTTTCACGCCGAAATAGATGGCATCGTCGCCGGTGTAGAAACTGAGATAAAGGCGGTCTTTGTCTGAAATCTTCCAGTTGAGCTTAGCGTTGAGGTCATAGAAATAATAGCCCACGCTCAATTTGTTAACATCAGGCTCCCATATCGAGGCAATCCACAAAGCGGGTTTGAGGAGCAGGTCGCCGTATGTGCGGCGGTACGATAAGTTGAACGACAGTTTGTCCTTCACAATCGGGCCTTCAAAATTGAGCTTCGACGAGATAAGTCCAATGCTGGCATTGCCGTGGTATTTCTGCATGTCGCCTTCCTTCATGCGGATGTCGACCACTGACGAGAGACGGCCTCCGAAATGCGCAGGAAAGCTCCCTTTATATAAGGTGACATTTTTCAGCGCATCGGGATTGAAGACGGAGAAAAAGCCGAGCATGTGGTTGACATTATACACTGGCACACCATCAAGCAAAAGCAAGTTCTCGTCGGGACCGCCGCCACGCACATACATGCCCGCTGAACCTTCCGAGCCGTTTTGCACGCCAGGGAGCAACTGTATGGCTTTCAACACATCGGTCTCGCCAAACAGGGTTGGGATAGTCTTAATTTGCTGCACAGGCAGTTCCACCACGCTCATCTGCGGACTACGTGCACTCACCGTGGCACGCTGAGCTTCCACTACCACCTCGCTCAATTCGATATTGGTTTCAAGCGCGAAATTGAGGTTGAGGTTTTCCTTCAGGTCGAAGCTTTGGTTTTGCTGGTTGTAGCCCACGTATGAGACCTGTAAATCCACCTGACCTTGGTTCAGAGTCAGGGTGTAGAAGCCGTAACTATTAGTGGCACAGCCTTTCCCTGAGTTTTTGTCGAAAACGGTTGCCCCGATGAGGGTTTCCTTGCTGGCGGCATCCATCACATAGCCGCTGATGGTACGCCGCTGTGCAAAAGTTGGCACGCAGGCCAGCATCAAGCCGATGACGACAAGCCACCGGCGTAAATAATGATGTTTCATTTTGAGTAATGATGTTTTAAAACTTTCGTTTTAACGATGAGATTGGGGTTTTATTGCATAATCCAATCCGCAGCCACCTCAATCACATTGTCAATGCCTTGGGCAGTGCAGGCTGGGTCAAGAATGACTTGCACATCGGGCGGCACGCCGTTTTCGTAGTTGTTTCCGTCGTTAGCGAGCGTTCGCGTCGCACTAAAACGATAGACCCAGCCGTTGGGCAACATGCCGCCATTGGGTATGCCCAGACCGCCGCCCGAATAGTCGCCAAAAAGCTTGATGTTGTCGTAAGCCATCGTGCAAATGGCAAAGAAGGAAGTCGCACTGAAAGAACCACGGTCGATGAGGACAGCCACTGGCTTCGTATAAGGATTGTCCAACACACTGCTGTCGGCAGCATAAACCGTCTCGGCATCCTTAAAGGCATCGTGTTCTGGCCCTGACTTCACTTGGGTTTGATACAACAACTGCTTATGATTGTCGAAAATACCGAGTAATTCCGACACATTGCTAAGAGAACCGCCTCCGTTTTGCCGCAAATCGAGGATGATGCCATTACAAGACTTGTAATAGTTCACCAAATACTTCAAAACCGACTCGTTGATGTCATTAGAAAACGAGGAATAACGGAGGTAGGCCACCTTGCCGTCGCGGATGGCATTGTGCGTAAAACTTCCTGTAGTATGGTGATTGACAGTCAGATAGTTCAGAAAAACTACTTCTTCGTCAATGTTTTTCTCCGCATACATTTTGTAATATACTGAGTCGTTGTGCGATACATCGAAACCCGAAATCAAGTTGGTGTGGCCGTCACGCAAGGTGTTGAGCATGGCGGCACAAACACGAAACAGACTGTCTCTGCCCATATCATCGTCGACCTTGGGGCGATATACTTCGCGCACCGAGTCCCAGTCAATGCCTTTCACATCGAAGAAGGTGTAGTTTTGGTCCACCTGATTCCAAAGATATTCGAACACGTTGACAGGATTCTTGGGCTCGTCTTGCTCCATAAAAGCACGTTCGCACGAAGCAAAAGCCAACAGGCAAAGGATAAAGATAGGTAGTTTTTTCATGATTGCAATCAATTGATTCTGAACATAAAATTAAGGTTAATGGAATGCAAGGCGTTGTCATAGCGGTAGATGCCTTTTTTGCCTGTCGTCAGGTAGTCCCAAAGATAGGAAAGGCCGATGCGGTTGTCATTAAGCAGGTTCAGGTAAAGACCCAACTCGGTACTTACCCCAGGAAAGAGCTTGGCAAAAGTTTCATTATCGCTCAACCAGTCATCGTCGTTGATGGTCGGGTTGCCGATGTAGGCATAGCCCGGACGGCTCACCACACCCATCATAGGCAGGCTCAGTTTGCCAAAGGCGGTCAGCCAAGTGTGCGTTTTTTCTTGATTTAAGGCAAAATCATATTGTAACATCCCTGTTGCACAAAGGTTGCCAAACAAAGAAACACTTGAGGCGGCGTTCATCAGTGTGGGAATATCTTTAAAGTCCGCAAAACCTTGGAGGGTACCACCTGCCCAGAAATTCAGCCGGTTGATGCGCGAGAGATGGTACAAAAATTCTGCGGAAAGGTTGACATCAATAGTTGTTCCAGAAAGCGAAGAAAGTTCTGTATAGCAACCTTGGACTTCGGTTTGTACATGGCAGCGGCCCCATTCTATGGTGATGCCTCCTTTCGCATTGGCACCGAAGCCTTTGTAATGGAAGGGAATCGTGCCTTTGTCAATACATTCGGCAAAATTCCCTCCCGCAGAAAAATCCAACCAAATGGGTACTTTGCTCTGCCAAGAATTGTACAATTGTGGAGTTAAGGACTGAAATTCTTCAGTAGTTATTGGCGTTTGGGCTATGCCGTTTGTGGCCGATGCCATCAGCGCCAGCAAAACCAAGGCGAAAAAAGGCGTTCGTTTCATTTCGTTTATTTTGGCGGCAAAAATACTGCATTTCAACAAATATCCGTATTTTTGCAGCCGTTTTTAAAAATCTCAACACTATGGAATCAACGAACAAACACTTCAAGCGTTACACAGTAACCACGGCCTTGCCATACGCAAACGGCCCTGTCCACATTGGTCACTTAGCCGGCGTCTATATCCCCGCCGATACTTACGTCCGCTACCTACGAATGTGCGGCCAAAAAGTGCTGTTTGTCGGTGGTTCCGACGAGCACGGTGTGCCGATTACGATTAAAGCTGAGAAAGAAGGCGTTACGCCACAGGACATCGTCGACCGCTACCATGAAATCATCAAAAAGTCGTTTGAGGAGTTGGGTATCAGCTATGATATTTACTCACGCACCTCTTCGAAGATGCACCGCGCCACAGCCCAGGAGTTCTTCAAGAAACTCTACGACGAAGGCAAGTTCATCGAAAAGGAAACCGAGCAATATTTTGACCCCGAACGGCAGAAGTTCCTGAGTGACAGATATATCGTCGGTACCTGCCCGAAATGTGGTGCCGATGGTGCCTACGGCGACCAATGCGAGAAATGCGGCTCTTCGTTGAGCCCCGATGAGTTGATTAATCCACATTCCCAACTCAGCGGCGCGGCTTTGGTGAAAAAACCGACCAAGCACTGGTATTTGCCCCTCGACCAATATGAGGGCTGGCTCCGCGAGTGGATTCTCGAAGGCCACAAAGAGTGGAAACCCAACGTTTACGGTCAAGTGAAGAGCTGGTTAGACGGCGGCCTGCAACCTCGTGCCGTCACCCGCGACCTCGACTGGGGCGTGCCGGTTCCGATTGAAGGCACGGAAGGTAAGGTGCTGTACGTGTGGTTTGATGCGCCCATTGGCTATATCAGTAACACCAAGGAGATTTGCGAGAAACGTGGCGAGAACTGGGAGAAGTGGTGGAAAGACCCCGAAACTAAGCTGGTGCATTTCATCGGCAAGGATAACATCGTCTTCCACTGCATCATCTTCCCCTGCATGATGAAGGCTTACGGCGACTACATCATGCCCGAAAACGTGCCCGCCAACGAGTTCCTCAACCTTGAGAACGACAAAATCTCGACCTCACGCAATTGGGCCGTGTGGCTGCATGAATACCTTGAGGAATTTCCTGGAAAGCAGGACGTTCTTCGTTACGTGTTGACCGCCAACGCACCCGAAACCAAGGATAACAACTTCACCTGGAAGGACTACCAAGACCGCAACAACAATGAGCTGTTGGCCATCTTCGGCAACTTCGTCAACCGCACTTTGGTCCTGACGCACAAATATTATAATGGTGTGGTGCCTGCCATGGATAACCTCACCGAAATCGATTTGGCCACTATCGCTGAAATGAATAGCTATCCCGACAAAATCGGTGCTCTCATACAAAATTACAAGTTCCGTGAAGCCCTTGCGGAACTGATGAACTTGGCCCGTCTTGGCAACAAATACCTTACCGACAACGAGCCTTGGAAGCAAATCAAGACCAACCCTGAGCGCGTGAAGGACGTGATGGCCGTGTCATTGCAGATTGTGGCGCATTTGGCCATCTTGAGCGAGCCTTTCCTGCCGTTCAGTGCAAAGAAGTTGCAAAAGATGATTGGCTTGAAGTTCAATAACTGGGACGATGCTGAGAATACCGTCTTGTTGCCTGAAGAGCATGTCATCGGTCAGCCTGAACTGCTGTTCGAGAAAGTGGAAGACAACGTGGTTGCTGCCCAATTGCAGAAATTGGAAGAAACCAAGAAAGCTAACCAGCTGAACGCCTGGAAGCCCGCCGAGGTGAAGCCCGCAGTGAGTTTCGATGACTTCATGAAGGTGGACATTCGCGTAGGTACGATCCTCGAATGCTGCAAGGTGCCGAAAGCTGATAAACTACTCCAGTTCCTCATCGACGACGGCATGAACAAAC
This sequence comes from Bacteroidales bacterium, assembly GCA_016285355.1. The sequence continues at coordinate 36,573 of JAEEQP010000027.1, forward strand.
GCACCATTGTCAGCGGCATCGCCAAATACTACACTGAGCCTGAAAAGTTGGTCGGCAAGCAGGTCTGTTTCATCGCCAACTTCGAGCCACGCAAGCTGAAGGGCGTGGTCAGCGAGGGTATGATTCTCTCTGCTGAGGACAAAGACGGGCATTTAGTGCTGCTCACTCCGAGCGATTTGGTCGCGGCGGGATGTTCTGTAGGATAATTCTTATCACCCCTTTGGGGTTCAATCGGAATATCTATTTTAGGCAGGGGTTTACACTCCTGCCTATTTTTTGTCGTCCCTATGTGACTATTTCTTACTTTTGCAAAATCTAAACTGCACAAACTATGAAAACCCAACACTTTTTGACATTTGCTTTGGCATTGATGATGGTCGGTTGCCAAACGACTCCCATCAGCGAGAATGCCAACAACGACAACACTGGCGATTATCTCCAATACGTCAATCCCATTATCGGGACGAACGGCATGGGGCACACCTTCCCTGGGGCTTGTGCACCCTTCGGCATAGTGCAATTAAGCCCTGATACCGACACTGTACCGCATGACATTGATGGCAAATATCAGCCGCGAGTGTACGAATATTGCGCTGGTTATCAGCATAAAGACAGTACTATTGTGGGCTTCAGCCACACACATTTCAGCGGTACAGGACATTCCGACTTAGGTGACATTCTGGTGATGCCTGTCACTGGGGAAATCAAGTTTAACCCTGGAACACAGACCAACCCCGATACAGGCTACCGTTCGCGTTTCAACCACGAGACAGAGATTGCCGTGCCTGGTTATTATGAGGTGTTCTTGCAAGATTATAGTGTCAAAGCTCAGTTGACAGCTACGGAACACGCTGGCATTCATCGTTATACCTATCCAGATGGGCAAGACGGCAGCATCATTTTGGACTTGCAGCACGGCATCTACAACTACGACGGCAAAACCCTTTGGGCCAACCTCCGTGTGGAGAATGATACATTGCTGACAGGTTACCGCATCACAAACGGTTGGGCAAGGACAAATTACACTTATTTCGCCATCAGCTTCAACCAACCCATTGCCGACTATGGTTATCGCGAATTGCAGAAACCCAAATACAACGGCATGTGGGGCAAGTTTGATGTGAAACACAACTTCCCCGAGATGACAGGGCGCAAGATTGTGGCTTACTTCACCTTCAATAATCCCAAAATCTTGGAGATGAAAGTCGCGCTTTCCGCAACCAGCACCGAGGGTGCTTTGCGCAACCTTCACGCCGAAACCGATGGCCGCAATTTTGAGCAACTTTTGGCCGAGACCCAAACCAAATGGAACAAGGAACTTTCCATCCTGCAAGCCGAAGGCACTGAAGACCAAAAGGCTATGCTTTACACCTCACTGTATCATACCATGATTAACCCTTCCATTTACATGGATGTGGATGGCCAATATCGTGGCATCGACCATAACATTCATCAAGCTGAAGGCTTCACTAATTACACCGTCTTCTCCTTGTGGGACACCTACCGTGCCCTGCATCCGCTCTTCAATGTGCTGCAACCCCAACGCAATGCTGACATGGTGCAATCCATGCTGAAACATAGCGAGCAAAGCGTCCACGGACTGCTGCCTGTGTGGTCGCACATGGGCAACGAAAATTGGTGCATGATTGGCTATCACGCTACTTCGGTTTTGGCCGATGCCTACACAAAAGGCATTGCAAATCAAAAAGATGAAATGTTGAAGGCCATGCAACGGAGTTCCACTTGTCCGTATTACGTCAACCTTGACGACTACCAAAAATTGGGTTATGTGCCTTTCGATAAGAACAGCGGCTGCGTCTCCGTGACTTTGGAATATGCCTACGACGATTGGGCCATCTACCAAGCTGCGCTAAAGGCGGGCAACACCGAAATGGCCAAACTTTACAAGCAACGTGCCGCCAACTGGCGCAACACCTTTGACACCGAGTTGGGCTTCGCCCGCCCAAAGATGAGTGGCGGCACTTGGAAAGAACCTTTCAGTCTGTTGGACACTGAGGGCGAGGGCTTTGTGGAAGGTAATTCGTGGGTGTATTCGTTCTATGTGCCGCAAGATGTGAAAGGTCTCATTGCGGCGATGGGCGGTGATGCACAGTTCATCCACAATCTTGACACCTTATTTATTATGCAACTGCCCAAGGAGTTTTTCGAGAATACCGAAGATGTCACCGAGGAGGGCTTGATGGGCTGCTACAACCACGGCAACGAACCTGCGCATCATATCGCCTACCTATACAACTGGACTTCACAGCCTTACAAGACCCAATACTGGCTTCGCGAAATCATGAACCGCTTTTACAAGAACAACATCGACGGCCTTTGCGGCAACGACGACTGTGGACAGATGTCGGCGTGGTACATTTTCTCCGCGATGGGCTTCTATCCTGTCTGTCCTGGCAGTGACCAATATATATTAGGTGCGCCCTATCTGCCCTATATGAAAGTACGCTTAGGTAATGGCAAGACCTTGGAAATCAAGGCATCTGTAGTGAGCGATGAGAACCGTTATGTGCAGAATGTGACGTTCAACGGACAGGAAATTTCGAAGCTTTACCTCACGCATGAACAGTTGATGCAGGGCGGAGAACTTGTTTTCGAGATGGATTCACTGCCTAATTTAGAAAGAGGGTTAAAGGCTGAGGAGAAACCTTATTCGATGACAAGTGATTAATCCACAAAAGAGCGAAAAACCACTCTGCATAGAAAAAAATCGTACCTTTGCCCCAACAAAACAATCCCAATGAATACTTTCGTCCAGTTTGAAGGCAGAAACAGAATCGTCTTGGAAAACAAGAACTCGTTGGAATGCTACGCAAATTGGCCCGCTCCAACAGTCATTTTTGTCGACGGGCCATACGGCATCGGAGGTTTCCCTGGCGACCCGAAGGATACACGGCAACTACCCGAAGTCTATGCACCACATATAGCCGCTTGGTCGAAGTATGCCAAGCCTGACACCACTTTATGGTTCTGGGGAACAGAGTTAGGGTGGGCAAGGATGCACCATTATCTGGAAGTCAACGGATGGGATTATGAGCAGACTTTTGTCTGGAACAAGGGCATCGGTCATGTCGCTGGTAATGTCAACTCAAAGACCATCAGGCAAGCCCCCGTGGTGACGGAAGTTTGTGTCAGATACACGAAAAAAGTGACAATTGAAAATACAGAAGGAGAATCGTTTGAATTGAAAGACTGGCTGAGAAATGAATGGAAACGCACAGGACTCCCTTTCAGCAAGACGAATGAGGCATGTGACGTGAAGAATGCTGCTACACGGAAATATTTCACTAATGATGGGATGTGGTATTTTCCACCGGCCAACGCTATGAAAATGATTTCGGATTATGCAAACACCAACGGTAATCCCGAAGGACGGCCTTATTTTACCATCAATGGGCAAATGATGACCGAGGAACTTTGGGACTCGATGCGAGCCAAATGGAACCATATCCATGGTTATACCAACGTTTGGAACCAGCCAGCGTTGCACAATAGGGAAAGACTGAAAGATACTGAAAGCCATAAATCACTGCATTACAACCAAAAACCAATTTCCATTATTGAATACATTATCAAAACATCTTCCGACCAGAACGATGTGGTCTGGGATCCGTTTGCGGGATTGGCCACTACCGCATTATGCTGCCGCAGTCTCAACCGCTCCTGCTATTCGGCCGAAATTTCCGAAAGGACTTTCCGTAATGCTTGCAGCCGATTGGCAGAACTTGAACTTATCGCCGTATGAAAAACAACAAATCCATTGTAACAGCAACACTCAAGGAAGCTGAAGAAGGTAAAGCTTTTACCCATATCGAAGGACTGCCGACTTTCAAGGAGTCGGACTATGCCATTGCTAAAACTGATTATCGATTTGACTTGATTGAACGATTGCGAAATGTCGTTTTTCCATCGTTGCCAGCAGATTGTTCCATTGAAAACCGCTATTCAGGTATTTTGGCTACCGATTTGTTCAGTCTTAACACGTTGCTTGGCTCGATGATTGAAAATAAGGTGGTACAATTCCTCAACTCACATCGTCATCTCTGGGACGATGGCAATTGGAATGCCTATCATTTTATCCGTTCCAATGAATCGTTCCCCGATGTCAGATTGGTAAAAACCAACGATTTACATAACGTTGCTCTCGGAATAGAATTGAAAAGTTGGTTCATCCTTTCAAAAGAGGGTGAGCCTTCATTCCGATACCGCACGGCTTCCGAGGCTTGCGACGTTGGTGATTTGCTCTGCATCATTCCTTGGTATCTTAGCGATGCGGTATGTGGGAATCCTGTTCTTGCATCTCCTTGGGTGTTTTCCGCCAAAGCCGCAGCCGAGGCAACAAAACGCTATTGGGTTTACGAAAGACAGACCGAAAAGCCGTTTACATTGCACGAAAGGAGATTGGAAGTCCCCGATGGTGTTAAGCCATACATGGAGAATGCCCGCGACAAGACCAATTACAAACCCTTCAACGATGGTGGTAATAACTTCGGACGATTGGCTCGAACAGGTATCATGTCAGAATTCGTCAACGAAACATTGATGACAGACATTCTTGGCATACCCGCCAATAATTGGCGACTTTTCCTAAAGGCCCACACTGACTCCAACTCGCTTCAAGAAATTCAAAAGAAAATCAGCTTCGTTACACGAATACCCAACTCCGAAGAATTTAACCACTTGTTGGAAATTTTGAGGGATTATGTTGATGCATTGCCAAAGATTTAAGAGTTAAATTTCAAAACCATGAATATAGCCGCATTGGTTTCAGGGGGCGTTGACAGCTCGGTGGTGGTGCCACTGCTCAAAGAACAGGGCTACGACCCGCATATCTTCTATATCAAGATTGGGATGGAGGGCAAAGAAGACCTGTCGAGCTGTCCCTCGGAAGAAGACATTGAGATAACGACTTATATTGCAAAGAAATACGGCTGCAAATTTGACATCGTGGACCTGCAACACGAGTATTTTGAAACCGTCGGGAAATATACCATGGAGATGGTGCGCAAGGGCCTCACGCCCAATCCCGATGTGATGTGCAACCGCTGGATTAAGTTGGGTGCCTTTGAGGAAAAAGAAGGCCATAACTTCGACAAAATTGCCACAGGACATTACGCCCGCTCGTGGGAGGACGAAAACGGCATCTTTTGGCTCGGCACCGCAGCCGATACCTTCAAAGACCAAACGTATTTCTTAGGTCGCATCACTTACGCCCAACTGAGCAAGGTCATCTTCCCCATTGGCGACATTCCTAAGCCTGAGGTGCGCAAATTGGCTGCAAAATATAAGCTACCAAGCGCAGAACGTCATGACAGTCAAGGGATTTGTTTCCTAGGTAAAATCAACTACAACGACTATATTCGTGAATATCTTGGCGAGATGCCTGGTGACATCGTGGAGTTGGAGACTGGCAAGAAATTAGGCCGTCACAAGGGCTTTTGGTTCCATACCATCGGGCAGCGCAAAGGCCTCGGCCTTAGTGGTGGACCGTGGTTTGTGGTGAAGAAAGACATCCCGAACAACATCGTCTATGTGTCGCAGGGATATGACCCCATGGCACAATATACCAACATCATCCCTCTTGGCGACCTACAACCGATGAATCCTGCCTTGCAATTCGTTGACGGTCAGCGTATCCGCTTCAAGATTCGGCATCAGCCGGAATTTACATACGGTACGATTCGCCTCACTGAGCGCGGTGCCGACATTGAGTCGGAGGTCGCTATTTCAGGAGTGGCACCTGGACAGTTTGGAGTGGTTTATCATGAGACGGAGCCTTATGTTATTGGCAGTGGGGTGATAGTTGAGAGTTGTTAGTTTTGTGTTTGAAGTTAATAGTTATGAGCAACATATCTGACAGAATCCTCTACGAAGACAATCACCTAATAGTGGTGAACAAGCTCCCCTCGGAAATCGTGCAGGGCGACAAGACAGGCGACATCTGCCTGCTCGATGATGTAAAGCAATACATCAAGGAGAAATACGACAAGCCTGGGAACGTCTTCGCTGGCCTCGTCCACCGCATCGACAGACCTGTGAGTGGTGCCGTGGTGTTTGCCAAGACGAGCAAAGCCCTGTCGCGCATGACGGTGAAGGTGAAAGACCGCGACTTACGCAAGACTTACCTTGCCCTCGTGAAAAACCATCCACCCAAACAAGCCGATGTCTTGGAAGATTACCTCGTCAAGAACGAGAAGATGAACAAGTCGTTCGTCGTTCCTGAAGGTACAAAGGAGGCCAAATTGGCACGTTTGAGTTATCGTGTAGTCGGGAAATCAGATACATTTTATCTGCTTGAAGTCGAGTTGTTTACAGGAAGACATCATCAGATTCGCTGTCAGTTGGCACATATCGGCTGCCCCATCCGTGGCGACTTGAAATACGGTTATCCGCGTAGTAATCCCGATGCTTCCATCAGCCTGCACGCATGGCGGATTGCCTTTGAGCATCCTGTGACCAAAACGCAAATTGAAATCATGGCACCTCTGCCTGAGATTGCGCCTTGGACAGCATTCGAAGTATAAAGCACTTAAAGCAGGTTTATAATTCCTTTCAAGAAAATGAAATAGATACCGCAAACCACCAACAGAACACCTGCAACGCGATTCATGATGGTGGTGCGTTTAGGATTAAAAAACACTTTCAACTTGGCTGCACCCCAAGCCTTCAGCAACTCAAACGTCAAAGTGGTGCCAAGAATAATGGCAAAAAAGATAATCGTACTCACTTTATTGCCGCCCATACTGCCCGCCACAACAGCAACTGCTGAGAACCAGAAAATCCAAACAAAAGGATTCAACAGGTTGATAACAAAGCCTTTACCGAGCATCAAAAGCCATGAAGGCCTGTCTTCCTTTTTCTCCAAAATCTCGTTGGTGCGTTTCTCCAACAATGATTCCTTTTCCTCCACCTTTCGTCGGAATGTAAAAATACCGAACAGCACCAAAATAATGCCTGCTCCGATGCTGAACAATGTCACCTCAAGCGGCGAACGCATCACCACTTGAACAGAGGTAAGAACACATATTGCAATAACCATGGCATCATTCAAAATAACACCCGAAATAAACCATGCTGCCGACTTGAATCCTCTGTGAAGGCTGGTCTGCACCAAAGTGATAAAGGCCGGCCCCATGTTCACAACAACAGAAAGAAACAAACCTATCAGAATAGCCCAAATCAGGAAACTGAACGACCCAACACGGCTAAACTCAGGCATTCTATCAAAAATATCAGTCGTGTTTTCCATATCTAATGGGCATATTTTTTCTTCCAATAATTGGTAGTTTCATAGCAATTCTAAAAAATCGGTGCAAAAGTAATGAAAAAGCCTTACTTTTGCGCCATAATCTTTCAAATCAAATTACGATGAAGACACGTTTTTTATTGTGCTTTCTGTTGGGTTGCCTCTTCGCTAAAGCCCAAAACATTGAAGTAAATGGCTTGCAATCAGGTATTTGGGAAGCCGATACAGTTTTTGTTACAGGTGATGTTATTGTTCAGGAATCATTGAACATTCAGGCTGGAACCACTGTCATTTTCAACGGATTTTATGCTATTCGCATTGAAGATGGAGCTTCGCTGAACGCCATCGGAACGAAAAACGACTCCATTCTCTTCACTGTAACCGACACCACCGGATTTCACCTCTTCAACATGGGTCGGGGCGGCTGGAACGGCATCCGTATGGAAAAAGCAGGTGCTTGTAAATTAGATTATTGCCGTTTCCAATATGGCAAAGCCGCCCTTGACAACGACCAGGACGGCGGTGCACTGTGCATCATCAACAGCGACGATGTGGAAATCGGCCACAGCACCCTGTTTTGCAACTTCTCCCGCGAACACGGCGGTGCCCTGAATGCGGAATGGTCGACCGTCAAAATGCACGATTGTGCTGTCAACAACAACTTGACTTACACTGGAATAGATACCGTTTACTATATGTATGGCGGTGGCTTGCGCTTCATCAACTGCGAGGTAGAACTCACCGACACCGACTTCCGCTACAACAACGGCAGTGGTGCCATCGGCGGTGCTTTGAGCATCGACAGCTGCTCCATTATTATCGACCGTTGTGCGTTTGAGCATAATTATGGCATCAACGGCGGCGGACTTTATTTAATCCGCTGCTATGACAGACCGTGCAGCATCACCAACTCGCTCTTTGCCAACAACATCTCGGGACATTTCGGCGGCGGCTTGGCCATCAGCGACTCGTCGCCTTTGGTCAGTAACCTCACCGTGGTTGGCAACCTCTCCATCGGCGTCAACTGTGGCGGCATCTTCTTCTATCAGCATAGTTCTCCAGTCATGTGGAACTGCATCGTTTACGGCAACGCTAACAGTGTCCCTCTTGACGAGCCTGTGCAGATGTGGTCTTGGACGTATGATGGTTATGCTCCTGAGTTTCATAACTGCTTGGTACAATATGGTTTAGATAATATTTCCAACAACGAAGTGATTCAGATTTATGAGAACTGCATTGATGAAGACCCACTCTTTGCAGGACCTGACAACGAGAATTTCCGACTGGGCGCTGATAGTCCCTGCATCAATGCCGGTGCACTTGAAACACCTGCCGAAGTTCTCAATGGCCTCGATCTGGATAGCCACCAACGCGTCAACGATGGCCGCATTGACTTAGGTGCCTATGAATTCGACCTCACAGGTATTCAGGAAACTGCTCAAAATGAGAATCTTATCCGAATCGTCGGCAATCCTATCACCATTTCAAGTTATGCTGAAATCGAATTAACAAAAGGGGATTACTTGACGACAAACGTTTATTCCATTGATGGAAAACTGTTGGTCAACAAGGATTTAGGACTTGCCCATGAAGGAACCTACCGTTTTGAGATTGGCGAGATGTTCTCCTCGTTGCCTGTAGGAACCTATTTGTTCGTCATCAGAACACCTGAAAAAGCATTCGTAACCAAAGTCGTTAAATAACAGACTTGCTATTTTGTCAGCAAGAGTTTTTGTACTACACTATTCTCGCCTTTGATAAAATACAAGCCTTCGGGAAGGCTGCCTAACTTTATTTGATTCGTGCCAGGCTTCAAGTTATGTTTGGCCACACTGCGGCCTTGAACATCCATCACTTCGATGTTGGTAGCACTTTCCACTTCAATGGTGAAACAGCCTGAATTCGGGTTGGGCCAAAGTTTCAGCGTGTTTTGCTCAGGCTCAGCAACGCCCACATTGCCGCCACCGTTGCCCACGAAAAACTTGTGTATTTCTTTCAGATAACCAATGTCGTACTGGTCTTCGCTGTGATACCAAGTATGATTGCCGCCGATGACCTTGATGTGCTGCAACTCGGTATCGCCCTCGTAAGTGTAGCGCACAAAGAGTAGACCATCGTTTTTGAGGTTGGGGAAGGTATCGATGACTGGTTCGATAGCGCAACCGTTGGCGTTTTTCCAATAGTCGAGGATGGCGTCGACACCAAGACCAAGATTGCCAAAATACTGTGAAGTGCCACTATATCCCACCACAGGGTCGGCAGTGCCGTGAATGTGGAGCAACCGCACAGGAG
>JAEEQP010000072.1 GCA_016285355.1 Bacteroidales bacterium
CAACCCTCGGCATCTACTGGTCGAGTTCTCTCCATACAGGCTTCCCCGAGCGCGGTTGGAGTTTCCACTACGACCTGGATGAATGCCACGTGTGCGGCACATACGAACGTTGTCGTGGACAAGTTGTGCGGGCAGTGCGCGTCTGTCAATAAAGTAGCCCGAACATCCAAAGTGGGATTTTGTTGCTATAGCCCACTTCGGTTTCGTCTATGGCCAAGTAACTGTAAATAGTATTTCAAAACACTAACTTTTTGCAAAAAATAATGTTTGAAAACACTAAAATATGATAAAAAATAATGTTTAGAAATACTAATTTTGGAATTTATAGACGGAAAGTGGTTGATTTTTACGGTTTTTTGTTAAACTTTATGTTTTGGCAGATGGTCATTTCATTCAACCTTGCTGCAATGCTATTCCAATCAAACTTTCCTTGCATCATGACTACATCCTCGTCGAAATTGATGTCGTCGAAATAAATCAATGATTTTGTTGGAACAAGAGGGTTGGATGAAGGATATTTCTGTTTATAGAATTCCAACATTTCGCCAAAATTATAAACCGTTGAAAGATAGGCAATGTCGATGAAATCCTTGATGCGGGAACCATTGTCGCAAATGGTGGACAGTTTCATGGCAACGACATCGGGAAGGCTTTCCATGCGGATGCCTTCTTCCGTTTCAATAGGACAGATGTGCGGGTAATCGTATCTAATAAGATCAACCATCACCTTTCCGATGAAGCCTTTCAGGGTCTTGCCTTTTTCGTAGCCGACCTTGAAACCATATTGATTGACAAGTAGTTCCTTGATTTCCTGCAAGTCGAAGTCTTCCTTCGAGAACAAATCCAAGTCCACGCTATTGCGGTGACCCAAACGCAAAGCCAAAGAAGTGCCTCCAACCAAGTTGAACGAAGCTAATAGCGGCTCGGATTGGAGCTTTTTTAGCAATTCAAGCGAGCCTGTCTCGATTGTTTCCTTGTGTAGCATTGCAATTCCTCTTTTTGCAGGTTGAAGTAATGGCAGACGAAATTCATGTCAATGTCTGAAAGGTGGGGGATGGTTTTGATGATTTCACGGAAGCCTTCAAAACCGCCATAAAGGTCGAAAGCGCCGTAGAAATCTTCAGGCCAACCCAGTTCCACGATACGTTGCACTACAATTGTTTTCGACCGCTGCCAGTCGAAGGTGCTCATGTCGTACTCCCACAGCAGTGATGTGTTGATGTGGTTGCCGTTGGGGTGGTAGTCGGAGAAAATCGTGTTGTTGTAGGCTGTTGCCATTGCTTTTGGATTGTGACTGCAAAAGTAATAATTTTACTTCGGAATGAAGTTGATGAGGATTATTTTTTGTTTCTTTGCAAAGTCTAAAACCAACAATAAGATGAACAAATCTACAAAGGTCATAGCAGCTTTACTATTCATTGGAATAATTGTTACGTTTATAGGATGTGATGGAAATAGAGAAAACGGCAGAATCAATGGCCATGCTTATGTTGACTTGGGTTTGCCTAGTGGTACACTTTGGGCTACTTGTAATATGGGAGCTGGTTCTCCTGAAGATTATGGTGGATATTATATTCTAGGACAGGATATTAAAAAGCACTTGTATGAATATTACAAAGATGGTGATGTTGAAAAATACTATATGTGTCATGAATTAAACCATCTTGTTGAAGTGTTTGGTGTTGAAGAAAAAGTTGATTGGAATTTCAGTTGGCATTTACCACGAATGGAGGATTTCGAAGAGTTGATAACAAATTGTAGTTGTGAGAAGATAGAACTGAAAGGTGTGAGCGGATGCTTATTTGTCGCACCTAATGGCAATAGCCTCTTCTTGCCTAGTGCTGGTTATTGCGTAGATGGAAAGTTGTTTGGTTTAGGTGAAATGAATTATTATCGTCTTAGTCCTATTTCTGCATCATCATTTGATGCTTGGATTACGAATGCTAATTTAGGTAGTGGAGGTTTTGGTAGTGGATTTCAAGATTGTGGATTGTCTGTGCGGCCAGTATGTTCCTCGAAATGATAGAATTGTAACAATAATAATCCCCGCAGCGCCGAGAAGTTTAGTGGCATTGCGGGGATTTCTTTTTGCTTGAAGCATGATTACAGTTTCTCCATATTCCTCTTGACAAATTCGCTCAAATCCTTGCCCTTCAGTAAATTTTTCGATAGCAGTGCGAGGTCGTAAATCTGCCTGATGGTGGCTTCCTGCTCGGCTTCGTCCTTGTCCAAGAGGCCGGTGATGATGGGGCTGTTGGTATTGAGCATCAGCGTATAGCTGTCGGGCATGGAGCCGTAGAACGACATCGGGCCGCCGCCCATCTGCTCCATCTCCTTCATACGGCGCATCCACTCGTTTTGTGTGACCTCCACAGGAGCATCGGTCTCGCCTTCGTTGCTGAACTCCACGTTGAAACGAACCTTGTCGATGACCTTTTCGAAAGCGGCTTTCAGGGTCTCCTTCTGTTTGTCGTCGAGCTTCGATTCAGCTTCCTTTTCGTCCTTTACGATGAGTTTGTCAATCGTGTTGGAGTCCACTCGGGCAAACATGGCACGGCTGTCGTCGCCCTTCTCGCCTTCCTTTTGCTCGTAGGCGCTGATGAAATGCGGGTCGAGGATGCCGTCCATCATCAGGACGTTGTAGCCCTTGGCCTTGGCGTTCTCGATGTTGGTGTACTGGTCGTCCTTGTCGGTGGCATACAGATAGACGAGCATCTTGTCCTTGTTGGTCTGCTGCTCCTTGATGAGGGTCTTGTATTCCTCGATGGTATAGTACTTGTCGTCGGTGTCCTTGAAGAGGAAGAACTTCTCGGCGCGCTCGTAGAACTTCGGGTCGCTCATCATGCCGTATTCGATGAACACGCGGATGTCGTCCCAGTTCTTCTCGTAAGCCTCGCGGTCTTTCTTGAAGAGCTCTTCGAGTTTCTCGGCCACCTTCTTGGTGATGTAGGTCGAGATTTTCTTCACGTTCTGGTCGCTTTGCAGGAACGAGCGGCTGACGTTCAGTGGGATGTCGGGCGAGTCGATGACGCCGTGCAGTAGCGAGAGGAACTCGGGCAGGATGCCTTCCACGCTGTCGGTGACGAAGACCTCGTTGCAGTAGAGTTGTATCTTGTTGCGCTGGAACTCGTAGCGGTTCTTCACCTTCGGGAAATAGAGGATGCCCGTGAGGTCGAAGGGATAGTCCACGTTGAGGTGGATGTGGAACAGCGGCTCGCCAAAGTTCATCGGGTAGAGCACATGGTAGAAGTCGTTGTATTCCTCGTCCTTGATGTCGGTTGGGGCTTTTTTCCACAGCGGAGCCACATCGTTGATGATCCAAGGCTTTTCAACTTCTTTGGTCTTGGGTTTGCCGTCTTTGTCGGTCTCGCCCTCGATTTCCTCCTGCACCTTTCGTGTGCCGAACTGAATCGGGATGGGCAGGAACTTGCAGTATTTGTTGAGCAGCTCACGGATGCGGCCTTCTTCGAGGAACTCGGAGGCATCGTCGGCGATGTAAAGGATGACGTCGGTGCCGCGGTCGCCCTTCGGAATTTCGTTCATGGTGTACTCTGGGCTACCGTCGCATTCCCAAATGACGCCGTTCTTGCCTTCTTCCTTGCAGGATTTCGAAATCAGCGCCACCTTCGAGGAGACCATGAAGGCGGAATAGAAGCCCAAGCCAAAATGTCCGATGATGTTGGCGGCCTCGGCCTCACTTTGCGTCTTGAATTTGGCGATGAATTCCTCCGCGCCCGAGAAAGCGATTTGGTTGATATACTTGTCGACTTCTTCGGCGTTCATGCCTATACCGCGGTCGCGGACGGTGAGGGTCTTTTTCTTCTTGTCGACTTCCACCTTAATAGTAAGGTCGCCCAATTCACCTTTGAACTCACCCGAGGCGGCGAGGGCTTTCAGCTTCTGTGTGGCATCCACGGCGTTACTGATGATTTCGCGCAGGAAGATCTCCTGGTCCGAATACAAGAACTTCTTGATGACAGGGAAAATGTTTTCTGTCTTTACTCCAATGTTACCTGTTTGCATATCGATTTGTATTTTGAATTTCAAATAGACTCGGGACTCGAGACTGCGGGACACGAGACGATGGGAACGTCTCGCGTCTCGTGTCTCGAAGACTCGCGTCCGATAGTCAAATTGTGTGCCATTGGGAAAACTGACATTTTGGCAAGGAATTGCTGTTTTGAATCGAGGGAAAAATGTGTTATATCCAGCGGTGAACGACTAAATTACCATGTTCGCCGCTGGATAAAAGCACTTTTTTGAAGAAAAATAGGGTAAAAAAATGTGTTTTATTCAGCGGTGAACGCATGTTTTTGTATCTTTGCCGCTGAATAAAACGATGTTTTATGGTGAATATCATTGGCAGAAAAGACGAGATTTCGGAAATCAAACGACTGTATTCCAGTAAAATGCCACAGTTTTTAGCGGTATATGGCCGTCGTCGAGTGGGAAAGACTTTTCTTGTGGACGAGGCATTGAAGGGAAAAATCACCTTCCGCCATTCGGGATTATCGCCCGTGGACGAGCAAAACCACAAGAACAGCCTGAAAGAGCAACTGAAGCACTTTTATCTGTCGCTGCAGCGGCAGGGCATGAAGAAAAGCAAGTGTCCGACATCGTGGCTTGAAGCTTTCTTTATGTTGGAAATGCACCTTCAATCAATTGATGACGGCTCGCGGCAAGTGGTTTTCCTCGATGAATTACCTTGGATGGACACACCTCGTTCGGGCTTTGTCACGGCTTTGGAGGCTTTGTGGAACGGCTGGGGCTGCCATCGTGACAATTTCATGTTGGTGGTCTGCGGCTCGGCAACTTCTTGGATTACTGACAACCTTATTAATAATCATGGAGGCTTGTATGGAAGGCTTACCGGTCAGTTGAGGCTGTCGCCGTTTACCCTCAATGAGTGTGAACAGTTCTTTCACAGCAAGGGTATTCGAATGTCGCGTTACGATATTGTGCAAAGTTATATGATATTTGGCGGTGTACCGTATTATCTGAGTTATTTTGAGTCAGGCAGAAGTCTTGCGCAGAATGTTGATAACTTGTTTTTTAAGAAGAATGCGGTGTTGAGTGATGAGTTCGAGCGCTTGTTTTCTTCCGTGTTTTCGAGACCTGATGAAATGAAGCAAATCGTGAAGGTTCTTGGCAATAGGAGATCAGGTTATACTCAGGAAGAGCTTGCGAGAGCTGCAGGACTGACAGGGGGCGGCTCTTTCAGCACGATGTTGAAGGCACTCGTCGCCGGTGATTTCATTGAGTCGTACATCCCTTTCGGAAAAGGAAAACGGGAGAAGCATTACAAATTGATAGACCATTTTTGCCTGTTTTACATGAAGTTCGTGCAAGGTAGAAAGGAGATTGATCCTGAGTTTTGGATGCACAATGTGACTTCGCAAGGTGTATCTTCATGGCGGGGCTTTGCGTTTGAGGAAGTGTGTTTTACGCATATCCGGCAGATTAAGAACTCACTCAATATTCTTGGTGTTTCATCAACGGAGTCGGCATGGGTGGTTAAAGGGGAAGACGAGACTGAAGGAGCGCAAATTGACATGTTGATCAATCGCAAAGACAATGTTGTGAACCTCTGCGAGATGAAGTTTTACAACGAGAAATATACGGTCAGCAAGGCCTATTATTCAAAGGTTGTTCATCGTCAGAACCTGTTAGAAGAGATGATACCGCGTCGGGCTGTTGTTCATAATGTGTTAGTGACCACTGAAGGCTTGACTTATAATGAGTACAGCGGCGTTTTCCAAAATGTAATCACCGTTGATGATTTGTTTGAGAAATGACAAATTTTTGATAATAAATCAGTTGCATTTCAGAAAATATCTTTTATCCAGCGGTGAACGACCAAATTACCCCATTCACCGCTGGATAAAACTATGTTTTTGAAATAGGGTAGCGATTAATTTTGACCTTGGTATCAAAACAATCCCTATTTTTGTAGCCAAATATCAAAACTAACCGAATATGAAAAAACTGTATGCAATGATTGCGATGTGGCTTCTGATGGGAAGTGCATCCGCCCAAGTTCTTGTCAATGAGACTTTTGAAAATGGTAACACTGTAGGCCAGACTCCAGTAGGCTGGATTGGTGATGGTGGCTGGAAAGCTGGTATCACCATTCCTGACGACAACGAAGCCCGAGGGAGAAAGCCACATACCGGCGACTGGTATATGTATGCTACCTATAATACCGATGTGTGGATTTACAAGGAAATCAATGTGACCGCAGGAAACTACTATCGTGTGTCGTTCTGGTATGCTACCTGGCATGTCGACCACTTCAACATGGAAGTCAAAGCCGGTGCAAGTGCTAATCCTTCGGCGATGACGGTGGCAGCGGTGCCGATGATGGTGGTCGACAACGAAGAATATGAGCAGACCTCGGGTGTGTTCCAGGCCACAAGTTCCGGCTCTTTCTATGTGGGATTCCACAGCGTGGCCGACAATGGGCCTTGGTACTTGTCCATCGATGACATCATCATCGAGCAGACCGCGCAGTATCATTTCAATGTGGAGCAACTCACAGCCGATACTTCTGTCTATTTCGGCGAGCCTGCCTATCTGCGTTTCCGCCTCAGCAATACAGGCGAACAATCGGATACTTATCAGTTCAACAGCACAGGTGCCTTGCCGATTGAGTTCTATCAGAATGGCGCGCAAGTGAGCCAGGTCAGTTTGCCTTACAACGGTTCGGTGGAACTGGTGGCCAAGACGACTTTGCCCATGAATCTGAACAACAATGAAATAGTTCATGCTACCTTTGATGTGGTCTCTAACCATTCTGCCCCGACACAAAGTGCTGATTTCCAAATTACCGCTTTGGCACCTTATAATAATTACCCCTTGGAAGAAGGTTTCGAGAATGCCTTTGTGCCTTTTGGTTGGCAGAACAATATTACCAACGGTACTTACGCCTTTGACAGGCGCGAATCGAGCTCCACACCGAGTGCTATGCCGCATGAGGGAAGCCAATATATGGCCCGATTCTATACCTACACCAATCCCGAAGGCTGCTCAGCTGAATTGGTCTCGCCCAAGTTAGAACTGAACGCACAAGATAACATCGTTCGTTTCTGGATGTTCCGCAACAGCAATCCGAATATCAACCGCCCCGACCGTATCAATGTGTACTATAATTCGGTGCCGAGCTCGGAAGGCGGCCAACTGTTAGGCACTGTCCACCGCTGCACTTATTTGGAGCCCGTCATTGCTGATGTGGACGACTGGTATGAGTATTCTTTCACCTTCGACAGCCCAACGGGTTATGGCTTTGTTGTTTTTGAAGGTGTGAGTGGTTATGGCTGGGACCTCCTTATTGACGACATCTTCATCAACAATTCATCGGAAGACTACGAGGCTCCCACTGTGATTGCTGTCACTGGAAACCAGACCTACGCCGACACTGAGATGAACCTCACTTTGCGTGTCCATGATGCATCGGATATGCCTGCCACCTTGTCGGCCACCTATACCATTTGGGGTGTGAGCCACGATTTGACTTTCACTCGCGCTGGTAAGGGCAATTACGACTACACGGCCACCATTCCCGCCTACGACAACCACACTCACGGCACAATGATAGTGCAATTGGTAGATGCTTTGGGCAACAGTGCTACATCGGAGGAGATTCCGATCCGTTGGGACTATCAGCGTCCTTTGCTTTTTGAAACCTTTGAGGACTGCACTTTGTACGGTCTTCCTGAAGGCTGGACTACCGACGGCAACCCGACATGGTGGGATTGGAGTTTCCAAGGTACGGTGTATTACACGGACTATTACGAAGAAGATTTCATCGTCTCGCCCCATCGTGGCAATAAGCAAGCCGTGCTGGAATGGGATAATAGCGAGAGTCCTTCGGCACAAGACCAAACCTTGATTACTCCTGTGCTGACCATCACAAGACCCACCGTGTTGCAGTTCTGGACCTGGGTGCAATACGGCACCGATGGTTACGACCACTTTGCAGTTCGTGTGTACGACACCTACAATGGCACTTGGGATGATAAATGGGATGCTGCCGACATGCCTTACGGACAAATCAACGCTTACGATGAGCCCATTTCCATCAACTTGGACGAGTACATCGGGAAGAATATCAAGATTGGTTTTAGAGGCTACAACAGCTTTGGCGAGTTTTTGGCCTTTGACTGGTTTGTTGACGATGTGAAAGTCGTGCCGACTGACACTACTGATGTGAATGTGAATGAATTGGCTGCACTGAAACTGAATGTTTATCCCAATCCCGCCAAGGATGTAGTTTGCATTGAGGCTGCGAAAAACATTCAAAATGTGCAACTCATGGGTATCAATGGCGTGATGTTGGAGGACAGAAAGACCAATTCTAATAAGGTGGAGTTGAACCTTGAAGGTTATTCCAAAGGTATCTATGTTGTTCGCATCGTGACCGAAGATGGAGTTTCGACCCAAAAAATCAATCTGATTGAATAGGGGAGAAGCACATAGGAAAAGAGTTCCGCTTTTTGCCAAGATTTTACTTGGCATGGGCATGGGTCTTGGTTTTGGCTTTTTAGCCATGGCCTTGCATTGGGATGATTTTGTGCGCGATTGGGTGGCTCCGTTTGGAGCCATCTTTATGCGCCTGCTCAAGTTGATTGCCGTGCCGTTGGTGCTGGTTTCACTTGTTTTGGGTGTGGTAAGTTTAAAGGATATTCGCAACCTGTCACGCATTGGAATGAAAACCATACTGATATATGTTTGCACCACCATCATTGCGGTGAGCATCGGACTTGTCACGGTGAACCTTATCAAACCTGGACAATTATTCCCAAAGGACAAGCAGACCGAGTTTGTGGAGCGTTACCAGCAGACGGTTACGGAACGCCAGAACCAGATGCAGCAAGTGATGGACGACTCTCCTTTGCAGTTTGTCGTTGACATGGTGCCTGAGAATGTCTTTGAGGCGTTCAGCAGCAATTCCAACATGCTACAAGTCATTTTCTTTGCTTTGATCTTTGGTGTGGCCTTAATTTGTGTGGGACAATCACGGACGGCTTCAGTAGTGCGCTTTTTCCAACAGCTAAATCTCATCTTGCTGAAAATCATTGACTTTATCATGGCTTTTGCGCCCATCGGGGTTTTTGCCTTGATGGCTGCTTTGATTGTGGACTACGCAGGCGATTTGGGCATCATTTCCGCTTTGGGTATGTATGCCCTGACAGTGGTTTTGGCCTTGGCCGTGATCATTTTCTTAATCTATCCCACACTTTTGCGCATTTTCAGCAAAAAGAAGCTCGGCCAGTTCTTCAAGGCAGTGTTTCCTGTGCAGATGCTGGCTTTTTCGACCAGTTCGAGTGCGGCCACTTTGCCCTTGACGATGGAACGGACGCAAAAACATTTGGGTGTTTCGGAGGAGGTCTCCAGTTTCGTGCTTCCTGTGGGCGTGACCATCAACATGGACGGCACGAGTTGTTATCAGGCTGTGGCGGCGGTGTTTTTGGCTCAAGTGATTGGCTTGGACTTGACCTTTGGTCAGATGTTACTCATTTTGGCCACGGCCACCATCTCGTCTATCGGTACGCCAGGCATTCCTGGAGGTTCCATCGTCATGCTGATGATAGTGCTCGACTCGGTCGGCATCCCGATTGAGGGTTTGGCACTCATTTTGGGCATTGACCGGCCTTTGGACATGCTACGGACAGTGGTCAATGTGACAGGCGATACCACAGTGGCCTGCATCGTCGATGATACGAAAAAATAGTCTTTCATTGTAAAGTTTCTTTACACTTATTTTTTTGCTGTCTCAAATCAAACTCGCAAAGTTCGTCATAAAACTCGCGCAGCCTTTTTACTTTGACAGGTGGGAAAGGGCTGGTTTTGAGAACGTTGAAATGACTATCTTCGGTAACGATGTAGTCGGCGTTAGCAACAACAGCGCAATCGACAAACTTGTTGTCGTCGGGGTCAGTGGTTATCATGTTGAATTGGTAATGCGCATCCACTCTGATGACATTGTTGGCTCGCAAGATGGCTTCTATGGCAATGTTGGCGGCCAAGGGCGACATGTGCGAGGCAATGATTTCCTCGTATTCCTCTAAAATCGAGTTCGAGAT
This sequence comes from Bacteroidales bacterium, assembly GCA_016285355.1. Next base: position 10,083 of record JAEEQP010000072.1, read on the forward strand.
GCAAAGTGTGTATTTTCCAAGTACAAAGTCTTCCCAAACCTTGTAATAGGTGCTTCGTCTTGACAAGGATTGAAGCAAACAATTGGTATCGAGCACAATGTATCGGTTCATACTCTTGGCCGATAAGGTGTGCGCATGTGTTCGTGGCTCCATTGGGCGACTTTTTCTTCGGTGAGGTCGCCGCTGTCCCAAAGCCTATCAATCTCTTTCTGCAAGCGCGAGTTCAGGAACTGCACAATGACATTCTTCAATGCGGCAATGTCTTCTTCTTGCGTGATGCAGGAAAGCATGTTGAGCACTTCATATTGTGCAGGAGAAATGGTGGTAAGTTGTGCCATGATGTTGTTGGTTGTTACAATGGGCAAAATTATACATTTTTTCGGATACGGAAAGAATTGATTTGTCTGTTTCATTGGATTTGTAAAGTGTCACTGTAAAATTTCTTTACACCACTGTAAAGAAACTTTACACTTTTTACAATGGTGGTTTTTATAAATAATTGGTTTTTAGTGCTTTATAATTTTGGCATGATTTATGGTTGCCCATGCACATCTTTTAATCATGTGCATTATGAAAGCAAGCAAAATCATCACCCTTTCGACCCTGTTTTTGATGACGGGCACGAGCCTCATGGCGCAGGACACCGTCACGATGAACCTCAAGGAATGTATGCGCTATGCAGTGGAGCATTCCACCAAAATCCGTATCCAGCAGGCCGACAACCGAGACGCGCAAATCAACCGCCGCGACGCCATCCTGAACGCCTTCACGCCCGAGGTGAGCGGTGGCACCAACGCTTATTACAACTTCGGTCGTAGTATCGACCCCGAGACGAACACCTATAGCGTGGTCACCTCGTTCCACAATGGTTACAGCCTCTCGGGCGGAATCGTCTTGTTTAACGGTTTCCAGGCCGTCAACAATTTAAAGATTACCAAGACGGCGCAACTGATGGGCTTCACCAAAGAGCAACAACTGGAAGACCAAATCTGCCTTGCCACGATGGAGGCCTACTGCAATGTGCTTTACTACACCGAATTGGAGAAGGCTTTGCGGGCGCAGGTGACCACGGCGGAGAAGGCCGTGCAACTCGCCACAAAGCAAGAACAATTAGGCCAAAAGTCTCACGCCGATGTGGTGCAAGTGCAGAGCGACCTCGCCGAAAAACAGTATTTGCTTACTACTTGCCGCAACAACCTTAACAACGCCATCATCACTCTGAAGGATGTGATGTTTTGGCCTATTGAGGAACCTTTGAAAATTGATGGTTTGGATGTAGGACTGTCACATCGTGGCAGCCCTACAGGAACCCCGGATGATGTTTCGTTGTTGGTCAGTCGGGCCAAACAATGGCTGCCCGAGGTGGCCTTGGCCGAGGGCACGATGAAGAACGCCCGCCTCGCCTTGAAGACGGCCCGCTGGCAACTGCTGCCCACTTTGTCGCTCTATGGCGGCTGGTCGTCGAGCTACTTCACCTATCCGGGCAAGGAGGGCTATGTGCCGACACCATTTATGGATCAAATCAAGAACAATAGGGGAGAGTATATACAG
>JAEEQP010000073.1 GCA_016285355.1 Bacteroidales bacterium
CTGTGCTTCAATCAGGCAGCGAGAGCGTAGTTGTTTTCGCCAATTAATTTTTTGCAGTCAAGATTTACGAGCGTCACTGCGAGGCTCGACATGCTTACATGACAATTCATCTTGCTGTCAAAACCATGCATCCCCTTTTTAGTTTAGAGTTTAGTGTTGAGAGTTTAGAGTTGTCATCCTCAAAGAACGGACGGCAAAAATACAGCTATTTTCGATGCCCCGCAAGGGGATTAATAAAAAAAGTAAAGCAGGCTTTTGAAAGCATGTCATTCCAAGCAAGGGCTTGCGGGGATGGAATCTATGTTTTCAAAAGCCGTCAATAGAATATGCCCGACCTTCTATAGATTCCAGTCGCACATGCCTCAGCGAGGAATGACATAGAAAGTCGGACATATTCTTATTTCAGCGGACTACCAAACCGCACCACATCATCCTTAGTAATGTCGCTACCGCAAAGAATCACAAGGCGTTCCACAATGTTGCGCAATTCGCGGATGTTGCCGGTCCATTGGTATTGCTTCAGGGCTTCTAAAGCCTCTGGCTCAAAGGTCGGGACGGGCTTGCCCATGTCTTGTGCGATGACTTCCAAGAAGTTGCCGACCAACAGCGGAATATCGTCCTTGCGCTCGCGCAACGGCGGCACTTGGATGACGATGACACTCAAGCGGTGGTACAAGTCCTCGCGGAAGTTACCTTTCTCGATTTCGCTCTTCAGATTTTTGTTGGTGGCCGCCAAAATGCGCACATTCACAGGGATTTCCTTCTCACCACCCACGCGCACGATTTTGTTCTCTTGCAAGGCACGCAATACTTTCGCTTGTGCTGGAAGACTCATGTCGCCGATTTCGTCCAAGAAGAGGGTGCCGCCATCGGCTAACTCAAAATCACCCTTTTTCTGTTTGATGGCCGAAGTGAAAGAGCCTTTCTCGTGACCGAAAAGTTGGCTTTCAATGAGTTCCGCAGGAATGGCGGCGCAGTTCACCTCGATGAAGGGTCCGCTGCTTCTTGGACTGAGGTCGTGCAGTTGTCTGGCGACAAGTTCTTTTCCTGTGCCGTTCTCGCCTGTGATGAGCACGCGGGCGTTGGTGGGCGCGACTTTTTCAATCATGTCCTTCACATCGAGCATGGGTTGCGACTCGCCAATCATCTGGTGCTGGATTTTCACCGCCTTCTTCAAAACCTTGTTCTCGGTGGCCAAGTTCTTCTTGTCCAAGGCGTTGCGTAAGGTGATGAGCAGGCGGTTCAAGTCGGGCGGCTTGGGAATGAAGTCGAAAGCACCTTTCTTGATGGCTTCGACCGCCGTCTCGATGGTGCCGTGACCCGAGAGCATGATGACAGGCACATCCGACTCCTTGCGGATGGCTTCCAGCACCTCGATGCCGTCCATTTCCGGCATCTTGATGTCGCAGAAAACGGCATCAAAGTCTTGGTCTTTAATATGTTGCAGGGCTTCCATGCCTGTTGCGGCATCGTCCACCTGATAGCTTTCGTTTTCGAGGATGTCGCGCAGCACGCGGCGGATGGGGGCCTCGTCGTCGATGATAAGTATTCTTGGCATTGTTCGTAGTTAATTTTGCGCAAAGATAGTGGAAATTTTTGAATGCAGAATGTAGAATTAAGAATGCAGAATTAAGAATGCAGAATGCGGAATTTTAAATCTTAAATTTTGAATCTTGAATTAAAACTTCTACTTTTGCCTTCAAAATGAATTAAAATGAAGAAAATTTCCCTGCTTTTAGGTTTGCTGTTTTTTTTGCAAATGGCTCTTTTGGCGCAAGATACGCTTCCTGCACCCACTTCCTATCGCGTCAACAAGGTGTCTTTCAATATGGTACGTGTCGAGAAGGGTGGCTTTTGGATGGGTGCCCAGCACAAAGATACCTCGGAATTCAATTATGATCGCTTCTCTCAAACGGACGAGTTGCCAGTGCATTACATGAAGATGAACGAGGATTTTTATATCGGCCAGACCGAGGTGACGCAGAAACTTTGGAAGGCCGTGATGGGCTACAACCCGAGCAAAACGAAATGCCCGAAACGCCCTGTGACCAATGTCGATTATTATGAGGTGCAGGAGTTTCTGCGACTTTTGGACAGCATTTCTGGGATGCATTTCAGGCTTCCCACCGAGGAGGAATGGGAGTATGCGGCGCGTGGCGGAAAAAATTCGCGAGGCTACATTTACAGCGGTGGAAAAGATGTGGACCGCGTGGCTTGGCATAACGGCAACGCTACTAAAGTCAAAAAGGTTAAAAAACGCGCCGCCAACGAGTTGGGCATTTACGACATGTCTGGCAATGTGTGGGAATGGTGCTCGTCCAAATACCGTTATTTTGACAACGAGCGCAATGCAAGTCTCGGCAAGGATGGTCAGATGTACATTATCCGTGGTGGTGCCTGGCAATTGCCCAAGACCTCGTGCCGTGTCTCATGGCGCGGCAAACGCCTGCCGGATTTGAAGAACTCTTTTGGTGGGTTTAGATTGTGTCTTGATGCAAAGTATGTCAAGGAGAAGGAAGAGGCTGAACTGGAGTTGATTAAAAAGGGAACAACGGATGGCACTCCAGAGGAGTGATTCTCTACTTATATTGGAAAAAAGTGTATTTTTGCAGGGTGAAACAAAAACAGTTGTTTGTGAATGGCCGATAATAAGCTCAAATACCAAGAGTGGATTGATAAGTTGGTTGCAGAGGGATGCACCATGCCTCCTTTGTATGCACCAAATGATATGAAGGCTTGTCGTTTCGCTTTCTCTTCACCAGATCAGCAAAATCACATTCCGCAATATGTCCGCAATCCGAAAAGGATGCTCCAAGACCTTGGCAAGGGAAAAGCTGACACATCTCTTCTTGCCCTTTCGTGTTTTGCTTCCAATTCTCAAGCAGAAATTTTCTTCTCCAACTTGCAAAAAGCGTTCAAGAATGCCAGAACTTCCATCGGTGACGCATTGGCTGAAGGAATACTGACTAATGAAGACGGTTTGAAAACAACAACCAGCCCTAACGGACATTTTGACTTCTACGAATACGCACAATGCGACTTGAACAAGTCGTTCAAAATAACAAAAAGACTATGAAGCAGTTAGAGGGATTCGACATACAGTTTGATTTCAGCAATTTCAAAAAGATTGCCGATTTGGTCTATTTTGATGGGCCTTTTCTTTCGCACTATGTCAGTGGGAAAGGTGACGATTATCTGTTCTATTGGGTTGACAAGGACGAGGACGACAACCGTTGGCTCGTTTTCCGCGTCAGCCTTGCCGATTTGCAGAAATATATCGGAAAGGAATTGACCTTGCGCGAACTGATGGAACATCCCAATGACGGCTATCTCTATTCCGTTGATATTGACAACGATGTGCATTACCATGATGTCAAGCTCGTTCAACCTTCTGCGCTTCCAGAGGAATACAAACCCGATACGGACTCTTATTATGAATTTGAGCCGATACCGACTTTGGATGCAAACGAACTAATGACTTACGAGTTGACAATTCCCTACAAAGAACGCCGCCGTTTGGAGGAATTGCTTCTGAAAATAGGTTTCCCTGTGTCTGCTTTGAAAAAGGTGGTTACGAGAGCCGCGGTATTTTAATAAGACAGCTGTTTTGCTCTAAACCGGCGTAAACCTCAGTTTTTTCAATCTGTAATTTATCACCGCTTTATACCGTTTTAGCAAATCCCCGCCAAGGATGCCGTCGATGTGGGGGAGACCCAGTTTGCCATACATCTCGTGGATGTTCTCCAAATCCAAGGCAACGGCTTCATAATCATGGATTTCCATTTCTCCAATGGAGAAAGCGTCAATCTTGAAGGTCGCACTCTCCAAGTCAGAGCTACCTACGCCTGCAGTCAGGCCTTCTTTCTTCTCAAACTCGATGTTTTCAATGAAGGTGGAGATGGTCTTGGGGTCGAAGACGGAGCGCGAGGCTCCTGTGTCGATGAGGAAATGGGCTTCCTTACCATGAATCAGGCCTTTGACCATGATATGGAAGCCTTCTCCCTCGATGTCAAGCAGTTGCAGCGGAACTTCAATATAGCGTCGCATGATTAGAAGTTCGGCTTGATGGCGTATTTCTTGTAGAATTCCTTGATGATTTTCACGGCTTCGTCGGCAGTGTCGACCACGTTGAAGATGTCGAAGTCTTCCTCTTTAATCATGTGATTGGCGAGCAAAGTGTTTCTGAACCAGTCAATCAGCCCTTGCCAATATTCCTTGCCGACCAGCACCACAGGGAAGCTCACCATCTTGTTGGTCTGAATCAGCGTGATGGCCTCCGACAGCTCGTCCAAGGTGCCGAAACCGCCAGGCATTACGATGTAACCTTGTGCATAGCGCATGAAGATGGTCTTGCGGACAAAGAAATAGTCAAAAGAGATGTTCTTGTCGCTGTCGATGTAGGGGTTGAAGTGCTGTTCGAAAGGCAGGTTGATGTTCAGGCCGACACTTGTGGCACCCCCATGTTGGGCACCTTTGTTGCCGGCTTCCATGATGCCAGGACCTCCGCCTGTGATGATGCCAAAGCCATAGTCAGCCAGCTTTTTGGCAATCTCAACGGACATTTTATAGTATTTTTCGCCAGGTTGGGTGCGTGCCGAGCCGAAAATAGCGACGCATGGACCGTTTCTCGCCATCTTTTCCATTCCTTCCACAAACTCGGCCATGATTTTGAACACCGACCATGAGTCGTGGGTTTTGATGTCGTTCCACGATTTCGGGTGGAAACTGTCTCGGATGATTCTTTCGTCTTTTTCAGTAATGGGCATATTATTTCAGTTTACAGTTAATAGTTAGTTGTTCAGTTGTCAGTTAGAGCTGTCACATCGTGATAGCCGAAAAAATTGATGTTTTATGTTTGCAGAATGACAAATTTCTGTATTTTTGCAGTCTCAAACGCGAATGTAGCTCAGTTGGTAGAGCATCAGCTTCCCAAGCTGAGGGTCGCGGGTTCGAACCCCGTTATTCGCTCGCGTTCAATATTGTAGAGACGGTGCATGCACCGTCTCTACGTTTTTATCACACTGGCGTACCGCATTCAGGGCAGAATTTACCTGTCACCTCAGTGCCGCATTTCGGGCATCTCTTCGGGCCTACGGCTACCAAAGGTGTACCGCACTCAGGGCAGAATTTCCCGCTACTTTCCGTCCCGCATTTCGGGCATTTCATCTTGCCTTTGGGTGCCGGAGCAGGTGCGCCGCATTCAGGGCAGAACTTGCCGGTAATCATCGTGCCGCACTTCGGGCAGGGAACGCCTTGAGGTTGGGGCGCGTTCTGCTGTTGGTTGTAGGGGTCGTAGTTGGCTTGTCCGCCTTGGTTGTTCCAAGCGTTTTGCATCGCGCCGCCTGTCATGCCGCCCGAGCCCATGTTGGCCATACCGACACCCATGAAGCCGCCCATAGCACCGTTTTCGTTACCGGCAGCGGTATCCATCACGTCGATGATCTTGCCTTGCTGCATCATGTTGTTGGAGCTGTATTCATAGCGGTCAATTTTCTTCTGGCTGGCATCGTCGGGGGTGACGGACTCGATGACGAAGCTGACCAAACGCACACCACGGGCGCGGATAGATTCGTCAAAGACGTTCTCGTCCATAATTTGCTTGATTTCGTCGGTGTAGCTTGGCAATTCAAGGACAGGCACACGGTGTTGGGTCTTGCCCAACTCGTTGAGCACGTTCTGGAATGCGGCCATCACTTCGCTACGCATCTGCTCGACGATGTCGTTTTTCTTGATGACATTGGCCGTACCGGCATGGTTGCGCATGAACACGCCCATGTCGTCCAAACGGAAGGTATAGGTGCCGTAGCAGCGCACGTTCACGCCCATAGGCATCAGCGAGTTGGTCATCTGGTTCGGGATGGCGTGCGACCAGTCCTGGTAGGGGATAGGTGTGGCGGTGCCGAACTTGTTGTTGAGGATTTCCTTGTTGTTGAAGAAGAACACGGCCTGCTCCTTGGCGGGTGTGCCACCGTAGGTGAAACGCTGCCACATCTCCTTGAAGACAGGACCGAACTCGCCCGCGAAGAACGAAGGTGACGAGGATTTGTCGAAGGTGTAGACGCCTTCCTCGGCGGTGGCATCGAGAATGGCACCACTGTCGTAGATGACGGCCACCTGACCGGGAGCCACGATGATGCGGCTGCTCTTGGAGATTTGCCCCGACTTGGTGGTTTGCTTCACCATCAGGGTGTCCATGTCCATGTTGTCGCATTTGATGAGGTCCAACCATTGGTCACGCAAGGTGCCGCCGATGGAGCCTGTGATTGCTTTGATGAGTCCCATTGTATTGTCGTTTAATTGTTTATTGTTGATTTGTTGAATTGATTTCCGTGTAGGACTGTCACGCCGTGGCAGCCGAATGTATTTAACCTATTGAAATTGAGTTTTTTCATGGCCAAACAAGCACTTCATTTGTGCGAAATATTATGTGCAAAGATAGAAAAAATGCAACAAAATGCGAAGTTTTGTTTGCCAAAAGTGAAAAAAGTCGTATTTTTGCACCCCGAAAACGCAAGGGAGCTTAGCTCAGTTGGTTCAGAGCACCTGCCTTACAAGCAGGGGGTCGCTGGTTCGAATCCAACAGTTCCCACAAAAACAGTAGAGACGGTGTGCACACCGTCTCTACATCGTTTTTATAGCTTCTAATGTTTATTTGTTCACCACAATCTTCCTGCTAACCATCTGTCCGTCAGTCGTCAAGCCTTGTAAGATGTAAACACCGTTGCTCAGTTCATCCACATTGCTGTGCTTCAGGCATTGTCCGTTCATGGTGTAAATCCTTGTGACGGCGACGATTTCTTCGTTGTTGTTGTCTTCAATGCCAGTCACTTCAATGTAAACATAGTTTTCTCCTTCAGGTGTGAGGGCAAAGTCGGATTCGCAGTTTTCGTATACAGCGGTCAGTTGGTATTTGTAGATTCCGGTGCCGCTTTCGTCGTAATAAGAGGTGGCATCGCCAGGCACTTCGATGATTTCTCCGTCCTTGGTGATGTCTTGGTAGCGATAGAGGTTATAATGCAAAGGTTGCGTTTCAGGAGCAACCCAGTTGAGTTTCACGCCAAACAACTCTTCTTCCATGTCGTAAATATACTCACCTTCAAAGTTTTCAGGCGCCAGACAAGTGATAACAGGTGGTTCGATGGGGCCCATGGTGCCGTCGGGGCCGATGTTCTGGCCGTATACACCGCCGTTGGCCGAATTGACCCAAGCTATCACATTCTGCCCAAGGTGGAAGCCGGTGCTGTTTTCGCACATGGATCTGCTGTAGCTGTTCGAACTCATCTGCTTGGTCCAAAGCAGGTTGCCATCCATGTCGAAGCCTTTGGCTTCTACAGTGGAGTTGTAACTGCCTTTGGTGTAGATGAGGGAGAAACCGCTGCCGTCTTCAAAAGCGTCGACCAAGATGTCAGAATAGGAATCACCGACATAATCAGCAACCAAGATGCCTTCGCCCCAAACCTTTTCGCCTGTCGAGGTGATGCGGTTCATATAGATTCTGCTCTGTGACTGCGTGGAGGCGTCGGTCTGCTCGTAGGCGATGATGAGGTCGTGGCTGATGGGGTCGACGGTGCCGTATGCACTAAGGAAGAAGTTGTTGGCGTCAGCCTCGTGAACTGGGGTGCCGTTCAAGTCGTTGATGGTGGAGTTGCCGTACTCGTCGAAGTGGAAGACGTAGGTGTTGAAAGCACCCATGATGCCCGCGTGCCACATATAGGCATAGCCACCGTTTGCGCCATCGGGCACCACATAGTGGCAATAGCTGCCGCCCATGGTATAGGGAGCCATCAGCTGCACCTCGGGACCGATTTGTGCGCCGTCTGGGGTGTAGCCGACCACCCAAATCTCCTTTTCATAATAATAGGTGTAAGCCCAGTGGTTTTTCTCGTAAACGACCAAAACACTATTGTCGAAACCTGGAACCATCAGGCCAAAATCGTGATTCCAGTCGCCATCGCCAATGGTGATGATGGGGCCTAATGTGCCGTCAGCACTGACGTATTGCAGATAGCTGTACGTATAATCGGTGCCAAGAGCCCACACGCCGCCGTCGTTGCCAGCCATCACTTCGGAACGGTCCCCGCCTTGTCCGTCGAAGAGCACGATGCCCTGCTCACCCCAAGGGAAGGTGCCATCTGCATTGATTCTGACCGCATAATGATGGGCCGAAGCCGTGCGGAACACGCTCACCACACCACCGTCGTTAGTGGCGGTCATGGCGTAGCCTGGCGACCATGTGGCAATATCGGGCGTAGTGATGGGAATGCCATTTTCGCCCCATTGCGGATTGCCTTCAAAGTCAAGGCGTTGCAGGATGGGTGCCCAGCCGTTGGAACGCATTTCAGACCATTGCATGTAGGTGTCGCCCGAAACAGGGTCGGTGGAGGTGTAAATCTCGCCACCATCTGCCGATGAATTGGCGATAAAGGTGTTAGTTGTCGGGTCGTCGACCCATTGGGCTTGCAGCGCAAACGAGGCTACCAAAGCCAGGAACAGAAAGGATAGTCTTTTCATTGTGATTCGATTTTTGAAATTTTGTTGCTGCAAAATTAGAAAAAATCGTTTCTTTGCACCAAAAATTGTCGTCATGGAGGAAAAATTTACCCAAGAGGAGAAAAACGCCGTCGCCAATGTGCTGTACAATTTGGCCGGAGCCGATTTCCAGACCCACATTGGAGAAAGCGATTGCCTGAAGTCTTGTCTCAAGGAATTGGATTTTGAGGCCAAGGATTTTGTCCCGATTCCCAAAAACGCCCTACAGATGAAGGCATACGAGACTTTGAGGCGCATGACGAAGGACAAGAAACGCACTTTCTCCCGCATGATGACACAACTCTCTCGCGCCGATGGACATTTCGGCCCCAGCGAGCAGGCTTTCGTGAAGGAGATATTAATAATGTGTGATGTGCCGTTTGTGCATAGATAATCAGTTCAACAGCCACTTCCAAATGGGGATGACTTCGATGGTGAGTCCTCCCTCTTCTATTTTCTCCTCATAGTCACGAGTGACGATGATGGCACTTTTTAAGGGAAAAGCCTTGTTGAGCGACACAAGCGCGGAGATTTCGCGTCGACGTGTTTCATCATCATTGATATCGTAAGATGCTTGTACGGCGAGATTGGCTTCAGGTACATAGAAATCAACCTCGATGTTACGGTTGTAATAGAATAGACGAGGTTCGTCGGTGTTGCTGTACTGTTTCATCAGATGGATGGCACAGAGGTTTTCCAATAGTTTGGCTTCGCCATTGAAAAGGAAATTGTTCAATAATCCGTTGTCGGTGAAATACCGCTTCTTAATGGTTTCCTGGTCGGTGAAAGGCGACACGAAATTAGGCAATGAGAAAGTCAGATAGTTTTCTTCAAAATATTGCAAGTAATCTTTGATGGTTTCGAGCCCGATTTTCTCGCCTGAAGATTTGATGATGTGCTGCAGACGCGACAAGGCGGTAGGATGCATCACATTTTCTGCCAGTTTCTTCGCCAAAAGACGGATGGAACGTGTGTTCCGTATGCCGTGACGCGCAATGATGTCACCCAACAGTATTTTCTGATAAAGACTGTTGATCCACTCGCGTTTGTCCACAAGGTCGAAGGCTTCCGCAAAACCACCATAGTGAAAATATTCCTCCATCTGTCGGGCAATCTCATGAAGCATGGCGGAATCATATTGCCAGTTTTTCTCTAATGCGATACCACGATAGGACATCTTGATGACTTGTTTGTCCATACTTTCCGCATTTTTTCAACTTATATAGAGTGATTTCTTGAAAATATTTCAGTGTATAGGTTGAAATATTGCGCAAAAATAAACTTTTTATTTGGATTAAGGGAAAAAACGTGAAAAAATATGTTCAGTGGATGTATGATATTCCGTTTGTGCATCGTTGAATGTGATTTTCTCCAGAAAATGTGATTTTTTGATGAAAAAAGTATCCGAAAATGTGATTTTTTGGCTAAAAAAATGTCTAAAAATGTGATTTTATGTAGCTTAACTTATTGAAAAAAAGACAGATAAGTATTTTTTTGTCGTGGAGTTCCTGTTTTAGAATGGTACGGATCTGTTTTTCACTCGTTTCGCGTCATAAAGGAAGGAGATTCCCTTCGGGAAATCTCTATTGCTTCACTAACACCCGCGCCACATAGCTTCTCCCTTCTCCATCTCTAATCCTCACCAAATAAACCCCTTCCACCAATCCGCTCAAATCAATTTCATTCGTCCCCCGCACGGTCTTCACCACCTGCCCAAGCGCATTATAAACATTCACTTCCGCAGCTTCAATTCCTTCAATGGCAACCCTATCCTTTGCCGGGTTGGGATAGACATTGATCTGCAAAGCATTCTCTTCAACGCCATTGACAGGTATCATCGCCGACTTGTAAACGAATCCGTTTTCAGCGGCAATGTAGAAAACCGTGTCCACGCCATCAACCGCATACAAATCCCGGCATTGCACCATACCGTTGTTCTCACACTCCGGAATGCCTTGTTTGACCCATTCGCAGTGTTCCCATCCATCCTTCATAATGTATGGGTTCGTGTCTGTCGAACCTTTCGTCAAAGTCATGCCAATTAGAATGCACCCATAAGTGTCTGACGTGTATTTGCTATGGCTCACATTCCACATACCGTAATAATCCATAATTGGGCACTCAACGTTCAAATAGGAAACTGTTTCAAAACCGTCTTCCGTCACAAGCAAATTTTGGGTGCCTTCACTGAAATAGCCATACATTTCCACATGGTTCTTGTCAAAGAAATGCGTAACAACCGAATAACCGAAATACGCACCATTAGTAACGACTTCGCTCCAAGTCAGTCCCGAATCGGTGGTTTTATGAATATGTGTTCCGTTATCAATTACGACAAGGTATCCCGTCTCGCCCTCAAAGAACAACACACAATGGTTCACCATTCCATATTGGAACGGAATCGAAGTAAAACTCTGTCCTCCGTCTGTGGTTCGCCAAAGGACGGCATCTCTAGTAAAGAGGTAATAGGTATCTTCATCCACCACACAAAAATCGCTGGAACGAATCCAATCAGGCCATTGCAAATGCACGAACTCCGTGTTGGGGAGTTCCTGCCAGGTCTCGCCGCCATCAGTGGTTTTCACGATAACGCCTTTGTGGTTGTCGTTATTCCACCAGCAGGAGTCGCCGCAGGCATAGCCCACCTGAGCGTCGGCAAAGGCTACATGTATCATGTCGTAGCCTTCCTTTTCAAACTTGACTGTCCATGTTTCGCCGCCGTCAACGGTTTTCAGGATTTTGCCGTTTTCGCCACAGGCAACCACCTCATTCTTGTCAAGACAAGCCACGCCAAAAAGGTTCTCGGTAACGCCCGTCGGAATTTCCTGCCAGCCTTCCACAAGCTGGGCTTGCATCACGCCGCAAACAAGCATCGCGGCAAGGATAATTGATAATTTCTTCATAATTGTAGTGCTTAAGAATTGTCGTTTACTGGTTATCTGCGCTT